>NZ_JBFAWC010000042.1:0-1481 GCF_040680155.1 Streptomyces sp. NPDC052114 | reverse complement strand
CTACACCCTTACCCCGGGACAACCACCGCCCGGGCTGGACTACCTTCCTGCGTCACCCCATCACTCACCTACTACAAGTCTGGTCCGTCGGCTCCACCACTTCCCTCAACTCCGAAGAGATCGGGACGGCTTCACGGACTTAGCATCGCCTGATTCGATGTTTGACGCTTCACAGCGGGTACCGGAATATCAACCGGTTATCCATCGACTACGCCTGTCGGCCTCGCCTTAGGTCCCGACTTACCCTGGGCAGATCAGCTTGACCCAGGAACCCTTAGTCAATCGGCGCACACGTTTCTCACGTATGTATCGCTACTCATGCCTGCATTCTCACTCGTGAACCGTCCACCACTGCCTTCCGGCGCAGCTTCACCCGGCACACGACGCTCCCCTACCCATCACAGCAGGCGTTGGCCCTATTGCTGCAATGACACGACTTCGGCGGTACGCTTGAGCCCCGCTACATTGTCGGCGCGGAATCACTAGACCAGTGAGCTATTACGCACTCTTTCAAGGGTGGCTGCTTCTAAGCCAACCTCCTGGTTGTCTCTGCGACTCCACATCCTTTCCCACTTAGCGTACGCTTAGGGGCCTTAGTCGATGCTCTGGGCTGTTTCCCTCTCGACCATGGAGCTTATCCCCCACAGTCTCACTGCCGCGCTCTCACTTACCGGCATTCGGAGTTTGGCTAAGGTCAGTAACCCGGTAGGGCCCATCGCCTATCCAGTGCTCTACCTCCGGCAAGAAACACACGACGCTGCACCTAAATGCATTTCGGGGAGAACCAGCTATCACGGAGTTTGATTGGCCTTTCACCCCTAACCACAGGTCATCCCCCAGGTTTTCAACCCTGGTGGGTTCGGTCCTCCACGACCTCTTACAGCCGCTTCAACCTGCCCATGGCTAGATCACTCCGCTTCGGGTCTTGAGCGCGCTACTAAATCGCCCTATTCGGACTCGCTTTCGCTACGGCTTCCCCACACGGGTTAACCTCGCAACACACCGCAAACTCGCAGGCTCATTCTTCAAAAGGCACGCAGTCACGAGACAAGCACAAGTGCTTGTCCGACGCTCCCACGGCTTGTAGGCACACGGTTTCAGGTACTATTTCACTCCGCTCCCGCGGTACTTTTCACCATTCCCTCACGGTACTATCCGCTATCGGTCACCAGGGAATATTTAGGCTTAACGGGTGGTCCCGCCAGATTCACACGGGATTTCTCGGGCCCCGTGCTACTTGGGTGTCTCTCAAACGAGCCGCTGACGTTTCGACTACGGGGGTCTTACCCTCTACGCCGGACCTTTCGCATGTCCTTCGCCTACATCAACGGTTTCTGACTCGTCCTGTTGCCGGCAGACAACAGAAGAGAGATCCCACAACCCCGTATACGCAACCCCTGCCGGGTCTCACACGTATACGGTTTGGCCTCATCCGGTTTCGCTCGCCACTACTCCCGGAATCACGGTTGTTTTCTCTTCCT
>NZ_JBFAWC010000040.1:0-13352 GCF_040680155.1 Streptomyces sp. NPDC052114 | reverse complement strand
CCGACAACTGGGACACCATCGTCGCCGTCTGCAAGGTCGTCGTCGCCGTCGTGGGTGTCATCGCGATGATCGTGGGCGGCCCGATCCTCGCCGCGTGTTCCGGGTCCAGCGCGTTGGCCACCTCGTGGTGGGCGACGCGGTCCAGGATCCCGATCGCCACGTGCTCGGAGAGGTCGACGGAACACAGGTCCTGGAGCGTCACGTTGCGCACGTCGGGGCCCTGGAGGAACTGGGAGCGGTACGGGGTGACCACCTCGTCGTACTTGGTGGCGATGACGGTGTAGCGCACGCCCGGCACCGTGTCCCCGCCCTCGTTGAGCCGGGTCAGGAACTTCGACCCGGCCACCTGGTCGGCCAGGCCCGGTGTCTTCGTGGTGAGCAGGTCCTCGACGCCGGGGAAGTACGGCAGCAGCTTGGTCAGGCCGAGCAGCGTGGTGCCGTGGTTGTCCGGCGCGAGCCCGATGAGGGCGTTCACCTTGGCGGCGCCGCCGAGGAACTTGAGGTAGTGGCGCGGCATCATGCCGCCCTGCGAGTGGCCGACGAGGTCCACCTCCTTGGCGCCGGAGGCGGCGAGCACCTTGTCGACGAAGCCGTCGAGCTGCTCAGCCGACTTGTCGATGGGGCCGAGCCCGTGGAAGAACGGCACGCCGTCCAACTGGCCGTAGTCCAGGGAGTAGACGCAGTAGCCGCGCGCGACCAGATAGGGCGCGAGGACCAGCCAGTTGTCGACGGAGTTGCCGAACGTGCCGTGCACGAGGACGACCGGGCGGGGGTGCGCGGCGGACGGTTTGCAGTCGTAGTCGTTCCAGCCCCTCGACGTCGAGGCCGAGGCCCGGTCCGGCGTCGCGGCCGTGGCGGCGGGGGTGAGGGTGAGCGCGCCCGTGACGAGCAGGGCGGCGGCGAGCGCGTGCAGCGCTCGTCTCCAGGGCAGCATCGTGTGATCTCCTTGCGGCTCAAGGGAGTTGCGATGACGACAGCCCTGTGATCCGGATCGCCAGGAATGTTGCGCGCATGCCAAATTACGCGCCAGTAGTAGAGGAGTGAAGTTGCGCGTCGGGAAAAACTTCCAGCGATCACTGGCGCGGTCGCGGGCGCCGAGCTTCGCGAGCAGGCACCGTGTGACGATCGGCGCGATGAGCCCGCCCCCCTTCAGGGCGCCGCGGCGGTGACGGGGACCGCGGGGCGCTACGCCGCCAGCGTCCCCGGCACGATCGCGCCCGGTCCGAACCTCGCCCGCGCCCGGTCGGCGACCTCCTCGATCCGGCGGGCCCTGTCGTCCGCCGGGTCGAACGTCAACTGGTGGGCGGCGCGTTCGGCGGGGCCGAGCCCCTCGGCGCGCAGGGCGAGGGCCCGTACCCGGGCGCGCTGCAGCCCGAGCGCCTCGTACATGCGGTACGCGGCCACGGTCAGCGCGGTGGAGTGCGCGGTCGGCTCGGGCAGCGTCCGGGTCCGGGTGGTCGTGCTGCGGTCCGCGTAGCGCACGGTGAGGGTCAGCGCGCGGCACACCTGGCTTCGGCCGCGCATCCCCGCGCCCAGTTCCTCGGCGCAGGAGAGCAGGGCGCGGCGGTGCCGGAAGGGGTCCAGCTCGTCGCGGGAGAAGGGCCGTTCGGCCGAGAGCGAGCGCGCGGCGGCGTTCGGCGTGACCCCGGCGCGGTCGACGCCCCGCGCCTTGTCGCGCAGCTCGCGGCCCGCGCGGGCGCCGACGAGCCGTTGCAGGGTGGACAGGGGCGCGGCGGCGACCTTGTCCAGGGAGTCGAGGCCGTACTCGCACAGGGTGCGGGCGGTGGCGCGGCCGATGCCGGGCAGCTCGCCGACGGGCCGTCCGGCGAGGAACTCCCGTGTGCCGTCCGGGCCTTCGGGCACCGCGCGGGTCATGCCCGGGGCGACGCCGCGCGCGGCCATCCGGGCGAGCATGGGGCCGGGGCCCGCGCCGATCGCGCACTCCACGCCGTAGCGGGCGAGCGCCCGTACCCGGATCAGCGCGGCCAGCTCGACGGCGCCGCGCCCGAAGTAGCGCCGCGCGCCCCGCACGTCGACGAGCGCCGCGTCGGGCGGCAGCGCCTCGACCGCCGGGCTGAACTCCTGGAGCAGCCCGATCAGCCGGGGCAGGAGCGCCTCGTACATGGGAGGCAGCAGAAACCGTACGTAGAGGGTGTCCACCCCGCTCCCCTCGGCCGCCCCGCTTCCCTCGGCCGCCCCGCTTCCCTCGGCCGCCCCGCTCTCCTCGGCCGCCCCGCTTCCCTCGGTCACCTCGGTCACCCCGCTCATCCCGCGCTCCCCGGACTCCGGTGCCACAACTTCCGTGTCGCCGACGTGCCTTCGCCCGCCGGACGCAGATCCGCCCAGGGGTGCATCTCGTACCCCGTGGACATGCGGATGCGCCGTCCGCCCGCCGGGTCCCGTTCCGCCTCGGGGGCGGGCGCGGGCTCCGGTTCGGCCAGGCGCCGCGCCACCGCGTCGAGGCCGCCCTCCTTGCGCACCTCCACCAGCTCCGCGAGGTTCCACGCCGCCGCGCCGACCACGCTGAGGCTGCGCGGCCCGCGGCGCTGCACCACGCCGCGCACGAGCAGCAGCCAGGAGTGGAAGACGGTGTGCGCGCACCGCTCGTGGGCGTCGTCGAAGAAGGCCAGGTCGACCAGGCCGGTGCCGTCGTCCAGGGTGGTGAAGATGACGCGCTTGCCGGAGCGGATCGGCGGGGTCTGCGTGGCGGCCTTGGCGCCGGCGACCAGGACGGTCGCGCCGTGCTCGGCCTCGCGCAGGCGCCGCGCGCTGAACACGCCGAGCTCCGCGAGGAACTCCTCGTGGTCGCCCATGAGATGGCGGGAGGAGTCCATGCCGAGGACGCCGAGCTCGGCGCTGAGCCGCTCCGCGTCGTCGAGGTCGGGCAGCCCGGCGGGGGCCGTCCGCCGCCCGCCCGCCAGGGGCAGCTGTCCGCCGGTCGCGCCGCGCGCCCCGCGCCGCAGTTCGGCCAGGTGCAGCTGGAGATCACGGCGGTTGGCGCCGAACGCGTCGAGCGCGCCGACCTGCGCGAGCCGTTGCGCGAGAGGCTTCGAGGGCCTGGCCCGCTCCCAGAAGTCGACGAGCGAGGCGTAGGGCCGCCCGTCCGCGATCCGCGCGGACTCGGCCTCGCTGATGCCGTGCACGTCCGCGAGCGCGAGCCGCAGCCCCCACCGGTCCGGAGCACCCTCCGAACCGGACACCAGTTCGATGCGATGGGCGACCGCGGACCGGTTCACGTCCAGCGGCAGGATCGGCACCCCGCGCCGCCGCGCGTCCGCGAGCAGCAGCCGCTTCGGGTACATCCCGGGGTCGTGCGTGAGCAACCCCGCGTAGAAGGCGGCCGGGTGATGGGCCTTCAGCCACGCCGACTGGTACGTGGGCACGGCGAAGGCCACCGCGTGCGCCTTGCAGAAGCCGTACGAACCAAAGGCCTCGACGATCTCCCAGGTACGGGTGATCGTCTCCGCGTCGTACCCGCGGGCCGCCGCGTGCTGCGCGAACCAGAAGCGGATCCGCCCCTGCGAATCGGGGTCGGAGAGCCCGCGCCGCACCCGGTCGGCCTCGTCGCGCCCGCAGCCGGTCATGATGTCCACGATCTCGATGATCTGCTCGTGGAAGACGACGACTCCGTACGTGTCCTTCAGCGGCTCCGCGAGGTCGGGGTGCGGGTAGCGGACGGGCGCGCGGCCGTGCCGGGCCTCGATGAAGGGCCGCACCATGTCGGCGGCCACGGGGCCGGGGCGGAACAGCGAGATGTCGACCACCAGGTCGTGGAAGGTCGCCGGCTGGAGCCGGCCGACCAGGTCCCGCTGGCCGGGCGACTCGATCTGGAAACAGCCGAGCGTCTCGGCGGACTTGATCAGCCGGTACGTCGCCGGATCGCCCGGCGGGACCTGGCGCGGGTCGTCCAGGTCCACGGCGGCGCCCGTGGCCCGCTCGACCTCCGCCACCGCGTGCGCCATCGCCGACTGCATCCGCACGCCGAGCACGTCCAGCTTGAGCAGGCCGAGGTCCTCGACGTCCTCCTTGTCGAACTGCGACATGGGGAAGCCCTCGCCGCTGGTCGGCATCACGGGCGTCCGCGCGAGCAGCGAGGCGTCGGAGAGCAGTACCCCGCACGGGTGCATGGCGACGCCGCGCGGCAGCGCGTCCAGCGCCTCGACCAGCTCCCACAGCCGGTCCCGGTCCCCCAGCTCCTCGGCGATCGCGCGCAGTTCGGGCAGTTCCTCCATCGCCGCGCGGGCATCGCGCGCGCGGATGTGCGGGAAGGCCTTGGCGATCCGGTCGATGTCGGCCGGGTCCATGGACAGGGCGGCGCCCACGTCGCGCACGGCGTGGCGGACCCGGTAGGTCTCGGGCATGGCGACCGTCGCGACCCGCTCGGTGCCGAAGCGGCCGATGATCGCGCGGTAGACCTCAAGGCGGCGGGCCGACTCGACGTCGATGTCGATGTCGGGGAGCACGGACCGCCGCTTGGACAGGAACCGCTCCATGAGCAGCCCGTGCTCGACGGGGTCGGCGTGCGCGATGCCGATGAGGTGGTTGACCAGCGATCCCGCGCCGGAGCCGCGCGCCGCGACCCGGATGCCCAGGTCGCGTACGTCGTCGACCACTTGGGCCACGGTGAGGAAGTAGGAGGCGAAGCCGTGGTGCGCGATGATGTCCAGCTCGCGGTGCATGCGCTCCCAGTACGCGCGGGCCCCGGGGGCGCGGTCGTAGCCGCGCAGCACCATGCCCGCCGCGGCCCGTGAGGCGAGGACGCGCTGCGCGGTGCGGCGCCCGGCGCCGACCAGGCGCGGCTCGGGGAAGTGCACGGTCCCGATGCCGATGTCGTCCTCGGCGTCGACGAGGCACTCGGCGGCGGCCGCCCGGGTCTGTTCGAGCAGCCGGTGGGCGGTGTCGCGGCGGAAGCCCGCGGACTCCACGACGCGCTCGGCGGCGCGGTACATGGCGTCCGCGCCCTTCAACCACCGCTCGCCGCCGTCGAGTTCCTTGGTCGGGTCGACGGGGACGAGGCGGCGCGCGGCGTCCAGGACGTCGGCGACGGGACCCTGGCCGGGGTCGGCGTAGCGCACGTCGTTGCTGAGGACGGGGCGCACGCCTTGCTCGGCGGCGAAGCCGACGGTGCGCGCGGCCAGGCGCAGCGAGCCGGGCCCGGTGCCCGTGCGGCCGTGCCAGACGGACTCCAGGCGCAGCGCGTCGCCGTAGCGTTCGCGCCAGGGGCCGAGGAGGCGGGCGGCCCGGTCGGGGCGGCCGGCGGCGAGCGCGCGGCCCACGTCGGAGGCGGGGCCGAGCAGCACGGTCAGGCCCTCGCCGTGGTTCTCCTCCCACGGCAGGACGGGCTGCCCCTCACCGGTGCGGTGGGCGGCGGTGACCAGACGGCAGAGCGTGGCCCAGCCGGTGGCGCCGTCCCGGGCGAGGAAGGTCACGCGCGGGGTCGACTCGTCGATGAAGGCACCGCCGCGCACGGGGGCCCGGCGCCGCTCGCCCCGGGCCGGGGCGGGCTCCCCCACCGCGAGCTCGGCCCCGAACAGCGGCCGCACCCCCGCCTTCGCGCAGGCCTTGGCGAACCGGACGGCGCCCGCGAGGGTGTCCCGGTCGGTGAGCGCGAGGGCGTCCATGCCCCGCTCGGCGGCGCGCTCGGCGAGCCGCTCCGGGTGCGAGGCGCCGTACCGCAGGGAGAACCCGGAGACGGTGTGCAGATGCGTGAACCCGGGCACACGCACCTCCTGTAACCCCGAACCGATCCGACCTCGTATCCCCCTGCCCTCCACCATAGACCAGTTTCGAACTTACGTACGACACGAATGTTCGATTAACTGGACGGGGGTGCCCCCGCCCCGCGTCTGTCGTCCGTTCGGCCCATCCCACCTGCGGAAACGTCTCGGGCCACCGAGCGTGGGGGCATGAGGTTCGCCGACGAATTGAAGAGCGCCGTCACCCCGCGAGCAGCCCTGCTCGTCATCGGCGTACTCGCCCTGCAACTGCTGTTCATCGCCTCCTACGTAGGGGCCCTGCACAACCCGAAGCCGCGGGACGTGCCCTTCGGAGTGGTCGCCCCGGGGCCCGCGGCCGAGCAGACCGCCGACCGGCTGAAGAAGCTCCCCGGCGAACCGCTCGACACCCGGGTGGTCGAGAACGAGGGCGTCGCCCGGCACAAGATCATGACCAGGGACATCGACGGCGCCCTGATCGTCGACCCGCGCGGCACGACCGACACCCTCCTGGTCGCCTCCGGCGGCGGCACCGCCCTCTCCAGGACCCTGGTGGAGCTCACCGCCAAGGTCGAGGGGGCCGAGAAGCGCGCGGTCAAGACCGTCGACGTGGCCCCGGCCTCGCCGCAGGACTTCAACGGACTCTCGTCGTTCTACCTGGTCGTCGGCTGGTGCGTCGGCGGCTATCTGTGCGCCTCGATCCTCGCCATCAGCGCGGGTTCCCGGGCCGCCAACGTGCCCCGCGCGGTGATCAGGCTCGGCACCATGGCGCTCTACTCGATCGTCGGCGGACTCGGCGGCGCGATCATCATCGGGCCGATCCTGGGCGCCCTGCCCGGCAGCATCATGGGCCTGTGGGGCCTCGGCGCCCTGGTGATCTTCGGGGTGGGCGCGATCACGCTCGCCCTTCAGTCGCTCACCGGCATCGTGGGCATCGGCCTGGCCGTCCTGCTCGTCGTCATCGCGGGCAACCCGAGCGCCGGCGGCGCCTTCCCGCTGCCGATGCTGCCGCCCTTCTGGGAGGCCATCGGACCCTGGCTGCCGCCGGGCGCGGGCACCTGGGTGGCGCGCTCCATCGCGTACTTCGAGGGCAACGCGGTCACCGGCCCCCTCCTGGTCCTGGCCGCCTGGGCGGTCCTCGGCGTCGCCGTCACCATCGCCCTGTCGGCCCGGCACCGGAACAAGAACAACAGCGGCTCGATCGACCTGACGGCCAGCGGCTTCGGCAAGGGCATCGCGTGAACTTCCCGCACCGCACGGGCCCCGCGGCCCAGGCGGTCTCCGTCAAACGGATGGAGCCCACCGCGCAGGCCCAGCTGGGCCCGCTCGGGCTCACCGGGTTCATCGTCGTCACGATGATCGCCACCGGCATCGACGCGGGCGTCTTCCCCGAGAAGCTCCTGCACTCGGTCGTGCCCCTGGTCGGCTTCTTCGTCGGCGGCCTCGCGCAGCTCCTCGCCGGGCTCTTCCAGGCGCAGCGCGGCGACACCTGGCACGCCACGGTCTTCGGCGGCTTCGGGCTCTTCTGGATGGCGAAGGCGCTGATGCTCCAGTGGGTGCTGCCCGGCCTCGACCCGGCGCTGCGCGGCGACACGATGGGCCTGTTCACCCTGCCCTGGGTGTTCGTGGTCTTCGTGCTGTGGCTGGCCAGCTTCCGCATCCATCTGGCGCTGCTGCTCACCTTCACCTGCGTGCTCGTCGTGTTCGTGGCGATGACCTGCAACGGCTTCACGGGCGCGGTCGGCTGGAACCGCGTCGCGGGCTGGTCCGGGCTCGGCGCGACGGCCGGGGCGCTGTATCTGCTGGCCGGCCAGGTGATGGCGTCCACGTGGGGCCGGCCGGTCCTGCCGATGGGTCGCTTCCTCGCGCCGGACGCGCCGGACGTCCGGCCGGAGACGTGAGCACCGGGGACATCGGAACCGGACGGTACGGAGTGAATTGTCAGACCCTGGTGCGAGGCTGGCACGCATGATCCGCACACTCGCCGTCGAGAACTACCGCTCCCTGCGCAAACTGATCGTCCCCCTGGACCGGCTGAACGTGGTCACGGGCGCGAACGGCACGGGGAAGTCCAGTCTGTACCGCGCCCTGCGCCTGCTCGCCGACTCCGCCACGGGCGGCGCGGTCGCGGCCCTGGCGCGCGAGGGCGGCCTGCCGTCCGCGATGTGGGCGGGCGAACGCAAGGCGGAGCCGGCCGGCCTCAAGCTGGGCTTCGCCGGGGACGAGTTCGGGTACGCGGTCGACTTCGGCGTCCCCCAGTCCAGCGGCGCGGGCCCCGGCGGCGCCCCCTCCCTGTTCGCCCTGGACCCCGAGATCAAGCGCGAGTCCACCTGGGCCGGGCCCGTGCTGCGGCCCGCCGCGCTGCTCTGCGACCGCGCGGGCCCCGCCGTGCGCACCCGCACGGCCGACGGCGGCTGGCACCGCTCCCAGGGCATCAGGCCGTACGACAGCATGCTCAGCGAGTTCGCCGACCCCCAGCTCGCCCCCGACCTGCTGCGGCTGCGCGAGCTGATCCGCTCCTGGCGGTTCTACGACCACGTGCGCACCGACGCCGACGCGCCCGCCCGCGCCGCCCGCATCGGCACCCGCACCCCGGTCCTCGCCCACGACGGCGCGGACCTGGCGGCGGCCCTGCAGACCATCCGCGAGATCGGCGACGACGAGGCGCTCGACGAGGCCGTGGCGGACGCCTTCCCGGGCAGCCGGGTCCGCGTCGTCGACAACGGCGGGCGTTTCGAGCTCCAGCTGCACCAGCGCGGCCTGCTGCGCCCGCTGGGCCCGGCCGAGCTCTCCGACGGCACCCTGCGCTATCTGCTGTGGACGGCCGCGCTGCTGACCCCGCGCCCGCCGTCCCTCCTCGTCCTGAACGAGCCGGAGACGAGCCTGCACCCCGATCTCCTGCGCCCGCTGGCCGACCTGATCCTCACGGCGACGAAGGACACGCAGGTGGTCCTGGTGACCCACGCGGACTCCCTCGCGGAAGCGGTGGGCAAGGGCGCGGCCCGCCACCGTGTCGACGTCAACTCCATAGAACTGCTCAAGGAGTCGGGCCGGACGACGGTGGCGGGCCGGGAGAGCCTCTTGGACGAACCTCTGTGGTACTGGCCGAAGCGGTGAGCCCGCGCCCCTGATAAGGGGCGCGGGGAACTGCGCGATCAGCCAGGCACAGCCCGCAGACCGCAAACCGGATCAGGCGCCCTCCCCGTCCCCGTA
Organism: Streptomyces sp. NPDC052114; assembly: GCF_040680155.1. NCBI lineage: Bacteria > Bacillati > Actinomycetota > Actinomycetes > Kitasatosporales > Streptomycetaceae > Streptomyces > Streptomyces sp. NPDC052114. The sequence goes on along the minus strand of NZ_JBFAWC010000040.1, from coordinate 4,425 downwards.
ATACGCCCGCTTCATCAACCGCTCCATCTCGGAGAGCATCGGCATACGGGGGTTGGCCGGCGCGCACTGGTCGGCGTACGCGTTCATCGCCTGCTGCGGCAGAGCCTCCAGGAAGGCCGCCTCGTCGACGCCCTCCTCCTGGAAGGAGGCGGGGATGCCGCACTTGGCACGCAGTTCCTCCACCGCACGGGCATAGGACTCCACTCCCTCCTCGGGGGTCGCCGCCGGCAGGCCCAGCATCCGGGCGATCTCCTGGAACCGCTCGGGCGCCCGGTAGACCTCCGCCTTCGGCCACGGCGTCGCCTTGCCGGAGACCGTGCCGTTGTGCCGGATGACGTGCGGCAGGAGCAGCGCGTTGGTGCGCCCGTGGGCGACGTGGAACGTGTTGCCCAGGGTGTGCGCCATGGCGTGCACCAGGCCGAGGAAGGCGTTGGCGAAGGCCATGCCCGCGACCGTCGAGGCGTTGTGCATCTTCTCGCGCGCCTCGGGGTCCTTCGGACCGTTCACGACGCACCGTTCCAGGTTCTCGAAGATGAGCTTGATGGCCTGGAGGCAGAGCCCGTCGGTGTAGTCGTTCGCGTAGGCGGAGACGTACGCCTCCGTGGCGTGGGTCAGCGCGTCGAAGCCGGAGTCGGCGGTGACGGTGGCGGGCAGACCCATCGGCAGGACCGGGTCGACGATCGCGACGTTCGGGGTGAGCGCGTAGTCGGCGAGCGGGTACTTCTGCGCGGCCTCCGGGTCGGAGATGACGGCGAAGGGGGTGACCTCCGAGCCGGTGCCCGAGGTGGTCGGGACGGCCACCATCTGCGCCTTCTTGCCGAGCCCGGGGAACTTGAAGGCGCGCTTGCGGATGTCGAAGAACTTCTCCTTGGTGTCCGCGAACTCGATCTCCGGGTGCTCGTACATCAGCCACATGATCTTCGCCGCGTCCATCGGCGAGCCGCCGCCGAGGCCGATGATGGTGTCCGGCCCGAAGTCCCGCATCATCGCGGCACCGGCCCGCACCGTCGCCAGTTCCGGGTTCGGCTCGACGTTGTCGATGACCTGCACGGTGACGGCGGACTCGCGCGCCGCGAGGATGTCGGTCACCCGCCGCACGAAGCCGAGCTGCGACATCGTCTTGTCGGTGACGATCGAGACGCGCTTGATGCCCTCCATCTCACCGAGGTAGCGCAGCGAGTTGCGCTCGAAGTAGATCTTCGGCGGGACCTTGAACCACTGCATGTTGTTGTTGCGCCGTCCGATCCGCTTGACGTTGATCAGGTTGACCGCGGAGACGTTGTTCGACACCGAGTTGTGTCCGTACGAGCCGCAGCCGAGGGTCAGTGAGGGGAGGAAGGAGTTGTAGACGTCGCCGATGCCGCCGAAGGTCGAGGGCGCGTTGACGATGACGCGGACCGCCTTGACGCGCCTGCCGAACTCCTCGGCGAGCTCCTCGTCCTCGGTGTGGATGGCGGCGCTGTGCCCGAGCCCGTGGAACTCGACCATCCGGGCGGCCAGTTCGAGGCCCTGCTCGGTGGTCCCGGCCTTCAGCGCGGCCAGGATCGGGGAGAGCTTCTCGCCGGTGAGCGGCTCGCCCACGCCGACCTCCGCGCACTCGGCGACGATGACCGAGGTGCCCTCGGGGACCTCGAAGCCGGCCTGCTCGGCGATCCACTGCGGCGACTTGCCGACGACGGCCGCGTTCAGCTTGGCGCCCGCGCAGTTGTTGGCGAAGGCGGTCGTGCCGAAGACGAACTCCTCCAGCTTGGTCCTCTCGGCCGCCGTGACGACGTACGCGCCGAGCCGCTGGAACTCCGCGAGCCCCTCCTCGTAGATCTCCTCGTCCAGGATGACGGCCTGCTCGGAGGCGCAGATCATGCCGTTGTCGAAGGCCTTGGAGAGCACGATGTCGTGCACGGCCCGCTTCAGCTTGCCGCTGCGGGTGACGTAGGCGGGCACGTTGCCCGCGCCGACGCCGAGCGCGGGCTTGCCGCAGGAGTAGGCGGCCCTCACCATCGCGTTGCCGCCGGTGGCGAGGATCGTGGAGACGCCCTCGTGGTTCATGAGGAGGCCGGTGGCCTCCATCGAGGGCTCCTCGACCCACTGCACGCAGTTCTCCGGAGCGCCGGCCTCGATCGCGGCGTCGCGCACGATCCGGGCGGCCTCGGCCGAGCACTTCTGGGCGCTCGGGTGGAAGGCGAAGACGATCGGGTTGCGGGTCTTCAGGGCGATGAGCGCCTTGAAGATCGTGGTCGAGGTCGGGTTGGTCACCGGGGTCATCGCGCAGACGACACCGACCGGTTCGGCGATCTCGGTGATGCCGTTCAGCTCGTCGCGGGAGATGACGCCCGCGGTCTTCAGGCCGCGCATCGAGTTGACGACGTGCTCGCACGCGAAGAGGTTCTTGACGGCCTTGTCCTCGAAGAGGCCGCGCCCGGTCTCCTCGACCGCCTGCCGCGCGAGCTCACCGTGGTGGCTCAGCGCGGCGAGGGAGGCCTTCTTGACGATGTGGTCGACCTGCTCCTGGTCGTACGACTCGAACCGCTCGAGCGCCGCGAGGGCCCCTCGCACGAGTCCGTCCACCATCTCCTTGGCCTGCATGGCAGGTACTCCTTCTTCGAGGCCTTTTCTCTACGCCTCCAATTCCACACCTTTACGCCGTGCTCGCCCGTCCGAAAAGGACCCCAACCTCCGGGCAAAAGGTCCCGCCAAAGCATCTCCCCCACCAAAGATACCTATTCTGACCTGCGCGAACCCGAAGGGACTTTGGACCCTTGCGCGCTTGTGAAAGTTTTCACAAAGAATCGGAAAAAGCCCCGCCCCCTTTTCAGGGGGCGGGGCTCGAACCCTCCGGACGAGGTCAGCCGATTTCCGCGCCGTAGGCCGACAGGGCCTCCGGCACCGGCTGGAAGAACGTCTCGCCGCCGGACGAGCAGTCACCGCTGCCGCCCGAGGTGAGACCCAGCGCCGTGTCGCCGGCGAAGAGCGCGCCGCCGCTGTCGCCGGGCTCCGCGCAGACCGTGGTCTGGATCAGACCGTCGACCTGGCCCTCCTGGTAGTTCACCGTGGCGTCGAGCGCGGTGACGTCACCGTCGTGCACCTGGGTGGTGCTGCCGCTGCGCGTCACCTTCTGGCCCACCGTGGCGTCCCCGGCCTTGCTGATCGCCTGGGTGCCGCCGTACAGGTTGACCTCGCTGGGGTGCGGGGTGTCCGCCGTGTACTTCACGATGGCGTAGTCGTTGCCCGGGAAGCTCGACTCCTCCGTGGCGCCGATCTCCTGGCCGCCCTGCGAGTCGGACCAGCTCTTGACCGCGTTGCCGCAGTGGCCCGCCGTCAGGAAGTACGGCTCGCCGCCCTTGACGACGTTGAAGCCGAGCGAGCAGCGCGAGCCGCTCCCCCAGATCGCGTCGCCGCCGGCGATGAAGGCCTTGTACTCGCCCTTGCTCTTCTTGAGCTCGGCCTTGCCGCCGAGGCTCTTCACGATCGAGGTGACCTGGTCGAGCTTCGCGCCCTTGACCGTGCGGTCCGCCGTCACGACGACCTTGTTCGTGGCCGGGTCCATCGCCCACGAGGTGCCGGGGACGGCCGCCTTGTCGTCCAGCGTCGCGCGGGCGCTCTTCAGCTCCGCCAGGGAGTTCTCGACGATTCTGGCCTTGCCGCCCGCCGACTCGACGGCGTCCGCGGCACTCTGGTTCAGCACGTTCACGACGAGGCTCTTCGCCTTCGCGTCGTAGTACGTGCCCGCGGCGTCCGCGCCCAGCTCCTTGCCCAGGGACGAGGCGAGCTTTCCGGCCTTGGCCACCGAGAGGACGTCCGGCGTGGACTCGGGGGAGTTCTCGCTCGCGTTCGCAGTCTGGAAGGTGATTCCCGCGGCGACCAGCGCGGCGATGCCCGCGCCTGCCACGGCGGCACGCCGCTTGGGTATGCGTCGGTGCTTCAAAACTCACGACCTCCTGTGGGGGGATCGACCCGTCCGGTGTGGGGACCCGACGGACCGCAGGGCTTGCGCGGCACGGAGTTGCCACGCTGAAAAAGCCGCGTCCATGCCAATTGGCCTCGCCCACTATCCCGATGCCTTCCGGTCGCACACAAGGTCTACTTCAGGACGCGCGCACGGCAACGGCCGCGCGCCCCGGGCCCCTTGGCCGAGCGGGATCCGACCACGTCGGTTCCCGGTGCAAACACCGCGTGCGAGGGGACGGTCGCCAGCCCGTGAGGACTAGTCCTGTCCGGTTCTCGACCCTCCGCGGGCGTTGTTCTCTCCGACTTCCGCGTTCGCCGCTCCGGAATCCGGCAGCTTCGCGAGCCCCGGCGCGCCGCCGTCCGGAGGCTGCGGCAGGGCCTGCTGCGCCCGTTCCAGGAAGCGCAGGAGCTCCACGGGGAAGGGCAGGACGAGGGTGGAGTTCTTCTCGGCGGCGACGGCCACCACGGTCTGCAGGAGCC
>NZ_JBFAWC010000039.1:0-18122 GCF_040680155.1 Streptomyces sp. NPDC052114 | reverse complement strand
GCCGCCCAGGGTCAGCTCGCTGGCGCTGGGGCGGGCGCTCGCCTGCTCGTCGCTCAGGCCGAGGACCGAGCGGCGCAGACAGCCGCGCCGCCGATGTGCTCGCGCCCAAGGCGGCGGGTGCCCGCTGCCTCGACCGGGTGACGGCCGACGATCCGCTCGACCTGTTCGTACTGTTCTCCTCCGCCGCCGCGCTCGTCGGCGCCGGCGTGCCCGCACCGGTGCTCCGCCAGGGGTCCCGGCCCCGCCTCGGCTTCCCGCCGGTGACGCACCCCCCGGCCCCGCCCCTGCGCGGCTGATCACACCGCGCGCCCCGGCCCCTACAGCCCAGGACGGTGCCGGGTAAACGGGTGGGTGGGTGGGGACATCCGCCGCGAAGCGGCGGGACAGGAAAGCCACCCAGCCACCCGCAGGGAAACAACGCCCCGTGCTGAAGGGAAAGCCCCCCGCCCCCAAGGGCCCCCCGCCCCGCAGGGAAACGCGCCCCCCGCCCCGGAAGGGGTGCCGTTGCAGCCCCGCACGGGAAACCGTGGTTGCCGCAACCGTTACGCTGGAGTCGTGGCAGTCGTCGATGTTTCCGAAGAGCTCAAGTCCCTCTCCTCGACCATGGAGTCGATCGAGGCCGTCCTGGACCTCGACAAGATGAGGGCCGATATCGCCGTGCTCGAGGAGCAGGCGGCCGCGCCGTCCCTGTGGGACGACCCGGAAGCGGCACAGAAGATCACCAGCAAGCTGAGTCACCTCCAGGCGGAGGTCCGCAAGGCCGAGGCCCTGCGCGGTCGTATCGACGATCTCGGTGTTCTCTTCGAGATGGCCGAGGAGGAGGACGACCCGGACACCCGCGCCGAGGCCGAGTCCGAGCTCACCGCCGTCAAGAAGGCGCTGGACGAGATGGAAGTCAGGACCCTCCTCTCCGGTGAGTACGACGCCCGTGAGGCCGTCGTCACCATCCGCGCGGAGGCCGGCGGCGTCGACGCCTCCGACTTCGCCGAGAAGCTCCAGCGCATGTACCTGCGCTGGGCCGAGCGCCACGGCTACAAGACGGAGCTGTACGAGACGTCGTACGCGGAAGAGGCCGGCATCAAGTCGACCACCTTCGCCGTCCAGGCCCCGTACGCGTACGGCACGCTCTCCGTCGAGCAGGGCACCCACCGCCTCGTACGCATCTCGCCGTTCGACAACCAGGGCCGTCGCCAGACGTCCTTCGCGGGCGTCGAGATCCTCCCGGTCGTCGAGCAGACCGACCACATCGAGATCGACGAGTCCGAGCTGCGCGTCGACGTGTACCGCTCCTCGGGCCCCGGCGGCCAGGGCGTCAACACCACGGACTCCGCGGTGCGCCTGACCCACCTGCCCACCGGCATCGTCGTCTCCTGTCAGAACGAGCGCTCGCAGATCCAGAACAAGGCGACCGCGATGAACGTCCTCCAGGCCAAGCTCCTCGAGCGCCGCCGCCAGGAGGAGCAGGAGAAGATGAACGCCCTCAAGGGCGACGGCGGAAACTCCTGGGGCAACCAGATGCGTTCCTACGTCCTGCACCCGTACCAGATGGTGAAGGACCTGCGCACGGAGTTCGAGGTCGGCAATCCGGAGTCCGTCTTCAACGGCGAGATCGACGGTTTCCTGGAAGCCGGAATTCGCTGGCGCAAGCAGCAGGAGAAGTAGAAACCGCCGAGAACGGCTTTATCGACAAGGCAACTGCCGCCCCAGAGGCGGCAGTTGCCTTTTACGTCACAGTCACATCTCCGTACGACGCTCAACTGCGCTTATATCGGACATCGCGCCCGCAACGGCCTTGACGCTGCTGTGAAAAGTGGAAAGGCTAGCGTGCGGCATGCGTATTTCTGGGGCGCGTGGGATCTGTGGGGGCCGATCGATCGTCCCCAGTGGTCGCCGCCCCGGACGCTGCCTCACTGACGATTCAGCTACTGGGGGTAGCAGCCAGATGACCAAGAAGACGCGGATCCGTGTCGCGCGGATAGCAGCCGGTGCCGTGATTGCCGCCGGCGCCTCGCTGACCGCCGCGGGTGCCGCCTCGGCCCTCGACGTCGGCGTCGACCTCGGCGGCGTGAGCGCCGACGCGCACGCCGACGACACCGGTGTCGGTGTGGACGTCGGTCTGGGCGAGGACGAGCCCACCGAGGAGCCCACGGAGATCCCGACGGAGCCCACCGAGGAGCCGACGGAGGAGCCGACCGAGGAGCCCACCGAGCCCACGGAGGAGCCGACCGAGCCCACCGAGGAGCCCACGGAGCCCACCGAGGAGCCCACGGACCCGACGGACCCGACCGACGAGCCCACGGACCCGACCGACCCCACCGAGGGCCCGACCGACCCGGGCAACGGCAACGGCGGCGGCAACGGCGGCAACGACACCGACCCCGACGGCGGCGGCAACACCCCCGTCGAGCAGGGCAAGGGCAAGGACAGCCTGACCGACACCGGCTCCAAGCCGGTCGAGCAGGCCGGCGACAAGACCGACAAGGGCGGCGAGCTCGCCGAGACCGGCGCCGCCGAGACCACCTTCCTGGTGATCGGTGCCGCGACGATGATCGCCGGCGGCATCGGCTTCCGCATCCTGCCGCGCCTCGTCGGCAACCGCGGCGCCGCTGCCTGACCCGTGCGGTGACGTACGCGACGTACGAGGTGTCGTACGCGTGACGAAGGGCCCGGAGCTTCTCGAAGCTCCGGGCCCTTCTCTGTAGCCGGTGTCCGTGTCGCCCGAGGGCGGCGCCGTCACTCTCCGTGCGCCGCTCCTGCCGGTGTGCCGCTCCTACGCGGTCTGGTGCGCCAGCAGCGCCACCGCCGCGATCAGCACCACGAGCAGTGCGATCAGTGCCGCGGGATTGAGCCCCGCGAAGGGCCCCTCCATCTGCATGCGCTCGCGATTGGCCCGGCACACGGGGCAGCGGCCTTCACTCACGGGCGCTGCGCAGTTCGCGCATACCAACCGATCCAGGGTCATGCGCTTCTCCTCCCGCACAGTTACAGCCTGCCCAACGCTACGGGCAACCCAATCGTTCCCCCTACCACTGTGCCAGCTTCCGCGGATTTCGGCGCGGTCCGCCGTTTCCCGACGGTTTCCGACTGTTGCGTTCCCACTTCCAGCCATGACAATCGGCGCAACTCAGGACGCCGACTGCGCCGGTGCGCCGCCTTCGCGTATGGTCACGCACACCTACCCCCGGCAACCCGTGGTGCATCCGTGATCCGATTCGACAACGTCTCCAAGGCCTACCCGAAGCAGACCCGCCCCGCGCTCAGGGACGTCTCCCTAGAGATCGAGAAGGGCGAGTTCGTCTTCCTGGTGGGATCCTCCGGCTCCGGAAAGTCCACTTTCCTGCGGCTGATCCTGCGCGAGGAGCGCACCAGCCACGGCCAGGTGCACGTCCTGGGCAAGGACCTCGCGCGCCTGTCCAACTGGAAGGTGCCGCACATGCGCCGCCAGCTGGGCACCGTCTTCCAGGACTTCCGTCTCCTGCCCAACAAGACCGTCGGCGAGAACGTCGCCTTCGCCCAGGAGGTCATCGGCAAGTCCCGCGGCGAGATCCGCAAGTCCGTGCCGCAGGTCCTCGACCTCGTGGGCCTGGGCGGCAAGGAGGACCGGATGCCCGGCGAGCTCTCCGGCGGTGAGCAGCAGCGTGTCGCGATCGCCCGCGCCTTCGTCAACCGCCCCAAGCTCCTCATCGCCGACGAGCCGACCGGCAACCTCGACCCGCAGACCTCCGTCGGCATCATGAAGCTGCTCGACCGGATCAACCGGACCGGCACCACCGTCGTGATGGCCACCCACGACCAGCAGATCGTGGACCAGATGCGCAAGCGGGTCATCGAGCTGGAGAAGGGCCGCCTCGTCCGCGACCAGTCGCGCGGCGTCTACGGCTACCAGCACTGACGACCCGTACCGCCCGACCGCTGTCTGTTCACCTGATCCACTGAAAGGCCGCCATGCGCGCCCAGTTCGTCCTGTCGGAGATCGGCGTAGGTCTCCGCCGCAATCTCACGATGACCTTCGCGGTCATCGTCTCCGTAGCGCTCTCGCTCGCCCTCTTCGGTGGTTCGCTCCTCATGAGCGACCAGGTGAGCAATATGAAGGGCTACTGGTACGACAAGGTCAACGTCTCGATCTTCCTGTGCAACAAGGCCGACGCCGAGCAGGACCCCAAGTGCGCCAAGGGCGCCGTCACGAACGAGCAGAAGGACCTGATCCTCGGCGATCTGAAGAAGATGCCCGTCGTGGAGAGCGTCCAGCACGAGTCGGCGGACGAGGCGTACAAGCACTACAAGGAGCAGTTCGGCGACTCGCCGCTGTCCAGCTCCCTCACGCCCGACCAGATGCAGGAGTCGTACCGCATCAAGCTGAAGGACCCGGAGAAGTACCAGGTCGTCGCGACGGCCTTCTCCGGACGTGACGGCGTGCAGTCCGTGCAGGACCAGAAGGGCATCCTGGAGAACCTCTTCGGGCTGCTCAACGGCATGAACTGGGCGGCGCGCGCGGTGATGGCGCTGATGCTGACCGTGGCGCTGATGCTGATCGTCAACACGGTGCGCGTCTCGGCGTTCAGCCGTCGTCGTGAGACCGGGATCATGCGGCTGGTCGGCGCGTCCAGCTTCTACATCCAGATGCCGTTCATCATGGAGGCCGCCGTGGCCGGCCTGATCGGCGGCGGCGTCGCCTGCGGCATGCTCCTGGTGGGGCGGTACTTCATCATCGACCACGGTCTGGCGCTCTCCGAGAAGCTGAACCTGGTCCAGTTCGTCGGCTGGGACGCGGTGCTCACGAAGCTGCCGCTGGTCCTCGCGATCGGCCTGCTGATGCCCGCGCTTGCCGCGTTCTTCGCGTTGCGCAAGTACCTGAAGGTGTGAGAAGAGCCCCCAGCGTGTCAGGGCGCCGTACGGTTCAACCCACCGTACGGCGCTCTTCGTTGTCCTAGACTCACCGTCATGTCAGGCCTCGACCGGTTCGCCGACCGGTTCTCCGGGCCCCGCCGCATCCGCCGCGGGGCGGCCCTGACATTGGTCTTCGCGAGCGTCCTCGTCACCGGCGCCGCCACCGGCTCCTGGAGCGACGAGGCCGGCGGGGGCCAGAAATCCGCCTCCCCTTCGGTACGTTCCGACGTCGCCCCCTACCAGGGCGACCCCTCCGCCGACACCGCGGAGGAGGCCGCCGACGCCGCCGCCGAGGCCATGGCCGACGGCAAGTCCGGCAAGAAGGCCGCGGAGGAGGCCGTCAGCCGCAGCGGGGACCGCTGGGGGTCGGTGTACTCACCGGGGGAGTACCAGGAATTCGAGAAGGCGCTCGACGGCGGCTACACCGGCGTGGGGCTGTGGGCCCGGCGCGCGGCCGACGGGCGCATCGAGGTCTCCCGGGTGCAGAAGGGCGGGCCCGCCGACCGGGCCGGGCTGCGCGAGGGCGACCTGCTGAGCTCGATCGACGGCGAGCGCGTCACCGGCCGCCCCGTCACGGAGGTCCTCGCCCTGCTGCGCGGCGACCGCGCAGGCACCCCGGTGGTCCTCGGCGTGGAGCGCGGCACGCGCGCGTGGCGCGAGACGCTGCGCCGCGCCCATCTGTCCACGGACTCCGTCACGGTCACCGACCTGCCGGGCGGTGCCGTCCTGATCAAGGTCGACGCGTTCACCAAGGGTTCCGGGGAGGACGTGCGGACCGCGGTGCGCGAGGCCCCCGAGGGCGCCGGGATCGTGCTGGACCTGCGCGGGAACTCCGGCGGCCTGGTGACGGAGGCGGTCACCGCCGCGTCCGCCTTCGTCGACGGCGGCCTCGTGGCCACGTACGACGTGCGCGGCGAGCAGAAGGCCCTGCACGCCGAGCGGGGCGGTGACACCGGCAGACCCGTGGTCGTGCTCGTCGACGGCGGCACGATGAGCGCGGCCGAGCTCCTCACGGGCGCCCTCCAGGACCGCGGCCGCGCGGTCGTGGTGGGCACCAGGACCTTCGGCAAGGGCTCGGTCCAGATGCCGAGCCGCCTGCCCGACGGCTCCGTCGCCGAGCTGACCGTCGGCCACTACCGCACCCCTTCGGGGCGGGCCGTCGACGGCCGGGGCATCACCCCCGACCTGGAGGCCGAGGACGGGGCCGAGGCGCGGGCCGAGACAGTATTGACTGGCCTCGGACCCCCCTCGTAGTGCGAAAATGACCGCACTATGGCGAAGGAAAAGGTAAAGCGCAAGGCCGCGAAGGCCGCCGAGAAGGCACCCGCCCGCAAGATGATCGCGCAGAACAAGAAGGCGCGGCACGACTACCACATCCTGGACACGTACGAGTGCGGCCTGGTGCTGATGGGCACCGAGGTCAAGTCGCTGCGGCTGGGCAGGGCCTCCCTGGTGGACGGTTTCGTGCACATCGACCGCGGCGAGGCATGGCTGCACAACATCCACGTGCCCGAGTACGTGCAGGGCACCTGGACCAACCACTCGGCCACGCGGAAGCGGAAGCTCCTGCTGCACCGTGCGGAGATCGACAAGCTGGAGTCCAAGTCCCAGGAGACGGGTCACACGATCGTGCCCCTCGCGCTGTACTTCAAGGACAGCCGGGTCAAGGTCGAGATCGCGCTGGCCAAGGGCAAGAAGGAGTACGACAAGAGGCAGACGCTGCGCGAGAAGCAGGACACCCGCGAGACGAACCGCGCGATCGCGTCGGCGCGGCGGCGGCAGGGCATCGCCTAGCCCCCGGGCACCGGCCACCAGGAATACGCTGGCACCGTCCCGCGTTGGTCACGTACGATGGGTCATGCCCCGCACGGCCGGGGCGCAGGGTCGAAAGACCCGGATTGAAAAATCAACATGGGGATGATCGGTTTCGACAGCGGATGTCGAAGCAGGGGAAGCGTGTCGAGGAAGCGGCAATGATCTCGTTAACCATATGTCGCAACCAATAATCGCCAACACCAAGCGCGATTCCTTCGCCCTCGCTGCCTAAGTAGCGACTTGCGAAGTGTCAGCCCGGGGCTGTTCCCGACCCGGATCCTGGCATCAGCTAGGGAACTAAACTTCTAGACCCGGTCACGGGGTCTGGGAGGAAATCAAACAGTGACTGGGCCCGTCGGAGACTTGTTCGCGAGATCACCGGGGCCGAGAAAATCGCAGCGAACTGCACACGGAGAAGCCCTGATTCTGCACCGTTGGACGCGGGTTCGATTCCCGCCATCTCCACAATTCCCATGTGAGGTTGAAGCCCTCTGGCCCCCGGGCCAGGGGGCTTCTTCCGTGTGCCGCCGCGTCAACTCCCGTATGTCGAAAGGCTGTTGGGGTGGGGCGGTGAACGATTCGGGCACATCTTCCGGGCATGTGACTCGTTAATCGTCCGAGTGCAGGGTCGTGGCGGCCGTGCGGTTCGCGCAGAGGCCGGCAGTCAGGAGCAGGAGGCAGTCGCTTGGATGCCACCGTCACCCTCGTGGGCTCCGTTCTCGCCTGTCTCGGAGTGCTGGCCGGCGCCGTGGTGGCGTATCTCGGCAAACGCGGCGAGAACGCGCTCAACGGATACTCCAGCCTCACCGAGAAGCTCCAGATCGAGCGGGACCGTTTGGAGCGGCAGGTCGCCGAACGCGACGCGAAGCTCGCCGAGTTGAGCGCGCTGCACGCCCACGACCAGAGCGAGATCGCCCGGCTCCTCATCGCCAACGAACGGCTCGGAGGCACCCAGTGACCCACCTCGAGCGAGTCCTGGCCCGCCGTTGGCGCAGTGTGTTCCTCGTCTGCGTGCTGCTCGCGCTCTCCGGCGTCGCGGTGATCCTGTGGGCCCGCATCGACGCGGGCGACCGCCGTGCCGACCGGCTCGCGGCGGAGGCGGACCGGCGCGGCGACGCGGTGTCCACGCTCGCCCGGGACGTGCGGACGCTGCGCGCGCAGGTCAGGTCCCACGGCGACACGCCCGCGGCACCGGACCCCTCCGAGGCGATCGACGACCTGCTGGCGCGGGTGCGGGCGCCGGCGGGGCTGCCCGGTTCGCGGGGGGCGGACGGCTCGGACGGAACAAACGGTTCGGACGGGGCGGACGGCTCGGACGGCTCGGACGGGAAGCCAGGTGCGAAGGGCTCGCGCGGCGAGGGCGGACAGCAGGGGGAGCAGGGCGAGCAGGGTGAGGCGGGGGCGCCCGGCGAGCCGGGGCCCACAGGAGCGCCGGGCGTGAACGGCCAGGACGGCAAGGACGGCAGGGACGGCAAGGACGGCGCGCAGGGCCAGGCGGGGCCGACCGGCCCCGCGGGCTCCTCGGGCACGAACGGCGACGCCGGTTCCACGGGTCCGGCGGGTCCGGCCGGACCGCAGGGCGAGCGGGGCCCCAAGGGCGAGGCGGGCGACCCGGGGCCCTCGTGCCCCGACGGCTACAGCCTCCAGCAGCCCGCGGGCGACCCCGACGCCCTGGTCTGCCGCCGCACGGGCGGCACCCCGACCGCGCCGGCCCCCGCCCTGACCCTCCTGGCGGCCCTTCCCCCGCACCGGCGCCGCCAGCCCCACCCGCCGCTGGTCGAGCCGCCCGGGTGACGAGGGCTTCGGCCCTCCGCGGGGCGCGGGCCCGGCCCGCTGCCGCGCACCCGCCCGATTGCCCCACACGTGGCCGGGGTGGGGGCTGTCGTGGGGGCGGGGAGTCCGGGATGCTGCTGGGTCATGAGTGGACCCGCGAGATCTACGAAGCCCGCGCTGCCCGCCTCGCCCGGCAGCGCCCCGCGTCCGCGTCGGCCGCGCGGCACCGCCCGTCGTACGCGCCACTGGATCTGGCCCGCCGTGCTCGGCCTGACGGCCGGCGGGCTGTACCTCGGCGCACCGGCCGGGGCCGACTCCGACCGGTCCGGGCTGCCCGAGGCCATCGACGCCGTCCTGGGCGACCCGCGCATGGAGGGCGGCGTGGCCAGTGTGGTGGTCGCCGACGCGGCCTCCGGCGACGTCCTCTACCAGCACCGGTCCAGCGGGCGCCTCATGCCCGCCTCCAACACCAAGCTGCTCACCTCGGCCGCGGCCATGGAACTCCTCGGCCCCGACCACCGGTTCACCACCGACGTCCTCGCCACGGGCAAGCAGAGCGGATCCGTGCTCCGGGGAGACCTGTATCTGCGCGGCACGGGCGATCCCACGACGCTCGCCAAGGACTACGACGGCCTCGCCGCCAAGATCGCCGACTCGGGCGTGCGGAAGGTGTCCGGGCGGCTCGTCGCCGATGACACCCGGTTCGACGCCAAGCGCATCGGCGACACCTGGAGCGGCGACGACGAGTCCGCGTACTACGCCGCGCAGATCAGCGCCCTGAGCGTCGCGCCCGACACGGACTACGACACCGGGACGGTCATCGTCGAGGTCGCGCCCGGCGCGCAGGCCGGGGACGAGCCGCGCGTCACCGTGACGCCGAAGACGGACTACGTGGACATCGACCTGCGGGCCACCACCGTCGCCGAGGGCGGCACCGACTCCGTCACCGTCGAACGGCAGCACGGCAAGAACACCATCACCGTCAGCGGCACCGTCCCGGTCGGCGGGGACACCACCAAGGAGTGGGCCACCGTCTGGGAGCCCACCGGCTACGCCGCCGCCGTCTTCCGCGACGCGCTCGCCGCGCACGGCGTGAAGGTGACCGGGCCGACCAGGCCGGGCATCGCCACGCCCCAGGGCGCCCGGCGGCTCGCCTCGCACGACTCCATGCCGCTCAAGGACCTCATGGTCCCCTTCATGAAGCTGTCCAACAACATGCACGCCGAGTCCCTGACCAAGGCCATGGGGTACAAGGCGACCGGACGGCCCGGGAGTTGGGACGACGGCATCGCCGCGATCGGCGGCTATCTGAAGACCGCGGGCGTCGACCCGGGCAGGATCCGCCAGGTGGACGGCTCCGGGCTCTCGCGCAAGGACAACGTCGCCGCCGAGCAGTACATCAAGCTGCTGCGCTCGGCCAAGGGCGAGCCGTGGTTCGCCGACTGGTACGCGTCGCTGCCGGTGGCCTGCGCCCCCGGGAAGTTCGCGGGCGGCACGCTGCGCAGCCGGATGTGCGGGACCCCGGCGGCCCTCAACGTCCACGCCAAGACGGGGACGCTGACCGGGGCGTCCGCGCTGTCCGGCTACGTCAAGGACAAGAGCGGGCGCGAGCTGGTCTTCAGCATCATCCTGAACAACTACCTGCCCGCCTCCGTGAAGGCGCTGGAGGACGCCGTCGTGGTGACGCTCGCGTCCTCGACCGAGGACAGGGCCGTGCCGGTCAGGCCCCGTTCGACGCGCGGGGCCGACGGGGACGGCGGCGAGCTGGAGTGCTCGTGGCGCAAGCCTGTGCGCTGCTGAGCAGCAGCGCACAGCAGGCGGCGGCCACCGGCACCCCGTAGCCCGCGCCGGGCCCCAGGTGCTCCACCGCCCAGCCGCCGCCCGCCGCACCGCACGCGATGCCCCCGAGGAGGCCGGTCACGGCGAGGGTCATGCCCTCGTTCAACCGCCCCTCGGGGGTGCGGTGTTGTACGAGCGTCATGCCGGTGACCATGGTCGGCGCCGTCGCCATCCCCGCGATCAGCAGCGCTCCGGAGAGGGCGATCAGCGAACCCGTGATCGTCACCGCGAGCAACGGGAGCGTCATCAGCGCCGCCATCGCGGCCACGCACAGGAGGTGCCGGCGCACGAGCGGTCCACGCGGTCGCACCGCTCCGTAGACCAGGCCCGCCGCGCAGGACCCGGCGGCCTGGAGCGCGAGGATCACGCCCGCCGCCGCCTTGTGCCCGCGGGCGTCCGCGAAGGCGATCGTGACGACCTCCAGGGAGCCGAAGACGGCGCCGGTGGCGAGGAAGACGACCAGCAGAGCGGGCATCCCGCGCGCGCGAAGGGGCGATCCCGCCCGGGAGGACGCGCTCGTACGCCCTTGGGGCGGCGGTTCCGTCGCGCGCTGGGCGGCGAAGACGAGGACGCCGGTCAGCAGCAGGACGACGCCGATCAGGGTGCCCGCCTGGGGGAAGAGCGCGCCGCAGAGGAACGCGGCGAGGACCGGTCCGAGCATGAAGCAGAGCTCGTCGGCGGCCTGCTCGAAGGAGTTGGCGGTGTGCAGGGCCTCCCGGTCGTCTTTGAGGAGATGCGCCCAGCGGGCCCGGGACATCCCGCCGGTGTTCGGGGTCGTGGCCGTGGCGGCGTAGGACGCGAAGAGGGTCCAGTCGGGCGCCCCGAAGCGCACGCACAGGAGCAGCGAGAGCGAGCCGAGCGCGGCGATCGCGGTGGCGGGGACGGCGACGCGCGCCTGGCCGTGCCGGTCGACGAGCCGCGCCGTCCAGGGCGCCACGACGGCGGTTGCCGCGAGGCCGGTCGCGGTGACGGCACCGGCCAGGGCGTACGAACCGCGGGCGCCGGAGATCATGATCACGGCGCTCACGCTGAACATGCCCATGGGGAGGCGGGCGACGAGGTTGCCGACGGTGAAGGCGGTGGCGCCGGGTATCGCGAAGAGGCGGGCGTAGGGGTTGCGGGGGGTCCGGGGCGGGGGTGGTGGCACGTCTCCGGTGGTCCCGGACGCGCACGGTGGCACGTCTCGGGGCGTCCGGGGCGGGCGCGGCGTGGTGGTCCGGGGGCTGTCGCGGGGCATGGCCTCAGCCTCGCCGCGGACGTTCGGCGGGGTCCAACACCTTCCGTGGCGCCATTCACGCGCCGCCGTTGTAAGTTCCTGCGGTGATGCGTACCGGGATCCCGCGATGACACCCCCGCCGACGACGCCTCGTGGGCCGTCCCGAGACGTGCCCTCGGGGCCGCCCCCGGACGTTCCACCGGGCCCGCCCCGGGACGTGGATCCCCGGCTGCTGCGCGGCTTCCTCGCCGTCGCCGAGGAGCTGCACTTCACCCGCGCCGCCGCCCGGACGTACGTGGCGCAGCAGGCGCTGAGCCGCGATGTCCGGCGCCTGGAGCGGGAGTTGGGTGCCGAACTGTTCTCGCGTACGACGCGGCAGGTCACGCTCACCGCCGACGGCGAGCGGCTCGTGCCGTACGCGCGGCGCGTCCTGGAGGCGCAGGACGACCTGGTCGCCGCGTTCACGGGCGCCGCGCGACCGTTGCTCGTCGACCTGAACAGCCCGGGTCTCGTCTGCGGGCGCGTCCTGGAGCGGGCCCGCGAACGCGTCCCGGACTGCGAGCTGATGGCCCGCTTCGAGAGCGGGCTCACCGGCGCCGCCGCCGAGATGATCGCCGGGCGGCTCGACGTGTCCTTCGGGCGGTACGCCGGGCTCGACCCGGCGGTGCGCGCGCGGCTCGCGCAGCAGCCCGTGCGGTACGAGCCGATGGCGGTCCTGCTGCCGGCGGGCCACCCGCTCACCGAACGCGCCGCGGTGCCGCTGGACGCGCTCGCGGGGGAGACCGTGTACGCGGGCGCGGGCAATCCGCGGACCCTGGAGTGGACCGACCTCGCGCACCGGCTCTTCGAGGGGCGCGGCATCGAGGTCGCGCCGCCCGCGCCGCTCGCCGTGGGGCCCGAGGAGTTCGGCCGGATCATGGCGAAGAAGCGGAATCCGGCCCTGGTCGTCGTGGACTTTCCGGCCATGCCCGGCGCCGAGCTGCGGCCGCTGGTCGATCCGGTCCCGTTGTCGCCTGTGTCGCTGGTATGGCGAAAGGGCCTGATTCATCCGGGCGTTACCGCTTTGCGGGAGGCCGCCGCGGAACTCGCGGCCGAGGAAGGATGGCTCCGAAAACCCCCGAACGGATGGGTTCCGGCCACAGATGCACTCATCATGATGAGTCAGAACTGACTGATAACTACGCCTGTCACTGCGGTGCGCTACATTCATGGCCTGGGCGCAGTGTGATAGGGGGAGCGCTCGGGTCGGGTGGGGGCCCGGTCCGGACGGCAAGTGCCCGGAAGTCGTGCGCGCGCCCGGTCCAGTGATGTGGGGGGTTGTGCGTACGCATGGAAACTTGGCGAGAAGATGCCCTACCAGGCCATACCCATGATCCGAACGAGGTCACCGTTCAGATCGACGGCGTGGGACGGCAGTTGGCGGACCTGCCCGCCGAAGCCGGTCAGGACGGCGCGGCCGACGGACCGGTCTTCGTCGACGAGACGGGCCGCCGCAGCCGCAGATACCGCCGGGTCGGCGCGATCGTCGGCCTCGTCTGCGCGGTCTACGCGATGGTCATCGTCGGCACCCTGTTCTCCGGCAACTCCAGCGCGCCCTGGCTGCCCATGCCGGGGCCCAAGGACGACAGGCCGGCCAGCAAGGTGGACACGCCCAACGGCACGGCGGATCCCGCCGGTCCGTCCGCTTCGTCCGGCATGACGCCCTCGCCCGGCGCGACGGACGACGCCGGTGCGACGGCGTCGCCCGACGAGGACGGCGGGCCCGGTCCCTCGCGGAGCGGGGACGACGGCGAGGCCGGCACGACGGCCGGCCCCGACCCGACGAGTGGCGGCGGCGGATCCGACCCGGACCCGGACCCGACGGACGGCGGAGGCCGCCCCGACCCGGACCCGACCGGTGACCCCACGGCCCCCGACCCCGAGCCCACGCACCCGACCGACCAGCCCACCCAGCAGCCCACGCAGTCGCAGGACCCCGGGGGCGAGGGCGGCGGCGGTGGCGGCGGCGAGGTCCCCGTCGGATACACCTCGGCTCCCGCGCAGAGCGGCTCGGGCACCCAGCAGTCCACCGTGGACACCAAGCCGTCCTCGGAGGGCGCACAGCGATGAACTCCCGTACCAACAGGGGCCGGTCGGACCGCCCCCTGGACAGTCACGCCCCGAACCAGGACGCGCGGACCGCCCCCCGAGGGCGCGGCCACCGGGGCAAGGGCCGCCGGGGCAAGGCGCCCGGCACCGTCCGGCGCCGCCGTCTGCCCATGCGCTACCTGCTGCCCTCGCTGCTGCTCGTCGCGCTGCTCGCGATGCTCATGCTGCGCGGGTACGTCCACAGCGAGATCCTCGCCGACCACCGCGTCAGACCGCCCGCGCCCACGGACCACGTGCCGCGGAAGATCCTGGAGGGCGGCCCCGTCATCGACACCCGGGGCGGCCGCGAGAGCACGCTGAGCGTGCCCGACCACAAGCTCGTGCTGACCTTCGACGACGGCCCGGACCCGGAGTGGACCCCCAAGGTCCTCGACGTCCTGAAGGAACACCACGCGCACGGCGTCTTCTTCGTCACCGGCACCATGGCCTCGCGCCACCCCGACCTCGTCCAACGCATGGTCGACGAGGGCCACGAGGTCGGCCTGCACACCTTCAACCACCCCGACCTCTCCTACCAGTCCACGAGCCGCATCGACTGGGAGCTCTCGCAGAACCAGCTCGCGCTGGCCGGTGCGGCGGGCATCCGGACCTCGCTGTTCCGGCCGCCGTACTCCTCGTTCGCCGACGCCATGGACGACAAGTCCTACCCGGTGACGAAGTACATCGGCGGCCGCGGCTACCTCACCGTCGTCAACAACACCGACAGCGAGGACTGGAAGCGCCCCGGCGTCGACGAGATCATCCGCCGCGCCACGCCCAAGGGCGGCGAGGGCGCCATCGTCCTCATGCACGACTCCGGCGGCGACCGCTCCCAGACCGTCGCCGCGCTCGACCGCTTCCTGCCCGAAATGCAGAAGCAGGGCTACGAGTTCGGGAACCTCACCGAGGCCCTGGCCGCCCCGAGCGCGCACACGAAGGTCACCGGCGTCGAGCTGTGGAAGGGCAGGGCCTGGGTCTTCCTGGTCGGTGCCTCCGAGCACATCACCGACGGCCTCGTCGTCGCGCTCGCCGTCATCGGCGTGCTGGTCTTCACCCGCTTCGGCCTCATGCTCCTGCTGTCGGCGGTGCACGCGCGCCGCGTGCGCAGGCGCGGCTTCAGCTGGGGGCGGCCGATCACGGAGCCGGTCTCCGTGCTCGTACCGGCGTACAACGAGGCCAAGTGCATCGAGGCGACGGTCCGTTCCCTGATGGCGAGCGACCACCCCATCGAGGTCATCGTCGTCGACGACGGCTCCTCGGACGGCACGGCGCGGATCGTCGAGGGCCTGCGCCTGCCGAACGTCCGCGTGGTGCGCCAGCAGAACGCGGGCAAGCCCGCCGCCCTCAACCGCGGCATCGCCAACGCCCGCTTCGACCTCATCGTGATGATGGACGGCGACACGGTCTTCGAGGAGTCCACCGTCCGCGAGCTCGTGCAGCCCTTCGGCGACCCGCGCGTGGGCGCCGTCGCGGGCAACGCGAAGGTCGGCAACAGGGACTCGCTGATCGGCGCCTGGCAGCACATCGAGTACGTGATGGGCTTCAACCTCGACCGCCGGATGTACGACATGCTGCGCTGCATGCCGACCATCCCCGGCGCGGTCGGCGCCTTCCGGCGCTCGGCCCTGGAGCGGGTCGGCGGCATGAGCGACGACACGCTCGCCGAGGACACCGACATCACCATGGCCCTGCACCGCGACGGCTGGCGGGTCGTGTACGCCGAGCGGGCCCGCGCCTGGACCGAGGCCCCGGAGTCGGTGCAGCAGCTCTGGTCCCAGCGCTACCGCTGGTCGTACGGCACGATGCAGGCGATCTGGAAGCACCGCCGCGCGGTCGTCGAGAAGGGTCCTTCGGGCCGCTTCGGCCGGGTCGGACTGCCGCTGGTCTCCCTCTTCATGGTGCTCGCCCCGCTGCTCGCGCCCCTCATCGACGTGTTCCTCCTCTACGGCCTGGTCTTCGGCCCCACCCAGAAGACCGTCGCCGCCTGGCTCGGCGTGCTCGCCGTGCAGGCGGTCTGCGCCGCGTACGCGTTCCGCCTCGACCGGGAGCGCATGACCCACCTGATCTCGCTGCCCCTCCAGCAGATCCTCTATCGGCAGCTGATGTACGTCGTGCTGCTCCAGTCCTGGATCACCGCTCTCACCGGAGGCCGCCTTCGCTGGCAGAAGCTCCGGCGCACGGGAGTGGTGGAGGCGCCCGGTTCCATCCCGCGACAGCGGACCGGCGGCCGTGAACGGAGGCCCGTCGCATGAGTCACAGCTACGTACCCGGGGGGACGCGGCCGCTGCCGCAGGTGCCCGCGCCGCCCGTGGCGGCGCCCGGCGCCCCGTCCGCCGCCTCGGCCGACGTGCCCAAGAAGCCGGGCCGCGACCGCTACCTGGACCTCCTGCGCTCGCTCGCGCTCCTCCGCGTGGTCGTCTACCACCTGTTCGGCTGGGCCTGGCTGACGATCGTCTTCCCCTCCATGGGCGTGATGTTCGCGCTGGCGGGCTCGCTGATGGCGCGCTCCCTCAACCGCCCGGCGTGGGGCGTGATCAAGGGACGCATCCGCCGGCTCCTGCCGCCCATGTGGGTGTTCGGCGCGGCGGCGCTCGTCCTCCTCTTCGCCGGCGGGTGGAACGTCTCCGAGGACCCCGACCACGGCGGTACGTGGGGCCTGGTGAGCGTGCTCAACTACGTGTTCCCGGTGGGGGCGCCGCCCTTCCCCTGGAACCTCGGGGACAAGGCGGGCCTCCTGGAGGACACCTGGCCCGCGCAGGCGGTGGGCCCGCTGTGGTACATCCGCGCGTATCTGTGGTTCGTGATCGCCTCGCCGCTGCTGCTGTGGGCGTTCCGCCGCCTTCCGTGGGCGACGCTGCTCGCCCCGCTCGCCCTGACGGCCGTGGTCGGCACGGGCGTCGTCACGATCCCCGGCGAGACGGGCAACGCGATCTCGGACTTCGCGGTCTACGGCAGCTGCTGGGTGCTCGGCTTCGCGCACCAGGAAGGCGTGCTGGCGCGCGTCCCCCGCTATCTGGCGGTGTCGGTCGCGGCGCTCGTCATGGCCTTCGGACTGTGGTGGGCGTCGGGCCATCTGGGCCCGGACGGCTGGGACCTGAACGACATCCCGCTGGCCCAGGCGGCCTGGTCCCTCGGGTTCGTCGTCATCCTGCTCCAGTACGCGCCCTCGTGGCAGGAGCTGCCGGGCAGACTCGCGAAGTGGGACAAGCTGGTGACGCTCTCCAACAACAGGGCCGTCACGATCTACCTCTGGCACAACTTCCTGATCATGGCGACGGTGCCGATCATCGACCTGGCGTACGACCTGCCGTTCATGGAGGACGAGCGCTGGAGCTCGGCCCTGGACACCACGTACATGCTGTGGATGACGCTCCTGGTCTGGCCGTTGATCGGCCTGATGGTCCTGGCCGTGGGCTGGGTGGAGGACCTGGCGGCGAAGCGGCGGCCCAGGCTGTGGCCGAACGGGGCGAAGGGGCAGGGCCGTTCGCGGGGCCGCAGGGCCGCGGGGGCCTGACGCGGGTACGCCCTCGGCGGCGAAGGGCCGGTCACAGGTCCTCCGGTGACCGGCCCTCCGCGTTGTGCGACTGTTACGTACTAGTAGCCACCCACAATGCGCCGACATGCCGCGGTAAATGCCCCTGCGGTGGGGCGTAACGATCTCGACGCGCCCTGTGACGGACTCATAGGCTGACGGCTCTTCCTGCCGCTCGCGAGGGTCGAACCCGTCGCGCGGCGGGTCCCCCCTCAGCCAGGAGATCGTTTTGCTCTACCGGAAGACCGCGCTGCGCGTGGCCGCCCCCGTCGCCGTGCTCGCCCTCGCGCTGACCGCCTGCGGTGGCGGTGACGACAAGAAGTCGGACGACAACGCGAAGTCCGACGCCGCCTCCTCCCAGGCCAAGCCGAAGGAGGCGCCCGCGCTGGCGGCCGGCGAGAGCACCACGGGCAAGGTGAAGGAGGGCGACGCCACCGTCACGTACGACGTCGCCGCCGAGAAGATCGACCTGGCCACGGAGGCCGAGACCAAGAAGCTGGTCTCCGACCCCAAGCGCGCCGAGGGCCTGGTCGCGGCGACCGCCCACGTGAAGTACACGCACAAGGACGGCGCCCCCCTCACGGACACGCCCGACGCCCCGGACACCACGGAGATCTACGCGGACGGCACCCGCGGCGGCCTCCTCATCGGCGCGGCCGAGGACGCCGCGGGCTGCGAGGACAAGCTGGACCTGGAGGGCTGGAAGAAGGGCGAGAGCCACGTGCTCTGCGAGACGTACCTGATCCCGGCGGGCGCCAAGTCCCTTGAGGTCCACTGGGCGGAGAAGGACGGCGCGGAGCCGGCTGTCTGGAAGATCGCGGCGAAGTAGCGAATCAGTGAAGCAGTGAAGCAGTGAATCCGCCGCGAAGCAGAGCGGCGGCCGGATTGTGCCGAGCCCCGGTCGGCCCGCGTGACGACGTCGTCACGCGGGCC
>NZ_JBFAWC010000038.1:0-36448 GCF_040680155.1 Streptomyces sp. NPDC052114 | reverse complement strand
TGACCTCGCGCAGGGCGAGCGAGGCCAGCCCCGAACGCATCGCCGCCGCCGCGTCCGGAGGCGTCGACTCCCTGTACGCCCTCGACTGGGCGCCGCTCACCGGCGACGGCGCCCGGCACCCCGACCATGACTCAGCCCTTCACACAGATGACCTGCTTCAACTTCGCGACCACCTCGACGAGGTCGCGCTGATGCTCCATGACCTGCTCGATCGGCTTGTAGGCCGCCGGAATCTCATCCACGACGCCCGAGTCCTTGCGGCACTCGACGCCCCGCGTCTGCTCCTCCAGGTCCTTCGCCGAGAAGCGGCGCTTCGCGGCACCCCGGCTCATGCGCCGACCGGCGCCATGGGACGCCGAGTTGAAGGCCTTCTCGTTGCCGAGGCCCTTCACGATGTACGTGGCCGTGCCCATCGAGCCCGGGATGATCCCAAGGTCACCCGTACCGGCCCGGATCGCACCCTTCCGCGTCACCAGCAGATCCATACCTTCGTACCGCTCCTCCGCCACGTAGTTGTGGTGGCAGCTGATCTCCGGCTCGAAGGTCACCCTCATCTTCTTGAACTCCTTGCGGACCACGTCCTTCAGGAGCCCCATCATGATCGAGCGGTTGTACTTCGCGTACTCCTGGGCCCAGTAGAGGTCGCTCCGGTACGCCGCCATCTGCGGGGTGTCCGAGACGAACACCGCGAGGTCGCGGTCGACAAGACCCTGGTTGTGCGAGAGCTTCTGCGCGACGCCGATGTGATGCTCGGCGAGTTCCTTGCCGATGTTGCGGGACCCGGAGTGGAGCGTGAGCCACACCGCACCCTCAGAATCGAACGACAGTTCAATGTGATGATTTCCCCCGCCCAGGGTGCCCATCTGCTTCGCCGCCCGGTCCTGACGGAACCTGACCGCCTCCGCCACCCCCTCGAAACGGGCCCAGAAGTCGTCCCAGCCCGCGGTCGCCATGCCATGGAAGCCCCCCGGCCCGACGGGGTCGTCATGCATCCCGCGGCCCACCGGAATCGCCTGCTCGATCTTCGAGCGCAGTCGGGACAGGTCCCCCGGAAGGTCGTTGGCGGTGAGCGACGTCTTGACGGCGCTCATCCCGCAGCCGATGTCGACGCCGACCGCCGCCGGGCAGACCGCGCCCCGCATGGCGATCACCGAACCGACCGTCGCGCCCTTGCCGAAGTGGACGTCCGGCATGACCGCGAGGCCCTTGATCCAGGGGAGCGTCGCCACGTTCCGCAGCTGCTGCATCGCGGCGTCCTCGACCGACGTCGGGTCCGTCCACATCCGGATCGGTACCTTCGCGCCCGGAACCTCTACGTACGACATATCGTCCTCATTCCCCCGAAAACAAACACAAGTCAGGAAGCGCAAATACCGGAGCCAAGGTCGACGAAAGGGGTATCGGACCGGCATCCACGGCAGCGCGTGCGATAGACATTGTGTCCACCGGCCGTCCGCCGGCGGCAACCGAATATCCAGGCACAATCAGCGAACCAGGCGAACCACGCGAGAGGAGCCATCACGGTGCAGCGGAAGGCCAAGGCCTGTGTACCCGGTGTCGCCGCGCTCCTCGCGGCGCTGCTCGCGGGCTGCAGCGGCGGCTCCGGACTCGGTGACGAGAGCGACGACTCCAAGCCGGGCGACACCGGCAGTTCGACCGCCCCGGCCCAGCCCGGCAAGTACCGCACGCTCCCCGAGCCCTGCGGCGAGATCGACCGCGGCACCCTCGACGCGATGCTGCCCGGCATCGCGGAGATGGACGACACCGAGCAGCGCGAGAAGGCGTACGAGGGCACGCCCTCCGGGACGTACGACACGGACCGGCGCGTGGGATGCAGCTGGAAGATCCAGTCGTCCGACGCCTCCCACCACCTCCTCGTCGACTTCGAGCGCGTCGTCTCCTACGACGGCGCGGTGAGCGACGACGACCGCGCCGCCGAGGTCTATGCGACGAAGCTGCGGGACGCGGACCTGCCCGAGCCGACCGCCTCGGACACGGAGGAGGAGGGCGAGGGCGCGAACGCCGAGTCCGCGCAGGAGTCCGGCAAGGCCGACGACCCCGAGGGCGGCGACAAGGCCCAGGGCGGCAAGAACGGCAGGAGCGACACCGCCGACGACGACAAGGGCAAGAAGGGGCAGAAGGGGAAGAAGGGCGACGAGGACGAGGCGGGCGCCGGTGAGGCCTCCCGGGCCGCGACCCCGCCGCCCGGCCTGGAGCCCCGCACCCTCGACGACCTCGGCGACGAGGCCTTCCTCGACGACGCCCTCGCCACCTCCGCCTCCGCCAGCCGTCACCGCACCGTGACTGTGGTGTTCCGCACGTCGAACGTCATCGTGACCATCGAGTACGACGAGCAGCCCGGCCGCCGCACGGACGTCCCGGACAGCAAGGAAATGCAGGACAAGGCGCGTGAACTGGCCGACCGGCTGGCCGGCGACTTCGACGAGTAGCCCGCCGCGCGGGCGGCCGTGACCGGGGCTCCGGCCGCCCTGAACAGGAGTCGTCCCGCGCCGCATGCGCGTACCGTGGCCCCTCGGACCCGACGACGTCACGAGACGAACTGGACGTACGTCACGAGACGAACTGAGTGAAGGAACCATGCACCGACCTGCACAGCGAAAGCGACAGCTCCGCAGCCGCCTCCTCGTCTGCGCGGCCGCCGTACCGGTGATCCTCGTCGCCTCCGGCTGCTCCTCCGACTCCGACTCCGGCTCCGACGGCGCCAAGAAGGAGTCGGGCGCGAAGGCCTCCGCGTCGGCCAAGGCCGGCGAGAAGCCCGCGACGGTGGAGAAGGCCGCGTACGCCAAGCTTCCCGAGCCCTGCAAGGTCCTGTCGAAGAAGACGCTCGAGGACCTGGTGCCGAAGGCGAAGGACACGTCGGGCAAGGCCGGCACGTCCAGCGACACGGCCCTGCGCGGCTCCTGCTCCTGGGACAGCCTCGACAACAACGGCGTGGACGGCTCGCAGTTCCGCTGGCTGCGCGTCTCGCTGATGCGCTTCGACTCGGACGCCTCGCTCGGCAGCGGCGCCAAGCGCGCCCAGGACAACTACGCCAAGCAGGTCGAGGACGCCAAGGCGACCAAGGACGCCAAGAGCGTCAAGACGGAGGTGCTGTCGGGCGTCGGCCAGCAGGCCACGCTCGTGCGGTACGACCTGAAGAAGGACAAGGACACCTTCAAGCAGCAGACGGTCGTGACGCGCGTCGAGAACGCCGTCGTGACGATCGACTTCAACGGCGCGGGCCTCGCGGGTGACAAGACCCCCGACGCCGGCGACCTGTCGAAGGAGGCCGGGAAGGCGGCGAAGGAGGCCGCCGCCGCGGTCGTCTCCGCCAACGAGGGCAAGGCGCCCGAGTCGAGCGAGAAGCCGAAGGGCGACGACGCGAAGTCCGACGCCCCGAAGGCCGACGACTCGAAGTCCGGCTCCAAGTCCGACGACGCGAAGTCGGACGACGCCAAGGCCGACGACAGCAAGTCGAAGGACAAGGCGAGCAGCAAGTCCTGACGTCGGGCGACGTCCAGGAGGAGCCCGGCACCCCGTCTCGGGGTGCCGGGCTCCTCGCGTGTCCCCCGGTCCCACGAGCCGCCGTCCCGATCTTTGTGGTTTCTGCCAGTACGGCCGCCCCCCGCACCCTGGAGAGACTGCCGAGGTCATGACCACCCACAGGGGAGGACGGCTCGGTGAGCACGCAGCAGTACGACGAGATCGGTGAGGCGTACGAGGGTTTCAAGGCCCTGCCGCTGGAGCGGTACGTGGCGGTGCCCTCGTTCCTCGGCCTGGTCGGGGACGTGCGCGGCAGGTCGGTGCTCGACCTGGCCTGCGGGACGGGCTTCTACAGCCGGGAGTTCGGGCGGCGCGGCGCCACGGAGGTGCTCGGTGTCGACATCTCCGGTGAAATGGTGGCCGTGGCACGGGAGTTGGAGCGCAAGCAGCCGCTGGGTGTGCGCTACGAGGTGGGTGACGTGGCCGAACTGCCGCCCGTCGAGCAGCCCTTCGACATCGCCCTGGGGGTCCATCTGCTCAACTACGCGGAGGATGCCGCCGCCATGGAGCGGATGTGCCGCGCCGTGCACCGGAGCCTGCGGCCGGGCGCCGCGTTCTTCGTCGTCAACCAGTCGCCCGACTTCCGTTTCGACGGCCCCTCTCCGGAGAAGTACGGCTTCCGCAGCGAGCTGACCGGCGAGGAGGGCGGGAACGGTCCGCTCGCGCGGACGACGGCGCTGCTCGACCCGCCGGTCTCCTTCGTCGCCACCCGTCCGCGCCGCGAGGTCTACGAGAAGTGCCTGGCGGCCGCCGGGTTCAGCGAGGTGACGTGGGTCCCGATGGAGGTCTCCGAGGCCGGTGTGCGCGCGTTCGGCGCGGACCACTGGGCGGACTTCCGCGCCAACCCGCCGCTGGAGATGTTGCGCTGCCGCGCCTGATGTCCTGAGCCCGGGTCACCCGTTTCCCGCGTACCGCTCCCCACCCCGCCGCACACGTGTGCCAGGCTGTCGCACGCAACAGACGGACCAGGGAGGGGACCGCGGGTGGCCGCGATGCAACTGACACGTACTCACCGGATGCTGATCGGCGTGGTCGTCGCCGGTGCGGTGGTCATCGCTGGCATCGGCTTCGCCGGGTCGTACACCGCCGTACGCGAACTGGCGCTCAAGAAGGGCTTCGGCAGCTTCGCCTACTTCTTCCCCATCGGCATCGACGCGGGCATCTGTGTGCTCCTGGCGCTGGATCTGCTGCTGACGTGGATCCGCATGCCGTTCCCGATGCTGCGGCAGACGGCCTGGCTGCTCACCGCCGCCACGATCGCCTTCAACGGCGCGGCGAGCTGGGGGGACCCGCTCGGCGTCGCCATGCACGCGGTGATCCCGGTGCTGTTCGTGGTGACGATAGAGGCGGCCCGGCACGCGGTGGGGCGGATCGCGGACATCACCGCCGACAAGCACATGGAGGGCGTGCGGGTCACGCGCTGGCTGCTGTCTCCGGTGCCCACGTTCAAGCTGTGGCGCCGGATGAAGCTGTGGGAGCTGCGCTCCTACGAGCAGGTGATCAAGCTGGAGCAGGATCGTCTCGTCTATCAGGCGCGTCTGCAGGCCCGGTTCGGCCGCTCCTGGCGCCGCAAGGCTCCGGTGGAGTCGTTGATGCCGCTGCGGCTGGCGCGGATCGGCGTGCCGCTGGCGGAGACGGCTCCGGCGGGGCTCGCGGCGGCCGGCATCGAGCCGGTGCTGATCCCGCCGGCGCCCGCGGTCGCCGCGGACCGGTCCCACCAGCCGGAGCTGGCGCCCGCGCCCGCCGCCCGGCCCGTCGAGCCGGTCCAGGAGGCCGCGGCGCCCGAGGCCCCGGAATCCCCGGAGGCCCCGGAGGAGACGCTGCCGGTGAGTCAGCACGAGAGCCCGTGGTTCGCGGCCCACAACGCCTCGAACGCTCCCGTGGTCTCGTACGACGAGTGGTACGCCGAGCAGGAGCGCCTCCAGCAGGAGCAGCAGGCCCCCGGCGCGGGGCAGGACCAGGCGCAGTACGAGCAGGCGCAGTACGAGCAGGCCCAGTACGAGCAGGCGCAGTACGAGCAGCAGCCCGTGCCGCAGCCGCGTGCCCCGGAACCGGCGCCCGAGTTCCCGGTGCCCAACGGCGCGGGCGGCACGCGTCCCCTCGGCGAGGGCAACCCGCACCCCCAGGCCGAGCAGCAGCCGCTTCCCCAGGCGCAGAACCAAACCCGGCCCCAGGCCCAGCAGCACCCGCAGCCGGAGCCCGAGCCGGTCCCCGAGCCCGCCCCCGCCGCGGCCCCCGCCCCCACGGACGAGGACCTCTACCAGGTCTTCCGGTACTCGATAGAGGGTGAGGGCATGCCCACCCCGGGCGCGTTCGCGGCGAACGTCGAGGCGACGTACGGACTGCGGCTCCAGTCCCGCGCGCTCAACAACTACATGGACCGCTTCGCGGCCCGCCTGAACGACGAGCTCATGGAGGACCACATCGCGTAGGCCGCTAGGCCCTGCTCTTGGCCCGTAGCTTGCCGCTCTCCCCGTAGAGGGCGAGCGCGCCGCCGACCACGGCCAGCACCACGTAGAGCGGTGTGGAGATGTCCCACCACTGGTGCAGGGCGCCCCAGGGCTTGTCGTCAAAGGTGCGCCCGACGACGCCGAGGGCGCCCTGGATTCCGACGATCCATCCGACGATGGCGATGATCTGCTTCATGACTCCACGATCGCCGGGGACGGACGCGGAAACGTCCTGCCCCCGGCGGAGATCGCGGGTAGTCCGAAGGATGCAGCCGCCCGCGGTCCCCGCGGGCGGCCGCTGTGGTCCTACGCGCCGAGCAGCTTCCTGACCCGGTCGGCACCGACCGCGAGCAGCAGCGTGGGCAGCCGCGGACCGGTCTCGCGGGTGACCAGGAGGCGGTACAGGAGCGCGAAGAACGAGCGCTGCGCGACCTTGATCTCCGGAGGCAGCTCCTTGGCCGTCGCGTCCGCGGAGAACCCGGCCCGCACCTTCGGCACGCCGTACACCAGGTGGGTCAGGCCGTCGAGCGACCAGTGGTCGTCGAGGCCCTCCAGGAGGAGGCGCAGCGACTCCCGGCCCTCGTCGTCCAGGGACGACAGGAGCTCGGTGTCCGGCTCGGCGCGGACGATCGTGCGGGCCTCGGCCGGGACCTGGGTGGTGATCCAGTTCTCGGCGCGGTCGAGCCGCGGGCGGACCTCGTCGAGCGAGGCCAGCGGCGCGGTCGGGTCGAGGTCGCCCAGGATCCGCAGGGTCTGGTCCTCGGCGCCCGCGGTGATGTCGGCGACGGAGGCCAGCGTGCGGTAGGGCAGCGGGCGCGGGGTGCGCGGCAGCTCACCGGCGGCGGTGCGCACCGCGCGGGTGTGCGCGGCGGCGTCGGCGGGCAGCACCGAGCCGTCGGCGACCTTGGTCTCCAGCTTGTCCCACTCGTCGTAGAGGCGCTGGATCTCCTGGTCGAAGGCGATCTTGAAGGACTGGTTGGGCTTGCGGCGCGCGTACAGCCAGCGCAGCAGCGGCGCCTCCATGATCTTCAGGGCGTCGGCCGGGGTGGGCACACCGCCCTTGGAGGACGACATCTTGGCCATGCCGGAGATGCCCA
Organism: Streptomyces sp. NPDC052114; assembly: GCF_040680155.1. Lineage (NCBI taxonomy): Bacteria > Bacillati > Actinomycetota > Actinomycetes > Kitasatosporales > Streptomycetaceae > Streptomyces > Streptomyces sp. NPDC052114. The sequence goes on along the minus strand of NZ_JBFAWC010000038.1, from coordinate 29,358 downwards.
CGAAGGCGTACATGGGGCCGATGGGCTGCACGCCGTCGAAGATCTGGCGGACGATCTGGCCGCCGACGACGAAGGACGAGCCGGGCGAGGAGTGGTCCACGCCGGACGGCTCGAAGATCACGCCCTCGTACGCCCAGCGCATCGGCCAGTCGACCTTCCAGACCAGCTTGCCGCGGTTGAACTCACTGAGCCGGACGGTCTCGCCGAAGCCGCACGCCGAGCAGGTGTAGACGAGCTCGGTGGTCTCGTCGTCGTAGGAGACGACGGTCGTCAGGTCCTTCTCGCACTGCCCGCAGTAGGGCTTGTACGGGAAGTACCCGCCGGCTCCGCCGCTGCCGTCGTCCTCGCCGGCCGCGCCGGAACCCTCGGCGGCCTCCAGCTCGGCCTCGTCGACGGGCTTCTGCTGCTTCTTGCCGCCCTTGCCGCCCGCCGCCGGGTCCTTCTTGGTGCGGTACTGGTCGAGGATGGCGTCGATGTCGCCGCGGTGCTTCATCGCGTGCAGGACCTGCTCGCGGTAGACACCGGAGGTGTACTGCTCGGTCTGGCTGATGCCGTCGTACTCGACGCCGAGCTCGGCCAGGGACGCGGTCATCGCGGCCTTGAAGTGCTCGGCCCAGTTCGCGTACGCGGAGCCGGCCGGGGCCGGGACCGAGGTCAGCGGCTTGCCGATGTGCTCGGCCCAGGACTCGTCGATGCCGGGGACGCCGGCCGGGACCTTGCGGTAGCGGTCGTAGTCGTCCCAGGAGATGAGGTGCCTGACCTCGAAGCCGCGGCGGCGGATCTCGTCGGCGACCAGGTGCGGGGTCATGACCTCGCGGAGGTTGCCGAGGTGGATCGGGCCGGAGGGCGAGAGACCGGAGGCGACGACGACCGGTTTGCCCGGGGCACGACGCTCCGACTCGGCGATGACCTCGTCCGCATAGCGGGAGACCCAGTCGGTGGTATCTGTGCTCTGAGCTGCCACGGTCGGCACGTCCTCTGGTTTCCTCGGGTTCTCGGAAGTTGGCGTCTGTCATTCTCCCAGACGGAAGGACCCGCTCCGGGGTTGCGTTTATCCGGGCGAAGCGGTGTCCCTCCTCATGGGACACTCGACGGACAGATTCCTGCACGCCATTTACCAGAACGGAAGCTCATGGCCCCGGTCACGTCCCTCACCGCCTCCGTCCACCAGCGCCTCGCGGACGCCCTCTCGGCTGCCCTGCCGGAGGCCGGCTCCGCGGACCCGCTGCTGCGACGCAGCGACCGGGCGGACTTCCAGGCCAACGGCATCCTGGCGCTCGCCAAGAAGCTCAAGGGCAACCCGCGCGAGCTGGCCACGCAGGTCGTCGCCGGCATCGAGAAGGGTGACCTGCTCGCGGACGTCGAGGTCTCCGGCCCCGGTTTCCTGAACGTGACGGTCACCGACGAGGCGATCGTCCGGACGCTCGCGGCCCGCGCGGCCGACGGCGACCGGCTCGGCGTGCCGCTGAACCCGCGGGCGGGCACGACGGTCATCGACTACGCCCAGCCGAACGTGGCGAAGGAGATGCACGTCGGCCACCTGCGGTCGGCGGTCATCGGCGACGCCCTGCGGCACATGCTGGACTTCACCGGCGAGAAGACGATCGGCCGCCACCACATCGGCGACTGGGGCACCCAGTTCGGCATGCTCATCCAGTACCTGATCGAGAACCCCGACCAGCTGGCCCCGGCCGACGACGTCGACGGCGAGCAGGCGATGAGCAACCTGAACCGCGTCTACAAGGCGTCGCGCGCGGTCTTCGACGCGGACGAGGAGTTCAAGGAGCGGGCCCGCAAGCGGGTCGTCGCCCTGCAGTCCGGCGACAAGGAGACGCTGGACCTGTGGCAGCGGTTCGTGGACGAGTCGAAGGTCTACTTCTACTCGGTCTTCGAGAAGCTGGACATGGAGGTCCGCGACGACGAGATCGTCGGCGAGTCGGCGTACAACGACATGATGGCCGAGACGGCCCGGCTTCTTGAGGAGGCGGGGGTCGCGGTCCGCTCCGAGGGCGCGCTCGTCGTGTTCTTCGACGACATCAAGGGCAAGGACGACAAGCCGGTCCCGCTGATCGTGCAGAAGGCGGACGGCGGATTCGGGTACGCGGCCTCGGACCTCTCCGCGATCCGCGACCGCGTCCTCGGCCTGCACGCCACCACCCTGCTGTACGTGGTGGACGTGCGGCAGTCGCTGCACTTCAAGATGGTCTTCGAGGCGGCCCGCCGGATGGGCTGGCTGAGCGACGAGGTCACGGCCCACAACATGGGCTACGGCACGGTGCTCGGCGCGGACGGCAAGCCGTTCAAGACGCGTGAGGGCGAGACGGTGCGCCTGGAGGACCTGCTCGACGAGGCGGTGCAGCGTGCCGCCGAGGTCGTGCGGGAGAAGGCGCGGGACCTGACCGAGGACGAGATCCAGGAGCGGGCCGCCCAGGTCGGCATCGGTGCGGTGAAGTACGCGGACCTGTCGACGTCGGCGAACCGCGACTACAAGTTCGACCTGGACCAGATGGTGTCGCTGAACGGCGACACGTCGGTGTATCTCCAGTACGCGTACGCCCGTATCCAGTCGATCCTGCGCAAGGCGGGCGACGTCGCGCCGAAGGCGCACCCGGAGCTCGGACTGGCCGAGGCCGAGCGGGCGCTGGGCCTGCACGTGGACGCGTTCGGCGACACCCTCGCCGAGGCCGCCGCGGAGTACGCCCCGCACAAGCTGGCCGCGTACCTCTACCAGCTGGCCTCGCTGTACACGTCCTTCTATGACAAGTGCCCGGTCCTGAAGGCGGACACCCCGGAGCAGGTCGAGAACCGCCTGTTCCTGTGCGACGTCACGGCGCGCACGCTGCACCAGGGCATGGCGCTGCTCGGCATCAGGACGCCCGAGCGGCTCTGACGCTCCGTACGGCCGGTACGGCGAGTACGGCCGGTACGACCGAAGGCCCGCTCCCCTCGCGCGAGGGGGGCGGGCCTTTGCCGTGCCGCCGTACCGCCGGGTGCGGCGGGGCTCAGGGGCGCAGCGCCGCGCCGAGCCTGCGCAGGCCCTCGGCGATCTCCTCCTCGGTCTGCGTCACAAAGCACATCCGCAGGGTCGCCCGGTCCGGTTCGCCCGCGAAGAACGGCGCCCCGGGCACGTACGCCACGTTGTGCGTGATGACCGTGCGCAGCAGCTCCGTCGTGTCGTGGCCGTCGGGCAGCCGCGCCCAGACGAACATGCCGCCCTCCGGGCGGAGCCAGGTCGAGCCCTCGGGCAGGGCGTCCGCGAGCCCGGCGAGCATCGCGTCGCGGCGCTCGCGGTAGACGCCCGCGACGCGTGCGACGTGCGCGTCCAGGTCCTGGTCGGCCAGGTAGCGGGCCGCGGCGAGCTGGTTGACGGTCGGCGTGTGCAGGTCGGCGGCCTGTTTGGCGACGGCGCAGGCCCGCAGCAGCGCGGCGGGCGCGCGCAGCCAGCCGAGGCGCAGGCCGGGCGCCATGATCTTCGAGAAGCTGCTGAGGACGACGGTGCGGTCCTCGGCGCCGGGGTACGTGGCGATCCACGGCACGCGCTCGCCCTCGAAGCGCAGCTCGCCGTAGGGGTCGTCCTCGACGATCCACAGGCCGCGCCGCCGGGCGACGTCGGCGATCGCGGCGCGCCGGTCGGCGGGCAGGGTGCGGCCGGTCGGGTTCTGGAAGGTGGGGACGGTGTAGAGCAGCTTGGGCGCGTGCCGGGCGACCAGTTCGTCGAGGGCGTCGGGGTCGATGCCGGACGCGTCGCAGGGCACGGGGACGACGTGCGCGCCCGCGAAGCCGAAGACCTGAAGTGCCGCCAGGTAACAGGGGTTCTCGACGAGGACCGTGTCGCCCGGCTCGACCAGCGCGGTCGCGAGCAGCGAGAGCGCCTGCTGCGACCCGGTGGTGATCAGCACGTCGTCGGCGCCGGTCGCGAGGCCGCGCGCGGTCGTGCGCCCGGCTATCGCGCCGCGCAGCGCGGGTTCGCCCTCGGTCGTCGAGTACTGAAGGGCCCGCTCGGGCGTCTCGGTGAGCACCGCGTGGAAGGCGGCCGTGACGCCGTCGCCGTCGAAGAGACCGGGAGCGGGCAGGCCGCCCGCGAAGTTGATGACCTCGGGGCGCGCGGTGACCGCGAGGATGTCCCGTACCGGCGAGCCCCCGACCGAGGCGGCGCGCGCGGCGAGCGGGGGCATCGGGGCGTCGGTCCGGGCTGGCTCGGTGACGGTCACGGCAACGGCTCCTTCGGCTCACAACAGCTGTTGCCGCACCCTAAGCACGTGGGTGCGGCCTACACACGCCGTTCCGGGATACGGACGCGGGCGTACCGGATCAACCGGTCGGCTGCTCCACCCACTTGTCGTAGCCGGGCGGCCAGCCGTAGGTGCGCCGGCCCTCGGCGCCGCTGGTGCGGAACGGCTTGCCCTGGTCGTCGATGCGCAGCACGTTGTGCCGCTTGCCGCTGGACCACTCCAGTTCCAGGTACCACCGCACGTCGTGCAGGTCGGTGTTGGCCCTCACGTAGAACACCTCGGGGTCGTTCTCGCTGACCTTGTACGGGAAGTCGCGCTGGCCCGCCTTGGGCGTGGCGCGCGGCGACCCGTCGTCGAGGTCGACGGAGAAGGACTTGGTGTTCACGGTGCCGCCGCACCCGGTCGCCATCTGGAACTTGTTCCAGGCCAGCGGCGCGCTGGTGCTCTGCACGCGGACGTTCATGTCCTGGAGGACGACCGTGTCCTTGCCCAGGCCCTGGACGGTGATCTCGATGTACTGGTGACCGGCCGAGACCGCGCCGAGGTCGCCGACCCAGCCGGCCGCGTCCTGCGCGGCGGGCGGCTGCGGCACCTCGTCGTCCTTGCGGTTGACCAGGAAGTCCTGGAGGCAGGGGTCGTCGAAGGCGTACGGCCTGGTGCGCGCGGTCAGCGGCTGGTCGAGCACGTCGTCCCCCGTGCCGCCGTCGGACGTGGGGCCCTTGCCTCCGCCGCGGGGGGCGTCGGGTGAGGCGTCTCCCTTGCGGGACGGCGACGCGGAGGGCCCGTTCTTCTTGTCGTCGTCCTTGCCCTTGTCCTTGTCGTCCTTGCCCTTGTCCTTGCCCTTGTCGTCGGCCGGGCGGTCGTCGGGCGAGGCACCGGCGTCCGGCGAGGCGGCCGCGCCGGTGTCCCGCTTGTCGCCGTCGCCGCCGCCGTTCATGGCGAGGGCCAGGGAGCCGAGTCCGACGACCGCGGTGACGGCGGCGGCGAGGACGAGCGCGCGCTTCTTCCCGACGGCGGGCCGCCGGGAGAGGACGACCACTTGGTCCTGGTCCTGGCTTTGGTCCTGGCCTTGGCCCTGGCCCTGGTCCTGGCTCGGTTCTTGGCCCGGTTCCCGACCGGGGGCCTGGTCAGGGTGCCCGCTCGGGTCCTGGTGCGCGGCTGCGCGGGCGTCCGGCTGCGCGTCCGGACGTGCATCCGGCTGCGCGGCGGGCCGCGGCTCCGGCTCCGCCTTCCTGCCCCGCGCCGCGTCCGCCAGGATCCACCGCCGGTGGACCTCGACGAGCTCCTCGGGCGTCGCCTTGCACAGCCGGGCCAGCCGCTCCACCGGAGCGAACTCGGTCGGCACCGCGTCCCCGTTGCAATAGCGGTGCAACGTGGACGTACTCATGTGAAGCCGCTTGGCCAGCACCCCATAGCTGAGCCCGGACCGCTCCTTGAGCTCCCTCAGCAGCTCCGCGAGCGACGCCATTGCCACCCTCCCCATTCCAGTCACGTGTTCCAGGGACAGGTCGTTCTCACAGGTCAGAGCCGGTGCGAACGTTCCACCGTCCCCAACTGCCCGTCCCTTGTGGCGGCCGGGACGCATCGCCGCACAGGCTGGGGCCATCCAAGCACGCCGATTCCGGCACGAGCCACGAAGGATCAGCCATGTCCCGTACCCGCACGCGCACCGCCCTCACCGTCCGTGCCGTCGCCGCCGGCGCGATCGCTTTCGGCGCCCTGTCCCTGACGGCCTGTTCAGACGGCATGGGCACACGCGACGAGGGCGCGGCGACGCTGGTGGCCTCCTCCGCGGACCAGCAGAGCACGACGGGGCACCCGGCGCCCAAGCGGCTCACCGTGGACGACAAGGCAGCCGATTCGGCCCGATCGGCCAAGGCGTCCGGGACCGGGGAGGCAGCCCGGTCCGCCACCGCGGCCAGGCCGGTCACCTGCACCGCCGCCAACACCGAGGTGAAGGTCGTCAAGGTCTCCCGCCCGGTGAACCACCTCCTGCTCACCGCCAAGAACACCGGCACCGCCCCGTGCTTCGCCTACAACGCGCCCTACCTCCGCTTCGACGACGCCCAGTCCGCGCTCGCCGTGAACCGTGACTCCGTCCCGCAGTCGGTCGTCACCCTGGAGCCGGGCCGGACCGCGTACGCGGGCATCACCACCTCGGCGGCCGACGGCAGCGGATCGGACGGCTACACCGCCCACGGCCTGGGCGTGTACTTCTCCAACCGCGCGATGAACGGCAGCGTCGGCCCGGAGGCGGACGCGAAGCTCCCGGCGGGCGGCGTGTACGTGGACGACTCGGCGACCACCACGTACTGGCAGTCGTCGCGCGAGGACGCCCTGATGTGGTGACCCCCGGCGTGCGTGGGCCTTCCACGCCCCCCGAACGGGCCGGTGAAGCAGCGGGCGCCCTGACCCGCCGCTTCACCGGCTCCCCCGTTTCCTGCGGAGCACCGCCCCGCTCACTCACCCTTTGGTAAGTACCGCACAAAAAAGTCGGTACTTGTCGGGCATTCCGCGCCCCGCGAGGATCAAACGCGTACCCCGAACGGAACGCCCCTCGAAGGAGCCCCCGTGCCCAGCACCGGCAACCCCGCGCCCTCACCCGCCTCCACCTCCACCTCCGCCCCCGTGTCCGTCCTCGGCCTCGGCCTGATGGGCACCGCGCTCGCCGCCGCCCTCGTCGGGGCCGGGCACCCCACCACCGTGTGGAACCGCACGCGCTCCAAGACCGGCCCGCTCGTCGCCCAGGGCGCGGCACCGGCCGACACCGCCCGCGAGGCCGTCACCGCGAGCGACCTCGTCATCGTCTGCCTCACCACCAACGACGACGTCCGCGCCCTGCTGACACCCGAGGCCGAGGCCCTCGCGGGCCGCACCGTTGTGAACCTCACGAACGGAACCCCGGCCCAGGCAAGGGAGTTGGCCGACTGGGCGGCGGCGCACGGCATCACGTACCTGGACGGCGGCATCATGGCCGTACCGCAGATGATCGCCACGCCCGGCGCGTACATCCTCTACAGCGGCACCGACGAGGCGGCCTTCGAGACGCACCGCCCCACGCTGGCCGCGCTCGCCGCCACCAAGTGGGTCGGCAAGGACCCCGGCCACGCCGCCCTCTACGACCTGTCGCTGCTCACCGGCATGTACGGCATGGCGCTCGGCGTCTCCCAGGCCTTCGCCCTGATCCGCAGCGAGGGCATAGCCGCCGGCGAGTTCGCGCCGCTGCTCACCGACTGGATCGTCGCGATGACGCACGGCCTGGTGCCCAACGGCGCCGAGGCGCTGGACTCCGGGCAGCACCTCACGGACGTGTCGAACCTCGCCATGAACCGCGCGGCGCTCCCCAACTTCACCGCCGCGTTCGCCGAGCAGGGCCTGCGAACCGGCCTGTTCGAGCCGCTCCAGGACCTCCTGGACCGCGCGGTCGAGCAGGGCCACGGCGCGGACGGCCTCTCCCGCCTGGCGCTGCTCGTCCCGCAGGACTGACCCTTCCCCCGCCCCACAGATTAGGTAGACTGGTCTACCTAATTAAGGGAAGGGGCGAGCGTGCCGCACGCGAAGGACACCACGGAGCAGCCGGAACAGCCGGATCAGTCGGCACGGCCCTGGCAGCCGGAACAGCCCGCGAAGCCGCGCCGCCGGGGCGCCGCGCGGGGGCGGATCCTCGACGCCGCCGCCCGCCGCTTCTACGCCGACGGCGTCGCCGCCACGGGTATCGACACGATCACCGCCGAGGCGGGCGTGGCGAAGATGAGCCTCTACAACAACTTCGCCTCCAAGGACGACCTCGTCCGCGCCTATCTCCAGGCCCGCCACGAGGAGTGGCTCGGCCTCTACCAGCGGCGGCTGGCGGGCGCCGAGAGCCCGCGGGACGGCGTCCTCGCCGTCTTCGAGGCCTACGCCGACCACGCCGACCAGGCCTACGACCACGGGTTCCGCGGCTGCGGACTCCTCAACGCCGCCGCCGAACTGCCCAACGGACACGAGGGCCGCACCGTGGTCCGCCGCCACAAGGAGCAGATCGAGGCGCTGCTCGTCGCCCACCTCCAGGAGCTGCTGCCCGGCCGCCCGGACGACGCGACCGCCACCGCCGAGCACCTCGCCTTCCTCCTCGAAGGGGCCATCGTGCGCTCCGGCCTCGAAGGCGACGGCGCGCGCATGCGGCACGCCCGCGAACTGGCGGCGCGCCTGGTGGACGACCTGACCGCCCGCGGCACGGCGGCGGACGACATGGCGGACGGCCGGTGAACCGGTGGCCGGGGCCCGGCATCGGCGCCGCCGCCATCCTGGTCGCCTCGGTGCTGTGGGGCACCACCGGCACCGCGGCGACCTTCGCGCCGGACGTGGGCCCGCTGGCCATCGGCTCGGCGGCGATGGGCATCGGCGGACTGCTGCAGGCCCTCGTGGCCGGCGGCCGCATCGTGCGGGAGCGGCCGCGGCTGCGCGCGCAATGGCCGACGGTGCTGGTCGGCGGCGCGGGCGTGGCGCTGTATCCGCTGGCGTTCTACACGTCCATGCATCTGGCCGGGGTCGCGGTGGGCACCGTCGTCTCCCTCGGCTCGGCGCCGCCCGCGTCCGCGCTGATCGAGCGGATCGCGGACGGGCGGCGGCTCTCCCGGCGCTGGGCGGCCGGCGCGGCGCTCGGCCTCGCGGGCACCGTGCTGCTGTGCGCCGCCGAGGCCGCGCAGGGCGGCTCCGGGACCGGCGCGGGGTCATCCGGATCCGCCGGACGGACCGTCGCCGGGGTCGGTCTGGGCCTGGTCGCGGGTCTGACGTACGCCGTGTACGCGTGGGCGGCGCACCGCCTGATCACCCGCGGCACCGCCGCACGCGCGGCGATGGGCGCGGTGTTCGGCCTGGGCGGGCTGCTGCTCGTACCGGTCCTGCTGCTCACCGGCGCCCCGCTGGCCGCCTCGTGGACGAATGCGGGCGTGGGGCTCTACATGGCGCTGGTGCCGATGTTCGCCGGTTACGTCCTCTTCGGCTTCGGTCTGGCCCGCATCCCCGTCAGCACGGCGACCACGCTGTCCCTCCTGGAACCGGCGGTGGCCGCGGTCTTCGCGGTGGCGGTGGTGGGCGAACACCTGCCGCCGCTGGGCTGGCTGGGCATCGCCCTGGTCATCGCCTGCCTGGCCGTGCTGACCGCCCCCGCGCGCCGACAGAAGGCGACCGGCATCCCGCCTCAACAGCCGCTGCCCGACGCTGACTTGGCGCCCCTCACGGCACCAGGACCACCTTCCCCGTAGTCTCCCGCCGCTCCATGGCCGCGTGCGCCTCGGCGGCCCGCGCCAGCGGGAAGGTCTGCACGTCCGGCCTCAACTCCCCCTTGCCCGCCGCCTCCAGGGCCGCCCGCCGGCGGGCGGGCTCGCCCTCGGGGTGGCCGAGCAGCTCCAGGAGGGCGTTGGCGACGGTGATGTCCCGCTCGGCGAGGACCCGCTCGTCCGGCTCGAAGGACTCCTGCGACGACCAGCCGATGACGACGTAGCGCCCGCCGTCCCCGATCAACTCGAAGGCCGCGGCGGCCTTTTCGCCCCCGACGCCGTCCAGGACGGCGGTGACGGGCCGCCCGCCGAGCCGCTCGCGGACCTCCTCCTGCCAGCCGGGGCGGTTGTAGTCCACGGCGACGTCGGCGCCGAGCGCGCGGACCGCGGCGGCCTTCTCGGGCCCGCCCGCCGCGCCGACGACCGTCGCGCCGAGCGCGTGCGCGTACTGCACGACGAGCCGCCCCACACCCCCGGCGGCCGAGGTCACAAGCACCACGTCGTCCGGGCGCAGCCGGGCGACCTCCAGCAACCCCATCGTCGTCGCCCCGGTGACCACCATGGCGACCGCGGCCTCGAAGCCGAGGCCGTCGGGCACCTCGTGCAGATCGCCGAGCTCGGCGACGGCCAGTTCCGCGTACCCGCCGGGCGTGCTGCGCGCGGTGACGACCGCCCGGCCCAGCCACGCCGGGTCGACGCCGGGCCCGACGGCGTCCACGGTGCCCGCGACCTCGCCGCCGAAGACGGCCGGCAGCTCGGGCAGCGGCGGCGCCATGTCGGAGGCGTCGCCGCGCCGCATGACGGTCTCGACGAAGTGAACTCCCGCCGCCCGCACGGATATCCGCACCTGCCCGGCCCCCGCGACGGGGTCGGGCAGGGTCTCCGGGCGCAGGTTCTCGGCGGGTCCGAACGCGTGCAGGACGACGGCGCGCATGAGGTGCTCCTCAGATCGGGGGTACGTCTTCACGCACCACCCTGTGACCTCGACCGAAGTTGAGGTCAAGCGCCTCGCCGCCGGGCGGCTAGAGCTGCCGCGCCACCTCGGTCGCCCAGTACGTCAGGATCATGTTGGCGCCCGCGCGCTTGATCCCCGTCAGCGACTCCATGATCGCCTTGTCCCGGTCGATCCAGCCCCGCTCGGCGGCGGCCTCGATCATCGAGTACTCGCCGCTGATCTGGTACGCGGCCACCGGCACGTCGACGGAATCGGCGACGCGCGCCAGGACGTCGAGGTAGGGGCCCGCGGGCTTGACCATCACCATGTCGGCGCCCTCTTCGAGGTCGAGCGCCAGCTCGCGCAGGGATTCCCGGGTGTTGGCCGGGTCCTGCTGATAGGTCTTGCGGTCGCCCTTCAGGGACGAGCCGACGGCCTCGCGGAACGGGCCGTAGAAGGCCGAGGAGTACTTGGCCGTATAGGCGAGGATCGACACGTCCTCGTGGCCGACCTGGTCCAACGCGTCGCGGATGACGCCGATCTGACCGTCCATCATGCCGCTCGGGCCCACCACATGGGCGCCCGCGTCGGCCTGGACCTGCGCCATCTCCGCGTACCGCTCGAGCGTCGCGTCGTTGTCGACGCGGCCCTCCGCGTCGAGCACCCCGCAGTGCCCGTGGTCGGTGGTCTCGTCCAGGCACAGGTCGGACATGACGATGAGGTCGTCGCCGACCTCGGCGCGCACGTCACGGATGGCGAGCTGGAGGATCCCGTCCGGGTCGGTGCCGGGCGTGCCGACCGCGTCCTTCTTGGACTCCTCCGGCACACCGAAGAGCATGATCCCCGAGACCCCGGCCTCCAGCGCCTCGACGGCGGCCTTCTTCAGGGTGTCGCGGGTGTGCTGGAAGACACCGGGCATCGCCCCGATCTCCACCGGCTCGGTGACCCCCTCGCGCACGAAGGCGGGCAGGATCAGATCGGCGGGATGCAGCCGCGTCTCGGCGACCATGCGCCGCATCGCGGGGGTGGTCCGCAGCCGCCGCGGGCGCGCACCGGGGAAAGACCCGTACTTCGTCACTGAAACCCTCACCTCTCACCGCTGGGCGCCCTGTTGTGGGCAGGCGTTCCGCACAGCGGAACGGGTGGGCACGACCCCCGGTGCGGAGCACCAGAAGGGGTGGCGCCCACCCAAAGGTACCTACGGAGCGGTACGGCGCCGACGGGACCCCGGACGACGTTCACTGGGACGGGTAACGGGGTCCCCCGCCTCCAGCGCGGCGACGCGCCGCGCCGTGCCGAACTCCGCCAGCGCCTCGGCGAGCTTGTGCACGGAGGGCTCGGGAGCCATCACGTCCACCCGCAGCCCGTGCTCCTCGGCGGTCTTGGCGGTCGCCGGGCCGATGCACGCGATCACGGTGACGTTGTGCGGCTTGCCGGCGATGCCGACGAGGTTGCGCACGGTCGAGGACGACGTGAAGAGCACGGCGTCGAAACCGCCGCCCTTGATCGCCTCACGCGTCTCGGCCGGCGGCGGCGAGGCGCGCACGGTCCGGTAGGCCGTGACGTCGTCGACCTCCCAGCCCAGGTCGATGAGCCCGGCGACCAGCGTCTCCGTGGCGATGTCGGCCCGCGGCAGGAACACCCGGTCGATCGGGTCGAAGACGGGGTCGTACGGCGGCCAGTCCTCCAGGAGACCGGCGGCCGACTGCTCGCCGCTGGGCACCAGGTCGGGCTTCACGCCGAAGGCGATCAGCGCGGCGGCGGTCTGCTCGCCGACGGCCGCGACCTTGATCCCGGCGAAGGCACGCGCGTCGAGCCCGTACTCCTCGAACTTCTCCCGGACGGCCTTGACCGCGTTGACAGAGGTGAAGGCGATCCACTCGTACCGCCCGGTGACCAGGCCCTTGACCGCGCGCTCCATCTGCTGCGGCGTGCGCGGCGGCTCGACCGCGATGGTCGGGACCTCGTGCGGCACGGCGCCGTAGGAGCGCAGCTGGTCGGAGAGCGAGGCCGCCTGTTCCTTCGTACGCGGCACGAGCACGCGCCAGCCGAAGAGCGGCTTGGACTCGAACCACGACAGCTGGTCGCGCCGGGCGGCGGCGGAGCGCTCGCCGACCACGGCTATCACGGGCTGGCCGCCGTCCGGCGACGGCAGCACCTTGGCCTGCTTGAGGACCTGCGCGACGGTGCCGAGCGTCGCGGACCAGGTGCGCTGGCGCGTCGTCGTACCGGCGATGGTCACGGTCATCGGGGTGTCCGGCTTGCGGCCCGCGGTCACCAGCTCACCGGCGGCGGCCGCGACGGAGTCCAGCGCCGTGGAGACCACGACGGTCCCGTCGGACGCGCCGACCTCGCTCCAGCAGCGGTCCGAGGCGGTACGCGCGTCGACGAACCGCACATCGGTGCCCTGCGCGTCCCGCAGCGGCACACCGGCGTACGCGGGCACGCCGACGGCGGCCGCGATGCCGGGCACCACCTCGAAGGGGATGCCCTCGGCGGCGCAGGCGAGCATCTCCTCGGCCGCGTCCGTGTCGAGGCCGGGATCGCCGCCCACCGCACGCACGACCCGCCTGCCGCCCCGTGCGGCCTCCATGACAAGATTGGCAGCGGCCCGCAACGAAGGTGCTCCCACGGCCGCTGACGCATCGTCAGCGACCGCCGGCTGCGGTGTGTCCACACCTCCCCTGGCATGCACACGGACGACGTCGAGTACATCGGGCTCGGCGATCAGCACATCCGCTCGGGCCAGCGCCTCGACGGCGCGCAGAGTCAGCAGTCCCGGATCTCCGGGTCCGGCACCCAGGAAGGTGACGTGCCCGTGTGCGGGAAGGCCTGGAAGGTTCGAGGTGGGGCTCAAAGTGCTCGCTCCCCCATCAGACCGGCCGCGCCCTTGGCGAGCATCTCGGCCGCGAGTTCGCGGCCCAGCTCCATGGCTTGGGTCTCCGTCTCGGGCACGGGACCGGTGGTGGACAGCTGCACCAGCGTCGAGCCGTCGGTCTTGCCGACGACGCCGCGCAGGCGCATTTCCTTGACAACCTGTCCGTCGGCCAGAACGTCGGCCAGCGCTCCCACGGGTGCGCTGCAGCCGGCCTCCAGGGCGGCGAGCAGGGACCGCTCGGCCGTGACGGCGGCCCGCGTGAACGGGTCGTCGAGCTCGGCGAGCGTGGCGGCGAGTGACGCGTTGTGCGCGGCACACTCGATCGCCAGTGCCCCCTGGCCGGGGGCGGGCAGAACGGTGTCGACCGACAGGAAGTCGGTCACCGCGTCGGACCTGCCGACACGGTTGAGTCCGGCGGCGGCGAGCACGACGGCGTCGAGCTCCCCCTTGTGCACGTATCCGATGCGGGTGTCGACGTTGCCCCGGATCGGCACGGTCTCGATGGTCATGCCGTGGTCACGCGCGTAGGCGTTCAGCTGCGCCATGCGGCGCGGCGAACCGGTGCCCACGCGGGCGCCCTGCGGCAGCTCGGAGAACGTCAGACCGTCCCGGGCCACCAGCACGTCCCGCGGGTCCTCGCGCACCGGCACCGCGGCGAGCGTGAGCTCCGCGGGCTGCGCGGTGGGCAGGTCCTTGAGCGAGTGCACGGCGAAGTCGACCTCGTCGCGGGCCAGCGCCTCGCGCAGGGCGGCGACGAACACACCGGTGCCGCCGATCTGCGCCAGGTGCTCGCGCGAGGTGTCGCCGTACGTCGTGATCTCCACGAGCTCGACGGGTCGCCCCGTCAACTGCCGTACGGCTTCGGCCACCTGGCCGGACTGGGCCATGGCCAGCTTGCTGCGCCTGGTCCCGAGCCGATAAGCCTTCTCGGTCATGCCCGGCCTCGATTCGGGTCGTCGTTCTCGTTGTTCAGGTGGTCGGCCCTGCTGACCGATGCGACCGTCTGCGGGTCGAGGTCGAAGAGCGTGCGCAGGGCGTCCGCGTACCCGGCGCCGCCGGGCTCGCTCGCGAGCTGCTTGACCCGCACCGTCGGCGCGTGCAGCAGCTTGTCGACCACGCGGCGCACGGTCTGGGTGATCTCCGCGCGCTGCTTGTCCTCCAGGCCCGGCAGGCGTCCTTCGAGCCGGGCGATCTCGCCGGCCACCACATCGGCGGCCATGGTGCGCAGGGCGACCACGGTCGGCGTGATGTGCGCGGCGCGCTGCGCGGCACCGAAGGCGGCGACCTCGTCGGAGACGAGGGAGCGCACCTTCTCCACGTCGTCGGCCATCGGCGCGTCCGCGGACGCCTCGGCGAGCGACTCGATGTCGACGAGCCGCACCCCGTCCAGGCGGTGCACCGCGGCGTCGATGTCCCGGGGCATGGCGAGGTCGAGCAGCGCGAGCACGGCGGTACGGGCCGCGCCGGCCGAGGCCGACGGCAGGGGACGGCGCCGCTCGGGCAGCCGCCCGGTGACGCGCGCGGCCGCCACCAGCGCGGCGATGGCCTCGGCGTCGGCCTGCGGGTCGGCGGGCGCGCGGCGCACGGCCGGGGCGTTGTCCACCCAGGCGCCGTGCTGCTCCAGGGTCGCGGCGTCCATCCCCGCGACGGCGGCGTCCCCGGCGACGGAGAAGCCGCGCGCGGCGGAGGGGTCGGACAGGTCGACGGGGCAGCCGTCGTCACCGGCGGCCGGCCGCGCGGCCTGGTCCACCGGGGCGTTCGCGGCCTGCGCCGGTACGTCCGGGGTGCGGCGGCCGGCGGCGGGCAGCCGGCCCGCGACGGCCGCGGCGACGGCGTCCGAGGTCAGCACGAGGCCGGTCGCGCCCGTGCAGGAGACGGCCACATCGGCACGTGTCAGTTCTTCCGCCACGTCGTCCATGGGAACGGCGCGGGCGATGACGCCGGTGCCGGACTCGGTGAGGATCTCCGCGAGGCGCAGCGCGCGCTCCAGCGTGCGGTTGGCGACGACGACCTCCGCGACCCCGGCCCGTGCGAGCGTCGCCGCGGCGAGCGAGGACATGGAGCCCGCGCCGATGACCAGGGCGCGCTTGCCCTTGGCCCAGGCCTCCACCGGCTCGCGCGCGGCGAGCTGTTCGAGACCGAAGGTCACGAGCGACTGCCCGGCCCGGTCGATGCCGGTCTCGGAGTGCGCGCGCTTGCCGACCCGCAGGGCCTGCTGGAAGAGGTCGTTGAGGAGCTTGCCCGCGGTGTGCAGCTCCTGGGCGCGCGCCAGGGCGTCCTTGATCTGCCCGAGGATCTGCCCCTCGCCGACGACCATCGAGTCGAGCCCGCACGCCACCGAGAAGAGGTGGTGGACGGCACGGTCCTCGTAGTGGACGTACAGATAAGGGGTGAGCTCCTCCAGGCCGACGCCGCTGTGCTGCGCGAGCAGCGTGGACAGCTCGGCGACGCCCGCGTGGAACTTGTCCACGTCGGCGTACAGCTCGATGCGGTTGCACGTGGCGAGCACCGCGGACTCGGCGGCCGGCTCGGCGGCGACGGTGTCCTGAAGGAGCTTGGCCTGCGCGTCCGCGGACAGCGCGGCGCGCTCCAGGACGCTCACCGGAGCGCTGCGGTGGCTCAGCCCGACGACCAGAAGACTCATGCCGGCATCACGGCGGGGACGTCCCCGTCGGGTCCCTTCCGCTGCTGCTTGCCCGGCGCGGGCGGCACGGCGCCCTCGGGGGCGGCGTCCTCCCCGGCCTTGCGCTGCTCGTGGAAGGCGAGGATCTGCAGCTCGATGGAGAGGTCGACCTTGCGCACGTCGACGCCGTCCGGCACGGACAGGACGGTCGGCGCGAAGTTCAGGATGGAGGTCACACCGGCGGCGACGAGCCGCTCGCAGACCTGCTGGGCGGCCCCGGCCGGGGTCGCGATGACGCCGATGGAGACGCCGTTGTCCTCGATGATCTTCTCGAGGTCGTCGGTGTGCTGCACGGGCATACCGGCGACGGGCTTTCCGGCCATTGCCGGATCGGCGTCGATCAGCGCCGCGACGCGGAAACCACGCGAGGCGAAGCCGCCGTAATTGGCCAGCGCGGCCCCGAGGTTACCGATGCCGACGATGACAACCGGCCAATCCTGGGTCAGGCCGAGTTCGCGGGAGATCTGGTACACGAGATACTCGACGTCGTAGCCGACGCCACGCGTCCCGTACGAACCGAGGTACGAGAAGTCCTTGCGCAGCTTCGCGGAGTTGACCCCCGCGGCGGCCGCGAGCTCCTCGGAGGAGACCGTGGGCACCGAGCGCTCCGACAGTGCGGTGAGGGCTCGGAGGTACAGCGGAAGCCTGGCGACGGTGGCCTCGGGAATTCCTCGGCTGCGGGTCGCCGGTCGGTGAGTTCGGCCAGTTGCCACGGTGCTCCTGCGGGTAGAGCGGGGCTGCAGGCGGTCACTCGTCCCCAGACCGCCCCGTCGAATGCAGGCTATGTCTTTGTGAACGCGTGCACAAAGATGGTGTCCGATTTGCCCGGCCAACGTGACCGGGGTCACGCGCCCCCGGCGCACGATCGTGGAACCGGCGCGCACACGGCGGCGTCGCTCGACTGACGGGGGCAAAACCGGACACACTCCTCACGATCATCGCCCCCGAGACCAAAACCGCCCCAAAGCGTAAACGAATTCGCGAGCCCTTTGGACTGGTCGGTCAGTACAGAACCGCGCTACCCCGCCAGCGCCCGCCGCAGCCGCTCCTCGTCCACGCGCCAGAACGTGTGCTGCTCCCCGTCCACCAGAACGACCGGGATCTGCTCCCAGTAGGCCCGGTGGAGCTCCTCGTCCGTCGTGATGTCCTTCTTCTCCCAGGCGGCCCCCACCTCGCCGCAGACCTTCTCGATCACCAGCTGTGCGTCATCACACAGATGACAGCCCGGCTTTCCGATCAAGGTGACCGTCCGCTCCGCGGGCTTCTTCTTCTCCGTACGGCGAAAAATCGGGCTCATGCCCTCCATTCTCGCCCCGCCGACGCGCCGGGCGGGCACCCCGTGTGAGCGCCGTTTAACGGTCCGGTCGCGGAGAGTTCACAGGGCGGCATCCCACCGGCTCCGGATCGACCGAACGAACTAGCTATGCTCACCGCATGGCCGCTCTCGGATGGCTCACCCCCCGTAGGCGCTCCGCCACGGCGCGGAGCGTGTTGGCAGGCGAGGCCTCGGCTGAGGCAGCGCGCAAGTCCTCCCAGGAGCTGGAGGAACTCGCGGAGCGCGCCGCGCCCGACGAGGAGCCGAAGGAACCGGAGTTCCCCGTCGTCGGCGACGACAAGGCCGCCGCCTTCTTCGACCTCGACAACACCGTGATGCAGGGCGCCTCGATCTTCCACTTCGGCCGGGGCCTGTACAAGCGGAAGTTCTTCGAGCGCCAGGAGCTGTTCCGATTCGCCTGGCAGCAGGCGTGGTTCAGGCTCGCCGGCGTCGAGGACCCCGAGCACATGCAGGACGCCCGCGACAGCGCGCTGTCCATCGTCAAGGGCCACCGCGTCGCCGAGCTGATGTCCATCGGCGAGGAGATCTACGACGAGTACATGGCCGAGCGCATCTGGCCCGGCACCCGCGCCCTCGCCCAGGCCCACCTCGACGCGGGCCAGAAGGTCTGGCTGGTCACCGCGGCCCCGGTGGAGATCGCCACGGTCATCGCCCGCCGCCTCGGCCTGACCGGCGCCCTCGGCACCGTCGCCGAGTCCGTCGGCGGCGTCTACACCGGCAAACTCGTCGGCGAGCCCCTGCACGGCCCCGCGAAGGCCGAGGCCGTCCGCGCCCTGGCCGCCGCCGAGGGCCTGGACCTCGGCCGCTGCGCCGCGTACAGCGACTCGCACAACGACATCCCGATGCTGTCGCTCGTGGGACATCCGTACGCGATCAACCCCGACGCCAAGCTGCGCAAGCACGCGCGCGAGCGGGACTGGCGACTGCGTGACTACCGCACGGGCCGCAAGGCCGCGAAGGTCGGCATCCCGGCCGCCGCCGGGGTCGGCGCGCTCGCGGGCGGCGCCGCCGCGGCGATCGCCCTGCACCGCCGCCGCCACTGACCGCGGGCCGTCACCACTGACCACGGGCCGCCACCGCCGGACGCGGGCCGTCACCACCGAACGCGGGCCGTCACCACCGAACTGCGTGGCCCCTGAACACCACGGCCACTGAACATTCCCTCGGTCCTACCCCGCCCCGCCTCCCGCCAGTCACGTTGGTTGAACTCGGCCACAACACGCCTTGCGCCGCGACGGAATGCGAACTAATCCGATCAACAACCGTTCACTCTCTGGTACTTGATCAGGCTTCAATCGGTAACAGAAGCGACGTAATCGATGATTTGAGCAACTGGGTGTAGCGCTGCCTGTACGAAGCGTTATTCTCCTCAGACGCATAAAGGACCCCGCACGTCGCTACGACGGGTGAACGGTCCCGCACTGCACGTGATGGAAGCTCTGCCTCTGGGAGTCCCGTGTACCCACACGTCGGGGTTGACGCCTCGGGCCTGGCTACGCTGCGCGCAACGGTCATCGACCGCTTGCGCGGCTTCGTCCCCACCGCGTACGCCGTCCCCGCCGTCCCCTCCTTCGCCGTCCCCGCGCCCGCCGGGCCCTGCTATGCCCTGGCGGACGGCGGTGCGACGGTGAGCAGACGAGCTCGCTCCGGCGGCACGACCGCCGCCGCCTCGGCCCCCGCCCCCCGCCGTCCCGCCGCGGACAGCGACAGCGCCCGCATGATGGACCTCGTCGAGCGCGCCCAGGCCGGCGAGTCCGATGCCTTCGGCCGCCTCTACGACCAGTACAGCGACACCGTCTACCGCTACATCTACTACCGCGTCGGCGGCAAGGCGACCGCCGAGGACCTCACCAGCGAGACCTTTCTGCGCGCCCTGCGCCGCATCGGCACCTTCACGTGGCAGGGCCGCGACTTCGGTGCCTGGCTGGTCACGATCGCGCGCAACCTCGTCGCCGACCACTTCAAGTCGAGCCGCTTCCGCCTCGAAGTGACCACCGGCGAAATGCTCGACGCCAACGAGGTCGAGCGCAGCCCCGAGGACTCCGTCCTGGAGTCCCTCTCGAACGCGGCGCTCCTCGAAGCCGTCCGCCGCCTCAACCCCCAGCAGCAGGAGTGCGTGACCCTGCGCTTCCTCCAGGGCCTCTCCGTCGCCGAGACCGCCCGGGTCATGGGCAAGAACGAGGGCGCGATCAAGACCCTCCAGTACCGCGCGGTCCGCACACTCGCGCGACTGCTCCCGGACGACGCGCGCTAGCGGCGCGTAGCGCCCAACTCACCGTCCGTGGCGGCCAGATGGCCGTCACGGCGGTTCGTCGATTCTTCGCGGTCCGATCATCTTTCGTCCGTAACCCAAGTGCCGCGACGCTCGTTGTGCGGGATGCAGGCTCCCTGTGGTCGCTACCTGATGTTCCCCTGGCCCTTAATGAGCAGGGGAGACCCCACTCGCTCACCCGATCGTGTGGAAATGTTCAGGACATGCAACCCTCAGGACCCCCTGGGGAGTCGACCGTCATGACGAGAGGAGGTGCCGCCAGTGATCGCGAACGTATCGGCCCACCGGCGGGCGAACGCCTTCGCCCAGGCCCTGGAGGAGCTTTCCGACCAGGACCCGGCGGCCGAGCAGTCCGAGGACTCCGCGTCCACACCCGCGGCCGCGGCCGCATCCGTGGAGTCCCCCGAAACCACCGCGGCCCGCGGCGAACCCACCGAGCAGAGCCGCATGCTGGCCCTGACGGAAGGTCTCGACGCGCTGCCCAAGCCCGCCCTCGACCCCGAGGTCAAGGTCGTCCAGCGCGCCCAGCTCGTGGCCGCGATGGAGGCCATGCTCCAAGAGGGCGGCAGTCCGTCGGTGCCCGAGCAGCGCTCCCGCAAGGGCGCCCACCGCGCGGCCTCCTTGCGGAAGTTGCGGCCGCGCTCCCGTCTGTCCAAGGGCATCGCGGCGGGCGGCCTCACCGTCGGCGTCGCCGCGGGCGCGTTCAGCGGAGTCGCCGCCGCCAGCTCCGACGCCCTCCCGGGCGACTCGTTGTACGGGCTCAAGCGCGGCATGGAAGACTTCAAGCTGGGCATGGCCGACGACGACGCCGACCGCGGCCGGATCTACCTCGACCAGGCGTCGACCCGGCTGAACGAGGCGCGCAGACTCATGGAGCGCGGGCGCTCGGGCACCCTCGACCACGAGTCCCTGGGCGAGATCAGACGCGCCCTGGCCGGCGTGCGGCACGACGCCACCGAGGCCCACCGTCTGCTCTACGAGGCCTACCAACGCGACGGGTCCATCGCCCCCATCCAGGCGCTGTCCTCGTTCTCCCAGTCGCACCGCGAGAGCTGGAGCGACCTCCAGGGACGCCTCCCGGTGCAGCTGGGCGACGTGCGCGAGCAGGTGGACTCGGTCTTCGACGCCATAGACCAAGAGGTCGACCCGCTGCGCTCCCTGCTGCCGCCCGCCCCCCAGAAGGGCGGCGGCAATGGCCACCGGAGCTCCCAGGGGCCCACCGGCTCCGAGGACACCGGCCGGCACTCCTCCCGGCCCTCGGGCGGCGGAGGCGGCGCGCACGGCGGCGGCACGGGCAGCGACAGCAAGCCCAGGCCGTCCACCTCACGCAGCCAGGACGAGGGCCTCCTCGGCGGCACCTCGGGCGGCCTGCTCGACCCGCCGGACGACAAGAAGACGTCCCCGGCCCCCTCGGACGGCAAGAGCAAGCCCGGCCAGGGCGACGACTCGGCCGAGCCGGACGTGACCCTGCCGCCGCTGCTCCCCGGCCTGCTCCCGGAGCTCGGCATCGACGGCGAGGACGCGAAGTAGTCCCTGCAGTACGCGGTCGGGGGCGCCCTCCTCATCAGGAGGGCGCCCCCGACCACGTACGCGCGTACCGACTGGTCCGGCCCGCGGCACCGGCCAGGAACTCGGCTAGAAGAACACCGACCGCCGCTGCACCAGCAGCTTGTACAGCGAGTGCTGGATCTGCTCCCGCACCTGGTCCGTCAGGTTGAACATCAGCATCGGGTCCTCCGCCGCCTCCGGCGGATAGCCGTCCGTCGGGATCGGCTCCCCGAACTGGATCGTCCACTTCGTCGGCAACGGCACCGCGCCCAGCGGCCCCAGCCACGGGAACGTCGGCGTGATCGGGAAGTACGGGAAACCGAGCACCCGCGCCAGCGTCTTCGCGTTGCCGATCATCGGGTAGATCTCCTCCGCCCCGACGATCGAGCACGGCACGATCGGCGACCCCGTGCGCAGCGCCGTCGAGACGAAGCCGCCGCGGCCGAACCGCTGCAGCTTGTAGCGGTCGCTGAAGGGCTTGCCGATTCCCTTGAAGCCCTCCGGCATCACCCCCACCAGCTCGCCCCGCTCCAGCAGGCGCTCCGCGTCCTCCGCGCACGCCAGGGTGTGCCCGGCCTTGCGGGCCAGTTCGTTGATCACCGGCAGCATGAAGACGAGATCGGCGGCGAGCAGCCGCAGATGCCGGCCCTGCGGATGGTTGTCGTGCACCGCGACCTGCATCATCAGGCCGTCCAGCGGCAGCGTCCCGGAGTGGTTGGCGACGATCAGCGCCCCGCCGTCGGCGGGGATGTTCTCGATGCCCTTCACCTCCACCCGGAAGTACTTCTCGTAGAACGGGCGCAGCAGCGACATCAGGACCTGGTCGGTGAGCTCCTCGTCGTAACCGAAGTCGTCGACCTCGTACTCACCCGTCAGCCGGCGCCGCAGGAAGGCCAGGCCGCCCGCGATGCGCCGGTCCCAGCCGCCCGGCCCGCGCGGCTCGGGCGCCGGCGCATCCGGTTCCGACCGCTCCACACGCGGCTCCCCCTCCCGCTGTCCGTCCTGCTGTCCGGGCAGTGCCTTGACCCCGGCCACGGGGTCGCCCTTGCGCCGGGGCGCGGACCTGCGGCGCGACGTGCGCTGCGCGCCCCCGCGCGACCGGTCGTCGTCGAACGGAATGACCTTGGCGTCCGCCATCGTTGACGCTCTCCTCAGTTGGCGCTCTGGTTGCCGCCCGCGAAGGGCAGCGCGGCGATCCGGTCGACTGCCCCCGCGAGGGCACCCGGCGGCAGCAGTCCCGGCCCCCGGCTGCGCACGAAGTCCGCGAAGGTCTCCGCGGTCGTGTACTTCGGCCTGAACCCCAGTGTCTCGCGCATCTGCCGGGTGGCCACGACCCTGCCGTGCGTGAGCAGCCGGATCTGCTCCGGCGAGAAGTCCGTCATGCCGACCGTGCGCAGCGCCGAGCCCACCCAGGTGACGGCCGGCAGGAACACGGGCACGGTGGGGCGGCCGAGCCGCCGCGAGCACTGCGAGAGCAGCAGCTGGCCGTCGCCCGCGATGTTGAACGTGCCGCTGTTGAGCGTCCCGCGCTCCGGGTCGTGCGAGGCGAGCCGCAGCACCTCGACCGCGTCGTCCTCGTGGACGAACTGCAGGCGCGGGTCGTAGCCGAACACGGTCGGCAGGAACGGCAGCGAGAAGTACTCGGCGAGCGGGGAGTCCGCGGCGGGCCCCAGGATGTTCGCGAAGCGCAGCACGCACACGGCGACGTCCGGGCGGCGCCGCGCGAAGCCGCGCACATAGCCCTCGACCTCGACGGTGTCCTTGGCGAAGCCACCGCTGGGCAGCGACTTGGGCGGAGTGGTCTCGGTGAAGACTGCGGGGTCCTTGGGCGCGGAGCCGTACACGCTGGTGCTCGACTTCACCACGAGCCGCTTCACCGTGGGCGACTTCTGGCAGGCACCGAGCAGCTGCATGGTGCCGATGACGTTGGTCTCCTTGACCGAGCCGCGTCCGCCCCGGCCGCCGCGGCCGCCGAGCGCGGTCGCGGTGACGTCCATGTGCACGACGGTGTCCACGCCGAACTCGGCGAGCACCTTGGCGATCGCGGGCTGCCGGATGTCGGCCTGGACGAAGTCGGCGCCGCCCAGATGGTGCTCGGGCGGGACCGCGTCGACGGCGACCACGCGGTCGACGTCGGGATCTCGCTGAACGCGTCGGACGAACCGTCCGCCCAGCTGTCGGGCCACCCCGGTCACGAGCACGACCTTGCCCAAGATCAGCGCCTGCCTTTCCCCAACCCTCGCCGCTCACCGTCGACTGTGTCCCGGCCCACGCTAGCGGGTGGATGTTGCGCTGTGATGACCGTGCGATGCGGGAAGTGACGACGGACACAGGGGTACGTACGGACCAACCGCCCGCCCCTCAAGTACCGGCTGCCCCGGGAGTGCCGTGCCATCCCGCCCAGAACAGCCGAAGCCCTCCCACCGACCGGTGGGAGGGCTTCGAAACGCGCTGTCGCAGCGTCGCTTACTTCTTGTTGCGACGCTGAACGCGAGTGCGCTTCAGCAGCTTGCGGTGCTTCTTCTTGGCCATCCGCTTACGCCGCTTCTTGATAACAGAGCCCACGACTACCCTCGCTCACTTCTCTTCACTCGGTGCGGGGCAGCAGACTGGGCCCACACGACCTACGTCGGCCTAGCCTACCCGCCCCCGCGTGAGGGACGTAATCGAGGGGCCATGACCCCTGCGCGAGGGGCCCGGAGGCCCTTCGCTCAACCTGCTTCCACCCCCACGTAGGACTCGCGGAGGTACTCGTGAACCGCCTGCTCCGGGACCCGGAAGGACCTCCCGACCCGGATGGCGGGCAGATGACCGCTGTGCACCAAGCGGTACACGGTCATCTTGGACACTCGCATTACCGAGGCGACTTCCGCCACGGTCAGAAACTGAACCTCGTTCAGCGGCCTCTGGTCTGCAGCCATGACACCCCACCTGAACCTTCCGCACATGACGGGCACCGGCTTCCCCTTCCGGTGACGCTTCGTCGCTGTGCGCTCACTCCCCAGACTAGGGGCGGATGATGCGAGTGGGGAAGAGGAGTAGCCATCGGCCGCCTACTGTGACAGACACGCTCGATTGAGTACATAGCGAGTAAGCGGTCGGTAGTAATCAGACCGCACAGCGTCATCAAGCGGAACGACGACGGACACCTGCCCCTCGGCCTCCCCGACGAACAGCGCGGGATCGTCCGTATCCGCCAGACCGATCGCCTCAAACCCCAGCTGACCTGCTCCGCAGACCCATCCGTGGTCCCCGACGACGAGCCCCGGAAGCGGTCCGCCGGCCTCCGCGGCGGCGTCCAGGACGGCTCGAACCGGCAGTGGTGAGTGGGTGTGTGCGCCGGTCTCACTGCCGGTGGGACGCGCGCCGGGTTCGCGCACCAGCGCGACTCCTTGTACGTAGTCAAGGTTGTACGTACGTAGGCCGAACCGGGTCGTTATGTCGACACTGCTGCCCTGCGCGGGGGTGAGGACGGGGCATCCGGCCGCCGACAAGGCGTCCGCCAACGCGGCGTAGAACCCGAGAAGCCGGTGCGGATGACCGGTCCCGAAGAGCACCGGGAGCTGCTTCCGCGCGGCCTCCGCGAGCCGCTCCGCGAAGGCGTCGAGCGCCGACAGCGTCCGTTCCGGATCGATGACGTCAACCCCCGAGGTGTGCCGCGGATCGGCGGACACCCCGCACTTGTCCGCCATCAGCCCCAGCAGATCACCGGGCCCCCAGCTCCACTCCGGGTCGAGCCCGAGCAGTATCCGCGGGTCCCGGGCCGCGAAGAGCCGGTAGCTCCGCAGACTCTCTTCCCGCGAGGTGGCCACCGGCCCGGCCAACCGGGCCGCCAACAGATGCGCACGCAGGGCGCCGGTGCTCAACACCCTGCCGATGCTGGCGCATCGGTGCCCGACGAACCTCAAAAACCCCGGAAAACCCCCACAGTTGGGCTAACGCGGGCATAATCGGGCCCCTGCCCCACCATCTGCCCCGCAGGCTCCTGTCCGCCCCGCAAGCCCCGGTCGGCCCCGCCCCCTGTGCGGCGGTCCCTTACAAGGGCGGCCCCTTACGCGAGCGGCCGCCGCCCCCTACGCGAGCAGCCCCCGCAGCGGGAACGCCGCCCGCCGAGCCGCGAGCACGGCCTGGTCGAGCCGGTCCGCCGGGTCGTACCCCGACTCCCAGCCCTTCCACTCCACGGGCCACCGCCCGTCCGTCATCCGACCTGGCCCCAACTGCCGTGTCCGCGCGAAGACTTCCTGCCGCCACGCCTCCGGGATCAGCGCCGTCGGCTCCACGGGATGCCCCGCGGCGATCCCGACCAGATGCGTCCAGGAGCGGGGCACCACATCCACCACGGCGTACCCACCGCCCCCAAGAGCGACCCAGCGCCCCTCGGCGTACTCATGGGCCAGCTCATGGCAGGCGACCTGCACGGCCCGCTGCGCGTCGAGCGACACGGCCAGGTGCGCGAGAGGATCCTCGAAGTGCGTGTCCGCGCCGTGCTGGGTGACGAGGACCTGCGGCCGGAACTCCGCGATCAGCTCGGGCACCACGGCGTGGAAGGCGCGCACCCATCCCGCGTCCCCGGTCCCCGCCGGCAGCGCCACATTCGCGGCCGACCCCTCGCCCGCCCCGTCCGCACCCGTCTCCTCGGGCCACCCGGTCTGCGGGAACAGCGTCCGCGGATGCTCGTGCAGCGAGATCGTCAGAACCCGCGGATCCTCCCAGAACGCGGCCTGCACACCATCCCCGTGATGCACGTCGACATCGACGTACGCCACGCGCTCGGCGCCCAGTTCGAGCAGGCGCGCGATGGCCAGCGCCGCGTCGTTGTACACACAGAACCCCGAGGCGGCCCCGGGCATCGCATGGTGCAGCCCGCCCGCGAAGTTCACGGCATGCAGCGCGTCCCCGCGCCACACCGCCTCGGCCGCGCCGACCGACTGCCCGGCGATCAGCGCCGACACCTCGTGCATACCGGCGAAGGCCGGGTCGTCCTCCGTCCCGAGCCCGTACTCCCCGCGCGCGGACGCGGGATCGGCGGAAGCGGCCCTGACCGCGTCCACATAGTCCTGCCGGTGCACGAGCCGCAGCGTCGAATCACCGGCACGCTTGGCCGCGACCACATCCAGCTCCTGGTCGAGCCCGAAGGCACCGATCAGACTTCGGGTCAGCCCGAGCCTGACCGGGTCCATGGGGTGACCCGGGCCGAAGTCATAGCCCGTTACTGCCTCGTCCCACATCAGCTGTGCGCGGCCGCTCATGCCCGTCACCGTATCGGTCCGCTCCCGGGGCGAAGGAACGGGCGTACAACAAGGTCGCGAGCACCAACACCATGGGAACGAGCATCGCCCCGCGGTAGTTCCACGCGTCCCCGAGCCCGCCCACCAGCGGCGAACCGATCAGAAAACCCACATAGTTGAAGATATTGAGCCGCGCGACGGCCGCATCCGAAGCACCCGGGAACATCCGCCCCGCCGCCGCGAACGTCTGCGGAACGATCACGCACAACCCCAGCCCCAGCACCGTGAACCCGGCGATCCCCGCCCACGCCCCCGGCGCCACGGCCACCACCGCGAACCCCAGCGCCGCCACCACCGACCCGGCCCGCACCACCGCCACGGCCCCGAACCGCCGCACCCCCAGATCCCCGAGCCCCCGCCCCACCAGCGTCATCACCATGTAGACGTTGTACGGAACGGTCGAGAGCTCCTCCGAACTCCCCAGCACGTCCTGCAGATACTTGGCGCTCCAATTGGAGACCGTCGAATCCCCGATGTACGCGAAGCTCATCACCAGACACAGCGGAAGCAGCATCCGGAAGACGACGGTCCCGCCCTGCCCCTCCACCGCCGCGGCCACACCGTCCGCCCGCTCCGCCGCGTCGACGTACCACCGGCTCCCGACCAGCGCCGCCGGCAACAGCACCACCACGACCGGCAGATACGAGACGAACAGCGAAAGATCCCAGTGCGCCCCGGCCCACGCCAGCGACGCACCCACGATCCCGCCCAGGCTGTACGCCGCGTGAAAACCGAGCATGATGCTGCGCCCGTACGCCCGCTGAAGACTGACCCCGAGCATGTTCATCGACGCGTCCAGCGCCCCCACCGCGAGCCCGAACGCCCCGAGCGCCACGGCCACCTGCCACAGCGCGTCCCCCGCGCCCACCCCCAGCAGCGCCAGCAGCACCACGGGCTGCGACCACCTGAGGACCGCACTCGGCCGCACCCTCTTGACCAGCTGCTCGGTGGCCACGCTCCCGACGCCGGCCAGGATCGGCACGGCGGCGAGAAAGACGGGCAGCAGCCCGTCGGATATCCCGTAGCGATCCTGGATCGCCGGAATCCGCGTCACGAGCAGGGCGAAGGTCACTCCCTGCACCAGGAAGGCGAACGCCAGCGAGGCCCTGCCGCGCCGCAGCTCATCTGTCATGGCTGCAGAGCGTAGGGCCCCGGCCTACCCGTGGGTAGATAGATCACTCAACCAATTTCACGGCACCGGCCCGAGGTCTTCCCGGGCATCAGCTCTTCTCGGCGGCGGCCCCGACCAGCTGCTCCATCGGCCCGACGGCCAGCGCACCACTGATCATCACGGTGAGCGTGATGGTCACCGCGGCGATCGCACCGCCCAGCCACACCATGGTGTCCACGGGAAGCGTGTAGGCACCCACGACCCGCAGCAGCGCCTCCCCGAAGAGCCCCACACCCCACACGACCGAGAACGTCCGCTCCAACCGGACGAACCGCCCACGCTCCGAGCTCAGCCGCTCCCAGGCCGCGACCCGCTCCGCCTTCCCCTTGGTCACCCAGGGCTTGAGGGCGGCGGTCATCAGCGGCCTCCCGGCCACCACCGACACCAGGACGGCAAGGCCCACCGTCGCGGTGATCCCGCTGTCCTTGGCCAGCATCAGCCGGGGGTCACCGGCCACCAGGCTCAGCAGCAGCCCGACGACATTGGCGGTCAGGATCAGCGCCGCGAGCCCGTTGACCCGCCGCTCCTTGACCAGCCCCCACGCCGTCCGCCCGGCCGGCACCACACTGCTCCAGGCCAGTGCCGCCAGCGTCCCCATCCCGAAGCCCTTGCTGAGCAGGTAGTACGAGGCGGTGGGGACCAGGGCGTCCAGCACGAGCGGCTTGAGCGACTCGATGCGGGCCTTGCGCACGTCTTCGGTCCGGGCGGCATCCGCGGGGACGACCGGAGCGGCGACCGTGGCGGCGGGCGTGCTGAGTGCCTTGGTGGGGGCCTCGGTGGCGAGCTGGCTCATGATCGGGTTCCTCCGTCGCGGCTGTGTGCGTCCCGTTCCTGCGTGACACCCATAGCTTCGCCGCCGGCCCCGGTCCGCCGACAGAAACGATCGTCCGGAACCGACGGTGACAAATGTCAGCCCCACCCCACGGCTCGTGTCATACGAGCAGGTCAGGCAACTCCCGCAGGTCCCCGAAGAGTTGAGTGGCCCCCGTGAGCCGCTCGGCGGGCGTCATCGAGGTGAACCCGAGGACGTCCATTCCGGCGGCGACAGCGGCCTGCACACCCAGCGGGCTGTCCTCCACGACCACACACTTCTCGGGCGCGACGCCCATGCGCCCGGCTGCGTGGAGAAAGAGATCGGGCGCCGGCTTCCCGCGCCCCACGTCCTGCGCACTGAAGATCCGCTCGTCATCGAACCACCGGTCGAGCCCGGCCTTGCGGTGCCCGACCCTGATCCGCTCATGGCTCCCGGAGGACGCGAGACAGTACGCCACCCCGTCCCCGGCCAGCTTCTCCAGCACCTCGACGGCCCCGTCCACGGGCTCCAGCTCCCGCTCGAAGGCCGCGAACACCCGCGCGTGAAGGACCTCGTCGAAGTCCGCGGGAAGCCGCTGCCCGCTGCGCTCCAGAACGAGATCGTGTACGCGGTGCACGGCGGCCCCCATGTAATCGCGCAGGGATTCCTCGTAGGAGGTGGGGTGCCCGAGCTCGGTCAGATAGCCGGCAAGGATCGTGTTGGAGATCGGCTCGCTGTCCACGAGGACACCGTCATTGTCGAAGATGACCAGGTCGTATCGCATATTCCGACCCTAACCTTGCCCTGGGCCCCCAGAACGCAGAAAACCCCCGCATCATAAGGTGCGGGGGTTTCCCATTCAAAATTAGTTCGGCGGCGTCCTACTCTCCCACAGGGTCCCCCCTGCAGTACCATCGGCGCTGTGAGGCTTAGCTTCCGGGTTCGGAATGTAACCGGGCGTT
>NZ_JBFAWC010000037.1:0-38347 GCF_040680155.1 Streptomyces sp. NPDC052114 | reverse complement strand
TTGGACAGCAGATCGTCCAGGTCGCTCTTGCCGATGATCGAACGCAGCGACGTCTGCGCCATCTGCGAGACCGCGAAACGGTAGTCCTCCACCTGGACGACGGCGTTCGCCGGGTCGACCACCTTGAAGTAGATGACCGCGTCGACCCGCACGGTGACGTTGTCCCTGGTGATGCCGTCCTGCGCCGGCACCGGCAGCGTCACGATCTGCATGTTCACCTTGCGCATCCGGTCGACGCCCGGGACCACCATCGTGAGGCCGGGGCCCCGCACCGTGCCCGAGAGCCGGCCGAGCCGGAAGACCACGCCGCGTTCGTACTGCTTGATCACGCGGGCCGCCGCCGTCGCGTACACGAGACAGCCCGCCGCGGCGACGGCGCCCGCTGTCAGCAGTTCCTGGACCATGGCGACCCCCTGACGTCCGAGTCGGCCACTCATTTCACGATATGCCGCGACATGGTCTTCGGTCGAGCCCTTCGAGCGGACTCTTCTGCCGGGCCCCGGGTCCCGGGCTTCGCGCGGCTCAGTCCGTGCGGGGCCGCGACTCGTGCAGCCGGGTGTGATAGCGGCCCGCCGACTCCAGGCCGGTGGGATCCGCACCGGCCAGGATCACCTGGCGGACGGCGTCGTGCCGCTCCTCGGCGCTGGTGAAGAGCCGCTGCGGATACGTCCGCGAGGCATCCGTGACGGTGGTGAGGCCGTGGGCGTCGAGCGTCGCGGCGATGCGTTCGTACGGCACCGTCCGCAGCACGAACGCGCTCACCCACACCGGCTGCCGCGCACAGCCGAGCAGCGCGTCGAAGGTGCGGTGCGAGATGTAACCGATGCCCCCGGTGACCGTGATCAGGCCGGTGCGGGCGACCGCGCGGCACAGCCCGGGACTGGGCGGCACCCGCTCCAGGTTCTCGGCGTACGCCTCGTCGAGCAGACCCGCGTCGAGGGCGTAGCGGGTGGCGTTCGCCGCCATGTCCAGGCCGATGACCGGGGTGGCGTCCGCGCGCCGCCGCGAGGCGTAGAACTCCTTGTCGCGCTCGACGAGTTCGGCGTGCGTGAGGGCGGCGGCCTCGTCCGAGGTGTAGTGCGCGTACAGATCGGCGAGCGTGAGGTCGTGGTTGAGGAGCGCGGCGTTGATGCCGTACGAGCAGCACACGTCGAGGACCGTCACCGGGCCCTCGGCGCCGGGCATCCGGGCGCGCAGCCCACGGGTGCGGCGGAAGACCGCCTGGGCGTGCTGCGGTATCTCGTACGCGTAGGGGGCGAGCGTCCGGAAGTAGGCGCGCGGGTCCGGCTGGTCGTAGATGTCGTCGAACCGGGTCTTGCCCGATGCGGTCCTTGTCCTGTGCCGGTCTGTGGCCATGGAGCACCTCCGGGGGTGAGGAGCGGTCTGGGGCAGACGTGCACCTCTACCGGACCCCTGCCACCCCCGGTAGGCCTCGTGGCGGTAACCGGCCACGGCACCGCCCGGCCCTACCGCCCGTGCCGCCGTCCCGCTGACTACCCTGGAGCCGATGTTCACCTCCCAGGGTCCCACGCTGCGTGAGCTGGCCGTTCAGGCGCTCTCCTCCACCGAGCACGGCTACGATCTGCTCGCCCCCAAGTTCGACCACACGCCGTTCCGCACTCCTGACCGATTTCTGGCGGCCACCGCCGACGCCCTGCGCCCCCTCGGCCCCTTCGACGCGGGGCTCGACGTGTGCTGCGGCACCGGCGCGGGAGTCGAGGCGCTGCTGCCGCTGTGCCGCGAGCGGGTCACCGGGGTGGACTTCAGCGCGGGGATGCTGGCCGCCGCCGCGACCGGGGTGTCCGGGCGGCGGGACGGCCCCGCGGTCGACTGGGTGCGGGCCGACGCCCGCGCCCTGCCCTTCGCCGAAGGCTTCGACCTCGCCGTCAGCTTCGGCGCGTTCGGGCACTTCCTGCCGGCCGAGCGGCCCGCGCTCTTCGCCGGCGTCCACCGGGCGCTGCGCCCCGGCGGCCTCTTCGCGTTCCCGATCGGCGCGCCGCAGTCCTTCGTCTCCCCGTGGTACTGGGCGCTGCTCGGCTTCGACGGCGTGATGCGGGCGCGGAACCTGCTGTGGCGGCCGCCGTTCGTCATGTACTACCGCACGTTCCCGCTCGGTGGGGTGCGCGACGACCTCGTCGACGCCGGGTTCGACGTGCGGCTGCGGCCCCTGGAGGAGTTCGGCCGCCGCCCCGACGGCAGCCCGCGCTGGCGCCTGGTGGTGGCCGGGAAGGCGGAGGGTGCCGTCGGGGCGGGCCGCGAGCGGTGAGCGCGGGGCGCCCGCCGCCCACGGCCGGAGGTCGCTTCGGCCCGCTGCGGGCCGCCCCTCACGCGGTGCCGTCGGCGGCTGCCCGCAGCGCGGCCACGTCCAGCTTCTTCATGCCGAACATCGCCTGCATGGCGCGCTGGGCGCGCGCGGTGTCCGGGTCGGTCACGAGCTCGCCGAGCACGGTCGGCACGACCTGCCAGGACAGGCCGTACTTGTCCTTCAGCCATCCGCAGGGGCCTTCCTCGCCGCCCTCGGAGAGCTTGGCCCAGTAGTAGTCGACCTCCTCCTGGTCGGCGCAGTCGATCAGGAAGGACACGGCCTCGTCGAAGGTGAAATCCGGGCCGCCGTTGATCGCCGTGCAGCGCTGGCCGTCGAGCTCGAAGTCCACGGTCAGCACGGTGCCGGCCGGGCGCGGCGCGTTCTCCCCGTAGTACGAGACCTGGGTGATCCTTGAGTTCGGGAAGACCGAGACGTAGAACTGCGCGGCCTCCTCGCCCTGCGTGTCGAACCAGAGGTTGGGCGTGATCCTGGGCATGACGCTCTCCTGTCGCGTGTGCGGCGGTCCTGGCCGCGCTGCCTGTCTGCCTATGGGGACCGTCGCACCGCCCGGAACTCATCGCCACACGGCGTCCTTCTTCGGCCGCCGCGGGTCAGCCGGTCACCGGTCCGCTCGGGCGTGCCGCCCGTGCGGCGCGCCGACGTGCGGCTCGTGCTCCAGGGAGATGCCGAAGTGCCGCTCGTACGCCGCGCGCACCTCCACCTCCGAGCCCAGCTCGGTGGTGCGCTGTTCGGCGCCCACGGTCGTCTTGAGCGTGCGGCCGCTCAGCGTGACCCGGCCCTCGGGCGTGACGATCGAGCAGACCAGGGACTGCGTGAAGGGGGACTCGGGCGAGGTGCGGTGGTACCAGGCGCCGCCCCTGAAGTCGGCCAGCGCGCGCGGCCGTTGGTCGACGAGGTACTGCGGAGCGCCGTCCTTGACGATACGGAGATCGCCCCGCGGGCTCTCCTCGACGCGGAACGTGCCACCGGGGTCCGCCTGCTCGCCCCGGTCGCCGAAGGCGAGCGGCAGGTGGCTGTGCGTGCCGAAACCGACGTCGGCCAGCCAGTCGCCGCCGTCGTCGGTGCGCACGCGCAGGGCGAGGTGGTCGAAGGGGATGCCGAGCCGTCCCGTCCTGTCGTACACCTGGGCCTGCACCAGCGCGACGTCGAAGCCGAGGGCCGTCAGGAGGGCGGCGAAGGCGCCGTTGAGCTCGTAGCAGAAGCCACCCCTGCGGGCGTCCACGACCTTGGCCACCAGGGCCTTGTCGGTCAGCTCGACCTCCTCGCCGAGGTGGATCGACAGGTTCTCGAAGGGCACGCTGCGCAGATGCGCCAGATGCAGGTCGCGCAGGGCCCGCGTGGTGGGGGCGGCGGGCCGCTCGGCACCGATCCGCCGCAGATAGGCGTCGATCTGTTCGTTGTCCATGCGACCAGTGTCGCGGGGGAGCGGTGGCCGGGCCACGGACCAGCGACGGCGCCGGCCCCGGACGCAGGTCCTAGGACCAGAGCAGGAGCGGCGTGCCCCTGCCCGCGGCCGTCCGGCCGCCAATTCCGGGGTGACGCAAGGCAGTCCATGTGTATGATCACCGAAGACGCACGCGCCGCAGTCCGCGCCGCGCGCCGCGAGACATCCAGGAGGTGAGCCCGTTGGCCACGCAGATCGCACAGCACCCCGACCGGGCCCTCCTGACCGCCGCCTTCGGCGTCTGACACAGGCGTCCGCGTCCTCTCGCCGGACGCACGCCGCAGCCCAGGAGCGCCCACCTCCGCGATCACGCATCGCACCCTCCTGAGCGAAGGAACCGAACCACCCGTGAGCAGCACGCCTTTCCAGGTCTCCGTCTCCGACGACGTCCTCGACGACCTGCGTACGCGCCTTGGGCGCACCCTCTTCACCTCCGCCTCCGGCCCCACCTACTGGGCCGCCGGCACCGACCCCTCGTACCTGCGCGAACTCGTCTCCTACTGGGCGGACGGCTTCGACTGGCGCGCCGCCGAGGCCGCGCTCAACTCCTTCCCGCACCGGATCGCCGAGGTCGCGGGCGCCCGCGTGCACTTCGTGCACCTGCGCGGCGTGCGGCCCGAGGGCGCTCCCGCCCCGCTGCCGCTGATCCTCAGCCACGGCTGGCCGAGCAGTTACGTCGAGATGCTGCCCCTGGCCCGGCGGCTGGCCGACCCGGGCAGCCACGGCGGCGACCCCGCCGACGCGTTCGACGTGGTCGTGCCCTCCCTGCCCGGCTTCCTCCACTCCGGCCTGCCCCAGGGGCCGTTCACCCGCAGGGCGGTCGCCGGGATCTGGCACGAGCTGATGACGCGCACCCTCGGCTACCGGCGCTTCGGAGCCTTCGGCGGCGACATCGGGGGTGGCGTCACCCAGTGGCTCGGGGCGCTCCACCCCGAGGAGGTCGCCGGTGTCCACATCACCTCCGCGGTGGTCTCTGCCGACTTCGAGAAGCAGCCGCCGACCCCTGAGGAGCAGGCCTACCTCGACCACCTCGCCGCCTACGACGCCGACGACCAGGGCTACAGCGAGATCATGTGCACCCGGCCCGACACGATCGCCGCCGCGCTGCGGGACTCCCCGGCCGGACTGCTCGCCTGGATCATCGACAAGTACCGCGACTGGAGCGACTGCGACGGAGATCTGGAGGCCCGCTGGGACAAGGACACCCTGCTGACCGTCGCCACCCTCTACTGGGCCACGGGCAGCATCGGCACGTCCTTCCGGCAGTACTACGACTACGTACGGCACAACACCCCGGTGTCGCCCATCACCGTGCCCGGCGCCGTCACCCTCAGCCATGAACCGGCGTTCGCGCACTACCCGAAGAGCCTCGCCGAGCGCGTCTTCACGGACCTGCGCCACTGGAGCACCCCGCACAAGGGCGGTCACTTCATGGCGCACGAGGAGCCCGAGCAGGTCGCGCGCGAACTGCGCGCCTTCTTCGGCCCGTTGAGGTCCCTGGACTGATCCCGGCTTCTCGGGCGAAGCCCCCGCGGTCACCGACCGCGGGGGCTTTCCCGTGTGCGGGCCGCGATCGCCCTTCGCACTGGGTACGGTGTACGCGAGCGTACTGGGTACGGTGTACGCTTTTCTCCTCGCCCCACCCGACAAGGAGTGCACCGTGCCGGCCATACCCGCCGACAGCCACCACGTCATCCAGGTCCGCGGAGCCCGAGAGAACAACCTGCGGGACGTCTCCGTCGACCTTCCCAAGCGGCGGCTCACCGTCTTCACCGGCGTCTCCGGATCCGGAAAGTCCTCGCTGGTGTTCGGCACCATCGCTGCCGAGTCCCAGCGCCTGATCAACGAGACGTACACGGCCTTCATCCAGTCGTTCATGCCGAGCCGGGGCCGCCCCGACGTCGACGCGCTGCGCAATCTCAGCGCGGCCATCGTCGTCGACCAGGAGCGGATGGGTGCCAACTCCCGCTCCACGGTGGGCACCGCCACCGACGCGTACACCATGCTGCGGATCATCTTCAGCCGCCTCGGCGAACCGCACATCGGCACCTCGGGTGCCTTCAGCTTCAACCTGCCCGAGGGCATGTGCCCCGAGTGCGAGGGCACCGGAGAGGTCTCCACGGTCGACGTCGACCAACTGGTGGACCGCGAACTCTCCCTGAACGAGGGCGCGATCACCGTGCCGTATCACGCGGTGGACTCCTGGAGCTGGCAGATCATGGTCAACTCCGG
This sequence comes from Streptomyces sp. NPDC052114, assembly GCF_040680155.1. Lineage (NCBI taxonomy): Bacteria > Bacillati > Actinomycetota > Actinomycetes > Kitasatosporales > Streptomycetaceae > Streptomyces > Streptomyces sp. NPDC052114. The sequence continues at coordinate 32,345 of NZ_JBFAWC010000037.1, read as the reverse complement.
TTTCCACGACCCCGACAAGAAGCTCGGGGACTTCACGGAGGCGGAGTGGGCCGACCTCCTCCACAAGGAACCGGTCAAGGTGAAGGTCGGCTCCAACGGCTTCACGTACGAAGGTCTCGTCGCCAAGATGCGGCGGACCTGGCTCGCCAAGGACCGCGACGCGCTCCAGCCGCACATCAGGGCGTTCGTGGAGCGTGCCGTCGTCTTCGCCCGGTGCCCGGTCTGCGACGGGAGCCGGCTCTGCGAGGCCGCGCTCTCCTCGAAGATCGACGGGCGCGACATCGCCCAGTGCTCGGCGATGGAGATCAGGGACCTCGCCGAGTTCGTCCGCAAGCTCGACGATCCCGCTGTCGCGCCGCTCATCGCGAGCCTGGGCGAGCTCCTGGACTCGCTCGTCGAGATCGGGCTCGGCTATCTCAGCCTGGACCGCACCTCGGGCTCGCTCTCCGGCGGCGAGGCGCAGCGCGTGAAGATGGTCCGCCATCTCGGCTCCAGCATCACCGACGTGACGTACGTCTTCGACGAACCGACCATCGGCCTGCACCCGCACGACATCCGCCGCATGAACGACCTGCTCCTGCGGCTGCGCGACAAGGGCAACACCGTGCTCGTGGTCGAGCACAAGCCCGAGGTCGTCGCGATCGCCGACCACGTCGTCGATCTCGGCCCCGGCGCCGGTGAGGCGGGCGGGGAGATCTGCTACAGCGGGGACGTCGCCGGACTGCGCGCGTCCGGCACGCTGACCGGCCGCCACCTGGGCCACCGCGCCCGCCTGCGGGAGAGCGTGCGCACGCCCACGGGACAGCTGTCCATCAAGGGCGCCGACCGGCACAACCTCAAGGGCGTCGACGTCGACATCCCGCTGGGCGTGCTCACCGTGGTCACCGGAGTCGCCGGATCCGGCAAGAGCTCCCTGATCCACGGCTACCTCTCCGACCGGGACGGCGTGGTCGTCGCCGACCAGTCGCCGATCCGCGGTTCGCGCCGCTCCAACCCGGCGACGTACACCGGGCTCCTCGGTCCGATCCGCACCGCCTTCGCCAAGGCCAACGGCGTCAAGGCGGCGCTGTTCAGCGCCAATTCAGAGGGTGCCTGCCCCACCTGCAACGGCCTCGGGCTGATCCACACCGACCTGGCGATGACGGCCGGGGTGGCGTCCGTGTGCGAGGAGTGCGAGGGCAGGCGCTTCACCGCCGAGGTGCTCACCCACCGGCTGCGCGGCAAGAACATCAGCGAGGTCCTCGGCATGTCGGTGGCCGAGGCCCACGACTTCTTCCCCTCCGGGCAGGCGCACACCGTCCTCGGCCGGCTCTTCGACGTCGGCCTCGGCTATCTGCGGCTCGGGCAGCCGCTCAACACCCTCTCCGGCGGCGAGCGACAGCGGCTGAAACTCGCCATTCACATGGCGGAGAAGTCGTCTACATACATCCTCGACGAGCCGACCACGGGCCTCCACCTCGCCGATGTCGACAAGCTCCTCGCCCTCCTCGACCGGCTCGTCGACGACGGGAACACCGTCGTCGTCATCGAGCACCACCAGGCCGTCATGGCGCACGCCGACTGGCTCGTCGATCTCGGCCCAGGTGGCGGGCACGACGGCGGACGCGTGGTGTTCACCGGAACGCCCGCCCGGCTCGTCGCCGAAGGGGACACCGTCACGGCGCGACACCTGCGGGAGTACACCGCCGGATGACACCGGACGGACCCGGCGCGAGGACGGCGCTGGTACGGGAGGAAGGGGAGTCGACTGTTCCGCGCCAATGCCGAAGGAACTGTTGACACGTGCCTGCTCCTTGTGGGTGAGACCGGGCGATCCGCTCTCCTCCCAGGGGATGACATGCGTCGCGACGCAGTACAGCGACCGTGGGTCGATAGTCCGGCTCGCAGTCGGACTCCCGTCCTTCGAACGGCAGTGAGGATGGAGAGGAATCCTGCTGGACCCCCTGACGTGCGGCGATCGCATCGGCAGGGGGTCGTCCCTGCCTGCCGAATCCGACGGGAGTCCTCTTCGCCGTGGCTACGTTCCTGTACAAACTTGGCCGCCTCGCCTTCCGGCGGCGCGGCTATGTGGCGCTGCTCTGGGTGGCGCTCCTCGTGGGTGCGGGCGTCGCAGCCTCGGCTGCCCCCGCCCCGCCCGCCGACACCTTCTCGATGCCGGGGACGGAGTCGCAGAAGGCCTTCGACGTCCTGGAGAAGCGCTTCCCCGACGCCAGCGCCGAGGGAGCCAGCGCCCGCGTCGTCATACGCGCCCCCGAGGGCCAGAAGATCACCTCCGCCGAGCCCAGGGCCGAGGTCGAGAAGATGATCGCGGCCATCGGGAAGGGCCCGCAGATCGCCGGCGTCGCCGACCCGTACGAGGCGAAGACCGTCAGCAAGGACGGCACCACCGCCTACGCCTCGGTCACCTACAAGGTCGCCGCCACCGAGCTGACCGACAAGGCGCGCGACGCGCTGACCAAGGCCACGGACGAGACCCGCGAGGCGGGGCTGAAGGTCGAGACCGGCGGTGACGCCGTCATGGCCGAGCAGGAGATGGGCGGCAGCGCCGAGCTCATCGGCATCGCGATCTCCGCGGTCGTCCTGGTCATCACCTTCGGATCGATGGTCGCCGCGGGCATGCCGCTGCTCACCGCGATCATCGGTGTGGGCATCGGCATCTCCGCCATCGGCGCGCTCGGCAGCGTCCTCGACCTGTCCGCCACCACTTCCACGCTCGCGATGATGATCGGCCTCGCGGTCGGCATCGACTACGCCCTGTTCATCGTCTCCCGCTACCGGGCCGAGATCGCCGAGGGCCGCGCACCGGAGGAAGCGGCGGGCCGGGCCACCGGAACCGCGGGCTCCGCCGTGGTGTTCGCGGGACTCACCGTCGTCGTCGCGCTCTCCGGCCTCGCGGTCGTGAACATCCCGATCCTCACCAAGATGGGCCTGGCCGCCGCCGGTACCGTCGTGATCGCCGTCCTCATCGCGCTCACCATGATTCCCGCGCTGCTCGGCTTCGCCGGCCGCAAGGTGCTGCGCCGCAAGGACCGCAAGAAGCCCGCGGGCGCCCTGCTCGACCCGCACGCCAAGCCGAAGCTCGGCACCCGCTGGGCGCGCTTCGTGCTGCGCCGCCCGCTCGCGGTCCTGCTCGTCGCCGTCGTCGGCCTCGGCGCCGTGGCCGTCCCGGCCACCAGCCTGGAGCTCGGCCTGCCCGACGAGGGCACGGCGGCACCGGACAGCACCCAGCGCAAGGCGTACGACATGCTGTCCGAGTCGTTCGGGGCGGGCTTCAACGGCCCGCTGATGATCACCGTCAGCAAGGATGCGGACGTGGCGGGCGCCGCCAAGACCGCAGGCGACTCCATCGCGAAGATCGACGGCGTGGCCGCCGTGACGCCCGCCCAGCCCAACAAGGCCGGCGACACCGCGATCATCAACGTCGTCCCGGAGACCGGGCCGAGCGACCACAAGACCGAGGAACTGGTCAAGACGATCCGTTCGACCGCTGACGGCATCGGGTCCGACACCGGCTCCGAGATCCTGGTCACCGGCCAGACCGCGATGACCATCGACTTCTCGCAGACCCTGGACGACGCGCTGCTGCCCTACCTCGCGCTCGTCGTCGGCCTCGCGTTCCTGCTCCTGATGCTGGTCTTCCGCTCGGTCCTGGTCCCGCTCAAGGCGGCGCTCGGCTTCCTGCTCTCGGTGGCCGCCGCGCTCGGCGCCGTCGTCGCGGTCTTCCAGTGGGGCTGGCTCGCGGACATCGTCGGCGTCGACCAGCCGGGCCCGATCATGAGCATGATGCCGATCTTCATGATCGGCGTGGTCTTCGGCCTCGCCATGGACTACGAGGTCTTCCTCGTGACGCGCATGCGTGAGGCGTACGTCCACGGGGCGAGCCCCGGCGAGTCGGTCGTCACCGGCTTCACCCACGGCGGGCGCGTCGTGGCGGCGGCCGCGATCATCATGATCAGCGTCTTCTCCGGCTTCATCATGGAGAACGACGACATGATCAAGATGATGGGCTTCGGCCTCGCCATCGCCGTCCTCTTCGACGCCTTCGTCGTCCGCATGGCGATCGTGCCCGCCGTGCTCGCCCTGCTCGGCAAGTCCGCGTGGTGGCTGCCGCGCTGGCTGGACAAGGCCCTGCCGAACGTGGACGTGGAGGGCGAGAAGCTGCACAAGAGCCTCGGCGACACCATGACGCCCGGCACCGAGCCGGAGCGGGAGCTGGCGGCCGCCGGCCGGTGACGCACCGCCGTTCTCGACGAGCGGGCCGGACGGGACCCCTGGCGGGGGAGCCCCGACCGGCCCGCTCGGTCGGGGCTCCCCCGCCAGGGGGGTCCCGTCCGCGCTGTGGCGGGCCGTTCCGCCGGTGCTACGCCTCCTGCGCCGCGTCGTAGGAGGCGCGGGCCTCGGCGATGGCGGGACGGTGGTCGATCGACCAGTCGGCCAGCGCCTTGACGAGGTGGGTCATGCTGTGCCCCATCGCGGTCAGTTCGTACTCGACCTGCGGCGGGATCGTCGGATACACCGTGCGCTTCACCAGGCCGTCGCGCTCCAGACGGCGCACCGTCAGGGTCAGCATCCGCTGCGAGATGTCCCCGTGGATCCGGCGCTGCAACTCCTTGAACCTCAGGACGCCCGAGGCGAGTTCGACCAGCACGTACACCGACCACTTGTCGCCGAGGCGGTCCAGGACGTCCCTGACCCCGCACTCGTCCTGCGGCGTCTCACAGCTGATCACCGGCTCACCCGCCGGGGCGGTGGTTACACCGGTGTGCCCTGCTGACATCAAAGTGCCTCCTTACGCGGCCGCGCGCCGCCGATCATGCTGGTTCCAAGGCCGCTGCCCGCGGGAACGCCGGCGGCCGGGCCCGATGACGTAACCACATGACAGAACCACCGACCACGGGGGGCACCTTCCCATGCTCATGATCACCGGCGCCGCGGGCGCACTCGGCACGCTCGTCACCGCCCGCCTCGCCGACCGCGACGACGTCGTCCTCGGCACCCGCGACCCCGCCCCGGGCGGGCGTCGCGTCGACTTCGACGATCCGGCGTCCCTGGACTTCACCGGCGTCGACACGCTCCTGATGATCTCCGCGGGGGCCGCCGAGGACGACATCGTCGTCGCCCGCCACGAGGCCGCCATATCCGCCGCCGAGAAGGCGGGCGTGCGCCACCTCGTCTACACCAGCCTCAGCGGCGACGGCGACCACCTCACCTACGCGCTGGCCCACCGCTGGACCGAGCGCAGACTGCGCGCCTCCTCGCTGCGCTGGACCGTCCTGCGCAACGGCCTGTACGCGGAGTTCCTCGCCGCCATCGCCGCGCCGGGCCCCGACGGGACGATCGCCGCGCCCCTGGGGGAGGGGCGCCTGGCCGCGGTGGCCCGCGAGGACCTCGCCGAGGTCGCGGTGCGCGTGGCGACGGCGCCGGACGCGCACGCGGGCCGCACCTACGAACTCGTCGGCGAACAGGCCCTGGGCGGCGCCGAACTGGCGGCGGCGCTCGGCGGCTCGTACGAACCGGGCACCCTCGGCGAGACCCGCGCCGCGATCGCCGGAGCGGGCCAGGCGCTGTCCTTCCAGGTGCCGATGCTGCTCAGTACGTACGCGGCGATCGCCGGCGGCTTCCTGGACGGCACCTCCGTGGCCGACAACGCCCTGCGCACGCTGCTCGGGCGCGCGCCGCGCCCTGCGGTGGAGGCGTATCTGCGAGCGGTGCGGGGCTGAGCAGCGCCTACGTGCGTACGCGGAAGCGGAGCATGGTGACCGCGCCCGACTGCTTGTTCTCGAAGGGTTCCAGGTCGATCCTGCCGAGGCCCGGGGGAGAGAAGCGGACACCGTCGCCGAGCAGCACGGGAACGACGTACACCAGGATCTCGTCGACCAGCCCGTGCCGCAGGCACTGGGCGGCCACGTCGGCACCGAGGATCTCCAGGTTCTTGCCGCCGGCGGCGCGCCGCGCCGTGGCGACGGCCTCATCGAGACCACAGGTGAGGAACGTGACGGTGGGGTCGGGCTCCTCGGGAGGCCGGTGGGTGAGGACGAACTGCGCTCCGCCGTCGTAGGCGGTCTCCTGTTCGGACATGCCTTTGGCGACCTCGTACGTGCCCCGGCCGACGAGCATGGCGCCGGTGGCCGCCATGACCTCCGGGAACGTGTCCGGGGTGAGGTACTCGCCGATCCAGTCCATCGCGTGACCGGGACCGGCGATGAACCCGTCCAGCGACATGACTCGGTTCACGACCACTTTGCCGGAGCCGGTACCGGTGCCGGCGCCGTCATCTGTGCTCACGTCGTTCATGCGTCTTCTCCGAAGGGTTGGGAGGACCGGGGCCGCATCATAGGCCGACACTTCGGTCGGCCGGCCGCGTGACCGCCGCACTAGCTCCAGGGATCGAGGGCGAACTTGCCCTGTGTCAGGCCCGCTTCGAGATCCCGCAGTACCGCGGGTCCTTCGGACAGGGGGTGGATCCGGGGCGTGCCGGGCGGGTATACGCCCTGCGCGATGAGCGCTTCGATCTCCACGAGCAGCGACGTGTAGAGGGCGGGGGCCGTGCTCGCCAGCGCGCCGATGTGCAGGCCCTTGATCTGCGCATGGTGGGTGAAGATCAGGTCGTGGGTGCTGAGTCCGGCGTCGCCCGAAGCGGCGCCGAACACGACGACGCGCCCGGTGAAGGGCCTGGCGACCGACAGGCTGACGTCGAAGGTGGCCCGGCCCACCGATTCGAGGACCAGGTCGACACCGCCGGTCAGGCGGGTGATCTCCGCTGCCAGATCGGGGCGTCGGCCGTCCAGGACGTGGTCGGCGCCGAGCGCCTCGACGGTGCCGTGCTTGGCCGGTGACGCCGTGGCGATCACGCGTGCGCCGTAGTGGCGGGCGAGCCGGACGGCGGCCTGGCCCACGCCGCCCGCCGCCGCGTGGACGAGCACCACGTCCCCCGCCCGGACCTCGCCCAACGGCTTCAGCGCCGCCAGGGCCGTCACCCAGTTCAGCACCAGGCCGAGCGCTTCGGCGTCGCTCCAGCCGGCCGGTACGGGCACGACCCCGGCGGCGGGCATCGTCATGTACTGCGCGAAGGCGCCCGGTCCGGTGCCGACGACGTGGGTGCCCAGGGGCAGCGGACCGTCGACGTCCGGACCCGCGCCGACGATCTCGCCGGCGGCCTCGAAGCCCGCGACGTAGGGCGCCCGGGGGCCGCCGCCGTAGGTGCCGTGGGTCTGCATGACGTCGGCGAAGTTGACCCCCGCCGCGCCGACCCGGATCAGGTAGTCGCCGGGGCCGGGGGTGGGACGCGGCCGGGTGGTGAGGGCCAGGTCCTTCGGGCCCCGCCGCGACGCCTGGACCAGTGCGCGTACCGTCCGGGCGGTGGTGTGTCGCTGCTCTTCGATGTCCATGCACCGGACGGTAGAAGCCTCACATCTGCGTCAAGGTCAAGCCGCCGTCGCCTGACGATCCCGCCGCCGATCGCTCCGGCGGCCGTCGCCCGTCGTCGCGGGCCGCGCTCAAGTAGGCGTCCAGAGCCGCCTGCTGCTCGCTGAGACCGGCGATGCGCCGGGCCAGCCGGTCGCGGTAGGCCTGCACCTCGTCCAGGAACTCGGCGCACACGTCGCCCCTGCCGGTGCCGTTCCCCGCATCGAGGTGGGGCAGGAGTTCCTTGATCAACCGCACGGACAGCCCGGACTCCAGCAGCGAGCGCACGACGTGGATCCGCTGGACGGTCGAGGCGCAGTAGTCGCGGTAGCCGTTGCCGCACCGGCCGGGGACGACCAGCCCCTCGTCCTCGTAGTACCGCAGGGACCTCGCGCTCACGCCGGTGACCCGGGAAGCTTCGCCGATCTTCATGCCTGAGGACAACGCCCGCGCGCCGTGGGATCTTCCGCCGAGCTCTACGCGGTCCTGTACCTGGCGTTCCGGACCACGTGGGCCGACTTCGCCGTCGGCCCGCTCGCCTCGCCGGCCACGGGGCCCCGACGGCGCGGGCCTGACCGTCGGGGGCCCCGGGGCGTGGGATCGGATCCGTCGGGGCCCGTGGGGCGTGGGATCGGAGCCGTCGTGGGATCAGTGCCGGTCCGCGTAGACCATCCAGACCTGACCGGGCGCGAACGGCATCGGGCTGCCGTCCGCCCGGGTGAAGGTGGTGCCGCCGGTGGCCGCGGACCGCTTCCAGTGCGTCGCGTACGCCTTGCCGTCGCGCAGCACCAGCGCCTTGCCCTTGCCGACCGTCTCGATGTACGGCGTCACCGCGCCGTTGACGTCCTTGAACCGGGAGGGACGCATCGTCACGTACTGGATCACGATCGTGCGGGCGCCGAGCCGGGTCCCCGACGTGCCGCGGGCCGGGACCCCGTCGAAGGACGCCAGCCAGCGGCCCTCCCGCGGCGACCAGCGGAAGGAGTGGCTCGCCGAGGGGTATCTGACCGTCCGGACGTCCGTGCGGGTGCCGCCCGCCGGGGCCGGGCCGAAGCGGAAGCCGATGTCGGTGGGGCGGTCGGCCTTCGGCGCCGAGCGCAGCACCGCGGCGGGGCGGGCGAAGAGGTTGTGCGGCGCGGGTCGGCCGCCCTGCCGGAAGTACGCGCCGGGGAGCCGGCCCTGCGAGCGCGCGTACAGCGGCGAGTCCCTGAGCACCTTCTGCAGCGCGCTGCGCACCCCGGAGTAGGCGAGCGCGGGACGGCCGAACTGGCGCAGCAGCTCGATGTCGGACTCGCGGGCGCTGCGCACCGGGCCCACCGATCTGGGCAGCTTGCTGGAGTACACGCCCATCAGGCGGCTCATCCCGCCCTCGACCTTCTCCACGTAGACGATGTCCGCCTGGTCGAGCCCGGTGTGCGGGCGGGCGAGGCGCGCGTTGTCGAACTTCACGGCGAGCACCGGGCCCTGATCCGCCATCAGGCCGGTGAACGGCGACGTGCCGCGGGGCGGCGCCCCCTCGCCGTCGGCCCGGGCACCCGCGTGGGCCGGGGCGCCGACGACGAGCGTCGCCGTGGCGACCAGGGCGAGCACTTTCGCGCCGAGGCGGGTGCGGCGGGCGCGGGGCCGGACCGTTGTTGCTGCCATCGCGGCGTCTCCATTCGTGGCCGTGCGGGGAAACTGCGTCGCCGCGGGGGCGGCAGGCGCAGTCCTACCTCGCGGGGGCGGCGGTCCAATCGCCACGGGGGCCATCCAACGGCGGCACGTCACTCTTTCGAGCGGCGCGACGAACCGGTGGGGGAGCCGACGGTGCGTGCCGGCCGGTCGGCGGCCTTCCGAGCCCGCGGGGCGGCCCCCGAACGGCGCTGTGGACGTGCCGAGCCGGACACGTCGGAGAGAATCATGTGCATGGCAGCGCTGAGCGAGATCCTCCCCGTGGAAGCCGTGCTCGTCGACGCCCCGGCGGCCGACTGGCGCGAGGCCGTGCGGCGCGCCGGTGACCTGATGGTCGCGACGGGCGCCGCGACGGACACGTACACCGCGGAGATGATCGAGAACGTCCAGGAGAACGGGCCCTACATCGTCATCGCGCCCGGACTCGCCTTCGCCCACGCCCGGCCCTCGCCCGCCGTGCTGCGCACCGGGATGTCCTGGGTGCGCCTCGCGACGCCGGTGGAGTTCGGGCACGAGGCCAACGACCCCGTCGACCTGGTCGTCGGCCTCGCCGCGAAGGACGCCTCCGAACACACGGCGGCGATGGGCGCGCTCGCCCGCCTGCTCGCCGACCCCGACACCGCGCGCGCCCTGCGCGAGGCACCCACCCCGCAGGCCGTGCACGCCATCCTCCGGGGCGACACGGCGGGGGAGCGGCCCGCCGCGGCGACGCGCGGCGGCGGCGACCTGCACAAGATCCTGACCGTCTGCGGCAACGGCGTCGGCACGAGCCTGTTCCTCAAGCAGACCGTCGAGGGCGTCCTGGACCGCTGGGGGTGGGGTCGTCACGTCACCGTCGAGGCGACCGACACCATCTCCGCCAAGGGCAAGGCGAACGAGGCCGTCGCGATTCTCACCTCGCGGGAGATCGCCAGGACGCTCGGCGACGTGGGCGTCCCGGTGAAGGTCGTCGAGGACTTCACCAGCGCGGCGGAGGCCGACCGCGTGCTCAGGGACACCTACGACGTCTGAGCGTCGTGACGTCGGCCGCCACGTCCGGCCGCCACGACGTCCGGCCGCTACGACGCCTGACCGCTACGACGTCCGACCGCGCGGAGAGTAAGGACAGGGAATTCATGGACTGGCTCGTGTCGATCGCCGAGTTTCTCGTCAACGAGATCCTCAGCCAACCCGCCTACCTCATCGGCCTCATCACGGCCGCGGGCCTGATCGCGCTGAAGAAGTCGGCCGGGCAGATCGTCGGCGGCGCCATCAAGGCGACGCTCGGCTTCCTGCTCATCGGCGCGGGCGCCACGCTCGTCGTCGGCGCCCTCGCCCCGCTCGGCGAGATGATCCAGGGCTCCACCGGCGCGCACGGCGTCATCCCCACCAACGAGGCGATCGTCGGCATCGCCCAGGAGCAGTACGGCGCCCGCGTGGCCTGGCTCATGATCCTCGGCTTCGCCATCAGCCTGCTCCTGGCCCGCTTCACACCCCTGCGCTACGTCTTCCTGACAGGCCATCACATGCTGTTCATGGCGACCCTGCTGACGATGGTCCTGGCCATCGCGGGCCAGGCGTCATGGGTCGTGGTCGTCGTCGGCGGCGTCCTGCTCGGCATCCTCCTGGTCGCCATGCCCGCCTTCGCGCACCCCTGGACCAAGCGCGTCACCGGCAACGACAGCGTGGCGATCGGTCATTTCGGGACGGCCGGGTACGTCGCGGCGGGCGCCACGGGGCAGCTGGTGGGCCGCCGCAGCCGCAGCACCGAGGAGATGAACCTCCCCGAAGGACTGCGGTTCCTGCGGGACTCCATGGTCGCGACCGCCCTGTCCATGGTGCTGATCTACCTGATCATGTCGCTGGTCTTCCTCGGGAAGGTGGGCAAGGAGGAGGCCTTCAAGGCCTTCGGCGAGAACGGCGCGGCGGGCGCGACCGGCGTCGGCGACTACGTCATGCAGTCCGTCATGCAGGGCCTGCAGTTCGGCATCGCGGTCGCCGTGATCCTCTTCGGCGTCCGCACGATCCTCGGCGAACTCGTCCCGGCCTTCCAGGGCATCGCCCAGAAGCTGGTGCCCGGCGCGGTGCCCTCGCTCGACGCGCCCATCGTCTTCCCCTACGCCCAGAACGCCGTCCTGATCGGCTTCATCTGCAGCTTCGTCGGCGGCCTGGTCAGCCTCGGCCTGCTCGCCTGGGTGTTCCACCCCGCCTTCGGGCTCGCCCTCGTGCTGCCCGGCCTGGTCCCGCACTTCTTCACCGGCGGCGCGGCCGGCGTGTACGGCAACGCCACCGGCGGCCGGCGCGGCGCGGCCCTCGGCGCCTTCGTCAACGGCGTCCTCATCACCTTCCTGCCCGCGCTGCTCCTCAAGGTGCTCGGCGCCTTCGGCGAGGAGAACACCACCTTCGGGGACGCCGACTTCGGCTGGTTCGGCACGGCCATCGGCTACGCGGCCAAGGCGGGCGAGGCCGGCGGGATCGTCCTCATGCTGCTGATCGGCGCGGTGATCCTGCTCGGCGCGATCGTCGTGCAGAAGCGGGTCGTGGAGACCGGCTGGGACCCCGGCGCCCACCGCGACGCGCTGCTGCCGGTGGACGAGGCGCTGACCCCCGCGGCCGCCATGGCCTCCGCGGGACCCTCGGCCACCTACGCGAAGATCGCGCCCCCGCGCGGAGCGCCCAAGCCTCCCCCGCCGCCGGACGACGCGGCCTGAGCGATCCCCGGGCCCCAGGGGCGTCGGATGCGGCCGGAAATATCCGGTGGGGCCACGGGAGCCCGGGCTGCCATGATGCCGATCATGGACAGCGATCTGCGGCAGCGGTACGCCGCGTACCGATGGACCCCCGCGACGGACGGCGCCTCGGGAGCCGAGGTGCACCGGCTCAGTGGGGCGGGCCAGGGCCTTGCGGACCTCTACGTGAAGGTCGCCCCCGTCGCGGAGGACGGCTCGCCGCTCGACGTGTCGGACGAGGCCGACCGCCTCGCCTGGCTGACCGGGCGGGGCATTCCCGTGCCCCGTATCGTCGAGCGCGGCACCGACGGGAGCGTGGCGTGGCTGGTGACCGAGGCGGTGCCCGGGAGGCCGGCCGCCGAGGAGTGGCCCGGGGAACAGCGGGCCGCGGTGGCCGAGGCACTCGCCGACCTGGCCGCCGATCTGCACCAACTGCCCGCTGAGGACTGCCCGTTCGACCGCGGCCTCGCGGTGACGACGGAGCAGGCCGCCCGCCACGTCGCGCACAACCTGCTCGATCTCGACGACCTCGACGACGAGCGCGCCGGCTGGACCGGGGAGCGCCTCCTCGCCGAACTGCGCCGCACCCGCCCCGCGTCGGAGGAACCGACCGTCACCCACGGCGACTTCACCCCGGAGAACGTCCTGCTCGATCCGGAGACCTGCCGGGTCACGGGGATCATCGACGTCTCCCGCCTCGGCCGCGCGGACCGGCACACCGACCTCGCCATCGTCCTGCGGGAGTTGGCGACGGAGGACGACCCGTGGTTCGGCCCCGCGTACGCCGAGCGCTTCGTGGCGCGCTACGGCGAGCGGTACGCCCGATGGGCGGCGACCGAAGGGACGGCCGCCGTCGACAAGGACAAGCTGGACTTCTACCGGCTGCTGGACGAGTTCTTCTGAGCCGGCACCTGGTGCCTCGGCGCCGGATCCTCGCCCGTGGGGTACGGCACGAACGTGCTGCGGTTCTCGTCGACGGTGAGCGGGTGCCCCAGCGGCGGTACGGCGCGCTGCGGACAGGTGAGGCGTTCGCAGACGCGGCACCCCATGCCGATGGGGGTGGCCGCGGCGGCGTTGTCCAGGTCGAGACCGTCGGAGTAGACGAGCCGTGAGGCGTGGCGGAGCTCGCAGCCAAGACCGATCGCGAAGGTCTTGCCGGGCTCGCCCCAGCCGCCGCGGCTGCGCGTGACGGCGCGCGCGGTCCACAGGTGACGCTGCCCGTCGGGCATGGCGGCGACCTGCACGTGGATGCGGCCCGGGGCGGCGAACGCCTCGTACACGTTCCACAGGGGGCAGGTGCCGCCCGCCCGGGAGAAGTGGAAGCCGGTCGCGGACTGCCGCTTGGACATGTTGCCCGCGCGGTCCACCCGGACGAAGGAGAAGGGCACGCCCCGCAGGCGGGGCCGCTGGAGCGTGGACAGGCGGTGGCAGACCGTCTCGTGGCCGAGGCCGAAGCGGTCGGTGAGGCGCTCGATGTCGTAGCGCGTCTCCTCGGCGGCCGCGTGGAAGTCGGTGTACGGCAGGATCAGGGCGGCGGCGAAGTAGTTGGCCACGCCGATCCGCGCGAGGCGCCAGGGCGTGGAGCCCTCGTCGAAGTCCTCGCGGGCGTACCGGGACAGTTCGTCGCCGTGTTCGAGGAGGGCGAGCTGGGTGGCCATGCGGAACGCCTGCTGGCCGGGGCGGAGCCTGGGGGAGAGACGCAGCGTGCGGGTCCCGGGGTCGTAGTGGTGGGGGCTGTCCCCGTCGGTGGTGACGCGCACGCCGTGCCGGTCGGCGAGCCGGGCCCGCAGGGAGCTGCGGATCTCACCCGGGCGGATGCCGAGGCGCGCGGCCAGCTCCTCGGCGGCGGTGTCGGCGTCGTGGAGGTAGTTCCTGCGGCGGTAGAAGAACTCGCGGATCTCCTCGTGCGGGGTGCGCGGCGCGGCGATGCCGGTGACGGCCCCCGTGCCTGCGTCCGCGCCCGCGCCGATGCGCCGGCCGTCGGAGGCCTCGGCGAGGCGTTCGGAAAGCTCCTGGTTGCGCCGGCTCAGTCGGAGCAGCACGTCACCCACGCCGGGCAGCCGGGTGGCCAGTTCGGACAGGTCGCCGGGGGAGATGCCGCCGGTGGTCACCTCGTCGGCCATCGCCTCGCGCAGGTCGGCCAGCAGGCGGCTGGTGTCGTGCTCGGAGAAGAAGGTGGCGTCCACGCCGAACGCCTCGGTCAACCGCAGCAGGACGGGTACGGTCAGCGGCCTTGAGTCGTGCTCCATCTGATTGAGATAACTCGGCGAGATGCCGAGGACACGGGCCAGCGCGGCCTGTGTCATCCGGCGCTCCTCGCGCAGCCTCCGCAGCCGCGCCCCGGCATAGGTCCTGCTCACCCGGTCCTCCCTCTCCGACTGCCCGCAGCCTAGCCGGTCGAGGCCTTCGCAAACTTCGCGGACAAGGACCGGAAGATGCGCAGAAGTTGGCACCTGGCCACGGTTGATGGCACCCAGTGCCACTGTCACAGTCGTGGTGCGGCCCGCCGGACCTCGGCGGCCGGAGCGGAGAACCGGGCGCGATTCCTGCCCTGACGTCGGAGGTCCCGGCTGTTCCGCACCGGCGTCCCGGCCAGCATTGCTCACCTCCGCCGCTCGGCGAGGCACGGCGGGCCGCACCCGGAGAAGACCGACCGACCTTCTTCGCACCCTTCACAGGAATGAGGAGACGCTCATGGCACAGGCAGCGACGGCGGCACAGTCCGGCACGGACGGGTCCGGCGGGAAGCGGGCCGGTACGGATCAGGCCGCGGCGGCCGCGGCCCTGGCCGGGCGGTGGGCGAGCGACCCGCGCTGGGCGGGCATCGAGCGCACCTACACCGCCGAGGACGTGATCCGCCTGTCCGGCAGCGTCCGCGAGGAGCACACCCTCGCCCGACGCGGCGCCGAGCGGCTCTGGCGGCAGCTGCACGAGCGCGACTACGTCCACGCCCTGGGCGCCCTCACCGGCGGGCAGGCGGTGCAGCAGGTGAAGGCGGGGCTCCAGGCGATCTACCTGTCGGGCTGGCAGGTCGCCGCCGACGCCAACCAGGCCGGGCACACCTATCCCGACCAGAGCCTCTACCCGGTCAACTCCGTGCCGCAGGTGGTCCGTCGCATCAACAACGCGCTGCTGCGCGCCGACCAGATCGCGACGGCCGAGGGCGCGGGGGACACCACCGACTGGCTCGCCCCGGTCGTGGCCGACGCGGAGGCCGGGTTCGGCGGCCCGCTCAACGCCTTCGAGCTCACCAAGGCGATGATCGCCGCGGGTGCCGCCGGCATCCACTACGAGGACCAGCTCGCCTCGGAGAAGAAGTGCGGCCACCTCGGCGGCAAGGTCCTCGTGCCCACCGCCCAGCACATCCGCACCCTCAACGCGGCCCGCCTGGCGGCCGACATCGCCGATGTGCCCACCCTGATCGTCGCCCGCACGGACGCCCTCGCCGCGACCCTGCTGACCAGCGACGTCGACGAGCGGGACGCCGAGTTCGTCACGGGCGAGCGGACGGCGGAGGGCTTCTACCAGGTGCGCAACGGCATGGCGCCCGTCATCGCGCGCGGCCTCGCCTACGCCCCGTACGCCGATCTCATCTGGGTGGAGACCGGCACCCCGGACCTGGCGCAGGCCCGCGAGTTCGCCGAGGCGATCCACGCCGAGCACCCCGACCAGATGCTCGCCTACAACTGCTCGCCGTCCTTCAACTGGAAGGCGGCCCTCGACGACGACCAGATCGCGAAGTTCCAGCGGGAGCTGGCGGCGATGGGCTACCGCTTCCAGTTCATCACGCTGGCCGGCTTCCACTCCCTCAACCACGGCATGTTCGACCTCGCCCGCGGTTACGCGGAGTCCGGCATGACCGCCTATGTCGACCTGCAGGAGCGGGAGTTCGCCGCGCAGGAGCACGGCTTCACCGCGGTCAGGCACCAGCGCGAGGTCGGCACCGGCTACTTCGACCTGGTCTCCACCGCCGTCAACCCCGCCTCCTCCACCACCGCGCTCTCGGGCTCCACCGAGGAGGAGCAGTTCCACTGAGGGCTCCGCCGGACGGCCGGGACGAGCGCAGCCGCCGGCCGTCCGTGGCTGATCGCGCGGTGCCCCGCGCCCCGTCCCGGGGCGCGGTCCCTTGAAGAGACCTGCCTGCCCACGAGGAGGCCCGTATGCCCACCACCACCCTGAGCGGCCGCGTCGAGGTCCTCGCCCCCGACGCCGGCCGTGTCCAGGCCTTGCGCCCCGGCCTCCGCAGGCGTACGCGCCCGCGGGACCGGCACGGGGAGATCCTCACCCCCGAGGCCCTGGACTTCATCGGCCGTCTCGACGAGGCCTTCGCCCACCGGCGCCTGGAGGTCCTCGCCGAGCGGCGGCGCCGCGCCGCACGCCTGACCTCCGGCGACCGGCTGCCCGACTTCTCCCTCGCCACCTCCGCCGTCCGGGCCGACCCCGGCTGGCGGGTCGCACCGCCCGCGCCCGGTCTGACCGACCGCCGCGTCGAGATCACCGGACCGCCCGACCGCCGCACGATCGTCGACGCCCTCAACTCCGGGGCGCGCGTGTGGGTGGCCGACTTCGCGGACGCCACCGCGCCCACCTGGGAGAACATCATCGGAGGCCAGCTCGGCCTGCTCGACGCCACCGAACGGCGCATCGACTTCGCCACGCCCGAGGGCAAGGAGTACCGGCTCGGCGAACAGGACCGGCTCGCGACCGTCGTCGTCCGGCCCCGGGGCTGGCACCTGACGGAGGACCACCTGCGCGTCGAAGGACGCCCGGTCTCCGCCTCCCTGGTCGACTTCGGCCTGTACTTCTTCCACTGCGCCCGGCGCCGGATCGAGGCGGGCCAGGGGCCCTACTTCTCCCTGGCCCAGCTGGAGAACCGCGACGACGCCCGGCTGTGGAACGACGTCTTCGTCCTCGCCCAGGAACTGCTCGGCATCCCCCGCGGGACGATCCGCGCCACCGTCGTCGTCGAGACGGTCACGGCCGCCTTCGAGATGGAGGAGATCCTCTACCAGCTGCGCGAGCACAGCGCCGGGCTCGCCGTGGGCCACCCGGGCCACCTCGCCGGCTTCGTGCGGAACTTCCCCCACCGGCCCGACTTCGTCCTCCCGGACCGGACGGCCACCACCACGACGGCGCCCTTCCTGCGCGCCTGGACCGATCTGCTGGTGCACACCTGCCACAAGCGCGGCGCCCACGCGATCGGCGGCACCGCCGACCGGCTGCCCCACCGCGACCCGGCCGCGCACGAGGCGGCACTGGCCGAGGTGCGCCTGGCCAAGGAGCAGGAGGCCGAGGCGGGCTTCGACGGCTCCCGGGTCGCCCACCCCGCCCTCGTCCCCGTCTGCCGGGAGGTCTTCGACGGCGTCCTGGCCGACCGGCCCCACCAGCTCGAACGCGCCCGGGACGACGTGCACGTCACCGCCGCCGACCTGCTCGCCGTCCGCCGCGCCGCGGGCCCGCCCACCGGCGAGGGCGTGCGCGGCGACATCGCGGTCGCCCTGCGGTACTTCGACGCCTGGCTGCGCGGCCACGGAGTGATCGCCGCACACGGCCGGGCCGCGGACGCGCAGGCCGCCGAACTCGCCCGCTGCCGGCTCTGGCAGCGCGTGCGCCACGGCGCCGTCGACCGCGACACGGTCGCCCGCCTGCTCGACGCGGAGTGCGCGGCCCTGACCCGGGAGCAGCCGGGCGCGCTCGCCGCCGAGGCCCGCGTGATCCTCGAACGGACGGCACTGGCACGGGAGTTGCCCGCGTTCTTCGCCACCGACGCGGCGACCCGCCGTCTCGCCCGCCGCCAGGAGGTGCGGTCATGAGCGCGACTCCTCCCGCGCGGCTCCCCGCGCACGCCCCTCTCCACAGGGTCGGCGTCGTGGGCGGCGGCCGGATGGGTGCCGGAATCGCCGAGGTCTGTGCCCGCGCGGGACTCGACACCGTCGTGTGCGAGGCCGACGCCACAGCGGCCCGTGCCGCCCGCGAGCGGGTGGCCGTCTCCCTCGAACGCGCCGTCCAGCGAGGCAAGGTGGACCGCCTCTCCGCGGAGGACGCCGAGGCCAGGACGGTCTTCACCAGCAGCCTCGACGACCTGGCCGACCGGCAGCTCGTCATCGAGGCGATCGTCGAGGACGCGGACGCCAAGACGGAGGTCTTCGCCGCGCTCGACAAGGTCGTCGAGGATCCGGAGGCGATCCTCGCCACCAACACCTCCGCCATCCCGGTCATGCGTCTGGGCATGGCCACCCGCCGCGCGGACCGGGTGCTCGGGCTGCACTTCTTCAACCCGGTCCCCGTGCTGCCCCTGGTGGAGGTCGTGGCCTCCCTGCACACCGCCCCGCACGCCGTCGCCGCCGTCACGGAGTTCGCCACCGGGACGCTGGGCAAGACGGCCGTCCACTCGCGGGACCGCGCGGGCTTCGTGGTCAATGCCCTGCTGATCCCGTATGTCCTCTCGGCGGTCCGCATGGCCGAGTCCGGCTTCGCCACCGCCGCCGACGTCGACGCGGGCATGGAGCTGGGCTGCGCCCACCCCATGGGACCGCTCAGGCTGGCGGACCTGATCGGCCTCGACACGGTCGCCTCCATCGCGCGGTCGCTGTACGAGGAGTTCAAGGAACCCCTGTACGCGCCGCCGCCGTTGCTGCTGCGCATGGTCGAGGCGGGACTGCTCGGCCGCAAGACGGGCCGCGGCTTCCACGCCTACGCGTAGGTGCCGCGGCAGCCGCGGCGACGTACCGCCACCGCGGCTTCCGTGTCCACGCACGGGCTCTGAACAGGGGCGTACGCCGTGGTGGTGTGCGCTCGCGCGTGCCACCGCTGCGACCGTTGTGCAAGTTGTCAGGCGGATCAGTTGCGCACTAATGTCACCACGCCTTGGTGAACGGGAAATCCGGTGTGATGCCGGTGCGGCCCTCGCCACTGTGATCGGGAAGTCCGGCTCCAGCCCTCGCGGCAGCCACTGGGCGCTCACGCGCCCGGGAAGGCGGAGTCGGTCGGTGGGACCCGTCAGCCAGGAGACCGGCCAAGGCGCGTTGTCCATCCACGAGGTGCTGGAGAGGGTCTGCTGAGCCATGCACATAGCCGAGGGATTTCTCCCGCCGGCGCACGCCGTCGCCTGGGGTGTCGCGTCCGCGCCGTTCGTCGTCCACGGAGTCCGCTCCCTGACGCGTGAGGTCAAGGAACACCCGGAGAGCACCCTGCTCCTGGGTGCGTCCGGAGCCTTCACTTTTGTCCTGTCCGCCCTGAAGATTCCCTCGGTGACGGGCAGTTGCTCCCATCCGACGGGCACGGGGCTGGGCGCCATCCTGTTCCGGCCGCCGATCATGACGGTGCTCGGCACCATCACTCTGCTCTTCCAGGCCCTGCTGCTCGCCCACGGCGGGCTCACCACGCTGGGCGCGAATGTGTTCTCGATGGCGATCGTCGGGCCCTGGGCCGGATACGCCGTCTACCGGCTCCTGAAGCGGTACGACGTGCCGCTGATGGTCGCCGTCTTCTTCGGCGCGTTCGTCGCCGACCTGTCCACGTACTGCGTCACCAGCGTCCAGCTGGCCCTGGCGTTCCCGGACCCCGGCAGCGGATTCCTCGGGGCGCTGGGCAAGTTCGGCGGGATCTTCGCGGTCACGCAGATCCCCCTCGCGGTCAGCGAGGGACTGCTCACCGTCCTCGTGATGCGGCTGCTGGTGCAGTCCAGCAAGGGCGAACTGACGCGGCTCGGCGTCCTCCTGCAACGCAAGCAGCAGGACGCGGGCGCGCGGACGCGGACGGACGAGGAGGCGCCGGCACAGAGCACGACGCCGGCGGAGACGAAGTCGGAGGCCAGCGCCTGATGAGCCGGAACACGAAGATCAACATCCTGCTTCTCGTCGTCGTCGCCGCGCTCGCGGTGTTCCCGCTGGCGCTCGGCATGGGGGACCACAAGAAGGAGCCGTTCACCGGCGCCGACGCCCAGGCCGAGACGGCGATCACCGAGCTGAAGCCCGACTACGAGCCCTGGTTCTCGCCGCTGTACGAACCCCCCTCCGGGGAGGTCGAATCGGCGCTGTTCGCCCTCCAGGCGGCGATCGGCGCGGGCGTCCTCGCGTACTACTTCGGGCTGCGCAGGGGGCGCCGCCAGGGCGCGGAGCGCGCACGGGCCGAGGAAGTGGCGGACCCGGTGAGCGGCGCGGAGAGCACCCGGACCGACTCCGAAAAGGTCTGACCCGGGGTGCTGCCCATCGACGCGGCGGCGCACAGCAGCCACTGGCGCCGCCGCCACCCCGTGGACAAGGCCGTGCTCGGGCTCGGCCTCACCGTCCTCGCGATCTCCCTGCCCCCCTGGCCGGGAGCCGTCCTGGTGCTGACCGCCGCGCTCGCGGTGCTGCTCGGACCGGCGGGCGTGCCGCCGCGCAAGCTCTGGCGCGCCTACCGCGTGCCGCTCGGCTTCTGCGTCACCGGCGCCCTGACCCTGCTCGTCCAGGTGGGCGGCCCCGACGGGTTCGTGACGCTCGCCGACGGCGGTCCCGCGCGGGCCGGCGGGCTGCTGCTGCGCACCTCGGCGGCCTCGCTCGGCGTGCTCCTGTTCGCCTTCACCACACCGATGTCGGACCTGCTGCCGCGCCTGGTCAAGGCGGGCGTGCCCGCACCGGTCGTGGACGTGGCGCTCGTGACGTACCGGATGAGCTTCCTGCTCCTGGACTCCATGAGCCGGATCCGGCAGGCGCAGGCGGCCCGCCTCGGCCACACCACCCGGGCCGCCACCTGGCGCTCCCTCGCCGGGCTCGGCGCCACCGCGTTCGTGCGGGCCTTCGACCGGGCGAGCCGGCTCCAGGCCGGGCTCGCCGGACGCGGCTACGACGGCACCCTGCGGGTGCTCGTGCCCGAGGCCCGGATCTCCCGGCCGTTCGTGGCCGCGAGCGCGGCCCTTCTCGTGGGCCTGGCGGCCCTCACCCTCGTACTGGAAAGGTTCCTGCCATGAGCGAGCCGCGTGCTCTTCGCGAGCCGGGCGCTCCCACGGAGGCGGGCGAGGCGCTGGTCTCCCTGCGCGATGCCTCCTACGCGTACGAGGACGGGCCCACCGTGCTCAGCGGCCTCGACTTCGACGTCGTGGCGGGCCGCGCCCTCGCCCTGCTCGGACGCAACGGCAGCGGCAAGACCACGCTGATGCGGCTGCTCAGCGGCGGGCTGCGGCCGGACCGGGGCGGGCTGACGGTCGACGGCCTCCCGGTGACGTACGACCGCAAGGGGCTGACGCGGCTGCGGACCACCGTCCAGCTGGTCGTGCAGGACCCGGACGACCAGCTGTTCGCCGCCTCGGTCGAACAGGACGTGTCCTTCGGCCCGTTGAACCTCGGCCTGCCCGACGCGGAGGTCCGGGCGCGCGTCGCCGAGGCGCTCGCCGCGCTCGACATCACCGCGCTGGCCGACCGGCCCACCCATCTGCTCTCCTACGGCCAGCGCAAGCGGACCGCCATCGCCGGCGCGGTCGCGATGCGTCCCCGCGTGCTGATCCTCGACGAGCCGACCGCCGGACTCGACCCCGACGGCCAGGAACGCCTCCTGGCGACCCTGGGCCGACTGCGGGAGGCCGGGACCACCGTGGTCATGGCGACCCACGACGTGGACCTCGCCCTGCGCTGGGCCGACGACGCGGCGCTGCTCACGCCCTCGGGGGTATGCGCAGGGCCGGTGGCGCGGATGCTCGCCGAACGGGACCTGCTCGCCCGGGCCGGCCTGACGCTGCCGTGGGGGATCGCCGTCGCGGAGCTCCTGCGGGCGCACGGCCTGCACGACGGTGCGGGCCACGGGCCGCGCACCCCGGAGGAGTTGGCCGCCCTCGCGGCACGCGACGACCAGTGATCATGGTTACAGCGGGAAGGGGTGGCCGGTTCGGGACGCCGGGCGTACTCTTCACCTTGCTTCGTGTGTTGACGAAGTGACAACTGAATGCATGCGCGACTGGGGAAAGCCGGTGAGAATCCGGCGCTGACCTGCAACCGTGAGCGGCGCTCGACGCCGTGAGCCGGATCGCCCGACGCGACATGTGCACTGCTTCTCACTGTCATGGTCTGCAGCGTGGAGCCCTGAGCCCCCGGTTCATCGGCCCCTGCCGCTTCCGCACGGAACGCGCGTCAGGGGTTTGTTGCGCGGCACGGGCATGTCGGGGTCCTGGTGCGGCCCCGGCCCGAAGGACCCGAAATGGCCCGTTCGTTACGCGTGTTCGCCGCTGCCCTCGGCCTGCTCCTGTCCGCCGTCGCGCTCGGCCTCGGCGCGGCACCGGACACCGCGAGCGCCCTGGACACCGGGCGCGGCCGCGCCGGATTCTGCCCGGACGCGAACGGGGTGACCGTGGTCGTCGACTTCCGCGAGCTGGGCGGCACGACCATCGTGCGCTGCGCCGTGGGCAGCCAGGCCAGCGGGCTCGCCGCGCTGAAGGCGGCCGGGATCGACGTGACCGGCACCAACCGGTGGGGCGAGTCCTTCATCTGTCGCCTGGAGGGCAGCCCGGGGCCCGACCGCGAACCGTGCGTCGACACCCCGCCCACCAAGGCGTACTGGTCGTACTGGCACGCCCCCAACGGCGGCGCGTGGACCTACAGCCAGCAGGGCGCGACCTACCGCACCCCGCCGACCGGCAGCTTCGAGGGCTGGTCGTTCTCCCTCGACCGCGAGCAGGACGAGGCACCGTCGCCCAGGGTCGCGCCGAAGCGGCCGCCGGGCTCGGGCTCCGGCTCGGGCGGGACCGGTGGGTCGGGCGGATCGGGGTCCTCGGGCGGAGGCGGTAACTCCGGTGGGGAGCAGGGCGGTTCGCAGGGCGGCGGCGCCGAGGTCGGATCCGGTGGCGCGGGACCCGGAGCGGGGGCCGGACAGGACGGCGCCGCGCGCCCCGGCGATCGGCCCGAGCGGCACCCCTCCGAGGACAAGGACAAGGACGAGAAGAAGAAGGAAAAGAAGAGCAAGAAGGGCGAGGACGGCAAGGACAAGAAGTCCGCGACGCCCGGCCCGTCCGCGTCCGGGTCGCCGAGCCCGGTGATCACGCCCAGCGAGGCCGCCGACTGGACCGGCGGCGACGACAGGCGCACGGTCGAGACCGCCGCGTCCTCCGGCGCGCCGACCGGCACCCTGATCGGCATCGCCGCCGCCGTACTGCTCGCCGCGGGCGCCGGAGCCACGGCCTGGCGCCGCAAGCGGGCGGCGCGCGCGGACGGTTCCGGGTGAGCGCCGCCCTCGGGCACCGCGCGCTGCCGCGCGCGGTGCACCCCGGCGCCTGGTGGCTGTGGGCGCTGGGCATGGCCGCGGCCGCGAGCCGCACCGCCAACCCCGTCCTGCTGGTGATGATCCTCGCCGTCGTGGCCTTCGTCGTGGTGCGCAGGCGCGGTGACGCGCCCTGGGCGCTGGCGTTCCGGATGTACCTGGTGCTCGGCGCGTTCATCGTGACGACACGCGTGGTGTTCCGGATCGTCTTCGGCGGCGGCCAGGGCGACACGGTCCTGTTCACGCTGCCGCAGATCACCCTGCCCGAAGCGGCCGCGGGAATCCGCCTGTTGGGGCCCGTCGCCGCCGAACAGCTCCTCGGCGGGTTCTACGACGGCCTGCGCCTGGCCACCATGGTCATCTGCGTCGGCGCGGCGAACGCCCTGGCCAACCCCAAGCGGATGCTCAAGGCGCTGCCGGGCGCCCTCTACGAGGTCGGCACGTCCGTCGTCGTCACCCTGACCGTCGCGCCACAGCTGGTCGAGAGCGTGCAACGGGTGCGCAGGGCACGGCGGTTGCGCGGCGGCGGCCGGACCAGGGGCGTCCGCGCCCTGCACGGCATCGTCATCCCCGTCCTCGAAGACGCGATGAACCGCTCATTGGCCCTGGCCGCCGCGATGGCCTCGCACGGCTACGGCCACACCGGCAGGATCGCCCCGCGGACCCGGCTGCTCACCGGCACCCTCGTCCTGGGCGGCCTGCTCGGCGTCTGCGCCGGCCTGTACGGAGCGATGGGCGCGAGCACGCCCCCGTACCTGGGAGCGCCGCTGCTCCTGGCCGGACTCGCCCTGGCGGGCTGCGGGTTCGTGCTCGGCGGCCGTCGGGTGCGGCGCAGCGGCTACCGCCCCGACCGCTGGCGGACGGCCGAACTCCTCGTGGCGGCCTGCGGGGTGGCTTCGGCGATCCTGCTCTACGCGGCCTCGCGGACGGACGCCGCGTCGCTGTACCCCTCGCTGCCCCCGCTCGCCTGGCCCGAGGTGGCGGCACTCCCCGCCCTCGCCGTACTGGTCGGTGTCGGGCCCGCGTACCTGGCACCGGAACCTCCCGCGTCGTCCGACCCCGCACCCGATCCGGTGCCCCATCAGCCCCTGGAGGTGACCGCGTGATCGACTTCGACGAGGTCACCTTCCGCTACCCGGACGCCCGGGAACCCGCCCTGCGCGGTGTGGACCTGCACATCGGCGAGGGCGAGCTGTGCCTGGTCACCGGGCGCACCGGCGTGGGCAAGTCCACGCTGCTCGGCGCGGTGAACGGCCTGGTGCCCCGCTTCACCGGCGGCCATCTGCGCGGCCGGGTGGCGGTCGACGGAGTGAGCACGGCGACCGCGGCCCCGCAGGAGTTCGCCGCGCTCGTCGGCGTCGTCGGCCAGGACCCGCTCGCGGGGTTCGTCACCGACACCGTCGAGGAGGAACTGGCCTACTGCATGGAGCAGTTGGCCGTACCGCCGGACGTGATGCGCAAGCGCGTCGAGGAGACCCTCGACCTGCTGGGCATCGCCGCCCTGCGCCGGCGCGCCCTGCGCACCCTGTCCGGCGGACAGCAGCAGCGCGTGGCGATCGGGTCCGTCCTGACCGCGCACCCCAAGGTGCTGGTCCTCGACGAGCCGACCTCGGCGCTCGATCCGACGGCCGCCGAGGAGGTGCTCGCGGCGATCACCCGGCTGGTGCACGACCTCGGCACGACCGTGCTGGTCGCCGAGCACCGCATGGAACGCGTCCTGCAGTACGCGGACCGGCTCGTGCACCTGCCGGGCGACGGGCACGTGGTGGCGGGCGACCCCGCCGACCTGATGCGCGCCTCGGACGTGGCGCCGCCCGTCGTACGCCTGGGCAGGCTGGCCGGCTGGGACCCGCTGCCGCTGTCGGTGCGCGACGCGCGCCGCAAGGCCGCGCCCCTGCGGGAACGGCTCGCGGACCGCACACCACCCCGATCCGACGCGGACCCGGGCGAGGCGGCGCTCACGGGCCGCCGGATCACCGTCGCATACGACCGGACCGTCGCCGTGCGCGAGGTGGACCTGACCCTGGCGCGCGGCCGGGTCACCGCCCTCATGGGCCGCAACGGCTCCGGCAAGTCCTCGCTCCTGTGGGCCCTGCAGGGCTCGGGGCCGCGCCGCTCGGGCACCGTCGAGGTGCGCGGACAGGACCCGGGCGAGCTGTCGGCCCGCAGGGCGCGCGCCCTGGTCGGGCTGGTGCCGCAGACCGCGAGCGACCTCCTCTACCGCGAGACCGTCGACGCCGAGTGCGCCCAGGCCGACGCCGACGCGGACGCCCCCGCGGGCACCGCGCGCACCTTGCTCGACACCTTGGCCCCCGGCATCCCGGGGGAACGCCATCCGCGTGATCTGTCCGAGGGGCAGCAACTCGCCCTCGTGCTCGCCGTGCAGCTCGCCGCCGCCCCCGAGGTCGTCCTCCTCGACGAGCCGACCCGCGGCCTCGACTACCACGCCAAGGAGGCCTTCGCGGGCCTCGTGCGCCGCCTCGCCGACGAGGGCCGTGCGGTCGTGGTGGCGACCCACGACGTCGAGTTCACCGCACGGGCCGCCGACCGGGTGGTCGTGATGGCCGAGGGCGAGATCGTCGCCGACGGGCCGACCCGTGACGTCGTGGTCTCCTCGCCCGCCTTCGCCCCGCAGGTCGCCAAGGTCCTCAGCCCGCAGGAGTGGCTGACCGTGGAGCAGGTCCGGCACGCCCTGGAGGCCGTATGACCCGCAGAGGCCGTGGAGGTCGCGTGTCTTCACGGGACGGGTGTTCCGAGCGTGGCGTGCGGGTGCTCTGGCGGGACGGGCGTTCCGAGCGCGGCGCGCGGGTGCCCGCGCTGCCGGTCGGAGCCCGCAGCGCCGCCGTGCTGACGCTCGCGAGCGCGGCCGGGCTCGCCATGTTCTTCTGGCCGTTGTTCGTGGCGCCGCGCCCCGAGGCGGCCGCGCACAGCGCCGACGCCCCGCTCCTGTTCGTCCTGACCATGCCGGTGCTGCTCGCCGTGGTGCTCGCCGAGATGTCGTCCGGCGGCATCGACACGAAGGCCCTCGCGATGCTCGGCGTGCTGTCGGCGGTCAACGCGGGGCTGCGGCCGCTGGGCGCGGGCACCGCGGGCATCGAGACGGTGTTCTTCCTGCTGGTCCTGGCGGGCCGCGTGTTCGGACCCGGGTTCGGCTTCGTGCTCGGGGCGACCTCGCTGTTCGCCTCGGCGCTGCTGACCGCCGGGGTCGGGCCGTGGCTGCCGTTCCAGATGATCGCCTCCGGGTGGATCGGGCTCGGCGCCGGACTGCTGCCCCGGCGGCTCACGGGCCGGGCGGAGATCGCTCTGCTGGCCGTCTACGGCGTCCTCGTGGCGTACGTCTTCGGCTTCCTGATGAACATGTGGTTCTGGCCCTTCACCGCGGGCACCGACACCCAGCTCTCGTTCGTCGCGGGCGACCCGGTCACCGAGAACCTGCACCGCTTCGCCGTCTTCACCCTGGTCACCTCGACCTTCGGCTGGGACACCGGACGCGCGCTGACCAATCTGATCGCGATCGTCGCCCTGGGGCCCGCCGTCCTCGCGGTCCTGCGCAGGGCCGCGCGGCGCGCCGCCTTCGACGCGCCGGTCACCTTCGAGGCGCCCGTTCCGCCCGGCGCGGCCGTCGTCTCCGAGGCGCCCGCCGTCCCTGAGGCGCCCGACGTCGTCGACTCGCCCGTCGCCGCCGGCGGAACCGCTGTCCTCGACCCCGCCGGACCACCGGCCGAACCGGCCGCCCCACCTCACGTCCTTCGGACACGTACCAGCAAGGAGAAGACCGACGATGACTCCGTCCCTCAGACCTGGGGCACGGGCGGTGCTGCCCGCCGCCCTCGCCGCCGCGGTGGCGAGCGCCCTGCTGACGCCAGGCCCCGCACGCGCGGCTGACCCCGCCGCACCGGCACTGAAGTCCCCGGCGAACGCCGCCGCGACCTGGATGACGTCCAAGCTGACCGACGGCTCCAACGCCTCCGCCGACCACGGCCTGACCGCGGACGTGGTGATGGGCCTCGCCGCGACCGGAACGGGCGGCGCCGCGCAGAAGAAGGCCACGGACTGGCTCGCCGCCCATGCCGCCGCCTACATCAACCGCGGCACGCCCGGCAAGGTCTTCGCGGGCGGCACCGCCAAGCTCGCCCTGGTCGCCGCCATCGAGGGCCGCGACCCGAAGGACTTCGGCGGGCAGGACCTCACCAAGACGCTGCTCGGCCGGATGCAGGACAGCGGCCGTTTCACCGACGACCTCCCGAACGGCGACGGCTCCAACCAGTTCACCCAGTCGCTCGCCGTCCTCGCCCTCCAGCGCAGCGGCGACCTGCCCGACAAGGCCGTCGACTTCCTCGCCTCGTCCCGCTGCGCCGACGGCGGCTACCCGCTGTTCTTCAAGTCCGACCCGGCCAAGTGCAAGTCCCACACCGACAGCACCGGCCTCGCGGTGCAGGCGCTGCTCGGCGCGGGCCGCACCGCGGACGCCGGGCCCGCGCTGGACTGGCTGGAGAAACAGCAGCTCGCCGACGGCAGCTTCCGCGACAACGGCTTCGGCACGCCGCCGGGCAACTCCAACTCGACGGCCCTGGACGTCCAGGCTCTCGCCGCGGGCGGTCGTGTCGAGGCCGCGGGCAAGGGCATCGCCTGGCTGCGGTCCGTGCAGGTGGGCTGCGGGGGCGCGAGCGCGGACCGGGGCGCGGTCGGCTACTCCGAGCCGAAGGCGGACGGCACCGCGCTGCGGGCCACCGCCCAGGCGGTGCCCGCGCTGACGGGCAAGTCCCTGGCGCAGATCGACGGCAAGGGCGCGTCGAGCGGCCTGGAGCCGGTGGCGTGCTCGCCCGACGGAGGCAGCGGCGGAACGGGCGGAACCGGCGGCACCGGAGGGAGTGGCGGCACCGGTGGGAGCGGCGGCAGTGGCTCCAACGGCGGTACAGAAGGCGGTAGTTCGGGCGGCTCCGGTACCGACGGCGGCACCACGGGCGGCACCGATCCGACGGCCTCCCCGGGCCCGTCCCCGTCCGGCGACGCCTCGGCGTCGGGCGGCTCCCCGAGCGGCGGCGGTACGACGGCCACCGGCGGTACGGGGGGCGGCTCCGGCGACCCGGGCGGCTCGGGTACGACCGGGGACGGCACGGGCGGCGTCACGCCCGCGGGCGGTCTCGCGTCGACCGGCTCCACCGCGCTGCCGCTGGCCGGCGGGGCGGCGGCCCTGCTGGCCGCGGGTGCGGGTGCGGTCGTCCTCGCCCGCAGGCGCCGCGCCACCCGCACCTGACACCACCTCAACCGACCATGTCACCCGCCGGCTTCACCGGCGGACCGGACAGCACCTCACCCCTTGCCCCACCAGCGGAAAGGCACCTCACCATGCGCAGCACCCTGCCCCGAAGAACCGCCCTCCTCGTCGCGGCCGTCGGCCTCACCCTCGGCGCGGCGGCCCCCGCCACCCAGGCCGCCCCCGTCAGGGCCGCGGCCAACGCGCCCATCACGGTCACCCTGACGGTCAAGGGCCCCAACGGCGCGCTCTACGACAGCACCATCAGCACCAAGGGTCACACCGTCACCACCGCATCCGGCGGCACGCACAAGTGCGACGGCACCAACAACGGCGCCAACACCACCGCCGGGGCCACGCCCACCGCCGCCCTGGACGACGCGGCCAAGAAGCAGGGCTTCACCTGGGACGGGACCTGGTACCCGTCGTACGACGACTACTTCGTGACCACCATCGACGGCAAGAACGGCGGCCAGGACGCCTACTGGAACATCTCCGTGAACGGCACCGCCACCCCTGTGGGCGGCTGCCAGTTCCGCATCAAGGCGGGCGACAAGGTCGCCTTCACCTGGACCGAGATGTAGTGGCGGGGGCCCGCCGCCGGCGCCGTGGGGGCGTCGGCGGCAGGTCCGTCAGCAGCGGCGGAACACGTACCCGTCCTCACCGGCGGGCCGCACGTCGCGGTCGCGCAAGGTGAGGGACAGCTCCCCGCCCCAGCTGCGGCAGGCGGCGTCGAAGTCCTTCCGCTCGTACTCGATGTCGAAGACCCGCCCGTCGTACGCGGACGCGTAGTCGGGGCACTCCTTGTAGTGGGCGCACTCCTCGGTCACGGCGAAGTCGAAGCCGATGCGGTCGCGCCGGTCCAGGAGGTCGGTGGTGTTCTTCTGGGCGATGGCCAGGCCCTTGTCGTGGGCGCGGCGGGCCAGGAGCCGGGCGAACTCCGCGGCGTCGTCGGCCGTGAGCAGCCCGTCCGAGCGTTCGTAGGAGTCGAGGTTGTCGGGCTCCACCGCGTCGAATCCCGCCTTCGCGCAGCCGTCGATCCACGCGCCGACGACATCGGCGAGGGCGGCGCGCTTCTTGGCGGTGGAGATGTCCAGCAGAGGCTCCTGCCAGTCCTCGTCGACGACCTCGTGCCCCTCGTCGTCGCGCAGGACCAGGTCGGGGTGCTCGCGCTGCCACCAGCGCGCGGCGTCCTTGCCGGGCTGGGCCTGGAAGGCGTTGACGTAACAGATGTTGTAGAGCCCGGGGACGGGGTCGGCGGTGCGGTCGCGCGAGACGGCGCGCGTCTTGGCCGGGGGCCGGTAGGGGCCGCCCAGCTGGTAGTCGAAGGCGGCGTCGGCCCGCGGGCGGCGGACGTCGTCACCGGCGGGGCGGGCCGTGGACGTGCCGGACTCGGGCCCGCGGGAGTCGGAGGTCCCGCAGGCGGCGAGAGGAACGAGCAGGGCGAGGGCCAGCACACCGAGGGCCCCGGCTCGTGCGGACGCTCGCATGGAGCGGTTCTTGCTGGTAGGCCACTTGATCCCGATCACCCGACCAGGATCTCAGCCCGCGCCGCCGTCGCGTGCGGCGGGCCCGCGAGCAGGGCGGGCCGCGGTCGGCGCGGGCCGAGATCGGGTCGGGGCGTGATCAGGACGGCGTGCGATCAGGCCAGGGCGCGATCAGGACAGGTTCAGGGCCTTGGCGGTCTCCGCGGCCATCCCCGCCTCACCGGCGGCGTTCGGGTGCACGGGGACGAAGTTCGTGCCGAACAGGACGGGTTCGATCCAGCGCTGGTCCGCCGGCTTGCAGGCGTCGTGCGCGTCGGACGCGGCGCCCATGTCCACGTACGTCGCGCCGGTCTCCCCGGCGGCCCGCTGCACCGCGCCGTTCAGGCTCGTCTGCAGGTCGCGCAGATAGGGGACGTCGCCCTCCGCGATGGGCATCTTGGCGAAGCAGCCCGGCACGGACTGGGCCGGCACGATCCACGGGTAGCCGAGGATCGCGACCTTCGCCTTCGGGGACCGGGCCTTGATCTCGTCGAGCGAGGCCTTGAGCGCCGGGTACGTCTTGGACTCGATCTGCTCCTTGAAGGTGTCGCCGTTCTGGTCCTTGCAGGGGCTGCCCTTGCCGCCGGAGAGGACGCCCGCGGTGCCGCAGGCGAGGATCGCGCCGATGAACGTGTTGTTGTCGTTGCCGCCGATGGTGAGCGTCACCAGCTCCGTGTCGCTCTTGAGGGCGTCGAACTGCGGTGCCACGCCCGGGTACTGGGACGTGGTGAAGTCCTTGGTCTGCGCGCCGCCGCAGGTCACGTCGGTGAGCTTCGCGCCGAGCGAGGCCGCGATGAGATGCGGGTAGTTCTTCGACGTGCGGGCGCACAGCAGGGGCGCCCCGGGGTCGAGGGGGAGTACGCCCGAACCGGCGCTGTAACTGTCGCCGAGGGCGACGTAGTTCACGGGGGCGGCGGCGTCGGCCGCGGCCGGTCCCGCGGCGAGGCCGAGGGCGGCGGTGGCGGTGACGGCGGCGAGGGCTGCCGCGGTGCGATGCTGTGCGGGCATCCGCATGAGGGTTCTCCTCCGGGGTGGGGGGCCGGTGGGGCGGGTCGTGAGGGTCGCGCCTGGGCAACGTAGTTGAGGATTCGACGGTTAACTACGCGCGGGGATGCGTGTCCGGTGGAGAAGTTTTGGCATCCGCGTGACAAAGGTGGGCGCCGGGACGGCGGGGGCCGGAGAAACAGTGGCTCATTTCGAGCACTTGGCCGAAAGTGACCGACTGGGGTGCGTGGGTGCGCGCGGGACGGGCAATGGGCGCCGCCGACGCGGTGCGGCGCTTATAACGGACCCAACAAGACGAACTGTCACCAATGGCAAGAGATTTCGTGTCAATGAGGTCAGAACTTGATTGACACCCAAGGTCGTCAGCCGTTTAACTGATCGCCGCCAGGAGTCGATCCCAATGATCTGGCGGGGGAAGTAATCGGATATGGATTTACGACTCGGTCGTCGATTGCGGCGTGCGCCCGGTGCGGGCGCGCCGTCATTAGTGGTCTCGGTCCACTTTGATTTCCACCACCAGGCCGGGCGCTCGGCGCCCCCTGGGCGCTCCCCTGCGCATCTGGCGGCTGAGCTGGTGGCGCTCCCGGCCCGGACGGCCGCCCGGGGCGCTCGGCCCAGCCTGGGATCGACTCTCTTCTTCCGCTGTTCCTGCGGTTTTCTCCGCGCTCCGGCCCTGATGAATTCAGGCGCATGTCGGAGTCATTTCATCCCGTCGAGGGCCAGTCGTCACTGACGCGTCCGTCGGTCGCTTCCTGCTTGATATCCCCATACCCGGGCAATCGCATCCGCCGCAGCGGGCGGTCTGATGTGCCCTCACATGTATGCACACAGCAGATACACAACACATTCGCAACCAATAAGGGGCAGTTCCATGACTGATACCTATGAGCCGAATCTTCTGGATCCCGCGATAATGGCTGATCTTCGGGGTGAGTTCGGGCGGTTGCGGGATCAGTCGTCGGTGTGGCGGGGCTGGGCGATGGACGGCACCCCGGCCTGGTACGTGACCGGGGCGGCCGAGGTCCGCACGGTGCTGAGCGATCCGCGGTTCGCCACCCGGCAGGCGCCGCAGGAGGGCGTCGAGGACCCGCTGATCCGCAACCTGACGGCGCTGGGCATCCCCGAGGACCTGATGGTCTACGTCACCGGGATGCTGATCAACTTCTCCGGGGCGGAGCACGCCCGGCTGCGCAAGCTGGTCTCCTACGCCTTCACCGCGCGGCGGGTGACCGGGCTGCGGCCGCGCATCGAGGAGATCGTGGACCGGCTCCTGGACGACATCGACGCGGCCGCGGCCGGCCCGGATCCGGTGGACCTGATCGAGGCGTTCGCCTACCCGGTGCCGATCGCGGTGATCTGCGAGCTGGTCGGGGTGCCCGAGAGCGACCGGCCGGCCTGGCGCGAGTGGGGCGACGCGCTGGTCTCCATGAGCCCGGACCGCACCCCCCACGCCCTGCGCTCGATGGTCGAGCAGGTCAAGGACCTGGTCAAACGCCGCCGGGCCACCCCCGCCGACGACCTGATCACCGCCCTGCTCAGGGCCCAGGC
>NZ_JBFAWC010000036.1:0-41102 GCF_040680155.1 Streptomyces sp. NPDC052114 | reverse complement strand
CGCCCTGAGGCCGCTGCGGAGCAGGCGGAACCACCCGCTGGAACAACTCCCACAGGTCCTCCGGGGCCATCCGCTCGACAAGCGCAGCAGTCATCCCCCCAGACTGCCGCAAGATCACACCAACTGAAATTGCGCCTTATGGGAGCAGAAGCCACCATCCACCCAGAAGGCTCCCCGCTCAAGAACATCGCCGATCATGTCGGCATACAGCTCGAAGGCGCGGAAGATGCGCCTTCGATGACGAGCATGTGGAGCCCGCTCCACAAAGATCTCTTCGACCTCGGCGATCGTCGCAGCGTGACGACCAGGCGGCAAAAGGCCACTTTCTGTGAGCGCTGGAATCACATTCCCCCCTCGCGTCGGCCCCCACCGACTCGTTTCCCAAGCTCAGGGAGCCACCATAGCCACACCACCTCACACTCGAAATAGAAACTTCACTCTCAGAGGGGACACGTGAAGCCGAATTCCCAGCGGCACCCTGTTCCAGACCTGCCGCATGCCGACACCCAGACGTTTCCCGAGGGCCTCACAGCCCGTCGTGCCCCGCAACCATCGGGCACAGTCACCGGCGGCATGCGCAGAGCCAAACCAGCAACACGCTGCACTTGACAGGGAACGGACAATCCCTACTGGCACCGCCGCACTGGGCGCAACCCCTGCCCCTGAGCCCTCATGCCGAGGCGTAGCTCAGCCGAAACAAGTCCTGGGCGCGCCCCAAATCCCGCTCGGTACGCAGCTGAACCTCCAGGTCTCCCGTACCGTGATGGCCGAGCCCGGACACGTCCCGGGTAAATCCGGACACCAAATCCACAGCCGCAGGATCAGCCTTCAGGTAGACCAGCACCTTGGTCTGCTGGGGCGGGATGAGGCAGGCGAAGTTCCGCAGCCGCTGATAGGCACGGTACTGCTGGCGCTGCACCCGGGTGACGCCGTCACCCAGGCCGACAAGGACCTCGTCGACTGCCGAAGCCAGCTCGGCCATCGCGCCCCCCCTGCCGCCGAACCGCCGGCGCCCCCGGCGCGCTGCGGCGTACCCGCTTGGCCCCTGCCGAGTGCCCGGTAACCGACGCCACGGTCTCAAGAGCAATATGGTCGCTGCCGAAGTACCGGTAACGGACCAGGTCGATCGAACGCCGGTGCTCGCGCACGGCGTGCGCGTCGTAGCGGGTGAAGTCGCCGGCCACGCAGATCAGCCGCGGTGCGCTCCACAGAATCTGGGACGCGGCCGTCACCCCGAGCCGGTCGCGGACCAGACTCCGGAAGGCGTCCTTGTGACTCATCAGCCAGGCCATGTAGAAGAGGCCCTGGTTGATAACTCCGGCGTCCGTGCCGCGCTTGTACTCCACGATCACGGGTGCGCCGTTCTCGTCCAGCCCGAGCGAGTCGATACGCCCACCGTCGACGCAGTCGATCACGTACTCGCTCGCGAGGAACGTGACGCCCAACATCGTCTCCATGTGCGCCTCGACGAGATCCTGCACATCCGCCTCGACCGCAGCAAGACGCGGCGTGACCTCAGTCACGCCGCTGTTCCTCGTATGGAACAGCTTCAGGCCCGACACCTCCCTCTCCTCAGCCGAGATCACCAACTCTGAGCGAGGCTGGGCTTTTCGGTAGAGAGACTCGTCGGCTCCCGAGAGGACTCATGACAGGCAGCCGGTAGCCATTGACCTTCGCAAAGCAGGCACTCACGCTCGCGACTCACCATCCCGCCTCGAAGCCCCTGCTGGGTGTTCGTCGCGACGCTGCAACGGTCCGCCCTTCAGGACGATGCCGGCCGAACAAACATCCGTCGAGCCGCCTCCGCCAGCACAACGAAGCCGCCCGCGCCATCCAGCGCAACAACGGAGGGCGCGGGCATCTACCACGACATCTGAGGCACCATCAAACACGTCTGACGAATCATCAGGACGAGCGTCATTTGTGCGTCACGAGCGTCAAGATATCGCCCGTAACGCACATAACGCATAAAATGCACACTCAGAAAACTGCAGCTCAGCGGCCCTTCTCAGCAGGCTCAAGGATCGCGACGCACTCAACATGATGGGTCATCGGGAAGAGGTTGAACCAGGCACGCCGGCCGCGCCCGCCACACGACGATGCGACCCAATGCGCTGCACCTCCCCAACGCCCTTCCGTCATCCACTCCACAAGTCTGTCCGCGCCGGCCTTGCGACGCCCTACTGGACCTGCCCCCAAGATCCGGACCAGGCACGGACCAACTCGACCGCACATTGGGGAGATACGCTAGTAGTTGCAGGTCAGCGACCGCTAGGCGCCTGTACCACCAGCAGACGAAGAACCTCTTGGTGTCGTACTCGGCGAAGAAGCTCGGCTTCTTCTAGAGGCACGGGAGAAGGCGCCTGACTGGTCTTTCACCCGTCAGGCGCCCTTCTTTTCCGTGCACTCAGCGTAGAGGGCGGCTTACGCCATAACTACCAGTTTCTCCCTATGCTGCCATGCTCCTGACCAGCACTTCCGGACGTTCCTCAGCCGTCAGGTGCTGCACGATCCGTACGAGGCGGTCGTCGCGGGTGACCGTGCCCGGGCAGTTGTCGGAACCTCATGCCGACTCTACTGATGGCGCCTCGGGCATACCTGTGGGCTCGTCCCGGGTGCCGGTGGCCGACCCGCGCATCCCGCACGATGAGGCAGCCGCTACGCCGGCGTGACATCCGGACTACCGCACCTTGGCCGGAGGCGAGGTGAAGAGCCTCGGAGGCGCTCTGGGCTGCCCGCTGCGACGGCGCGTTCTCCCGGGTGCTGCCGCAGCGGGCCATGGTTCAGTCGGCCTGCTTGCTCGTACGTGTGGGCAGGAGGAACATCAGCGCCCACATGGTGGCGAAGGCGATGCCGATCCACCACAGGACGTGGGTGAAGGCATCGTGGTTGACCGCGGCGCCGGATGAGCCGTCGGTGGCGGAGAAGAACACGAGGGCGGTCAGGGCGGTTCCCAGGGCCATGCCCAGGTGGATCGAGGTGTTGCACAGTCCCGAGGCCGAACCGGCGTTCTCGTGCGGGACCTTGCTGAGCGCCAGGTCGGCGAGCGGTCCACCGATGGTGCCGAAGGCCAGGCCGAGCAGGAGCAGCGGCAGGGCCATCGCGAGGAGCGTCAGGTCCGCCTGGCCGCTGTTGATCTGGAGCCCGTAGCCCACCGTGGCGACGAGGGCGATCAGTGCTCCGGCCTGGGGAAGGCGACGCCCGTAGCGTCCCGCGGCCTTCATGGTGATCATGACGCCGGTCATCTCGCCGACGGTGAGCAGCACGAAGGCCAGGGCCGCGTGGAGCGGGCTCATGCCCAGACCGCGCTGGAGGAACAGCGTCCAGGTGATGAAGAACATCCCCGACAGCGTGCCGAACGTCATCTGCGCGGACAGCCCGCCGGAGAACGCCTTCTGCCGGAACAGGGCCAGCACTACGAGCGGGGCGTCGTCCTGCCTGCGCTGCTGCTGGCGCAGGAACACCCCGAGTACGGCGAGGCCCGCGGCGAGCATGGCGAAGCACCACAGCGGCCACTGGTGGGAGTGGCCCTCAGTGAGCGGGAAGATGATCAGGACCACGGCGAGCGCGGAGAGCAGTACGCCCGTGAGGTCCAGGCGTTCTGCCTTGGGTGCGGTCGATTCGGTGATGAACTTCCAGCCTCCGAGGACCACGGCAAGACCGATGGGGAGATTGATCAGGAAGATCGTCCGCCAGCCCAGGTGGAACAGGTCGGCCCCGGTGAGCACCCCGCCCAGGACCGGGCCCAGGACCGAGCCCAGAGTCAGGACGGCCCCGTAGAGGCTGAAGGCGCGGCTGCGGTGCTCGCCGTCGAAGGTGACGTGGAGGGTGGCCAGGACCTGCGGGATCATCACGGCGGCCCCGGCTCCCTGGAGGACCCGGGCGCCGATGAGCATGCCGGGCCCCTGGGCGAGACCGCACAGCAGGGAAGCCGTGGTGAAGACGACGGTGCCCGTCAGGAAGACGCTGCGCCTGCCGTAGGCGTCGCCGAGTCGGCCGCCCGTGACCAGGCCGAGGGCCAGAGCCAGCCCGTAGCCGGCGGTGAGCCACTGCACCTGGGCCGGGGTGGCGCCGAGCGAGGCTTGGAGGGTGGGAATGGCGTTGAGGACGACCGAGTGGTCCAGGACGTTCATGAGCTCGGCGACCAGGACCACTACGAGGGAGATCTTCGCGGCCAGGGCCACCTTGGGCGTACCTGGCTGGGCGGAGGGGTCGGAGGAAGGCTGTGGCTCGTTGCCGAGCACGGGGGAAACCACGGGAAAGCTCCTGATCCGGAGGAATCGGGGAGCCCGCCGTCAACCGCAACGGGTCAGCACAGCGCAGAGCCCGGGGCAGACGGCAGAGCTGCACCCGGGAAAGAACAAGGGGAAGGGCGGGGGCGGGTGACGCAACTCAGGCCAGCGCGACGTCCGCCCCCGGACACGTTCGACCCATCAGATCAGGACGTCGGGAAACGACGGACGGCTACTTGGCCTGGGGGTACAAGCTCACCTCAAGATCGTGAAACGAAGAGTCCGGGCCCTGCCACCGAGGTCACCGGGCAGCAGAAACCTCTCGACCGTACGACGACCGTCAGCCCCCGCGCACCTCATATACGTCGGGCGCCGCTCGTCGAGACGTGGCTGGGGTGCACAGCCACTCGTGGACGCCGGTTGATCCCGCACCTGACCGCAGCACGTGTTCGAACTGCGGGGAGTCTCCACGCTCCGCGGTGCTCACGGTGCAGGTCCCGCCACCGGCTGGCCCGCGCGATCTGCCACGGCGGCCGGGACCGGATCCGCCAGAGACCCGAATGCTGCCCATGACGGCGAGGATGAGGAAGGCTGAGGGGTCCAGGCCCCGGCCGGTGTCGTGGCCGGAGCCCGGGAGTGGCTCAGCCTGCCTGGCCGTGTGCCCGCTTGGGCAGACAGAACATCAGCGCCCACATCAGGGCGAGGAGGCTGCCGACCCACCACAGCACGGTGAGGAACGCTTCGCGGTTGAGTGAGGCGTCCGGTGTGCCGCCGGTGGTGGCGAAGAACACCAGGGCGGTCAGCGCGGTCCCCAGGGCGATGCCCAGGTGCATGACGGTGTTGAACAGGCCCGAGGCGGACCCGGCGTCCTCGTGCGGGACCTTGGCCAGCGACATGTCGGCGAGCGGGCCGCCGACCATGCCCAGGCCGAAGCCGATCAGTACCACTGGAGCGGTCATCCCCAGCAGGGTCAGGTCCGCCTGGCCCGCATGGATCTGGATGCCGTAGGCGGCCATCGCGGCCAGGGTGATGAGGGCTCCGGCCTGGGGAAGGCGGCGGGCGAAGCGCCCGGCGCTCTTCGCCGCGATCGTCGCGCCGGCCAGCTCCCCCAGGGAGAGCAGGACGAAGCCCAGGGCGGCCTGGAAGGGGCTCATGCCCAGACCTCGCTGGAGGTAGAGGGTCCAGGTCATGAAGAACAGCCCGCACAGCATGCCGTGCATCAGCTGCGCTGCCATGCCCCCGGAGAACTGCCGGCTCCCAAAGAGTGGCAGCGCCACCAAGGGTGCGTTGTTCCGCTTGCGGTGCTGGTGGCGCAGGAAGACACCGAGGACCAGGAGTCCCGCGGCGAGGAGAGCGAAGCACCACAACGGCCAGTGGTGGAGGTGTCCCTCGGTGAGGGGGAAGACGATCAGTACGATCGCCGTCGCGGACAGCAGCATGCCGGTCAGGTCGGGCCGGTCGGCCTTCCGCGCGGTCGACTCGGGGATGAACCTGCGCCCCAGGAGGATCACGGCAAGACCGACGGGCACGTTGACCAGGAAGATCGGCCGCCAGGACAGCCCGAACAGGTCCGCCTCGGTCAACAGGCCGCCCATCACCGGGCCCAGGACGTTGGCCAGCGACATGATCGCCCCGTACAGGCCGAACACCCTGCTGCGGTTCTGTCCCTCGAAGGTGACGTGAAGGGTGGCCAGGATCTGCGGGATCATGATGGCCGCTCCCAAGCCTTGGAGGGCACGGGCCGCGATCAGCACGCCGGGGCCGGCGGCCACACCGCACAGCAGCGAGGCGCTGGTGAACACGGCGGTACCGATCAGCAGGAGCCTGCGCCGCCCGTAGAGATCACCGAGGCGTCCGCCGGTGATCAGCCCGATGGCGATGGGCAGGGAGTAGCCGGTGGTCAGCCACTGCACCGCGTCCGGTCCGGCGCCGGTCGACTCCTGGATCGCGGGCAGGGCGGTCAGGACGACCGACTGGTCGATCATGTCCATCAGCTCGGCGCCCAGCAGCACCAGGAGGGAGATCCAGGCGGCCAGGCCCGTCTTCGACAGGCCGGGTGCGGGGTGATTCGAGGGCGGGGTGGTGTGCTGCGGCTCGTCGTCGAGCGCGGAGGAAGACACGAGAGAAAGACTCCTGATCCAAAGGAAT
Organism: Streptomyces sp. NPDC052114; assembly: GCF_040680155.1. Taxonomy (NCBI): domain Bacteria; kingdom Bacillati; phylum Actinomycetota; class Actinomycetes; order Kitasatosporales; family Streptomycetaceae; genus Streptomyces; species Streptomyces sp. NPDC052114. Next base: position 34,722 of record NZ_JBFAWC010000036.1, on the reverse strand, counting down.
CGGGGAGCCTGCCGACAGCCGCACCGGGGCCACTGAAATCGAAACCCGGGGCAGACGGCAGAGCTGCACCCGGGAAAGACAGAAAACTGCGGGGGGGGTGACGCAACTCAGGCCAGCGCGACGTCCGCCCCCGGACACGTGCGACACGACAGCACGCGGGGAAGACGGACGACTACACGGCCTGGTTAATAAGAAGTCACCTCAAGATCGCCGCAGAAGGAACAGGGAATCCCTGCCGCCGAGACCCCGGCACAGGAACCCGTCCACGGTACGACATCCCAGACCAACGCCGCACACCAAATAGCGGTCCCGCTCCCGGTGGAACGCCCGGCAGGCAGCGTTCACGAAGGCGTCCTTGGGTTCGCGCGAGGTCGTCACGTGGCCCGGCGCGCTGAGCCTCGGCTTCCGTTCCTCCGCTTGGCCGACCGGCGGACCCGGTGCCCGGACCTGGGAATTCCCTTTACCGGGGACTCCGGGGCGGGAGAGGATGCGTCCATGATCGGCACGTCTGAGAACCCCGAGGACCAGGCCGCGATCGCCGCAGCCAAGGAGATCGCCGCGGCCGAGGACGGTGAACTGCGCCTGCACGACCCCGCCGTCCGGGCCTCCGCCGCCGGCATACGGCTGTTCGACCCCGAGTTCGTCGAGGTCGGCGCCTCCGGGCGGCGCTGGACGTACGAGGAGATGATCGCGGCCCTGCCCACCCTGCACGGCGGCGCGGACAGCCCGCGCATCGAGGCCTCCGGCATGCGCGGAGTGCTCCTCGCCCCGGACCTCGTGCACCTGACGTACGAGAGCGTCATCGCCGGCCGCCGGGCCCGCCGCAGTTCCCTGTGGCGCAGGGGCGAGGGCGACACCGGATGGCGGCTCTACTACCACCAGGCCACCCCCGTCCCCCAGGGCTGAGCACGCCTCTCCCAGGGCTGAACACCCCTCGCCGAGGCCGACGACGCCCTCCAGGAGGCCCACGCCCCAACGCCCCCGGAGATACGAAGACTTTGGCGTCCTCGTCTTCTTCCGGTGTCGTATCCGAGGGTGGAACGCGGGACTGCCGCAAGGGCGCCTCGTGCCAAGGGCCGTCGCCCCTCGCGCCCAGCACGCCCGGGCCGACTACCCCCACCCCCGGCACCACGCTGTCGGCCGCGTATGGCCAGAACGTGACCAACACTGGTCAAGAACACTCGGCACACGCCCCAAGGTGAGCACGCCCCTATGCCATTCGGCGATGCGAAGTGAACACATCCGCACGCCCTCGCGTATGGAACACCACAGCCTCCATGCTCCGCTCGCCGGACCGACGCACCCCATCGGTTCCTCGACCCGTGGAATGGGTGACTCATGCCTCCTGTGATCGTCAGTCGTCAGGGCAGCCTCGCCGGACAGCGCTTCAGCATCGGCACGGAGCCGCTCACCTTCGGCCGGAGGACGGCCAACGGCGTGGTGATTTCCGATGTCAGCGCCTCGCGTCTGCATGCCGAGGTACGACGGGAAGGGCACGGCTTCGTGCTGTACGACCGAGGCAGCAGCAACGGCACGTACGTCAACGGTGAACGCGTGACGTCACACGTGCTCCAGCCCGGTGACCTGTTCTCGATCGGCGAGGAGGAGTTCTGCTTCGAAGCGGCCGGCCCGTTGGAGACCATCATCGATCTCTCCGTGCTCCAGGCGCTCACACCGCCTCCCGCCACGGAGACGGTTCCCGTGCTCCACGTCACGGTCTCGGGTGGCGGACCCGTCGGCCTGTCCTTCGCCTTGCTCCTGGAATCCCTGCTCGGGCGGTTCGTGTCCATCACCGTCTACGACGGCCGCTGGACCCCGTGCGCAGACAAGCCGGGCAAGGTCGTGTGGAAGGACGAGAAACAGGGCAACGTCCGGCGCCAGCAGGTCGTCACGCTTCAGAGCCGCCAGTACCTGGGCCTTCCCGAGGAAGTCCAGGAACGGCTCTTCCGCGATGGCGCCTACAGCGAGATGTGGCCGGCGGGCCCTGACACCATCCGCGGCCACAACCCGCGCAACATCCGCATTGCCCACATCGAGGACGCACTCCTCGAACTGGCCAACGAGAAGACCAACCGGATCCACCTCGTACCGGAGCGGTTCGACGCCAAGGAGTACGAGCAGCGGCCGGCGCGGGACCATGTGCTCGCCATCTGCGAGGGCGGCCGGTCCCGGACCCGCGAGCACTTCGCCGACAAGTTCGGCCAGGCCGACAAGTCCGTCTACTCACTGGAGGGCGAGCACCTCCAGGACGTGGTTCTCGGGCTGCGCGTCAAGTCACCGCTGCCGGAACCGATGTCCGTTCTCCTGACGATTTCGCAGAATCGATTTCTCCTCAACTCCCTGCGCGGTGAGGGCTTCCTCAACATGCGGCTCACCGACGCCGAGGCACAGGAGGTGGTGGGGATCGACCCCGTGAGGCAGGTCTTCGAGGAGTGCATCGCCTCCCGCCCCTGTGTAATGGACCGCAGCCCGGACGGCGACTTCCGCTGCTCCACGCACAGGACGCTGTTCCTCCCCGCTTTGATCAAGGGGTCGGCGCTGTGGAAGCAGGTCCGGGAGGGACTGGCGTTGTTCGGTGTGCCCGAGTCCGACCTCACCGCGGTCACCGCTTTCCGCCTCGACATGGTGCAGCGCCCGCGATTCACCGCACGGCTCTACCCGCCGACGTCGGCCGGCGTCGGCACATACGGCTTCCTGCTCGGGGACGCCGCGAACGCGATCCACTTCTGGCCGGGGCGCGGCCTCAACAGCGGCCTGGGCTCGGCCATTTCCCTCGCCCGGTCCCTGAGCGGAACCTGGCGGGGCAAACCGTTCCGCGACGCGGACTTCGTCCGGCATGAGGCCGCCATGTCGATGCTTCAGTACCGGCACAAGAGCCGCGCCTGGAACGCGATGATCACCACGGATGAGAACGGCGTCGTGCAGGCCATCAAGGACAAGATCCAGCAGAGCATCAAGGAGTATCCGGACCGGGCCCCGATGCGCGAGGCGGACCTCGACGCGCTCATGGTGCGGATCCGCGGGATCCGGGACCGCCTTCAGGCACGCGTCCCCGGCATGCCCGATGACGCGACGCTGCGCCCGCATCTGGAGGCGCTGAGCAGTCCAACCTTGTACAGCCTGCTGGCCAGCGGAGCATGGGACACGCAGATCGTGGGAGGGGAGGAGGTCGACATCGACATCTTCTATCCTGCGGAGCGCCTCGATGCGGCGGTCCCACCAGGCGATCTGCCGGCTCTCGCACGCACGTGACCTTGCGCGGTTTCCGGCCCCGGCGAGGCCGCCTCCACGCACAACCCAGACCGTCGAACGTCGACTCACGCGGTGAGCCGACGGCGCACCAGCCCACGGCGGCCGAGAACCGGCAAGCAGACCGTGGAACATCATCTCCATGAAGCGGTTGAGCAGGTTGCTCTGGGACGCGGTGTGGCGGTCTCCGGAATCATGCGGCGCGAGCCTGCCATGGGCTGCTCGTGGCCTCGAGATCCCGGACGTCTCGCGATCCCGCACATGAGGGCCTCGCCCCTCATGACCTGAGAGGTAATCGACCCCCCTGCGGCCGAGCGGCAGTCTTGAGGCATCACCCCGCAGGACGAAGACCCCTTCACAGGAGGCTGACCCGCCATGACCGCACACGACACCGCCGCGTACGAGACCGCCGTCGCCCGCTACTTCGAGGCCTGGAACGCGCAGGGCGACGAGAACATCATCAAGGCCGTGGCCGCTGCCTGGACCGAGGACGGCAGCTACACGGACCCGCTGGCCGACGTCTCTGGGCACGCGGGCGTCGCCGCCGTGATCAACGGGGCCCACGAGCAGTTCCCCGGCTTCGAGTTCCGTCGGACCGGCACCGTCGACGGGCACCACGACATCGCGCGCTTCACCTGGGAGCTCGTGTCGACCGAGGACGGGACCGCACCCGTCGCCGGGTTCGACGTCATCACGCTGTCCGACGACGGCCGGATCCGTGCCGTTCACGGATTCCTCGACCGCGCGCCCACGGCCTGACCGTACGCGCGACCCGTGCGCCTGCCGGTGGCGGGCCGCGCACCGCGCGGGCGGCGGAGCACCTCTCCCCCATGAGGCAGAATGTCTGCTTCATGGGGGTAGTCGTCTTGGGGGTCGTGTGCTGCTCGTCGATCTGTCCACCGTGGCGCCACGCGAGCGGGCGGACGCGTTCCATCATGCGTTGACCGACTCGCTGGTGCCCAATGAAGTGGTCCACGAGGAGCCGGAGACGGGCATCCACGCGCGCATGGAACTGTGGCAGGTGGGTGGGCTCGGGCTCTTCTCCACCCGCAATTCGGGCTTCGAGGTGCGCCGCAACGACCGGCACGTGCGCCATCACCGCAGCCGGCCCGTGATCTCGGTCTCGCTCCAGCCCGAAGGCGTCCATCGGGCCGGGATCGCGGGCAGGCAGCAGGTCCTCGGACCGGACGACATCTGCGTGTTCCACGAGCTGTCGCCCCGGGTCTACGGCTGGTCGGGGGACGGCGCGTCGCAGTCCATGATGTTCGACGTGGACCGCCTGGACGTGCCGGTGGACGCCGTGGTGAAGGCCTCACTGCAACTGCGCGCCAGCCCCATGTACGACCTGGTCCTCAGCCATCTGCGCGGGGTCTGGCGCGATCCGGGGCGTCTTGAGGGCGACCCCGGCGCCGGAGCCCTCGCCACGGCCACCACCGAGCTCGTCCGCGCGCTGCTCGTCTCCGCCGCGCACGCCGAGGAGTCCCCCGCCGTCCGCTCGGCGATGGACGAGACGCTGCTCACGCGGGTCCTGGCGTACGCCCGCCGCCACCTCGCCGACCGCGACCTGACACCGGAGCGGATCGCGCGGGAGCACGCCGTCTCGGTGCGCAAGCTCTACGCCCTGCTCAACGACGCGGACATCAGCCTGGAGCAGTGGCTCATCACCGAACGCCTGGCCAAGGCGCGCGAGATGCTGACCGCGCCCCGCTACGACCGGCTCACCGTCGCGGCGGTGGGAGCGCGGTGCGGGTTCACCAGCCCGAGTCACTTCAGCCGCCGCTTCCAGGCGGCGTACGGCACGTCCCCGAGCGAGTGGCGCCGGCACCGCGACGTCGCGAGCCCCGACGGCGGTTGAGGAAGGTACCGAGCGGCGCTCAGGCCGAGTGCAGCGCGGCGTGCAGCGTGTCCGTCACCTGGATGCGGGCCGCCCGGGACGCCTCGGTCCCGCGGAGCAGGTCGAAGAGCACGAAGCCGTGGATCGTGCCCTGGTAGCGGATCGACACGACGGGCACGTCCGCCTCCCTCAGCCGGGCCGCGTACGCCTCGCCCTCGTCGCGGAGCACATCGGCCTCGGCCGTCAGGACCAGCGCCGCCGGCAGACCGCGCAGCCCGCTCACCGGCGCGCGCAGCGGCGAGACGGCCCCGTGCTCCCGGCTCTCGCGGTCGGGCGCGTACTGCTGCCAGTAGCCGTGCATGGCGGCGCGACCGAGGAAGTACCCGTCCGCGAACCGCCGGTAGGACGGGGTGTCCATCGCCGAGTCCGTCACCGGGCAGACAAGGACCTGGTGCCGGAAGTCCGGCCCGCCGCGCTCGCGCGCCACGAGCGTGAGGGCCGCCGCCAGTTGGGCGCCCGCGCTGGCGCCGACGACCGCCATCCTGGCCCCGTCCAGGCGGCACACCGCGCCGTGCCCCGCGACCCAGCGGGCCACCGTGTAGGCACGCTCCACCGCGTGCGGGTGGCGGGCGTCGCGCGGGGTGTCGTACTCGGGGACGACCACGGCGGCATCGGCGCCGAGCACGAGGTCGGCCAGCAGCCGCCGGTGCGCGTACGCGTCGGTCAGCATCCAGCCGAGTCCGTGCAGGTACAGCACGACCGGGAGCGGCTCGTCGGTACCGGCCGGGCGCAGGATCCGTACCCTGATGCGGTTCCCGTCGTGCCCGGGCAGCGCCAGCCACTCCTCCTCGATGTCCGGGTCGTCCGCGCCGCCGCCGTCCCACAGGGCGGCCATGCGGGACCTGGACAAGGCGGGGTCGTCGGACCCGGGCTCGGACCCAGGTCCGGACTCGGGCCAGGAGGGACAGGCGTACGTTTCGGCGAAGATCCTCGTGTGCCGTTCGAGCACAGGTCTCTCCCCGACGACTGGAACGTCTGCTTCCACGGGGACTCCTGCGCAGGGGGCGGATCGCGGGGCCGTTCGCGGCTCCGCCGGCTCGGAGTACTCACCCTAGGACGCCATCGGCCGGAAAAGGGACCGGCGGCCCCACTGATCCGTGCCGCTGCGTGCACACTTCGGGCGCGGCGCCCGACGCGGACGCGAAAGGCAGTCATATGACCTAACGCCTCCTGCGGTCGGCGGCCCAGACTCACGGTCATGGGCCGTGGACCAGGGGTGACCGTCCCCCGCTGCCACGCACAGGGCACCGGCCCGGGGACGGTTGAAGGGAGCCCTCCGTGAGCACTCGATCCACAACGGCCGTGTCGCCGGGCACCGAGACCTCGACCGACGTGGAGTCCGCCTTCGCGCGCTGGCTCACTCCCCTCGTGACACCCGACGACACCGACAGACGGGCGGACGGGTCCGTGGCGCTCCGGCAGTTCGGCTACGTCCGCATGCTCACCTGCGCGTCAGGGCCGCTGCGGCTGGTCCGCGGCCCCCGCCCGGCCGCGCCGGGCACGGAGGAAGCGGTCGCGCTGCTCGTCCCGCGCGAGGGGACGGTGCGGCTGGTCCAGGACGGACGCGGCGTGTGCGTGGTACCGGGCGAGTCGGCGCTCATCGACCTGCGCCGCGCCTTCACCGTCGAGCACGAGGGCGCGGCCCGCACGCTCTTCCTGCGGCTGCCCCTGCACGCGCTGCACGTTCCCTCGGTCCCCCTGCGGTCCCTCACCGCCCGCGCGCTCCTGCCGCCCGCGGGCTCCGGGGCCGTTCTCCCTGCCCTGCTCCGGCACTTGGAGACCTCGGCCCCGCGGGTGTCCGCCCCGCTGGGCGAACGACTCGGCGGTCTCGTCACGGATCTGGTCGCCGGGCTCGTCGAGGACCTCGCCGAGGACGCGGAAGGGCCGCCCGAGGACGACCGGCACCCCTTGGTCGTCACCATCCGCCAGTACATCGACCGTCACCTCGGCGACCCGGACCTGTCCGCGGACCTCATCGCCGCGGCACACCTCATCTCGGTCCGCTATCTGCACCGCCTCTTTGAGACCGAGGGCGTCACCGTCGGCAGGCTGATCCAGCGTCAGCGCGTCGAGCGGTGCGCCGGGGAGCTCGCGCGGCGCGGCCGGAGCAGTCCGTCCATCGCCGTGGTCGCCGCCCGCTGGGGCTTTCGCAGTCCGGCCCACTTCAGCCGCGCGTTCAAGTCCGTCTTCGGCCACCCGCCGCAGCAGTGGCGGCGGATGGCGATGTCCGGGACGGCCGACGCTCCGAGGGCGCGTATCTGACGGTGCGGTCAGCGGCGGCCGGTGCCAGGTCCTTTGGAGGGTCCGGTCCGGCCGTCGCGCCAGTCGCTGGGCGACATGCCGTATGCCGTACGGAAACTGCGGCTGAAGTGGGTGGCGCTGGCGAATCCCCAGCGTCTGGCGACCGCCGCCACCGTGATGTCGTCGCGTGCCGGACGGGCCAGCTCGCGGCGGGCCTCCTCCAGGCGGCGGTGCTGGATCCACCGGCCGACCGTGCTGCCCCGCCCCTCGAAGAGCTTGTGCAGATAGCGGATCGAGATGTGCTGGGCCTCGGCGACGGTGGCCGGTGTCAGGTTCCGGTCCCGCAGGTTCGCGTCGACGTACGCGCGCAGTCTGCGGACGAGGGCCTCGCGGTCCTGTCCGTCCTCGGGGGAGCCGGGTCCCGCGTCCTCGACGGCGAGCAGCGCGACGAGGTCGGCGACCGCCCCGGCCGAGCGGAGCGCGGCCCGTGACGGGGGCCCGGGTGCCGCCGCGGCGAGCTCGCTCAGGAGCGGGCCGAGCAGCGGCGCCACGGTCCCGTCGGCGAACGGCGCCCGTCCGGTCAGGTCATGCGCCTGCCGGTCGGTGAGGGCCAGGGCACGGTGCGGGACCTGCACCAGGTGCAGTTCGAACTCCTCCGTCTCCTCCAGGGTCAGGGGACGCGCCCCGTCGCGGAGGAAGACGTCTCCGGGCAGGCAGACCTCGGTGCTGCCCAGCCCGCCGAGCGTGGCCCGCCCCTCGGTGTGGAAGCCCAGCAGGACGTACGGGTCGGTCACGGCGTCCGCATCGGGAACGTGCCGGACCGGGCGCGCCGCTCCCCGGAACGTGCGGATGCGGAGGAAGCCGAGCGTGCGGTCCGCGAAGGTGTCCCCCGTGGTGGGGGTGGGCGTGGTCGTCGTCACGCGATCAGCCTGCTGCGGTCGGACCCGGCTGACGAGAGCGTGCGGCCTGCCCTGCGGGCAGGGGCACGAGCCGTGCACGCACAGGCATCGCGGTGGTGCCACGGTGGTCGGAGGCGACCAGGGGAGAGTCATGGGCAGCGGGCAGGGTGACAGGACGCTCGTCGGCCGTCGGCGCGAACAGGCGCTGCTGGAGCGGTCCCTCGATGCGGCGCGCAGCGTGGCGTGCGGTTCGGCGACGGTGCTGCGCGGCGAAGCGGGCATCGGGAAGACGGCGCTGCTGGAGTGGACGGCCACGCGCGCGACGCGCGACGGGTTCACCGTCCTGCGCGTGGTGGGCAGCGCGTCGGAGTCCGGCATCGCCTTCGGTGCGCTGCACCGTGTGCTGCTGCCGCTGCGGGAGAACTCGCGCGGGCTGTCCCCGCACCAGCGGCTCGCCCTGGAACGGGCCCTGGGGCTGCGCGACGGGCTGCCGCCGAAGGGGTTCATGGTGGGCGCTGCCGCGCTGGCGCTGCTCGCCGAACAGGCGCGCCGCGGCCCGGTGCTGATCGTCGTCGACGACCTTCAGTGGGTGGATCCCTCCAGTGCGGCCGTCTTCGTCTTTCTTCACCAGCGGATCGTCGGTCTGCCCGTGGTCATGGTGTGCGCGAGCCGGTCGGACGGGTCCGCGCTGGAGGGCTGGCCCGCCCACCCGGTGGACGTCGAGGCGCTGTCGGGCGAGGACGCGCGGACGCTGCTGCGGCGCCGACACCCGGGGCTCGCGGCCGGTGCCGTCCGGCGGGTGCTCGCGGCGGCCGCGGGCAACCCCCTCGCCCTGGCCGAGTTGCCCGGCCGACTGGCGGACGAGCATCGCAGGCGCGTCGTACCGCTCCCGGACCGGCTGCCGTTGGGCAGCCGTCTGGAGGAGGTGTTCGCGCGGCGGGTGCGGTCGCTGCCCGGGAGCGCGGCGCGCGTCCTGCTGCTCGCCGCGCTGGACGACGCGGCGGACGTCGCGGGCGATGCCGTGCGCTCGGGAGAACAGGGCGGAGCAGAACGGGTTCCGGACGCGATCGAGGCGAGCGGGCTCGCACGCTGGGACGCCGCGGGACGGCTGGTCTTCCGGCATCCCCTGGTGCGGAGCGCTGTGCTCGCCGCCGCCCCGGACGCCGAACGGCGGTCCGCGCACCGGTCGTTGGCGGGGCGGCTGCGCGGGGACGACCCGCGTCGGCTCCTGCACGAGGCGTCCGCCGCCGAGGGCCCGGACGAACGGCTCGCCGCCCGGCTCCAGGAGGCGGGCACCCGCATCGCGCTGCGCGGCGGTGACGCGGAGGGGGCCATGCTGCTTGACCGCGCGGCCGCTCTCGGGACCGGTCCCGGCGACCGCGCCCGTCGTCTGACGTGGGCCGCCGTGATGTCGGCGCGGGGCGGGCGGCTCGCGTACGCGGCGGAGCTCCTGAGGGAGATCCGGCGCGGTCCGGTGCCGGAGGACATCGCCCCGCTCTTCGCCTACGCGGTCGTGTACGTCGACCAGAGCCACCACGTGGACTTCGCCTCGTCCTTCGAGCTGCTGCCCGGGGCGCTGGAGGCGCTGACGGCGCCCGGCGCGCCGGTCTTCGGCGATCTCGTCGAGCAGATGGCGTTCAAGCTGCTGCTCGCGTCGGCCTACACGGGTGACCCGCGCGGCTGGGACGTGCTCGAGCGGCATCGCGGGCACCTCTCCCCCGCCGTACGCCTGTGCCACCGCGCGTGGGCGGACCCGCCGCGCACGGCGCACGGCGCGGAGACGGAACTGCGGTCCCTGGTGGCGCGCGTCGCGGCCCGGAGGGAGACCGCCGGTGCCTGGCTGCTGCTCTGGGCGGCGTCGGCGGTGGACGCGGCCGACGAGGAGCTGCGGCGGCTCTTCGACGACGAGCACACGTACGCCACCCAGGGGTCCGTCGCGAAGGCACGATGCCATCAGGCGTTCCTGCGGGGCCGTTGGGACGCCGCCGAGGAGTGTCTGCGCGAGGCCGACACCGCGGAGGAGCTCGGATACCACTGCAATGCCTTGCTCTTCCGGCACTATTACGCGCACTTCCTGGCGGGCCGGGGCGACGAGCGGGGGCTGCGCGAAGTGCGGGCGCGGATCGGTCCTGTGGCGGCATCGGCACGGATGCGGTTCGTCACGGACCACCTGGACCGTCTCGACGCGCTCGCCGCACTCGCGCACGGGCGGCACGAGGAGGCGTACCTCCTGCTGCGCCGCATCATGCCGCCGGGCCGGCTGCCGCGCGGCCTCGCGTGGTTCCACCTCCCGTTCTTCGACTTCGTCGTGGCGAGCCTGCGCTGCGGCCGCCGGACGGAGGCGCTGGCCCACGTCGCGGCGGGGCGGGCCGCGCGGATGGACTCCGTCTCCGCGCACCACGCCTTCCTCCTTGCGGCCGCGACCGCGGTCACGGCGGACGACCAGGAGTCGGACGCGGCGTACGCGGCAGCCTGTGCGGTGCCGGGAGCCGGTGAGTGGATCTTCGACATGGCACGCCTGCGGCTGCTGCACGGGGCGGGGCTGCGCCGTCGGGGACGCCGCGCCGAGGCGGTCGAAACACTGCATGCCGCCCTCCGTGCCTTCCGGGGGCTGCGTGCGGATCCGTGGGTGGAGCAGTGCCGGGCGGAACTGCGGGCCGCGGACCGCGCGTCGAACGGCGCGGCTGTCCCGGCCGCCGAACTGACGGCGCAGGAACTGCGCGTCGCCCGCCTCGTGTCCACCGGGCTCACGAACAAGGAGGTCGGCGCCGCGCTCCAGCTGTCGCCCCGAACGATCGGGGCCCATCTCTACCGGATCTTCCCGAAGTTGGGGGTCACGTCGCGGGCGGCTCTCGCGGGTGCGCTGACACAGATCGTCAACTGATTGATTCTCACGGATCTGGTCGCTGTCCCGGTCCTGCGTAGGGTTCCAAGAAGGCGGCAGTGCGGCACGTACGCACTCGATCTGCCGCCGCGCCGAGTGTTCAGGCGCACCCACGAGAGAAGGAATCACACCCCTTATGCGCGCCCTTGTGGTCGATCACAGTGAGGCCGGACCCGTCCGGTTCGCCGATGTCGATGAGCCCGTACCGTCCTCCGGCGAGGCGTTGGTGGAGATACGGCACATCGGTCTCAATTTCGGCGAGCTGAATTACGTGCACCAGTGGCCGGTCGGCGCTGTGCACGGTCACGACGCGGCCGGCATCGTGGTGCGCGCCGCGTCCGACGGCTCGGGGCCGCCCGTAGGTACGCGCGTCGCGGTGGGCATGGCTCCCCACGCGTGGGCGGAGCGGGTGGCGGTCAGCACCGCCTCGCTCGGTACCGTCCCCGAGGGCGTGGACCTGGCCGACGCAGCCGCGCTGGGGATCGCCGGAGTCACCCCTTTGCGGGTGCTGCGCACACGTTCCCTGCTGGCACGCGACGTTCTGATCACCGGCGCCAGCGGGGGCGTGGGGCACTTCGCCGTCCAACTGGCAGCGCTGGCGGGCGCCCGGGTGACGGCACTGGTCGGTTCGCCGGAGCGGGCCGCCGGTCTCCGTGAACTCGGGGCCGACAGGGTCCTGACTGACCTGGCCGGGACCGGGGACCGGTTCGACCTCGTCCTGGACACGGTCGGCGGTCCCCTGGTGGCCCAGGCGTGGAGCTCCCTCGCCGAGGGCGGCACCATCCACCTGGTCGGTTACTCCTCGGGGCAGGAATCCACGTTCCCGTCAGGGGCCTTGTTCGGCTTCGGCGAACCCCGCAGCATCACCACCTACGGCGACATGACGCCGACCGGCGGGGACCTGACGGACCTGCTGGACCTCATGGCCGCCGGGAAGCTCGCGGCGCCGGTCGGACTGCGAGGCGACTGGCAGGACGTGCAGGATGCCGTCCAGGCGCTGTTCGCGCGGAAGGTGCACGGAAAGATCGTTCTTGACGTGGCCTGACGCCCGCCGAGGAGAATGGAACGATGGACGTACTCGCGGAGGCCTTGCGTGTATCGGGTGCGCGAGGGGCGCTCGGGGTCGTACTGAAGGCCGGAGGAACGTGGGGCCTGTGGCTGGAGCCCTCTTCGGGAGCGGCGCTGCACGTGGTGTCCCGCGGCACCGTGTGGCTCCACATGACGGGCGAGAAACCTCTTCAGGTGCAGGCCGGAGACGCCGTCCTGGTGCCGCCGGGCACCGCACACGGGATCGCCGCCAGTGCCGACGCGACGATGGGTTCCTGCGACCGTGAGGCGGCGGCCCGGTCTTTTGCCGATGGCCGGGCCCTGCGGCTGGGCTCGGCGCCGGTGCGGACGGAAGTGATTGTTCTGCGCTATGAGCAGGACCCCGAGATGCGCACACCGGTACTCACCTCCCTCACCCGGCCCATGCACGTCACAGCCCGGGAGAACGCGCAGCTCAGAAGGACCGTCGAACTGCTCGCCGCCGAGCTCGCGCAGCCACAGATCGGCACCACCGCCGCCGTCAACAGCATCGTCGACCTGCTGCTCGTCCAGTTCGTACGCGCCTGGCTGGCCCGCCATCCGCAGGAGCAGTCCGGTTCATGGCTGGGAGCGATGCGCGATCCGGTCGTGCGCGACGCTCTGGCGTGTGTCCACGCCCGGCCGGAACACCCCTGGACCACGGAGACCCTGGCTGCCGCGACGCGTGTGTCCCGGGCGACGCTGTCCAGGCGCTTCCGGTCCGCCCTCGGACAGACGCCGGGTGCGTACGTGACGCAGTGGCGCATCGACCTGGCGTCCGTCCGGCTCCGCTATACCGATGAGCCCGTCGAGTCGATCTCCGGCGCGGTCGGATACGGCTCTCCGCACGCTTTCAGCCGTGCCTTCAGACGTGCCCGGGGCACGGCCCCCGGCGAGTACCGTTCTCGGCTTCGCCAGTGATCCGGCAGTGCACTGCGCTGCTCACCCGCGGGAGTTCAAGGACGGATCCTGAGAAGCTTCCAGGGCCCGCGCGATTCCTGCCCTGGTGGTGATGTCGAGCTTGGGAAAGATCCGGTAGAGGTGCGCGCCGACCGTCCGCGGGGAGAGCGAGAGCCGCGCGCCGATCTGCCGGTTGGTGAGGCCTCGGGCCGCGAGCCGGGCTATCCGTGTCTCCTGCGCCGTGAGCAGCGGGTGCTGCCCGGCGCTCCCGCCTGCCGCCTCGATGTCCGCGTCGGCCGCGGCGAGTTCACGGGAGGCCCGCGCGGCCCAGGGCGTGGCGGACAGGCGGGTGAAGACGGTGAGCGCGGCACGGCAGTGCGCGCTCGCCTCCTCGGGCCTGTGCTGCCGGCGCAGCCGCACGGCGTGCGCCAAGTGGGCCCTGGCGAGCGGGAAGGGCCAGTTCTCCGCGTCCCGCTGGGCGTACACGGCCGCGTGCCGCTCGTCCGCCTCGTCGTCGGCGGCGGCGATGGCCTCGGCGACGGTCACCAGGAAGGTGTGGTGCGGCGAGACGCGGGCGAGGCCGGACGAGCGGACCGCCCGCAGATGGCGCCGGGCCTCCTCGGTCCGTCCGCTGTCGACCGCGGCTTGCACCCGGTCGACCAGCGAGAGGTGCGTCCACGGGCCGCGGTCCGCGACCGCACCGGGCGCAGTGAGATCACAGGCGTGGAGCCATGCCTCCTCGGCGTGCCCGTGGCCGAGCGCGCACAGCGTCAGCATCCCGCTCAGCAGGTCGGTGACCAGGCGCAGACGGCGTTCGCCCGCCCGGGTGCCGAGCACCGGTTCCAGTGCGGCGAGCCCGGCCCGGTCCCCGCGGGCGGCGAGGATCTCTCCCGCGGTCTGCAGGAACAGCGTCTCGGCCAGTTCGTAGCCGTGTTCCGCGGAGGTTCGCGCGCCGGCGCGGGCGGCGGCCAGGGCGGTGTCCCAGTTCCCGTGCAGGAAGTCGTCGTGGGCCCGGAGGCTGTCCGTGAACGTCTGCGTGGCGTAAGCGTGTTGGCGGGCGAACGCGCTCCAGAGCGCGCAGTGCTCACCGAGGGAGTCGACGGCCGCGGCCGTCCAGAGCAGCAGCCAGGTATCGGTGGTCTCGCGGTCCGCGGGCAGGGCCGCGACCGTCTCGCGCAGCCGACGTGGCAGCTCATGGACGGCGCGGACGGCCGGGCCGGGGCCGGACCAGGCCTGTCGGCAGAGCTCCGCCCCGGTGGGAGCGGCGGGGTCCGCCGCGTGCCGGTCGACGGCGTCCCACGCCCGCTCGTCCCCGGTGAGGGCTGCCGCGACGAGGAGGAGGAAGAGGATCGGGCCGATGAGTGCGGCGTGCTGGTCCGCGGCGTCCGGCGGGACCGGAGCGTCCAGGACGGCGGGCAGGAGCTCGATGGCGGGACGTGGGTCGGCGTCGAGCTGGAGCCGGGTGCAGGCGACGGCGAAGGCGTACGGGGCGGCGGGTTCGGGCCTGCCGGGGCGTGCCGCGGCCTCGGCCTCGGCGAGGTGTTCCGCCGCCAGGTGCGGGCGACCGGCGCGTACGGCCAGGGCCGCGGCGGCGACGAGACGGGCGGTCCTGCTCGTCCGGTCGGGGCCGAGTCCGGCCGCGCGCGCCATCAGTACCGCCGCCTCGGCGTCTCCGCCCTGGGCGGACATGCGGTCGGCCTCGGCGTGCAGCCGTGCGGCGAGTTCGGCGTCGGTGCCGAGTGCGGCGGCCGCGAGGTGCAGGGTGCGCCGCGCGTCCTCGGCGGGCAGGGTGTCGGCGAGCTGCCGGTGGGCGGCGCGGAGTTCGGCCGGGGAGGCGAGGTGTGCCAGGGAGGCGCGCACCAGGGGGTGGTGGAACTCCAGGACTTCCCGCTCCGGGTCGAGGTGCGCGAGCCCGGAGCGTTCGATGTGCTCTTCGAGTCGGTGCCAGGGCGGGCCCGCGGCGTGCTCCGCCAGGTTCCGCAGCGCCGTGCGGTGCCGTGTCGAGGCGTCGCCGAGGGCCGCGACGAGCAGGAGGTCGCGGGCGGCGGCGGGCAGGGCGCGCAGCCTGTCCTCGTACAGCCGCCCGAGGCGTTCCCCCAGGGGCAGTGCGTCGAACAGCTCCGGCGGCGCGGGGCTCGCGAGGGCTTCGGCGCGGTGGGCGGCCAGTCGCCCCACCTGCTCCGCGAGTTCGTGCAGGGCGAGCGGGTTGCCCGCGGCCGCCCGGAGCACCCTGCGGCGCGCCTCCGCGGGCAGGGAGGGGTGGCGGGTGCGCAGCAGCAGCTCGGCCTGAGGCGCGTCCAGCGGCGGCAGGTCGATCACCTGTCCCGCCAGGCAGGCGGTGGTGTCGTGCTCCGCACGGTCGGCGGGCAGGGCGCGGCCGGTCGCGGTCCCGGTGCGCCGGGTCGCCGCGATCGCGACCAGGGGCAGCGGGGCCACGTGCCGTTGTACGTATCCGAACACGGCGACGCTGGACGGGTCGGCCCAGTGCAGATCGTCCAGGAGTACGACCAGGGGGCGGCGCGCGGCGGCGTGGGCGAGCAGGGTGAGGGCGGCGCCCGCCACCGTGAACCCTTCGGGCGGGGCGCCCTCGCGGACGCCCAACGCGCTTTCCAGGGCGTGCCGCTGACCTTCGGAGAGACCGTCGGAGTCGTCGAGGAGGGGCCACAGGACCTGGTGCAGGGCGGCGAAGGGCAGCTCCGACTCGGCCTCCGCGCCGGTCATCCGCAGCACCCGCAGACCGGCCCGGCGGGCCGTCGCCTCGGCCGCCGCCAGCAGGGCCGTCCGCCCGGTGCCGGGGTCGCCGCGCAGGATGACGGACGTCCCGGTGGTGGCGATGCCGGTCAGGGCCGCGTCGATGACCGCGCGTTGCGCTTCGCGCCCGGTCAACTCCGGTGCGCCGGGCCCGAACCCGGAACAGGTACCGGTCCCGGTCGTACTCCCCTCGCTCATGGCTTCGTCCCCGCCGTCGGCGCTCAGTGCTCAGCGCTTCAGGACGCCGTCCAGCCACTCCAGGACCTCGGGCGTCACCGGATCGGTGACGTCGGCGAACTCCTCGTGCTTCTTGAGGAACTTCGCCACGTAGGGGCAGACGGGCACGGCGCGCAGGCCCGCGCTCCGCATGTCCTCCAGTGCCTCCCGTACGAGGATCGAGGCCAGGCCCTGCCCGGCGTAGGCGTCGTCGATCTCGGTGTGGAAGAACACCCGCCGGTCGTCGCGGTCGCGGTACGCGGTGAAGCCCGCGCTCTCGCCGTCGACGACGATCTCGTAGCGGTGCCTGGCGTCCACGCGCCGGACGGTCGGGGTCGTTTCGGACTGCGTCATCGTCGTACTGCCTTTCAGGGTCACGTCAGGAAAGCGTCGGAGGAACGCGTCAGGTACGCGCGGGGTTCTTGCGCGGGGCGATGGTGGCGTTGGGGAGGGCGGGCGCGGGGAGGCGGGCGCCGGGGTAGCCCTCGACCTCGCCGAAGCGGTCGGAGGCCGCTTGCCACGCCTGTCTGGCCTCGACGATGTCCTCGTGGCTGCGGCCGATGAAATTCCACCACATTGACGATCTCCTCCTCGAACGGCGTGCCGCCGAGCAGGATCACGCGCGCCGCGGTGTCCGTCTCGTTCGTCAGCGTCAGGGCGGTGCGGCCGGGGCCGAGGTATCCCAGTTCCGCCCGGTCGAGGAGGGTATCGGCCATGCGGACCCGCCCCTGGTCGACGAGCAGCCCGTGCTCGAACGCGGCGTCCACGGCGAACGTGACGGTCGCGTGCGGGTCGAGGAAGAGTTCAGCGCCGAGCAGCGGTGAGAAGGTCCGCACCGGTGAGGTCTCCCCCGCCAGGGTGCCGAGGAAGACCCTGGCGCGGGCGCCGTCCAGGTGGACCGGGGCGGGGGCGTGGTGCTGGAAGTCGCGGGCGGCGTGCCGGTGTTCGTCGGGGAGCGCCACCCACAGCTGCACGCCGTGGAGCACGGTGGTGCGCGGGGTGGACACCTCCGTGTGGCTGATGCCGTGCCCGCCCGTCATGAGGTTCAGCTCGCCGGGCCGGACGAGGGCGTGGCTGCCGAGGCTGTCCCGGTGCTCGATCTCCCCGCTGAACAGCCAGCTCACGGTCTGCAGTCCGGTGTGCGGATGCGGCGCCACGTCCATGCCGCCGGTTGCGGCGACGTCGTCGGGGCCGTAGTGGTCGACGAAGCACCAGGCGCCGATCAGGGTGCGGGCCCGCTGCGGCAGGGTGCGGCGCACCGTCATCGACCGCGGGCCGCCGAGCGGGACGTCACGCGCGGACAGGACGTCGGCCTCGCTCACCACGGGCTCGCTCGTCGCGGGCTCGCTCATCGAGGGCTCCCCCCACCAAGATATTTTGACTTTCAACAATTGTGTCCGATGATAAGCCCTGCGCCCGGCCGGGTGCGTACCGGCACGAGCCAGGGCCCCGAGCGGCCCGCGAGGGAGTCCAGGGTGAGCGACACGGCAGCGGGCACGGATCGTCGCGACCACAGCGGCACGGGGCGTCGCGTCTACGTCGACAAGCAGAGCCCCAAGGCGTACCGCGCACTGGTCGAGACGTCCGAGGCGGTCCGCGCGACCGCGGCCGAAGCGGGCCTCGACCGCGTCCTCGTCGAACTGGTCAACCTGCGCGTCTCCCAGCTCAACGGCTGCGCCTACTGCCTCGACGTGCACACCCGGGCCGCCCTGCGCGCGGGCGAGACCACGCGGCGCCTCGGCACGCTGGCCGCCTGGCGCGACACCGAGCTGTTCACGGAACGCGAGCGCGCGGCACTCGCCCTGGCGGAAGCGACCACCCACCCCGCCGACGCCTGCGCGCAGGAGAGCGCCTACGACGCCGCCCGTCGGCAGTTCACCGACGACGAGATCTCGGCGGTGGTGTGGGTGGCGATCACCATCAACGCGTTCAACCGCGTCTCGATCCTGAGCAAGCACCCCGTGCGCGGGTCCGCCGTGCACGAGTCCGCCGTCCGCGAGGCCCCCGCGCGGTGACACGAGGGGGCCTCGCGGCGCCGGTCACCCCGGCGGCCTCGTCCAAGCGGCCTCGGAGGATGCCAGGCGCCGGGCGACCAGCGCCGTCACCGTCAGCGCCGCGAGCATCAGCCCCAAGATGAGGGCGAGTTGGGACTTCGACAGGAGCCAGGCTCCGACGAACGCCCCCAGGAAGATGGCCAGGACGGAGAGGATCCGCCGTCCGGGCCGGGGCGCCGCACCCCCTGCGGGGGCGGAGTCGGCGGCAAGACCCGTGAGGGTCAGGGTCAGCACGGTCGTGGTCAGATCCGGGACGCCGAGCCGCCGGGCGACCGCGTTCTGCAGCCCCATGGCGAGGCCGAGCAGCACGATCAGGGCGTACTGGACGGGCGTCGTCACCCGGCCGTGCGCGACGACCGCCGTGCCGAGGGCCGCGGCGACCAGGACCGCCTGCACCGCCGCGCCGAGAGCCAGCAACCTGCCGCGATTCGCCGCGAAGCGGGTGCCGAACCGCCCGCCCGCAAGCGCGCCCGCGAGGAACGCGGCCATCGAGACGACGGAGGCCGTCGCGGACAGCCCCTCGGCGCCCGCCAGGGCGAACGCGAGGAAGACGACGTTGCCCGTCATGTTGGCCACGAAGACGTGCCCGAGCGCCAGAAAACTCACGGCGTCCACCAGGCCGGTCACCAAGGTCAGTACGAGCAGGAGCGGCGGCAGCGGACCGTGCCGGTCGTCCTTCGGCGGCACCAACGTGCGAGCCGCGTCAGCCAGCAGCGCGCGCATGGTCGCTCCTCCCCACGGCGTACGGGCGGTGCAGCACCGCGCGCGTGAGCAGTCCGCTCGCCGGTCCCGCCACGAGGGCCACGGCCTGCACCCAGGAGGGCCACGGGGCCAGCCCCATGGCGTGGTCGGCCGACCAGCGGCCAGGACCGGTCAGCACCAGCACGGCGGCGGTCCCGACGAGGACCAGGGGGTACTCGTATCCGTCGTTCTGCACCCAGAGCCCGTTGTGCCGCTTCACGGTGCCCGCGACCGTCATGACTCCCATGGCGGCCATCGCCGCCAGCGGGGTGAGCAGCCCGGCCGCCAGGAACAGGCCGGCTCCGAGCTGGCTGCCGCCCGCGACGAGCGCGGTCAGCCGGCCGCCGCGGAAGCCGTCGCGGCGGAACTCCTCCGTCCCGCCCGCCAGGCCGTTGCCGCCCAGCCGGAAACTCACCTTCTGCACTCCGTGTCCGGCGATGAGCAGCCCCACCACCCAGCGGAGGACCAACAGTCCGGTGTCCATCGTGTTCCTGCCTGTTCCTGACGTTCCGTCAATGCTCGGAGGTGCCGGTCATCCCGCCGCGTGGGCGCCGATGACCGCCTGGGCGTAGACCACGCCGAGGCCGTAGGCACCGGCGTGCTCCTTCACCACCTCGGTGACCGGGACGTACGTCTCCGTCCGTGCCCAGTCGCGCTGGAGCTCCAGCAGGACCTGGACCCAGGTCACGGGCACCGCCCCGGCCTGGACCATGCGCTGGACGGCGTGCTCGTGCGCTTGCGGGCTGACGCCGCCGGAGGCGTCCGTGACCACGTACACCTCGTATCCCTGGGAGAGGGCGGAGAGCGTGGGCAGGACGACGCAGACCTCGGTCCACAGGCCGGCGACGACGAGCTTCGTACGGCCGGTGGCCTTGACCGCCTCGACGAAGGCGGCGTCCTCCCAGGCGTTCATCGAGGTGCGGTCGATGGCCTCCTGCTCCGGGAAGACCGCCGCGAGCTGCGGCAGGAGCGGGCCCGAGAACGATTCGGCGGCGACGGTGCTGAGCACGACCGGGACGTCGAAGACCTTGGCCGCCTTCGCGAGCCCCACGGTCGAGTTGATGATCGCGGTGCGGTCGCCGCTGCCGGTGGCGAAGAACATCTGCGGCTGGTGGTCGACGAAGAGGACGGCGCAGTTGTCGGGGGTCAGCAGGTCGGGGCCGGGAGCGGGGGTGACCTGGGAGATGTCGGTCATGAGGGTGCCTTTCGAGTGGGTCGGGACAGCGGGCGGACGTCGTCCGCGTCACGGTGGGAAATGAAGTGGTGAAAGAGAGAGGCCTTGGGCCGTCGGAGCCGAGGTGTTCGCCTCGTCAGAGGCCGAAGCAGGGGTCCAGGACCGGGCCCCCGCCCTGCGGAGCCGGGTCCCGTCGCGTCCGCCACTGCCGGTGCAGCTCGGACTCGGCGACGGCCTGGCCGAGCGCCTCGGCCTGCCGGGCGCCCGATGCGCCGCCGGGCGCGGCCTGATAGCCGCCGAAGCGCGCGACCGGGCTCCACTCCGGGCTGACCGGCGGCAGCTCCTCGTCGAGGCCCTCGTACTCGGCGGCGGCGTAGACGATCCGCCCTCCGACCACCGTCAGCAGGGACTCGATGCGGGCGATGTCCGGTTCGGGCACGGTGAAGTAGTCCTCGGACAGCACGGCGAAGTCACCGAGGCAGCCCGGTCGCAGGACGCCCTTGACGTCCTCCTCGCCGGTGAGCGCGGCGCCCGCCTCGGTGAACATCGCAAGGGCCGTGTGCCGGTCGACGCGGTTGTGCGGCGGCCGGACCACCAGGTCGCCGACGGTGCGTCCGGTGATCAGCCAGTGCAGGGCGATCCACGGGTTGTAGGTGGAGACGCGGGTGGCGTCGGTGCCGGCGCCGACCGTCAGGCCGCGTTCCAGCATGGCCCGGACCGGCGGGGCGTCCGCGGCGGCGCCGGGTCCGTATCGGCGTACGAACGCCTCTCCTTGGAAGGACAGTCTGTTCTGTACGGACATGGCTCCGCCGAGGGCGGCGATCCGGTCGAGGCTGTCGGCGGAGACGGTCTCCGCGTGGTCGAACAGCCAGCGGTTCCCGGCCGGGAACAGGCCGTCCGCGGCGAGTTTCTCGAACACCGCGAGGTCGCGCCGGATGGTCTCGTCGTAGGTGGCGTGGAGCCTGAACCCCCAGCCGTTCTCCATGAGGAGACGCACCGCGGCCTCGAAATCCCCCTCGTAGCCGGAGGAGAGCTCGGGGCGCGGCTGCGCGAAGTTCTCGAAGTCCGCCGCCGACCAGGTGAGGTTCTCACCGGCACCGTTGAGACGCAGCCATTCGTCCCCGTCCTCGGGGCGGGCCATTTCGATCCAGCGTTTGAGGTCGGCTATTTCCTGTCCGGCGGTCTGCGGAAAGAGGTGATAGGCGATGCGCAGCGACAACTGGCCCGCCGCGGCGAGTTCGACGACGGTGCTGTAGTTCTCGGGAAAGTTCTGGAATCCCCCGGCCGCGTCGATCGCGGAGGTGAGTCCGAACCGGTTCAGTTCGCGCAGGAAATGACGCGTGGACGTCTTCTTGTCCGCCCCCTCCAGAACCGGCGCCTTGGCCAGCGTCGAGTAGAGGACCAGCGCGCTGGGGGCGGCGAGCAGCATGCCCGTGGGCTCCCCGCCCCGGCCCCTGACGATCTGGCCGCCCCGGGGCTCGGGGGTGTCGCGGGTGTAGCCCGCGGCCTGGAGCGCGGCGCGGTTCAGCACCGCCGACTGGTACAGGTGCAGGACGAACACGGGAGTGTCCGGCGCCGCCGCGTTGAGCTCGGCGACGGTCGGCAGGCGCCGCTCCGCGAACTGCTCGGCCGACCAGCCGCCGACCACGCGCACCCACTGGCCCTTCGGGGTGCGTGCCGCCTGCTCGCGCAGCATCGCCAGGCCCTGGCGCAGGGTCGGGACGCCGTCCCAGCGCAGTTCGAGGACGTAGTTGAGACCGCCTCTGATCACGTGCAGGTGGGAGTCGTTGAGGCCGGGGACCATGCGGCGGCCGAGAGCGTCGACGACCTTCGTTTCCGGCCCGATCAGAGCGGCAACGTCCTTGTCGTCGCCGACGGCCGTGAGCACGCCGTCCCGGACGGCCAGCGCCCCGGCCCGGGGGCGCCCGGGGTCCCCGGTGTGGATTTTCGCGTTGCGGACGACGAGGTCCGCGACGTTTGCCGTGGCGCTTTCCGTGGCATTTTCCGTAGCGTTTTTCGTGGTGCTGGGAATCAGCCCACCGACCGGCATAGTGGACACCTTTCGACAACCTCCTGATACGTCGGCACCGCTCGATCGCTTCGCCGCCACGCTATGCCGGAAGAATTGCGCCGGGCCTTCCCTCAGTGCACTGCCCACGGTCCGACAGTGCACTGCGATTCCGGCCGTGCGCTGTGGGTTCAACGCCGGTGCGCTGACGGTCAATCGGGGCGGCCGGGCGCCTCTTAACGTGATCTCGCCGGAAGAACCGGCCACCCCTCACATGACACTCAGGAGAACCACATGTCCGACGTCGTCGAGCCGCTCGCATCCACCGGGACGATCGAACCCGTCGAGCCCGTCCTGGAACCGGCGGCCGCCGCATTCGCCGAAGCGACCAGCCAGCCGCCCTTCCTCTTCGAACTCACCCCTGCCGAAGGCCGCAAGGCGGTCGACGAGGTGCAGTCCGGTGACATCGTGAAGCCGGCGGTCGACGAGGAGTGGATCACCGTTCCCGGCGGCCCGACCGGCGGGGTCCGGACCCGTGTCGTCCGTCCGGCGGGCGTTCAGGGGAAGCTGCCGGTGATCCTGTACATCCACGGTGCGGGCTGGGTCTTCGGCAACGCCCACACGCACGACCGGCTGGTCCGTGAGCTCGCCGTGGGTGCCCGGGCCGCGGTGGTCTTCCCCGAGTACGACCTCTCCCCCGAGGCCCGCTACCC
The DNA here is from genome assembly GCF_040680155.1 of Streptomyces sp. NPDC052114. Taxonomy (NCBI): domain Bacteria; kingdom Bacillati; phylum Actinomycetota; class Actinomycetes; order Kitasatosporales; family Streptomycetaceae; genus Streptomyces; species Streptomyces sp. NPDC052114. The sequence goes on along the minus strand of NZ_JBFAWC010000036.1, from coordinate 11,933 downwards.
GGTGGCCATCGAGCAGAACTACACGGTCGCCCGGTGGATCGTCCAGGAGGGCGCGTCCAAGGACCTGGACGGGACCCGTCTCGCCGTGGCCGGCGACTCCGTCGGCGGCAACATGACGGCCGCGCTGACGCTGATGGCGAAGCAGCGCGGTGACGTGCCGCTGGTCCAGCAGGTCCTGTTCTACCCGGTCACCGACGCGCGCTTCGACACCGGCTCGTACCGGCAGTTCGCCACGGGATACTTCCTGCGCCGCGACGGCATGCAGTGGTTCTGGGACCAGTACACGACGGACGAGGCCGAGCGCGCGCAGATCACGGCGTCGCCGCTGCGGGCCTCCACCGAGCAGCTCGCCGGACTGCCGCCGGCCCTGGTCATCACCGGTGAGGCCGACGTGCTGCGCGACGAGGGCGAGGCCTACGCCAACAAGCTGCGCGAGGCGGGCGTCCCGGTGACCGCCGTCCGCTTCCAGGGCGTCATCCACGACTTCGTCATGCTCGACGCCCTGCGCGAGACGCACGCCGCCGAGGCCGCCATCACCCTGGCCACCGGCACCCTGCACGCCGCGCTCCACCGCGGCTGACCGGCCCCGCACGACACCGCGGCCGACCGGCCCCGCACGACGAAGCAGAACCGTCACCCGCACCCCGGCACACGCCACGTGCCTTTCCACACGTGCCTTTCCACACGTGCTTTCCCACACGTGCTTTCCCACGAGGAGACCCACCCCACCATGAGCACCTCCCCCACCCCGACCGTCCTGCTCGTGCACGGCGCCTTCGCCGACGCCGCCAGCTGGACCGGCGTCATCACGGAACTCCAGAACGACGGCATCCCGGTGATCGCCCCGCCCAACCCGCTGCGCGGCCTGGCGTCCGACGCCGCGTACATCGCCTCCGTGGCATCCCGGATCGACGGCCCCGTCGTCCTGGTCGGCCACTCCTACGGCGGCGCGGTCATCTCCGTGGCCGGGACCACCGAGAACGTGACCGGTCTGGTCTACGTCGCGGCCTACGTCCCCGAAGAGGGCGAGAGCCTCTCCGATTTGCAGGACCGCTACCCGCTCTCGCCGCTCGGCGACAACCTGGTGCAGTCGACGTACCCCGTCGAAGGCGCCGAGCCCGCCGTCGAGTTCACCATCGAGGCGCAGGCGTTCCCGGAGATCTTCGCCGCCGACGTCCCGGCCGCCGTCACCAAGGCGCTCGCCGTCGCACAACGCCCGCTGGCCGCTGCCGCTTTCACCGAGCAGGCGCCGGTCGCCGCGTGGCGGACCAAGCCGTCGTGGGCACTCGTCGCCGACGCGGACCGGGCGATCAACCCGGATGTCCAGCGGTTCGGTGCCCAGCGGGCCGGTGCGACGACGGTCGAGGTCGAGGGCGCCTCGCACGCCGTCGCCGTGTCGCGTCCCAAGGAGGTCGCCGACCTGATCCGTGACGCGGTGCGCGGCAGCGCCGCCTGACGGTCGGATCCTCTCCCCGAACGAGAACTCCCCGGCGGCGTCTTCGCGGACGCCGCCGGGGAGTTCTCGCATATGTGCGGCCGTGGCCCCGTCACCTCCGCGGCGCCGTGACCACCACGACGAGCACCACAAGGACCGCACCGGCGGCGAGTGCGGGCAACGGGGTGAAGGTCGCCGCCAGGAGGCCGAACACGGCGACCGGATACGGAGCCCGTTCGACCGCCGTGGTGAGGTGCGGCCGCAGATGCACGGCCCACACGGTGATCAGGAAGACGGCCGCCGGGACGGTGACCGCCGCACCCGTGGCGAGCTGCGAGGTGTGCGCGTGTCCGGTGAGGTGATCGGCGTACGCGGCGAGGCCCGCTCCTTCGGCCGCCGCCGAGGCGAAGATCAGGTAGTGGCCGTAGGCCCAGACGAAGCGGCGGCGGTGCGCCCGGTGCGTGGTGGCGAGCAGGGTGTGCGCGGGCCGGGAGAAGTACAGCCACCACAGCGCGAAGGCCGTCAGGAGGCCGCCCGCCGCTGTCGCGCAGAGCGACCCTGTGCTCTGGTGCCGGTCGAAGGCGCCGCGCACCGCGACGGTGGCGGCCGCCACGGACTCGCCGAGGACGATGAGGACGAAGAGCTCGTAGCGCTCGGCGATGTGCCGCGGGTGCCACGGGGTCATCCCGGCGGACTGGGCCCACACCGGCACGGCGACCTCGGCGAGGATCAGCACGGCGACGCCCGGCAGGCGCGCCGCCTCCGGCACGGCGAGCAGGCCCACCCAGCCGACCTGACAGAGCGTCACCCCGGTGGCGAAGCGCAGCGCGGTGGTCCGGCGTGCGGGGTCCGAGCGGGCCGCCCGCAGCCACAGGGCGGCCAGCGCGGTGCGCAGGACGACGTAGCCGATCGTGATGGTCCGCAGGTCCCCCTCGGCGAACGCGTGCGGTACCCCGGCGGCGAGGATGAGGGACCCCGTGATCTGGACCAGGACGGTGAGCCGGTACGGGATGTCGTCCGGGTCGTAGGCGGACGCGAACCAGGTGAAGTTCATCCACGCCCACCACACGGTGAAGAAGACCAGTGCGAAGCGCAGGACCCCGGTGGCGGCCGCGCCCTCGGCCAGTGCTTCGTGCAGGCTCTCCGAGGCCTGCGCCACGGCGATGACGAAGCACAGGTCGAAGAGGAGTTCCAGTGAGGTCGCGGTCCGGTGCCGCTCTCCGGGGTCGCGCCCCGGCATGGCGTGCCGCTGCCCGGGGCCGCGCCCGTGCGTGGTGTGCCGCCACCGGGTCGCCCGGGACCCGGTGACGGCGGCCCGGGGACTCAGCGGAGCGCTCCGAGCGCGGCTTCGACCGTACGGTGGAAGGTGGGGTACGTGTAGATCATGTGCTGGAGCCGGTGCACGGGCACTTCGGCGTGGACGGCCACGTTCAGTCCGTAGAGCACCTCTCCGCCTGCCGGACCCGCGGAGGTGGCTCCGACGAGTACGCCCCGGTCGGCGTCCTCGACGAGCTTCACGAAGCCCGCGTTGCCCGGCCCGTGGATCCAGCCGCGAGTGGAGGAGTCGAGCGGGAGCACACCGGTGCGCACCCGCAGCCCCCGCTCACGTGCCTGCCGCTCCGTCAGGCCGACGGCACCGATCTCCGGATCGGTGAAGGTGACCCGGGGCAGGGCCCGGTAGTCGGCGTCGGGTCCCGGCTCGCCGAGGATGTCGCGCACGGCTATCTGCGCCTGGTACATGGACACATGGGTGAAGGCGCCGCGGCCCGTGAGGTCGCCGACCGCCCACAGGCCGTCCGCCGCCCGCATCTGCCCGTCTGTGGCCACGGCTCGCGCGGCCGGGTCCAGTCCTGCCGTCTCCACGCCGAGCGCGCCCAGGTCGGCAAGGCGACCCGCGGCGACGAGGAGCCGCTCGGCACGCAGCGGTTCGTTGTCGTCCTCCGTCGTCCGCACGCTGAACAGGGTGCCGTCGTGGCCGACGTCGAGCGCGCGGGCGCCGGTGAGCACGGTGACGCCGTCGGTCTCCAGTGTCGCGGCCGCGAGGTCCCCGGCCTCCGGTTCCTCCTGGGACAGCAGCCGGTCCTGACCTTCGATCACCGTGACCGCACAGCCGAAACGAGCGAAGACCTGGGCGAGTTCGACCCCGATGGCGCCGCCGCCGAGGACGATCATCGACGCGGGCAGCTCCTTGGCCGCCATCGCGTCGCGGTTCGTCCAGTACGGGGTCTCCCGCAGCCCGGGGACCGCCGGGATCCTGGGGCGGGTACCGGTGGCGAGGACGACTCCGCGCCGGGCCTCGATCGTGCGGTCGCCGACCGTGACACGACGCGCTCCGGCAAGTCGGCCCCTTCCTCGTACGAGACGGGCGCCCTTCGACGTGAGCCGGTCGGCGGCCACCCGGTCGTTCCAGCCGTCGGTGGCCTCGCCGCGGATGCGCCCGGCGACTCTCCCCCAGTCCGGGGTCACGACCGCCGTCCCGGCCAGGGCGGGCACCCGGCCCGCCTCGGCGAGCAGATCGCCGGCCCGGATCATCATCTTGCTCGGAACGCATCCCCAGTACGGGCACTCGCCGCCGACGAGTTCCGCCTCGACCCCGACGACGTCAAGACCCGCTTCGGCGAGGGCGCCCGCGGCGTATTCGCCGCCGGGCCCGAGCCCGACGACCACGACGTCCGCGTGTCCGTCCACACTCATCCCGTCCACTCCTTCTCGGTAGTCCCCTTGCGCCCCGAGGTCGGGGCGGCCCGGCCGAGGCTAGGTCGGCTCGCCGCGCCGTCCCGCCGGTCAGTGCACGGGTCCTTGCACGAGAGCGAACGGGACGAAAGCGGGAGGTCAGCGCCGTGCACGGACCGACATCAACGCGTGCGCTGCCGGACAAGAAGGGCGCGGCAAGGGCGCTTAGCGTCCTGCGGTACGCACAGTTCGGCGCCCCAGGAGGCAGCGATGACCAGCAAGTCCCTTCCCGTGAACGGCAGTCAGCCGCGGCTGCACCAGAAGGGCGAGGTGATCCAGGAGTACGGCACGGTGAAGCAGTTCCCGATCGGCCTGTCGTACGAGGCGAGGATGTACGCCTGCCAGCGCCTCAACCGGGTCCTCGCGGACGCCCAGATCCTGTACGGCCTCTACAAGAAGCACCACTGGCTGATGCGCGGCGCGACCTTCTACCAGCTGCACCTGGTCCTGGACAAGCACGCCGGTGAACAGCTCGGCCTCGTCGACACCCTCGCCGAGCGCGTCCAGACCCTGGGCGGCGTCGCGGTGGGCGACCCCCGGCACGTCGCGGAACTCACGTCGATCCCGCGCCCGCCGGACGGTGTCGAGGAAGTCCCGGCGATGCTGTCGCGACTCCTGGAGGCCCACGAGACGATCCTCGTCGAGGCGCACGACGCGGCGGCCAGGACCGCCGAACTGGGCGACGACGGCACGAACGACCTGCTGGTCTCACAGGTGATCAGGACGGGTGAGCTGCAGACGTGGTTCCTGGCCGAGCACTTGGTCGACACCCCGCTGGTCCGCGCCTGACCCATCCGGTGAGGTCGGGGGCCGCCTTCTCCCCGACGAGCGGGGGGCGGCCCCCTCGTGCGCCCGCCCTCGTCCTCGGCTCCGCCGCGGTGCTCGTACGGTTCTCCACGCCCACCGTGTTCGCCCAGTACGCCGGTCGCCGGCGTCGATCCACTCGGCCTCGGGCAGGACCGGCTGCGCGAGAATGGTCCGCTCGGCCATCCAGGGGAAACGACGGTCCGGCGATCTCTTGCCGGAGCCGATGAGTGAAGCGGCGCAAGAAGTCCAACGCCGTCTCTTGGTGCTCGGCCTTGCGATCCTGTACGTGGACCGCATCGGCGTCCCCTGGCGCTATCTGCCGCACGGCTTCCCGCCCTGGCCCACGGCCTGCCACTACTTTGCCTGCTGGCAGCAAGACGGCGTCTTCACCCAGCTCACCGGCCTGCTGCGGCGCCTGGTCCGGGAGGCCGAGGGCCGCGGCGGCGAACCGTCCACCTGCGTGCAGGACTCCCAGACCATCAAGACCTCCGTCAACGTGCCCCTGGCCGACCAGGGCACCGACGCGGGCAAGCGGATCATCGGCCGCAAACGCCACCTCGGCTGCGACACCCTCGGCCTGCTGCTGACCGTTCTGGTCACCGCCGCGAGCTTCTTCGACACCGTGGCCGGTGTCACCTTTCTCACCCGGATCGCCGCCGCCCATCCGTAGATCGGCAAGGCGTGGGTGGACGCCGGCTACCGGACCACCGCCATCGACCACGGCGCCCGCCTCGGCATCGACGACCACTCCGTCCAACGCCCGCGACTACGAAACCCATCTGCACCGGTCCGAAGCAATGATCCACCTCGCGATGATCGACCTCATGGCCCGCCGCCTCACCGGCGAAGCCACCCTCAACTGGCGCGGAACCTGCCCCGGGATCAAACACACCTCACAGGGCGAAACGCTCAGTCAGGCGAGAAATCAACGCCCCTCATGCGTTCGCGCGAGTCCGGAATCATGCGAGCCCTGTTCAGGATCGAACGTCCGGACCTCGAATGACGCTGCCTCTACCTAGGCCCCGGCGTCGTCGTTCAGGTGCGGGCCAACGCGCGTCGACGGTGTCCCGATCCGACGCTGCGCTCGCCGAGAGCACCGCCTACCATGGGCCGGAACATGACGACGCGGCAGATGCGATCCCGGGACGGCACCGTCCGTGCGGCTCTGCTCGCCCTCGTTCTCCTCTGCCTCGTGCCACTGGCCGGCGTCAACAGCGCGGCAGGATCCCCCACCGCCGGGCCAAAGGCCGAACGCACCGCAACCGCCCCCGTGTCGCCCTCGCGGACAGATACGCGCGCCGAGGACCCCGGCTGCCGCGAGGGTCAGCCGGGAGCGCCGTTCGGCGCGCGGGCCCTGAGTCCCGACCAGCCGGGGCCGCATATCCCCAAGTCGGCACCAGCACCGTCCGGCCCGCAGGACGACATCCCGGTTCTCGCTGCCGCGTCGCCCCCGGACTCCACCGCGGTCGACTTGCACAGAATCCAGATCAGCAGGACGTAGACGGGCCCTCTCCACCCGTCCAGCCGACCAGGCCTGTCAGAGCCGGTCGGTTCCCCTGCGCTGCGCCTTCACTCGCAGCCTCCACACTCATCTGGAGAGACACCCATGTCCGTTTTCACCAACACGCGCACCACTCCACGCAGTGACATCCCCTCCCCCTCCGCGCCCGCTCACTCCGGCACTGACCTCGGCCTGCTGGCCCTGCGCTGGGCGGTCGGTCTGACGATGGCCGCCCACGGAAGCCAGAAGCTGTTCGGCTGGTTCGGCGGAGGCGGCCTCGACGGCACCGCCGGCTTCTTCGACAGCAGCGGATACAGCGCCGCGAAGGCCATGGCGGTGGTCGCAGCTCTCACCGAGACCCTGTGCGGCATCGGCCTCGTCATCGGCCTGCTCACCCCGCTCGCCGGAGCGGGCATCGTGGGCGTCATGCTCAACGTCATCGCGGTGAAGTGGGGCAGCGGCTTCTTCGGCCCAGGCGGCATCGAGTACGAGCTGTTGCTGCTGATCGCGGCGGCGAGCCTGGCACTCACGGGCCCCGGCAGGTACGCGGCCGACCGGCTCCTGCCGGTCCTTCGCACGCACCGGCTCTCCCACGGCATCGCCGCCGTGGCACTCGGCGCGGCCGCCGCGGGCATCGTCCTGGTGGCCCTTCGCTCATAACGCCCCACTGAGGTGAGTCCAGGGGCTTTCCCCGCACCAGTAGGTGCGCGGGCCCCTGGACCACGCGGACTCGCCGTGAGTTCACCACATGCCACGGCCGGCCGAGCCCGTGCCGCACCTCACAGCAAAGGGATCGAACTTCCGTTCCTGCCGCGCATCTTGATGCCCATGGGTGCGTTCGACTCGCATCTTCGAGACCAGAGCCAGACCAGGGCAAGGAGTACCCCTTGCCCTCACCACTGCCCTTATGCCGTCGTGTGGCGGCACTGCTGCTCGCACTCGCCTGCGCATGCGGACTCACCGTCGCCGTCGGCGGGACCGCGCAGGCGGCGAATCCGGAGTCCCATCGCGTCGCCACCTGGAACATGCAGGTCGGCAGAGACCGCTGGCAGGGCGCCGCGAACATCGCCCAGGAGAACAGCGTGGTCGCGCTCCAGGAGGTACCGAGCGAGCCGCCGGCCGGGGCGAGATACCTCGGCACCATCGGCGACACCATCGACCACTACGAGTGGACCGTCGCCCGCGGCGTGACGCGCCACCTCTACATCCTGTACACGACCTCACGCAATCTGGGCATCGTCACCGCGTTCCAGCCCAACGAGGTTGTGCAGGTGGACAGTTACTACCGCCCGGCCCTGATGGTCACCCGCCCCACCGACGACGTGGCGTTCGCCTCCATCCACGCCGCGTCCGGCAACGGATTCAATGTCCGTGATCTGGTGCAGAACGTCGCGGACGAGGCCACCGGCCGAGGGATCAATCACTGGGCGGTCGCGGGGGACTTCAACCTCGCGCGGTCAACCAGCGCTGGAAACTCCAGAGCATCGGCACGTCGCAGTCGACCGGCAGGATGATGTACCGGATCATGAGCAGCGACAGCGGCAAGTGCCTCGACGTCAACCGGGGCCAGCAGTCCGGCTGGGGCGACTACCTCAACATCTGGGAGTGCCACGACATCGACGGCCTGCCCCTGCCCGGCGGCAACCAACGCGACACCCAGAACTTCACCCTCGAACACCCCAACCCGCGTATGCCCAACCTGACGATGCTGCGCAACAACGCCACCGGCCTCTGCGCGAACATCTCCGGCAACCAGACCGGCGACGGCGCCTGGGTGGTCCAGTGGGGCGACCAACTCGGCGGCTACCCCACCCCGAACGAAAGCTTCTACCTCCACCCGCTCACCAACCGCTGACGGAGAGGAGCCCCGGTCGCCCAGCGACCGGGGCATTCCGCGTTCCAGTCCCCCCGCCCCCGCACGGAGTCGCCGCCCGCACACGACCGGATCCGAACCGGGTGTTCGCTTTCAGGCCATACCGCCTGACTGATGCCTCCTCATCCGTCTCATGGCCATTACATTCAGTATCGCGTCAAAGCATGATCCGACACGCGATGGCTCTGCGGAGAAGGAGCGCATGACGTCGACGGACGAGGTCTACCGCGGGGCGAGACAACACGATTGCGCGCCGGCACGGAGCCGAGCCCACCCGTGGGCAAAGCGCACAGTGACGGCCGTTCCGGAATGCCTGTGCGGACAAACTCATCGCGTTCGCCCTGGAAGCCTTTGACCACTCACCCAGCGACATGTGGCAGATGGGTCCCTTCACCGGATGAAACGCCCTTCTACGCTCGGGAGACTTCGATGACCAACGAACCATCCGCGCGCCACGCCGTCCCGTCGTCACCAGAGACCGGCGGGCTCTCTGACGAGCAAAACGAGATAGTGGACGGCGCGTCCGTCGACGGCAACATCCACGTCGGCTACTGGGACGACCCCACGGACCACCGCTCCCTCGACCAAGCCACCGACCGGCTCACCGACCTCGTGACGGGAAAGCTCGCCGCCGTCCCCGGCAGGCGCCTGCTGGACGTCGGCTGCGGAACCGGACGACCCGCGCTGCGCATCGCTCGGGCCACCGGCGCCGACGTGTCGGGGATCTCGGTCAGCAAAGAAGATGTCGAACTCGCCCGGACCCGCGCGGACGCCGCGACGCTCGCCGACCGGGTGGACTTCCGGTACGCGGACGCCTGCGCACTGCCCTTCGAATCCACGTCCTTCGACGGTGCCTGGGCGATCGAGTCCATGATGCACATCCGCGACCGGACCACCGCCATCGCCGAGATCGCCAGGACCCTGCGCCCCGGTAGCCCGCTGGTCATCACCGATGTGCTGCTCAGGTCTCCGGTGACCGGGGACTCCGCGGAGCTGGTCCGCCAGACGTGCCGGGCGTTCGGGTCCCCCTCCCTGCCCGCGCCGGCGGAGCTCCGCACGGCCCTCGACCACGCCGGTCTGGAGGTGGTGGAGTTCAACGACATCGGGGAGCACGTCCGGCCCACCTATCAGGCCTTCGCCGACGCCTTCGCCGACGTTTCCCCCTCCGCCGATGACCGTCACTACGAGTTCTTCAACTCCACTCGCTCCCTTCCCCGGTTCGGCGCACTCCCGCAGATCGGCTATGTCTTCCTGGTCGCCCGTCGTCTGTGAACCGGGACCGGCGCGGGGCAGTCGGCCTGCCCCGCGCCGCGCCGCAAATCTGGCCAACATATTCAACCGTGAAACGTTCAACAGTGGCAAGAAAAAGGATCCTTCAGAAGAAGGGAAGTAAAGAAAACCCACACCCGCCGACAAGGCAGACCGAGACGAAGGCGGCCCCGCAGCTCCGAGCGGGCCGTCCGAGCATCCACATCCCAACGACGGCACGCCACCCGCCTACCCGATAACCCTCACCATATGGCTTGACGTCACGTCAAGGAGAAGTTGAGGCGTCCTAAGCCATCTACGGCCTCATGCACCGCCAGAGTTTCCAGGTACCGTCCAGAGAGGAAACGTGGGCCCGGTTGCAATCACGACCCGCGAGCGATTCAGGCCGATCTGGCGTTTCCGTTTCGGTTGCTCGACTCCATGCATTTTTTACCCGGCGCACGCGATTCCTACGTGCAGGTGAGGTGGGGGAAGAATGGTCAGCAACACCCTGCGGAAACACCTTCCACCAAGCACTCACCCACTATGCGCACCTTCACCAGCGCTCGGTGAAGAGCTGACGTGACGGAGACCAACGAACCCCGGCTGATGGTGGGCGCGTTGATCCGTGACCCGTACGACCGGATCTTCGTCCAGCGACGCTCGGCCGGCCGACGCCTCTTCCCCGGGTGCTGGGACGTCGTCGGTGGAGCCGTGGAAGAAGGGGAGTCCCGCCTGGACGCGCTCCACAGGGAGATCGCGGAGGAAACCGGGTGGCGGCTGCGCCGCGTGCTGGCCCGAGTGGCGCACGAGGAGTGGATGGCGAGGGGATTACGGCACGTCGAGTCGGACTATGTCGTCGAGGTGGACGGAGACCTCTCGTCGCCCGAGCTCGAACAGGGCAAGCACACCGAGTTCGCCTGGCTCGCGGCCGAGGACGTCTCGCTGCTCGACGAGAACGCACAGCGGAGCGGAAGCACGTTCATCAAGGACGTGGTGACAGCAGCACACGCCTGGCTCGTCAACGCTCCCGGGGCGAGTCGCCGAGCTCTCTGAACCGCCTGCGCTGAGGAGTTCACACAGGAACTGTGCGGGCCTTTCCTGACTACCCGCGCCATCCTCAGATGATTTTTCGAGGGGGATTTCCCGCATGTCCAGCGACAGGTCAGAGAACACGCATCAACGACCGCGAGTTCTGGTGGTTGGATTTGCTGGACATCAAGGGAAGGAGTACCTGCCGATCGTACGGGAAAGTGCGGATGTCGTCGGCGGGGTCGACCCCGCCCCGGCGGCCTCATCCCTCGCCGATGAGTCGGGATTCCCGCGTTACGAGACCCTCGACGAGGCGCTAGAGGACGCCGATTTCGATGCCGCGGTGGTCACCGTTCCGCATAGCGAGCACTTCCCGGTCTGCACGGAACTCCTGGCACACGGCAGGCACGTCATCAAGGAAAAGCCGTTCGCCATCACCGAACAGGAAGCCCGACACCTCATCCACCTGTCGCAACGGGCCGACCGCAGCGTCTTCACGCTGCTGCAACGGAACTTCAACCCTGTTTTCCGGTTCGCCCAGGAGAATCTCACGCGGGTCGGGGAGCCGTACTGGTTCTCGTACGACTACCACCTGAACCTGGCTCACCCGACCACGGGTTGGCGCGCCTCCAGCGAGCAGGCGATGGGGGGTGTGCTCCTCGACATGGGCTACCACCTCGTCGATGTGCTCAGCGGGATGTTCCCCGAACACCCGCGAGTGCACTCCGCCTTCGTCCACCACTACCAGGAGATGCGGGACCGTCGGCTGGAGGATCTCGTCAGCCTCATGTGCGCCTATCCCTCCACGGGTCTCGCCGGCTCGCTGCGCATCTCACGCCACAACTACGAGAAGATCGAACACCTCTGTGTGCTCGGCACGGAGGGCGCGTTGAACGTCACGCCCGGGGCCGCCATCCTCCACTCCATCGGCGGGCTGCCGTTGGACCGCCTCACCTGGGAAGGCCCCAAGACCGACGCCGTGCGATCCATGATCGCCCACTACCTGGGCCGCCTGGACGACCGCCACTACCGCCAGAGCCACCTCCAGCGGCAACTCGCCGTCGTTCGCACGATCAACGGGATCTACCGGGATCGCCGGCGTGGGCAGGACCGGCTCGCCGACCGGTGTGCCTGACCTCGTGCGAACCGAATCCGGACAACCCTGCCGGTCCTCCTGTCCGGCGCCGGGCCCACGACCACCCGCGAGAGCAGGAAGGACCCATGACGACCGCCGACAAGCTCGCCCTCCTCGGAGGCAGTCCCGCCATCGACCGGCCGCTTCCCCACGAGATCTGGCCGCCCCT
>NZ_JBFAWC010000035.1:0-43170 GCF_040680155.1 Streptomyces sp. NPDC052114 | reverse complement strand
GGCTTCGCCGCCGGGGGCCTCGACGACGCCGTCGAGGGAGACGAAAGCAGAGCTGATCAACGTACGCATCTCAAGATCTCCTGATGTCCATGGGATCTCCACAATGCGCTGTCCGGATCAGGGCGGCAAGGAACGATCACATCACGATCGTCGCCGCGTCCTCTGCGTCCTCCGCGTCCTCTGGGTTCTCTGTGTCCTCCGCGGTGGGCGAGGCGGAGGCCAAGAAGTGTCCTGCCCACCTGTGAACCCACCGAGGATCCGTCTGCACGGTGTGATTGGCTTCGCCGCATGGATCACAGGCCGGCACCTCCCTTCGACCCTGAACTGGGCGTCGTACTCACGGGTTTGAGCGAGGAGGCGCGGAAGCCGATCACGCCGGACGACCTCGCGGAGCGGCAGCGGCGGGATGCCGGGTCCCGGCCCCGGCCGACGGCCGAAGAACTCCGTGCCGACGGGCGGTTCGAGGTGGCGGAGCTGCGCGTGCCGGGGCCGCCGGACGGGCTGGACGTCACCCTCGTGAGCGCCCGCCCGTCCGGACTCGCCGGACGGCCCCTGCCCCTCCTCTACTACCTGCATGGCGGCGCCATGATCATGGGCAACGCGTGGTCCGTGCTCCCACGGATCCTGCGTGAGTGGGCGCTGCCGCTCGAACTGGCCGTCCTGTCCGTCGAGTACCGCCTGGCACCGACGACCACGTACCCGGGACCGCTGGAGGACTGCTACGCCGGGCTCGCCTGGGCGATCGGGCACGCGGACGAACTGGGCATCGACGCGGACCGCGTCATCATCGGCGGCAAGAGCGCCGGAGGCGGCCTCGCCGCCGCCCTCGCTATGCTGGCGCGCGACCGAGGCGGGCCGCGAGCGCTCGGGCAGTTGTTGCTGTGCCCGATGCTCGACGACCGCGACGAGACGTTCTCCAGCCATCAGATGTCGGGCCTGGGCGTGTGGGACCGCACCTCCAACGCGACTGCGTGGAAAGCGCTGTTGGGGGACCGCCGCGGCGCCGATGACCTTCCGCCCTACGCGGCCCCCGCCCGTGCCACGGATCTCTCCGGACTGCCCCCGGCCTACGTCGACGTCGGCTCGGCCGAGATGTTCCGGGACGAGGCGGTGGCGTACGCGAACGGGATCTGGCAGGCGGGCGGACAGGCCGAACTGCACGTGTGGCCCGGCGCCTTCCACGGCTTCGACGGGATGGCGCCGCGCGCCGCGCTCACCCGGGACGCACGGGACACCCGCACGCGCTGGCTCCGGCGCCTCCTCGCGCAGTCCGGCACGGAGGACCGGCCCCACTCCTTGGAGTAGAACCGGCCGCTGGGCTCAGCCGAACTGGCCGGGCTGGTAGTCGCCCGCGGGCTGCTGGACGATGACGTTCGCCCGGTTGAAGGCGTTGATGAGGGAAATCGAGGCCACCAGGGCGGCGAGCTGCTCCTCGTCGTAGTGCTTGGCGGCGTTCGCCCAGGCCTCGTCCGTGACCCCGCCGGCCGCGTCCGCGATCCGGGTGCCCTGCTCCGTCAGCTCCAGCGCGGCGCGCTCGGCCTCGGTGAAGACCGTGGCCTCCCGCCAGGCCGCGACGAGGTTGAGGCGCACGGCGCTCTCACCCGCGGCAGCGGCGTCCTTGCCGTGCATGTCGGTGCAGAAGCCGCACCCGTTGATCTGGCTGGCGCGAAGCCTCACCAGTTCCTGCGTCGTGGCGGGCAGTGTCGACTCCGCAAGACCCTTGCTCGCGGCGACGATGTGCTTGAAGACCTTGGTGAGGGTCTCGCTCGCGAAGACGTCCAGACGTGCGCTCATGGTGTTCTCCTCTGTCGTTTCTGCCGTTCTCATGTGCTGGTACACGTATGACGGAACGGCTCGACGAGATGTGACAGAGGCGGGCGGACCCGTCGCGGAAAGCCGGGCCGGGTGGCGGACCTCCGGCCCTCGGCGGTCAGCTCCCGATCCCGCCGTCGCTGCTGAGGAGCTGCCCGTTGATCCATCCGCCCTGCTCGGAGCAGAGGAAGCCGACCAGGTGCGCGCAGTCGCGCGGGACGCCGAGGCGCCCCAGTGGTGTGGCCTCGGTCAGCTGGTCCCTGAGAGGCGCGGGCATCCAGCCGTTGTCCACCGGCCCCGGGTTGATCGCGTTCGCGGTCACCCCCAGCCCGGCGAACTCCCGGGCGGCGGCCAGGACGATCCGGTCGAGGGCGCCCTTGCTGGCGCCGTAGGGCAGATTGTGCGCAGTGTGGTCGCTGGTGAGGGCGATGATCCGGCCACGCCTGTGTGCTCCCGCGAACCGGGACCCGTACTCCTTGATCAGCAGCCAGCTCGCCCGGGCGTTCACGGCGAAGTGGCGGTCGAAGCTCTCGACGCTCGTGTCGAGGATCGAGGAATCCACGGACTCGGCGTGGCACATCACGAGGGCGTCGACGGTGCGTCCGCCGAAGCCCTCCGTGACCGCCTCGAAGAGCTGCGCCGGGGAGTCCGGGGCGGCGAGATCAGCCTCGAACCCGATGGCGTGCGCTCCCAGTTCGGCGAGCTCCGCGCTGAGCCGGGCCGCGGCGCCCGGGGTCGCGCCCCAGGCCATCCGGGCGTCGTAGGAGGTCAGATAGCTGAAGGCCACGTCCCAGCCGCCATCGGCGAGTTCGCGTGCGATGGCGTACGCGATGCCCTCGGGACGCCCGGCCCCGGTGACGAGCGCGAGGGGGCGGGCGGGTGCGGTGGTGTGCTGCGGTGAATTCGTCATCGCGCGGCATCCTCGTGCGCCACGACGTCCGCCGCATCTGGATTAATGCGGTCGGTACGTCCAGCCGTACGTCCAGCCGTACGTCCATCAGTACATCCGTCCCCGCGCGAGCGCCGCAGCCTCGGCCCCAAGGCCCGAACATCCCTGTCTCTGCGAGACTTGCCGACATGACAAGCGTGACAGGTGTGGCAGTTGTGACAGAACCGGCCGAGGGTGGAACCGGAGCCGTGTCGTGACGGACGGGGAAAGGCCGCGCGCCGCGCGCCTCGCCGCTCACGGTGACGTCTCCACATCCCTGGCCCTGCACAGTGACCACGCGCTGCGCGAACTCGTGGATGGCGCCGTGCCGATCGGCTCCGGCATCGGCGGCACGTCGGCTTTGCTGGAGGTCGCCGGCACCCAGGTCTTCGTGAAACGCGTGCCCCTCACCGATCTCGAACGCCGACCGGAGAGCGTCCGCTCCACGGCGAATCTGTTCGAGCTGCCGCTCTTTTGCCAATACGGCATCGGCGGACCGGGGTTCGGCGCATGGCGCGAGCTCGCCGCGCACGTCATGACGACCGACTGGGTTCTGACGGGGGACTGCGAGAACTTCCCGCTCATGTACCACTGGCGCGTGCTCCCGGGTATGACGCCTCTCCCCGAGGAACTGGCCGATGTCGAAAAGGCCGTCGCCTATTGGGGAGGCGGCCCGCAGGTGCGCGGTCGGATCGAGGAACTGCGGAAGGCGTCGGCGAGCGTCGCGCTGTTCCTGGAGTACATCCCGCAGAACCTGCACCAGTGGCTGGGCGAGAGGATGCAGGCCGGGGGAGAGCAAGCGGAACGGGCTTGCGCCATGACGGAAAGGGAGTTGGTGGCCGGTACGTCGTTCATGAACAGTCGAGGCCTGCTGCACTTCGACGCTCATTTCGAGAACATCCTCACCGACGGCCGAAGCCTCTTCTTCACGGACTTCGGACTGGCTCTTTCCTCCCGGTTCGACCTGTCCCCAGAAGAGACGGCCTTCTTCGACCGGCATCAGACCTACGACCGCTGCTACTCGCTTTCCTACTTGGTGAACTGGCTGATCACTGATCTGTACGGATATGCGAGAGACGACCGCGAGGCGCGGATACGGGCGTACGCCCAAGGCGAGCGCCCCAGCGGAATCCCAGAGGTCGCCGGGTCCCTCCTCACCCGTCACGCATCACTCGCCGCCGTGATGACGGACTTCCTCCGCGCGCTTCAGTACGAGAGCAGGGAAATCCCGTACCCATGGGAGGAGATCGAAGGAATCGGCGAGGCCCTCGGTTCTCGTCGGCGCAGTCCGCGACGGGTCCCGCGATAGGTTCCGCGACGGGTCAGTCCGCGTACGCCGCGATAGCCGTCCGTACGAACGCGCGGACGAGCGGATTCGTGTCGGGCTCCCGCCACGCCGCCACCGCCCGGCTAGGTGCCATGTCGAGGAGAGGCACCACGGTCAGGCCTTCCGGGGGCTCGTGGTCCAGGAGTGTCAGGCCCACCGTGCCGTTCCAGAGCACGGCTTGTCGGCATTCGTGGACGGCACGTACCACCGGGCCCTCGCGCGACTGCCCGCCGTGCCAGTACGCCTGCCACAGGGGGTCCGTCCCGGCCGGGAAGCGGAACCAGCGGCGGTCGGTCAGGTCGGACAGATTCAGGGCGTCGCGGCGGGCCAGCGCGTCGTCGGTGCGCAGGAGCGCGCCCACCGGGTCGGCGCGCAGGTCGCGTACGGCCAGGCCGGTCCCGTCGAACGGTCCTCGGGTCAGGGCGACGTCGACGACTCCAGCGTGCAGTCCGCAGGTGGGGTCGGTCAGGTCGGTGTCACGGACGCGCACGTCGACGTCCGGGTACCGGCGGCGGAAGGCCTCGGCCAGCCGTGTCGCGCCGGTGTCGGTGCTGTCGCCCAGGATGCCGATGGTGAGGACCGAGGTACCGGCCGCCGCGGCCACGCGCAGGCGCGCCCGGTCGGCCTGGAGGAGCAGAGCGCGTGCCTCGTCGAGCAGCACCGTCCCCGCCGCGGTGAGCGTGACGCCGATGGGGGAGCGGACGAGGAGCAACGCGCCGAGATCCGCCTCCAGTTGTTTGATCGCCCGGCTCAGCGGCGGCTGGCTCATGTGGAGCCGGGCCGCGGCGCGGCCGAAGTGGAGTTCCTCGGCGACCGCCACGAAATAGCGCAGCGTACGTAGCTCCATGCTGCGACGATACCCAAGCGGTATCGGCGTCGCGGAACGGGTCTTGGACGGGAGCCGTGCCGTGGCCGTGGAATCGAGACATGAACAGCGAACCGAAGTCCCACCCTGTGTCCCGCGATCTGAAGTCCACCGCGCCCTCCCGCGATCCGAAGCCCACCGCGCCGTCCCGCGATCCGAAGTCCACTTTGCCGTCCGGCGATCTGAAGCCCACCGCTCCGTTCGGAGATCCGGACGCCACCGCACCGGCTGCCGCCCCCGACGCCGCTCCCGCCGTCGTCCTCGTCCGCCCCGACGAAGGCGAGACCATCGTCCTGGGCACCACACGCATGCGCGTCCTCGAAGACGGCAGCCACACCGAGCACCGGCTCGGGCTCGCCGAGTCCGTCCTCGCGCCGCACACCCCAGGTCCGCCGCAGCACCGCCACGCCCAGCACGACGAGGGCTTCTACATCGTCTCCGGGACCGTGCGGTTCACCGTCGGCGCGACGGACCATGACGCGACGGCGGGCACCTTCGTGATGGTCCCGCCCGGCGCGCCGCACACCTTCGCCAATGTGACCGACCAGCCGGCCGTCATGCTCAGCATCCTCACGCCGGATCTGTACATGCAGTACTTCCGGGATCTGCGGGACTTGACCTCCGGCGGCCGGCCGCTGACCCCGCGGGCGAACATCGAGACGATGAGCCGCTACGCGACCGAGCCGGTCGCCGACCTCTCCTGACGGAGCGCCTCCAGGACCACGCGTACCGCCGCGCGAGGCGGTGAGCCGCGGCGGACGGCCGCCGTGATCGTGCGCGTCACCGGGGCGGCGAGTTCCAGAGTGGCGACGCGGTAGCGGCGGTCGACGGCGAGGCCGGGCAGCAGGGTGATGGACAGGCCCGCCTCGACGTGCTGGAGGGCCAGCATGTAGTTGCTGAAACGGCACACCACGCGCGGTTCGAAGCTCGCCTGACGGCACAGCCGCTGCGCGAGGTTCGCCATGTACGACTGCGGCATGTCGAACGCCCACGCCTCGTCCGCGCACGCCGCCAGGTCGACCGCGCCGCGCCCGGCGGCGGGGTGGTCGGCAGGGACCACCAGGAGGACCGGGTCCGTGGCCAGCGGCACGAGGTCGAGGTCGGGACCGAGCGGCAGCTCGTCGAAGTCCGTGGTCGTGATGATGATGTCCGCGTCGCCGCCCCGCAGCGCGGGCAGGCTCTCGTGCGGTTCCAGTTGCAGCAACTCCACACCGAGGTGCGGGTGCTCGCGTGCCAGGCGCGTCACCGCGGGCACGGCCATCGTATGGACCGCGCTCTGGAACGCCCCGAGTCGCACGAGCCCGGCCGGTTCCTCGCCGAAGCCGCGCAGCTCCGCCTCGACGCTGTCCATGTGATCGAGGATCGCCCGCGCCCGCCGCGCGAGGATCAGCCCGGCCGGGGTCAGCCGCACCCGGCGCCCGGACCGCTCCAGGAGCTGGGTCCGCGTCTCGGTCTCGAGCACGGCGAGCTGCTGGGAGACGTTCGACGGGCTCAGGTTCGCCGCCTGGGCGACGGCGCGGACGGTGCCGAGCGTGTCCAGTTGGCTCAGCAGCCGGAGCCTCCAGGGGTTCATCACACCCCGCATTATTGTGCGGTTCTGCCGTACAGGGAGGACGGAATTGTGAGATGGACGTGACGTTCCGGTGCGGCCTACCGTCGGCGGCATGACCGCCTCGTCCCCCGCCTCGCAGTCCCCCACGTCCCGTGATCCGCAGTCCTCCGCATCCTTCGCCCCGCAGTACCCTGCGGACCTCACCCCGCAGTACCCTGCGGGCCTCACCCCGCAGTCCGCCGAGGCCTTCTGGACCGATGCCGAGAGGCATCTCGTCCGCTATGGCGGCGAGTTCACCCGCGAGATCATCGACCGTGCCGCCGGGAGCTTCGTGTTCACCGCGGACGGCAGGAAGATCCTGGACTTCACCTCCGGCCAGATGAGCGCGATCCTCGGCCACTCGCACCCCGAGATCGTCGAGACCGTCCAGCAGGGCGTCGCGACCCTCGACCACCTCTTCAGCGGCATGCTCAGCCGCCCGGTGGTCGACCTCGCCCGCCGCCTCGCCGAGAGCCTCCCCGCGCCGCTGGAGAAGGCGCTGCTGCTGACCACCGGAGCCGAGTCGAACGAAGCCGCCGTCCGGATGGCCAAGCTCGTCACCGGGCGGCACGAGATCGTCTCGTTCGCGCGGTCCTGGCACGGCATGACCCAGGCCGCCGCGTCCGCCACGTACAGCGCGGGTCGCAAGGGCTACGGGCCCGGCGCGCCCGGCAACTTCGCCATCCCCGTGCCGAACGCCTACCGGCCCGACTTCACCACGCCCGACGGCTCGCTGGACTGGCGCCGCCAGCTGGACTTCGCCTTCGACCTGATCGACGCCCAGTCGACCGGCAGCCTCGCCGCGTGCCTGGTCGAACCGATCCTCAGCTCGGGCGGCATCGTCGAGCCGCCGCCCGGCTACTTCGCGGCCCTGCGCGACAAGTGCCGGGAGCGCGGCATGCTGCTGATCCTCGACGAGGCCCAGACCGGCCTGTGCCGCACCGGCACCTGGTACGCCTTCGAACGCGACGGCGTGGTCCCCGACATCCTCACCCTGTCCAAGACCCTCGGCGCCGGGCTGCCGCTGGCCGCGGTGATCACCAGCGCCGAGATCGAGCAGGAGGCGTACGAGCGCGGGTTCCTGTTCTTCACCACGCACGTCGCCGACCCGCTGGTGGCCGCCGTCGGCAACACCGTCCTGGACGTCCTGATCCGCGACGGGCTCGACGAGCGGGCGCGGACGCTCGGCGCGTTCCTGCGCAAGGGCCTCGACGACATCTCCGCGCGCCACGAGGTCGTCGGCGACATCCGCGGCCGGGGTCTGCTGGCGGGGCTCGAACTCGTCACCGACCGCGCGACCAAGCGCAGCTCGAACGACCTGGGCGCGCGGGTCACCCGACGCTGCCTCGAACTCGGCCTGCACATGAACATCGTCCAGCTCGCCGGGATGGGCGGCGTCCTGCGGATGGCACCGCCGCTCACCGCCACGGAGGAGGAGTTGTCACTCGGGCTGTCGATCCTGGACGAGGCGATCGGCGAGGCCGGCCGTACGCTCTGAGCGCTCCGCTGATGCACGCGCAGGACTGGCCGGCGAGGATGCCGTTCGGCTTCCGTTTCGAGGGCGGGCCGGAACTCCGTTCGGCGGTGGCGGCGGTGGCGGCGCGTTTCCGGGCGGCGGCGGAGCCAGTTCATGATCTCGGCGGATGAGAGTGTCTCGGCCGCGCGGGGGAGACACTCGGTCCACGGGGGCGATTCCTCGTTCTGCCCGGTCCACGAGGGTGGAGCCATGGCATTCAAGATCCTTCACACGCCCCCGCCCGTCGGCGACACCGAACGGCCGGTTCCCCGCTGGGCGATGCGCCTGGCGTACGCGCTTCCGCTGCTCCTGCTGCCGTCGTGCCTGTGGCGGCTGCCTTTCGCCCTCCACTTCGAGATGGGCCAGGTCCAGGAGCTCGGCATGCCGCCCTACTGGCTGAGCATCCCGTACGTGCTCGGACTCAGTGTCTTCTCCGAGGCGACCGCGATCCTGGCCATCGGCCTGGTCCGGGGCTGGGGCGAAGTGGCGCCCGCCTGGGTCCCGTTCATCGGGGGCAAGCGGGTCAGGCCGCTCGCGGCGGTCGTCCCCGCGGTCATCGGTGGTCTGATCCTCACCCTGCTGTTCACCAGTATCCCCATCGGCGACGGCCGCAGGATCACGGCGTACGGAATCACCGAGGGGGTCGAGTACGTCAACGGAGCGTGGGGGACGCTCGCGGCGGTGTGCATCGCCCCGACCGCCGTGTGGGGGCCCATCATCATCGCTCTCGCGGTGGCCTACTACCGGCGTCGGACGCGGGGCACGACCGGACCGGATCGGACCGGAGCGGTCCGCGACGGGCGCACGACTCACGATGCGAGCAGGTCCTCCAGTTCTGCCGCGAACAGTTGGGCGGGGTCGAACCCCATGCCGCTGAAGTGACCGGCAAGTTCCAAGGACAGGACACCATGCAGCCGTGTCCAGAAGGTCAGGGCCCGGTGGAGCGCGGCCGGTGAGGCGGGGTGGTCGACCGACCACTGGAGCCGGTCGGCGAGGTGCGCTTCGAGTGGCGTCGCGGGGGCGTCCGACGGCGGCGAGGGACAGGCGCCGAGCAGCGTCCCCATGATCTCGTCGGAGACGGCGGTGATGTCGTCGGGCGCGTGGTAGCCGGGGACTGGCGTGCCGTAGATGAGCAGGTAGCGCTGAGGGTCGTCGAGGGCCCAGCGGCGCAGGGCATGCGCGAGGGCGGCCAGGTCGGCGCCGGGCTCCTGACCCGGTGCGGTGGCGCCGACCCCGTTGAAGGTGTCGGCGAGGCTGCGATACGCGTCCGAGATCAACTCGGTGATCAGCGCGTCGCGGTTGGCGTAGTAGCGGTAGAGGGCGGGGCCACTCATGCCCATCCGCTTGGCGATGGCGTTGAGCGAGAGCGCGGAGGCCCCGGCGCTGGCGATCTGCTCCCAGGCGTGTTCCTTGATCTCCGCGCGGACCTGGGTGCGGTAGCGCTCGCGAGGGTTCGCCGCCTCGGCCTTCGCCTTCGTGGGCCCGGTCGTCCCGGTCTCCGCCATGGCCTGCCTCATTCCGCATTCCGCGTCTCGATGCCGCCAGTCGCTGTTGTAGCTACAGCATCACGTTCCAGTTAGAAGGTATCACGCAACCGCTTGACGACGCCCTCTCGCTGGAGTTACAACTTATAACGAACGGCAAAGCCACTCACTTCAGCGTCCGACCGCGGACATACCCAGGGGAGAGTCATGTCCAGCACGCGCAGCACCGACGTCCGTCATAACGGAGTTCGCCGCACCGACGTCCCTACCGGCGACGTTCGCAGCGTCAACGCCCGGACCAGCGGCGCTCGCCGCACCGGCGTCCGCGCCGCCCTGCTCACCGTTCCGCTCGTGGTCGGCGTCCTCGCCACGGCCGCCGTGCCCGCCGGCGCCACCGCTTCCGGCTCGCATCACCCCGGCTCCGGCAAGTCCCTCACCTGCCGCGGACAGGGCGTCGACCCGAAGGCCGTCGTCCGCTACCGCACCTCGACCGTGATCGACGCGCCGCTGAGCACCATCTGGAAGCTCCAGACGGACGTGGAGCGCTGGCCTTCGTGGCAGGCCGGCGTCGAGACGATGGAGCGCCTCGACCACGGCCCCTTCCGCAAGGGCTCGTCGTTCCGCTGGACGACCCCGGTGCCCGCCACCCCGTCGACCCCCGCCACCACCTTGGAGATCACCTCGACGGTCAAGCAGCTCAAGCACAAGTCGTGCATACGCTGGGAAGGCCCCGCGATCGGCGACGGGCTGCGCATCGACAACGGCGTGCACGTGTGGAACTTCACCGAGGTCAAGGGCGGCGTCCTCGTGCAGACCGAGGAGACTCACGTCGGTGCCCAGAGCGAGGCGGACCCCGACAAGGCGACCGAGCTTCTCGGCGGAGGCCTCGAAGCATGGATGCGGGAGCTGAAGGTGGCCGCCGAAGCCCGTGCGGATGCCGAGTCGCGCTGACGTGTCAACGGCCGTCGCCCTTGGGCCGGTCGAAGTGATGGCACGTCGCGCCCGCGCCCACCAGCGCCGTGGCGATGAGCATCCCGTGCGCGATGACGACGCCGACGCCGAGAAGGGTCAGCATCAGCGCGAGTACGGCCCAGGTTCCTCGGCGGTCGTACTCGCGCGGACGGTACGGCCGCCCCTCGCTCATGGCCCGGGCGAAGCGGGGGTCGTCCGCCTCCAGACGGGACGCGATCGTGGCGAGTCGGCTGTCGTCGCTGTGCAGCATGTCCGTACCTCCGGCGTCGGCGTGATGAGCGGGTCGTTGGGGCGAGGGCGATGGGTGTCGGCAGGGGGGGGGCGGTTCATGGCAGGGCGAAATAGCGGAACCACACCCACAGGGAGGCGATGACGAGGGAGAGCGCGGTGACGACGAGGCCGTAGCGGCTGAACTGCCAGAACGAGATGTGCTCGCCCTCGCGGTCGGCGATGCCGATCACCACGACGTTCGCCGAGGACGCGATGATCGTGGCGTTCCCGCCGAGGTCGGCGCCCAGCGCGAAGGACCACCACAGGACCTGCGCCTCGTCGGCGCCGGCGGCGCCGACGATCTGCTCGACGACCGGGCTGACGGATGCCACGAAGGGGACGTTGTCGATGACGGCGGAGGGCACGGCCGAGCCGAATACCAGCGCCATGGACGTGCCGAACAACTGGCCGTCGGTGGCCCGCGCGGCGGCCTGGCCGAGCGCTTCGAGGGTGCCGGTGCGCACGAGCGCTCCGACCATCACGAAGAGCCCGGCGAAGAAGGCGAGGGTCTGCCACTCGACGTCCTTGATCACCTGCACCGTCGCGTCGCGGGAGG
Organism: Streptomyces sp. NPDC052114; assembly: GCF_040680155.1. Taxonomy (NCBI): domain Bacteria; kingdom Bacillati; phylum Actinomycetota; class Actinomycetes; order Kitasatosporales; family Streptomycetaceae; genus Streptomyces; species Streptomyces sp. NPDC052114. The sequence goes on along the minus strand of NZ_JBFAWC010000035.1, from coordinate 31,849 downwards.
CGCCCAGGAGCAGCAGCCCGCCGGCCATGGCGATCACGGAGGGCTCCAGACGGAGCGTCGTGTGCAGGACGAACGCGGCCATCACGAGCACGATGACCGCACCGCTCACGGCCAGCAGCCGGGTGTCCTTGATCGCGTCACGCGGGCGCAGTTCCCGGACCGTCAGCGCCCGCTCCGGGTCGGCGACGAACGCCTTGCGGAACATGACGCGGAACAGGAGGGGCAGCACGGCCAGGAGGATCAGGACGATCGGAGCCATGTGCAGCAGGAAGTCGTTGAAGGAGAGCCCGGCGCGCGAGCCGATCATGAGGTTGGGCGGGTCGCCGATCAGCGTGGCGGCCCCGGCGATGTTGCAGGTCATCACCTCGGCGATCAGATAGGGAGCGACCGGCAGGCCGAGCCGGCGGCAGACGAGAATCGTCACGGGCGCGATCAGCAGCACCGTGGTGACGTTGTCGAACCACGGGGAGAGCAGCGCGGTGGCGGCGCACAGCAGCACCATGAGGCGGTACGGCCGTCCGCCGGCCTTCTGCGCCGCCCAGATGGCGAAGAACTCGAAGACGCCGGTGCGCTTGAGCACCGAGACGATCAGCATCATGCCGAGCAGCAGAAAGAGGACGTTCCAGTCGATGCCGGCGTGTGCGGAGTAGAACGCGTGCTCGGCGTCGGTGGCGCCGATGAGCAGCATGGCGATCGCGCCGCCCAGCGCGGCCGCCACCCGGTGCACCCACTCGGTGGCGATGAGCACGTACACGACGGCGAACACGATCAGAGCGAGCCACGTGGTCACATCCATCGGCGGCCTCCCTGTGCCGGGTTCCGCGTCGCCCGCCCTCGGCCGTGGCCGGGGTCCCGCCTTCTCACCGTCTCCCGAGCCGGTTCGCGCCCACCATCAGGGCCGACCCCCATATCCCGGGGAATGCGCCATGTATCCGGGGGAGCAGTCCTCGGGACATGGGGGTGTGCGGGGTGTCGGCGCAGGCCACGGGCCCGGATGGGTGTCGCCCCCGATGGACACGACCCCTGCCGAGCAGGAAGCCTGGGGGCAGGCGGCTCTACCGTTGCCGACCGTTCACGCGAGGAGGTCCCGCACCTGTGTCCCTGTTCTGGCGGATCTTCCTGCTGAACGCCACCGTTCTGCTCGCCGCCGTGGCTCTCCTCCTGCTCGGGCCGGTCACCGTGTCGACGCCGGTGCTGCTGACGGAGACGCTGATCCTGGCGGCGGGCCTGGTGGTTATGCTGACGGCCAACGCGGCGCTGCTGCGTATCGGGCTCGCGCCGCTGCAGCGGGTGACCCGGGCCATGACCACCACGGACCTGCTGCGCCCCGGTGTGCGTCCCACGGCGTCCGGGACCGACGACGTGGGCGGCCTGATCGAGACGTACAACGCGATGCTCGACCGTCTGGAGGGCGAGCGCGCGGCGAGTACCGCCCGCGCCCTGTCCGCGCAGGAGGCGGAGCGGCGCAGGGTCGCGCAGGAACTGCACGACGAGGTCGGCCAGACCCTGACCGCCGTGCTGCTGGAGCTCAAGTCCGCGGCGGACCAGGCCCCCGAGCCGCTGCGGGAGGACCTGCACCGGATCCAGGAGACGACCCGGGCGGGTTTGGACGAGATCCGGCGCATCGCCCGGCGGTTGCGGCCCGGGGTCCTGGAGGAGCTGGGACTCGTGAGCGCGTTGAGGTCGCTGGGCATCGAGTACACGGACTGGGCCGACACCGTGGTCAGCAGCGAGGTGCCCTCGCGCCTGCCTCCCCTGGGGCGCGAGGCCGAACTGGTCATCTACCGCGTGGCGCAGGAAGGGCTGACCAATGTCGTACGGCATGCCGACGCGTCCCGGGCCGGTCTCGCCGTGAGCGTCACCGAAGACCGGGTCACCCTCGTCATCCGGGACGACGGCCGGGGCATCGGCGCCGCGGAGGAAGGCGCCGGGATCCGGGGCATGCGGGAGCGCGCCCTGCTCGTCGGGGCGGACCTGACCGTCGCTCCCGCCGGGGCGCGGGGGACAGAGGTGCGGCTCGACGTCCCGGTCACGACTGCGGAGAGAGGCTGATGAACGAGCGCGGCATTCGGATCCTGCTGGCGGACGACCACGCGTTGGTGCGGCGGGGCGTGCGCCTCATCCTCGACAGGGAACCCGACCTGACCGTGGTGGCCGAGGCGGGGGACGGTGCGGAAGCCGTCGCCCTCGCGAAGTCCGAGCGGCCCGACCTGGCCGTGCTGGACATCGCCATGCCCCGGCTCACCGGACTTCAGGCCGCCCGTGAACTGGCGCGCCTCCAGCCGGAACTGCGCATCCTGATCCTGACGATGTACGACAACGAGCAGTTCTTCTTCGAGGCACTCAAGGCGGGTGCCTGCGGTTACGTGCTCAAGTCCGTGGCCGACCGGGATCTGGTCGAGGCGTGCAGGGCGGCCGCCCGGGACGAACCGTTCGTATACCCGGGCGCGCTCAAAGCCTTGATCCGGGACCATCTGGAGCGCGTGCGCCGAGGTGACGGTGTGCCGGAGCGCACCATCACCGATCGCGAGGAGGAGATCCTCAAGCTGGTCGCCGAGGGGAACACGTCGCAGCAGATCGCCGATCTCTTGTTCATCAGCGTGAAGACGGTGGAACGGCATCGCGCCAACCTGCTCCAGAAGCTGGGTCTGAAGGACCGCCTCGAACTCACCCGCTATGCCATCCGCGTGGGGCTGATCGAACCCTGAGGCCGTCCCGCCGAGCCCCGGGTGGGCGTCTGAGCCAACCTTGAATTCAAGCCGACGGCGCCGGAGTTATGCCTTGTATGTCGGAGAAGAAAGACAACGCGTCAATTGGCATACGCTAAAGTAATGGTCAAGAGATAACCGCTCTGATGATTGCCTGCCTGCTCATCAGGGCGGGGCATGGGCATGTTCGACGCAGGAAAGGGGGATGCCATGAGCCGACTCGGCCCCTTCGCGGGGTTGCCCCGCACCTCGGCCTCCCTTTCGGACTTCGTGCGCCCCTATCGCTGCCCGCGGATCGACAACGCGGCGCGCGACGGCGTTCCTGAATGCCGCCTCCAGGCAATCTGACCACTTCTCTCGGCTCGCCCCGATCCGCCGTCTCGGCCGACTCCGCTCTCTTGGCGAAGCCGGTCGGAACCTCATCGCGGATCCCGCGAGGATCACGGACCCCATAGGGGTCGTGGATCTCATGAGGGCTGTGGCCCCGTGACGGCTGTGGATCCCATGAAGATCGTGGACCCCGAGAGGGCCGCGATCCCTGCGGCGACACGTACCTCGCGAACCACGGCCTCCGCTTGACGACCGAAGCATGCCCGCCTCCCCGGCGGAGCTGCTCGCGCCCGCTCCCGCAACGGACCCACCCGCACTTCGCCCGCACCGCGAAGTCACCCACACCGCTGCGGATTTGATCACCCGGGGGGTAGATCACCCATGCACGACACCACAGCCCTGCTCATCGAACTAGGCGCCGTCATCCTGGGTCTCGGACTGCTGGGCCGCCTCGCGAGCCGGGTCGGATTCCCGCCCATTCCGCTCTACCTGCTCGCGGGGCTCGCGTTCGGCACCGGCGGTGTCGTGCCCATGAGGGCCAGCGAGGAGTTCATCGCCACCGGCGCCGAGATAGGCGTCATCCTTCTGCTGCTCCTGCTCGGTCTGGAGTACAGCGCATCGGACCTCGTCAGCAGCCTCAAGACCCAATACCCCTCCGGTGCCGTCGACTTCGTCCTCAACGCGCTGCCGGGTGCGGTGGCCGCGCTCGTTCTCGGCTGGGGTCCGGTCGCCGCGGTGGCGCTCGCGGGCGTCACCTGGATCTCGTCCTCGGGCGTGATCGCCAAGGTGCTGGGCGATCTGGGGCGCCTCGGCAACCGCGAGACACCCGTCGTCCTCGGGGTCCTGGTCATGGAGGACCTCGCGATGGCCGTCTACCTCCCCATCCTCACGGCCCTGCTGGCGGGCGTCGGCCTGGCGGGCGGCAGTGTCACCCTGCTCATCTCCCTGAGCACCGTCGGCGCCGTCCTGTTCGTGGCCCTGCGCCACGGCCACCTCATCAGCCGCGCGGTCTCCTCCAGCAACGCGGAGATGCTGCTCCTCGTCGTGCTCGGTCTCACGCTGCTCGTCGCCGGTATCGCGCAAGAGCTCCAAGTGTCAGCGGCCGTGGGCGCGTTCCTCGTCGGCATAGCGCTTTCCGGCGAGGTGGCGGAGGGTGCGAGTAGTCTGCTCACCCCGCTGCGCGACCTGTTCGCCGCCGTGTTCTTCGTCTTCTTCGGACTGTCGACGAACCCCGCGGACATCCCGCCGGTCCTCCTCCCGGCCCTCGCGCTCGCGGTGGTGACCACCCTCACCAAGATCGCCACCGGCTGGTACGCGGCCCGCAGGGCCGGCATCCGGGGCGCGGGACGCTGGCGCGCGGGCGGCACCCTCGTCGCCCGCGGCGAGTTCTCCATCGTCATCGCCGGACTGGCCGTCGGCACCGAGCCCCGCATCGGCCCGCTCGCCACCGCCTACGTCCTGATCCTGGTCATCTTCGGCCCCCTGACAGCGCGTTGGACCGAGCCGCTGGCCCGACGGCTCCGTCGCGCGCCCGCCGCCCCGCAGCCGGTTCGCGCGCCGGAACCGACGGCCTCCGTCCCCGCCGGCGCGTCAGTGGCAGGGGATGCCTGACGCCTGTCCGCGCCGTGGTTCGCGGCACATCGCGGTGCCGCACGGACGTATCGCGGACGTCTGATCTTGCGCCCGGGTTGTGATCAATTCGGGGGATTGACCCTGCGGGCAGAGATGCGATTGCCTCAGGAAGAGCCCTCGGCGCAGGATCAGCAGGGCCGGGGGAGAAGCGTCAACGGGGAAGCACAGGGGGAATCGTGACAAGAGCAAGTGGACTGCGCGCGCGTGGCAGAGGCGCGCGCGGGATGTCCGTCGCCGCACTCGTGGGGGCGATGGTCGTGCTGTCGGCGACGCCGGGCGTGGCCGCGCCGAAGCCGGGGACCGAGCGCGTCACCCTGTCGTCGACGGGGGAGCAGGCCGACGGCGACGCGTATGGACCGCAGTTGAGCGCCGACGGCCGCTTCGCGGTCTTCACGGCGTACGCGTCGAATCTCGTGCCCGGCGACACCAACCAGTCCTCCGACGTGTTCGTGCGGGACCTGCGCAAGGGGACCGTCGAGCGGGTCAGCGTCCGTTCGGACGGTGGGCAGGCCGACGGCACGTCGTCCGCTCAGGCCATCAGCGCCGACGGCCGGTACGTGCTGTTCCGCTCCAACGCCAGGAACCTGGTCCACTGGGACAACCCGCCCACGACCGACTCGGGCGACGACATCTATCTGCACGACCGTCGCACGGGCACGACGAAGCGGATGAGCGTCGCCCTCGACGGAGGGACGGCCTACGCGGCCAACGCCACGATGTCGGCCGACGCGCGGTACATCGCCTTCAACGCCAAGGCCGACCGGATGGAGACCGACCCCGCCGACCTGTTCGGAGCCGTGTACGTACTGGACCGTCGCACCGGCGCCGTGGAGCGGATCACCAACCGTGACCGTCCGGACAACCCCGCGCTCCTGCAGGGGCTGAGCGCGGACGGCCGTCAGGTGGCGTACACCCAGCTGGTGCCGCGCAGCTCGTACGGCAGGACGTGGGTGCACGACCGCAGCACCGGCACCGAGGAGCAGGTCAACGTCAGACCGGACGGCAGCCCGGCGGTGCGGTACGCGATGCCCGCCTCTCTCTCCGCGGACGGCCGCACCATCGCGTTCGACTACTGGGGCGACGAGGAGTTGGTGCCGGGGGAGACACCCGACAGTTCCTCCACCGTCTACGTCCGTGACCTGAGCAAGGACGTCACCCGACGGGTCAAGGCGAGTGCGGCCGGAGAGGACCGGCTGCGCGAGCCCCGGATCAGTCCGGACGGCCGTTACGTCACGTACCACGCGAATCCGCGCCTCCCGAACGGCGAACTCGGACCCGCCAACGCCTACCTCCGCGACCTGCGGACCGGCTCCACCCGCCTGCTCGGCACCTCCGCCTCCGGTGATCCGGTCACGGACGGCGACGTGACGGTCTCCGCGGTCGGTCCGGACGCCCGGTTCGTCGGTCTGAGCAGCGACTCGGCCCAACTCGTCCCCGGCGACACGAACGGCCGCTCCGACGGTTTCGTACGACGGCTGCGCTGACGGGTCGACCACAGGCGGGCCGCGGCCGTCAGCGTGAGGTGCTGAGCCAGTCCTCGTAGCGGGTGGCGGCCAGGCGTGCGCCGGGACCCGCGACGAGGACGTCGCCCTCGACGGCCGCGAACATGCCCGCCTTCTCGTCGGTGACGACGGTGCGGTGGTCCTTCAGAGCCGCCAGTGTGAGGCGGCCGAGCTCGTCCAGGGGGAAGACGTCGGGGCCTGCGACGTCGAGCGTGCCGTTGAGGGGCGACGCGCCGGCGACGTCGGCGAGGGCGGCGACCACGTCGGCCGTCGCGATGGGCTGGACGCGGGTCGGGGGCAGCCGGACGGTGTCCTCGTCGGAGGTCCACGACAGGACCGCATCCATGAACTCGAAGAACTGGGTGGCGCGCACGATCGAGTACGGCGTGGGCCCCTGGCGCAGCAGGTCCTCCTGCACGGTCTTCGCGCGGTAGTAGTCCAGCTGTGGCACCTGGTCGACCCCGACGATGGAGAGGATGACCTGGTGGCGGACGCCGGCACGCTCGCCCGCGGCCAGCAGGTGCTCCATGGTGGTGCGGAAGAACGCCGGCGATGCGTCGTCGAACGTGGGTGAGTTGGTCACGTTGACGACGGTGTCCGCGCCTTCCAGCGCCTCGTCGAGTCCCGCGCCGGTCAGCAGGTCGAGCCCGGTCGACAGGGACGCGGGCACCACCTCGTGGCCGGCCTCGCGGAGCGTGCGGACGAGCTGGGAACCGATGAGCCCGGTGGCGCCGATGACCGTGATCCTCATGTTCGTGCCCTTCCGTGAACCGAGTGCCGCTGTCGCCACATACTCGGATATCTGATGTCCGAGATAATACTCGGATAGCCTGTGTCCGAGTCAATCGGGAGGACGTATGAAGCTGTCCGGTGGCGTGGAATGGGCGCTGCACTGCTGTGTGGTGCTGACCGCGGCGACCGCCCCGGTCCCCGCTGCCCGGCTGGCGCAACTCCACGACGTCTCACCCAGCTACCTGGCCAAGCAGATGCAGGCGCTGTCCCGGTCGGGCCTCGTGCGGTCCGTCCAGGGAAAGACGGGCGGATACGTCCTGACCAGGCCGGCCGCCGAGATCACGGTCCTGGACGTGGTGCAGGCGGTCGACGGGGCGAGCCCGGCGTTCGTCTGCACCGAGATCCGCCGGCGTGGGCCCTTGGGCACGCCGCCCCAGGACTGCACCAAGCCGTGCCCGATCGCCCGTGCGATGAGCGCCGCCGACGCCGCCTGGCGGGCGTCGCTGCGCGAGGTCTCCGTAGCCGACCTCGTCGGCGACGTGGCACAGGACAGCGGCCCCGAGGCGCTGCCGAGGATCGGAGCCTGGCTCAATTCGTCCGGCTGAGCCGACACGTGAAGGGACGTCATCCATGACGCAGCCTGCCGAGGGCGCGCCGGTCTTCGTCGGCCCGGAGCGGACGGTCGCCGACGGACCGGGTGCGATCAGGGTCGTGTGGTCGCTGGGCGGCGACGGACGTGACCTGGACGCCGTCGTCGTACGCCTGGCCCCCGGCGCGACGGTCGACGACCGCGCGGAGACGGCGTTCGGGGTGCTGTTCACCGTGCTGGCCGGGAGCGGTGAACTCCAGGTGCCGGACGCCCTGTTCACGCTCGCGCCCGGCGCCCTGGCCTGGCTGCCCGCGGGCACCGCGCACGCCGTACGGGCGGGAGAGCGCGGACTCACCTATACGGCCGCCCACCGCCGCCCCCTCCGGAATGTCGGCCCCGAAGCCCACGACGACGCCGGTGAACCCGTGTGCCTGCTCGAACGCGTCTGCCCGGCGTGCGGTCGCCTGGCCACCGACCGCGAAGCGCGCTACTGCGGACGCTGCGGCACACCACTGGCGGAAGCGGAGGGACAGGAGCGGATCGAACCCGCGTGACGGGAGCCGGCGGAATCCGCGTGGCACGAGCCGACGGAACCCGCGTGGCACGAGCCGACGGAACCCGCGTGACAAGAGAGCCCGTCGCGTCACCAAGAGGAACCCCGGTCGCAAGAGGGGAAGTCGTGGCCCCCGGACGCCTGAGCGGTGACAATGAACGCATGCTGATCACCGCGGACCGCATCCTCACGGACACGGGAACCCATCTGCACGACGGCGCCATCCTGATCGACGGTCAGTCGATCGCCGCGGTCGGTCCCAGAGAGGAACTCGCCCGACGGGCGGGCCCGGACGCCCGACACATCGCCCACTCCGGCACCATCACGCCCGGCCTCATCGACTCCCACGTCCACCTCATCTTCGACGGCAGCCCGGATCCCGTCGCGGCCCTGCGCGACACCGACGAGGCACTCCTCGCCGACATGGGCCACCGCGCGGGCCAGTTGCTGCGCGCGGGCGTCACGACCGCCCGCGACCTGGGGGACCGCAACGGCCTCGCGTTCCGCGTCGCCGCCGACATCGAGGCCGGTCGGCTGACCGGCTCCCGCATCCTGGCCGCCGGTACCCCGGCGACCCCGCCCGGCGGACACTGCCACTTCCTCGGCGGCGAAGTGTCGGGCGAGACGGAAGTGCGGGCCCTGGTCCGCCGCAACGCCGAGGCCGGCGCCTCCGTCATCAAGGTCATGACCAGCGGCGGCGGGCTGACCAAGGACGGCCCGCGCAGCTGGCAGAGCCAGTTCTCCGGCGTGGAACTGCGTGCCCTGGTCGACGAGGCACACCGCGCCGGGCTCCCCGTCGCCGCGCACGCCCATGGAGCGGACGCGATCACCGAGGCGGTAGGGGCCGGGGCGGACACCCTGGAGCACTGCACCTGGATGACCGAGGAGGGCTTCGACCTGCGCCCCGACACGCTCGCCCGCATCGTCGACGAGGACATCGCGGTCAGCCTGACCGTCAGCCCGCACTGGCGCATGCTCCCCAAGGTGTTCGGCGAGGAGCGCGCCGCCGTCATGTTCGACCAGGTGCGACAGATGGCCGAGGCAGGCGCGAAGCTCATTCTCGGCACCGACGCCGGAGTCCAGCGCACCGGCTTCGACGGTCTGCCCGGCGCCCTGTCCTTCTACGCGCATCTCGGCATCCCGAACAGCGAGATCCTCGACATGGCCACCCGGCGCTCCGCCGAGGCGCTCGGTCTGGGCGCGTCGACGGGGCGCATCGCTCCGGGGCTCCGGGCCGATCTGCTGCTCGTCGACGGCGACCCGCTGGCGGACCTGGACGCGCTGGGACGGCTGAGCGGGGTCGTGGCGGCGGGACGGCTGGTCGCCTAGCGGGCGCGAAGGCCCGTCGCTCGGCGAGTGGTCGCCGGGCGGCCGATTCGCGCTCGGCGTCCTCGGCCGCCGCCCGCCCGGGTGATCTACTGACGTACGAGGCCATCCGCGCCGGCTCGCACCCGAGTGCGTGCGCTCGTGCGCGCAGGCGAGGAGCAGCGCACGCGAGCCGACGGCCATCCGTCACACCGCAGCAGGAGGTACGCAGCATGATCATCGATCTGTCCGGCAGGACCGCCCTCGTGACCGGCTCGACCCAGGGAATCGGCGCGGCCATCGCGGCCGGCCTCGCGCGGGCGGGTGCGCGGGTCGCGGTGAACGGCCGGTCCGCGGAATCCGTCGGCAAGGCGGTGGAACGGCTGAAGGAGGAGGCCGGAGACGCCGAGTTCCTCCACGCGCCCGGTGCCATCTCCACCGAGGACGGCGCCCGGCAGGTCTTCACGGCCCTGCCGCAGACGGACATCCTCGTCAACAACCTCGGCATCTTCGGGGCCGAGGGCGCCCTCGACATCAGCGACGACGAATGGCGCCGCTACTTCGAGGTGAACGTGCTGACGGCGGTGCGGATGATCCGCCACTATCTGCCGGGGATGAAGGACCGCTCGTGGGGCCGGGTCCAGAACATCGCCAGCGACTCGGCGATCGTCACCCCCGCCGAGATGATCCACTACGGCACGTCGAAGACCGCGCTCCTCGCGGTGTCCCGTGGCTTCGCCAAGGAAGCGGCGGGGTCGGGCGTCACGGTGAACTCCGTGATCGCGGGCCCCACGCACACCGGCGGCGTCGAGGACTTCGTGTACGAGCTGGTCGACTCCGCCCTGCCCTGGGACGAGGCGCAGCGCGAGTTCATGCTCAAGCACCGTCCGCAGTCGCTGCTCCAGCGGCTCATCGAGCCGGAGGAGATCGCGAACATGGTGGTCTATCTCAGCTCGCCGCTGGCCTCCGCGACGACGGGCGGCGCGGTGCGGGTCGACGGCGGCTACGTGGACTCGATCGTCCCGTGACCGCCACCTTTGAGGGCGCCGGTGCCGGTCTCCTGCTCGGCATCGACATCGGCACGTCCTCCGCCAAGGGAGTTCTGGTCCGCCGCGACGGCACGCTCGTCGCCCGGGCGCGGCGCGAGCACACGACGTCCACGCCTTTCCCCGGCTGGTTCGAGCACGACGCCGAGCGGGTGTGGTGGGCAGAATTCCATTCGCTGGCGCAGGAGTTGCTGACGCGGCGGCCTGCGGGGGAGGCGCTCGCCGCGGTCGGCGTCAGCGGCATCGGGCCCTGTCTGCTGCCGACGGACGACCGGGGCACGCCGGTCCGTCCGGCGATTCTCTACGGCGTCGACACGCGCGCCGTCGCCGAGATCGCCGAGCAGAACGAACGCTACGGCCCCGAGGAGATCATCCGCCGCTGCGGCTCACCCCTGACGAGCCAGGCCATCGGCCCCAAACTGGCCTGGCTGCGCCGCCACGAGCCGTCGGCGTACGCGGCCACCGACCGCTGGTACATGGCCAGTTCGTATCTCGTGCACCGCCTCACCGGCCGGTACGTCCTCGACCACCACTCGGCGAGCCAGTGCACACCGCTCTACGACCTGGCGGAGCGCTCCTGGATCACCGAGCGCTGTGAGGAGATCGCGCCGGGCCTCACCTGGCCCGAACTCGTCTGGCCCGCCGAGCCCGTGGGCACCGTCACGCCCGAGGCCGAGGCCCGGACCGGCATCCCGGCGGGCACGCCCGTCGTCGCGGGAACCGTCGACGCCTGGGCCGAGGCCGTGGGTGTCGGCGTGGCGGCCCCCGGCGACCTCATGCTGATGTACGGCACGACGATGTTCCTGGTCGCCACCCTGGAGCGGCCCCTGAGCAGCCCGCGCCTGTGGGGCACGGCGGGGGCGTTCGAGGGGACGTACTGCCTGGCGGCGGGCATGGCGACCTCGGGCGCGGTCACCGGCTGGCTGCGGGACCTGACCGGTACGTCGTACGAGCAACTCACCGCCGAAGCGGCCCAGTTGCCGCCCGGCGCCGAGGGGCTCGTGATGCTGCCGTACTTCGCGGGGGAGCGCACCCCGCTCTTCGACCCCGACGCCCGAGGGCTCGTGCACGGCCTGACGCTGCGTCACGGGCGCGGTCACCTCTACCGTGCCGCGCTGGAGGCCACCGCGTACGGCGTGCGGCACAACCTCGCCGCGATGAGCGAGGCGGGCGCCGCCGCCGACCGCCTGGTCGCGGTCGGCGGCGGCGCCCACGCGCTGTGGACGCGGATCGTCTCCGACGTCACCGGGCGCGCGCAGCACCTGCCGCGCCACACCATCGGCGCCGCGTACGGCGACGCGTTCCTGGCGGCCGTCGGGGCCGGGCTCGCCGAACCCGGCGACATCGCGCACTGGAATCCGACGGTCGACGTCGTCACCCCGGACGCCGCCGCGGCCGCCGTCTACGACGAGCTCTACGGGCTCTATCTGGACCTGTATCCCGCGACCCGTGAGGCCGCGCACGCCCTGGCCGCCCGGCAGCGCGCCGACAGCGGCGCGCCGCCGGAGTCCTGACGCTGTCTCAACTCTTGGGCGCCGCCGCGTTGCTGGTGGCCACACGGACGTAGTCGACGACGAGCTGCTGTGGGAACTGGGTGCTGCCGTCGGGGTCGCCGGGCCAGTATCCGCCGACCGCGAGGTTCAGGATCAGGAAGAAGGGCTTGTCGAAGACCCAGCGGTTGCCGTTGAGGTCGGCGGGGGTGCGGGTCTGGTAGACGTTGCCGTCGACGGACCACGTGACCTTGTTCGGTGACCAGTCCACGGCGAACGTGTGGAACTTGTCCGCGAACGCCTCGCCGCCGGGCAGTGTGTAGCCCGCGCCGATGCCGCCCGAGCCGGAGTAGCCAGGACCGTGCAGGGTGCCGTGCACGGTGCCCGGTTCGAAGCCGACGTTCTCCATGATGTCGATCTCACCGCTGTTCGGCCAGCCCACGTCACCGATGTCGGCGCCGAGCATCCAGAAGGCGGGCCACATGCCCTGGCCGCGCGGGACCTTCATCCGCGCCTCGACGTGGCCGTAGGTCTGGGTGAACTTGCCGGAGGTGTTCAGCCGGGCCGAGGTGTACTCGCACCTTCCGTACCAGCACTGGTAGTTGCCGGGGTTCTCCTTGCGGGCGGTGATGACCAGGTTGCCCTGGCCGTCCAGCGCGGCGTTGTTGTTGCCCGCGGTGTAGTACTGCCGCTCGTGGTTGTTGACGTTGTCGCCGGTCTCGATCTGCCACTTCGACCCGTCGACCGCCGACCCCGCGGGGCCGTCGAAGTCGTCGGTGAACGTGGCGGCCTTGGATGCGGCGGAGGGGGAGCGGGGCGCGGGCTCGGCCGAGGCCCCGGTGGGCAGCGCGGTCAGGGTGAGGGCGCCGCAGGTCAGGGCGAGCACGCCGAGTTTGGTGCGGCGGCGGAGGGGGAGGCGCATTGTCATCACATCGCTTTGTGTGGGGGGCGTATGTGGCTTCTCTGGGGTGTGAGGGTGATGCAGAAGTGCATGCGCATGACAAAATACGGTCGAGAACTGAACGCGGCGGGAGGATTGTCGCGGCGCTTTGTTCAGTACTTGATTTAAGGGTGACTCCCCTGGGGCGTCAAGGAGTTGGTGCGGACCAACCTCGTCCGATGTCTCGACTGTCTCAACGCGCCCGCATGAAGCGGTACATGCCGATCGAGCCGTGCGCGGCGGTGTCCGCGAAGCCGAACTTCTCGTACAGGAAGCGCGCCGGGCCGTCGGCGATCAGTGAGACGTACGCGGTCGCGGGCGCGCGGCGCTCCAGCTCCTCGGTGAGCGCGGCCATGATGTGCCTGCCGAGACCGCGCCCCTGATGGTCGGGGTGCACGCAGATGTCGACGACCTGGAACGCGGTGCCGCCGTCCCCGATGATCCGTCCCATGCCGATCGGCGTGCCCTCGTGGTGCAGCACCACGCCGTGCCAGGTGTTCGGGAGGGCGATCGCGGCGGCCGCGGGATCCTTGTCGGAGAGGCCCGCGTCGGTCCGCAGGCGGCGGTAGTCCTCGACGGACGGCACTCCGGTACGCAGGTCGTAAGAGTCACTGAGCGATGTCATGTATTACATCGTAAGGGTGCGAGGGAAGTACTTTTCCATCAGTGATGGAAACTTTCGGCGTCCGGTGCTCTCCTGGGCGCATGGCCACCGATTCCACCCGGGCCGCGCTGCTCGACGCGGCGGAACGGCTCTTCCTCGATCACGGCTACGAGAAGGTGTCGGTCCGCGCCGTCAACGCCGCGGCGGGGATGAACCCGGCCGCTGTTCACTACCACTTCGGCACGAAGGAGGACCTGGTCGCCGCGCTGCTGCAGAACCGGCTCGGTCCGCTGTGGGCGGAGCCGCTCGCCGAGGTGGAGCGACGGCTGGACGAGGGCGGGACGGTGGACGTCGACGAACTGGTCGCCGTACTCGTACGCCCCCTCGACGAGCTGACGGAGAAGCCGCGCGGCAGACTGCTGGTCCACCTCCTCGCACGCGTCGTGCTGCGCCGCCGTCAGCTGCCGTTCGACGCCCACTGGTTCGGGTACGCGCCGTGGCAGCGACTCCTGAGCGCGGCCCGGCCCGACCTGCCCCACGAGGAGGTCGCCCATCGCTGGCGGATGACGTTCGACCTGCTGCTCCAGCTGTACGGGGAGCCGCAGGCGCCCGCCGCCGAACTGGGCCGTACCCCCCGACCCTCGACGCGGTCGGTCACGTCCTTCATCGCCGCCGGCCTGAACGCCCGCCCACCGATTGACAGTTCCTGAACGCCAACCCACCGCACGACAGTTGAGGAGTTGACCGCCCATGCCGCCCTCCGCGGACTCCGCTCGTACGGCTCGTGCCCCATCGGACGAGGAACCGGCCGGGGCCGGGCAGGGCCACGCGCCCGACCTGCTGGCGCCGGCCCGTCTCGGCCCCCTCACCCTGCGCAACCGCGTGATCAAGGCGGCCACCTTCGAAGGAGCCACCCGCGGCGCCCTGGTCAGCGACGACCTGATCGAGTACCACCGGCGCCCGGCCGCCGGTGGCGTCGGCATGACCACCGTCGCCTACTGCGCCGTCGCACCCGAGGGGCGCACGGAACGCGACCAGATCCACATGCGGCCCGAGGCGCTGCCCGGACTGCGCCGCCTGGCCGACGCCGTCCACGCGGAGGGCGCCGCGATCTCCGCGCAAATCGGTCACGCGGGACCCGTCGCCGACGCCGCGTCCAACGGCCTGCCCGCCCTCGCGCCGAGCCGCCTCCTGAGCAAGGTGAGCCTCCGCGTCGTCCGCGCAGCCACCCGGGACGACATCGCCCGGATCGTCCGCGCCCACGCACGCGCCGCCCGCACGGCACTGGACGCCGGTTTCGACGCCGTGGAGATCCACCTCGGCCACAACTACTTCGCCAGCGCCTTCCTCAGTCCCCGCCTGAACAAGCGGAAGGACGAGTACGGCGGCTCCCTCGCCAACCGGGCCAAGGTCGCCCGCGCGGTGGCTCGGGCGGTCAGGGACGAGGTCGGCTCGGCGATCGCCGTGACCGCCAAACTCAATATGGACGACGGGGTGGGCGGCGGCATCTGGCTCGACGAGAGCCTGCGGACCGCGGCCTGGCTGGAGCAGGACGGCAGCGTGGACGCCCTCCAGCTGACGGCGGGCAGTTCTCTGCTCAACCCCATGTACCTGTTCCGCGGCGGCGCGCCCGTCCGCGAGTTCGCCGCCACGTTCCCGCGGCCGCAGCGGTTCGGCGTCCGGATGCTCGGCAAGAAGTTCCTGCGCGCCTACCCGTATCAGGAGGCGTATCTGCTCGACTCCGCCCGGCAGTTCCGGGCCGCGCTCTCACTGCCGCTCATCCTCCTCGGCGGGATCGCGGACCGCTGGACGGCGGAGCGTGCCATGGCCGAGGGCTTCGAGTTCGTGGCGATGGGCCGCGCCCTCCTCCGCGAACCCGACCTCGTCCGGCGGTTCGCCGAGGACCGGGCGGCGGGACGCCCCACCCGCTCCCTGTGCATCCACTGCAACCGCTGCATGCCGACCATCTACTCCGGGACCCGCTGCGTCCTGGTCGATCTCCAGCCGCCCGCGTCCACGAACCGCTGAGAGGAGACAGCGTGGGAACCTTCGCCGTCACCGGCGCCGCCTCGGGCCTGGGCGCGTGCGTCGCGGCCCTGCTCACCCGCCAAGGACACCGCGTCATCGGTGTCGACCGCCACGGCGCCGAGGTGAACGCCGACCTGGGCGAGCCGGCGGGCCGGACCACCGCGATCGCCGGGATCACCGAGCTCTCCGAGGGGCGGCTCGACGGCCTCGTCCCCTTCGCGGGCATCGCCGGCGGGGCCGGGAGATCGCCGGGCCTGCTGGTCTCCGTCAACTACTTCGGGGCCGTGGACCTCCTGGAAGGGCTGCGACCGCTCCTGGCCGCCGCCGGCCGGTCCTCCGTCGTGCTCGCCTCGTCCAACTCCGCGACGACCCAGCCCGGTTGGCACCCCGAACTCGCCGAAGCCTGCCTGACCGGCGACGAGGAAGCGGCCCGCGCCCTGAGCGAGTCCCTGGGCGACGACGGCGGAGTCCTCGCCTACCCGGCCACCAAAGCGGCCCTCGCCCACTACGCCCGGACCCGCGCCGCCGACTACATCGCCGACGGGATCCGCCTGAACGCCGTCGCGCCCGGCTACATCGACACCCCCATGACCCGGGCGGGGCGCGAGGACCCCAAGATCTCGGCCGGCATCGAGGCGTTCCTGGCCGCCATTCCCGCGGGCCGCCCCGGCCGTCCCGAGGAGGTCGCGGAAGCGGTGCTGTTCCTGCTGTCCGCCAGATCCGCGTACTGCGTGGGCACGGTGATGTACTGCGACGGCGGCCTGGACGCCGCGGTGCGCGGCCGGGACTGGCCGGCCGTGTGGGAGAAGCAGGGCTGAGCGCCCGCGCGGCAGGGAGACGCGGACCCTCACGGGTACCCCGAAGGGGTGGTCGCCCGGGTGAGCCGCGTCTCACCTGCCCGGCGCGGCTTGTCTATGCAACGAGTTGCATAGAAGGATTCGGGCATGGCGCTTGAGCACGCGATTCTCGTCTCCCTGCTGGAGAAGCCGGGCTCCGGATACGAGCTGGCCCGGCGGTTCGACCGGTCCATCGGCTACTTCTGGGCCGCCACGCACCAGCAGATCTACCGCGTCCTCAAGCGCATGGAGGGCGACGGCTGGATCGAAGGCCGCGCGGTGGTGCAGCAGGACAGGCCGGACAAGAAGGAGTACTCCGTCGCCGCCCACGGGCGCACCGCGCTCTCCCAGTGGCTGCACGAGCCGATCGAACCGGAGAGCGTCCGCCACGAGCTCGCCGTGAAGATCCGCGGCGCCGCCTTCGACGACCCGGTCGCGCTGATCCACGAGGTCGAGCGGCACCGCCGGGCGCACGCCGACCGGCTCGCGCACTACCTCGCGGGGGAGCGGCGCGACTTCACCGGGCCCGAGGCCCCCGAGACGCTCGACGCCGCCGAGGAGCTCCAGCACGTCGTGCTGCGCGGCGGCATCGTGTACGAGCGCATGACGCTCGCCTGGCTCGACGACGTGATCGCCACCCTGCACCGGCTCGGCCCCGCACGCTGAGCCGCCGCGAGGCCGCCCGCCGCGCCCGCACCACCACCCTCCCTTCTCACCCCCCTCAGCCGGAAAGGCGAACCGCCATGGCCGACAGCCTGCTGTTCAACCCGAACACCTACGACCCGCAGCACTTCGACCCCGAGACCCGCAGGCTGCTGCGCGCCACCGTGGACTGGTTCGAGGCGCGCGGCAAGCGTCGGCTGATCGAGGACTACCGCTCCCGCGCCTGGCTCGCCGATTTCCTGGAGTTCTCCGCCAAGGAAGGCCTGTTCGCGACCTTCCTCACCCCGGCCGCCGCCGCGGACGGGCAGCAGGACAAGCGCTGGGACACCGCCCGCATCGCCGCCCTCAACGAGATCTTCGGCTTCTACGGGCTCGACTACTGGTACGCCTGGCAGGTCACCATCCTCGGCCTCGGCCCGGTCTGGCAGAGCGACAACGCCGCCGCCCGCGCCCGCGCCGCCGAACTCCTCTCCCAGGGCGAGGTGTTCGCCTTCGGCCTCTCGGAGAAGACGCACGGCGCCGACATCTACTCCACCGACATGCTCCTTGAGCCCGACGGGAACGGCGGCTTCCGGGCCACCGGCTCCAAGTACTACATCGGCAACGGCAACAAGGCCGGACTCGTCTCCGTCTTCGGCCGCCGCACCGACGTCGAGGGCCCCGAGGGCTACGTCTTCTTCGCCGCCGACAGCCGCCACGAGGCGTACCACCTGGTCAAGAACGTCGTCGACTCCTCCAAGTACGTCAGCGAGTTCCGCCTGGAGGACTACCCGGTGGCCGCCGAGGACGTCCTGCACACCGGACGTGCCGCGTTCGACGCCGCGCTCAACACCGTCAACGTCGGCAAGTTCAACCTCTGCACCGCCTCCATCGGCATCTGCGAGCACGCGATGTACGAGGCGGTCACCCACGCCCAGAACCGCATCCTCTACGGCCGCCCCGTCACCGCCTTCCCGCACGTGCGCCGCGAGCTGACCGACGCGTACGTACGGCTCGTCGGCATGAAGCTGTTCAGCGACCGCGCCGTCGACTACTTCCGCTCCGCCGGGCCCGACGACCGCCGCTACCTCCTCTTCAACCCCATGACGAAGATGAAGGTGACCACCGAGGGCGAGAAGGTCATCGACCTGATGTGGGACGTCATCGCCGCCAAGGGCTTCGAGAAGGACAACTACTTCGCCCAGGCCGCCGTCGAGATCCGCGGCCTGCCGAAGCTGGAGGGCACGGTCCACGTCAACCTCGCCCTGATCCTCAAGTTCATGGGCAACCACCTGCTGAACCCGGCCGCGTACGAGCCCGTCCCGACCCGCCTCGACGCGGCCGACGACGACTTCCTCTTCCGGCAGGGACCCGCCCGCGGCCTCGGCGCCATCCGCTTCCACGACTGGCGCGCCGCCTACGACGCGTACGCCGAGGTGCCCAACGTCGCCCGCCTCCGCGAGCAGGCCGACGCGCTCTGCGAGTTCGTGACCACCGCCGCGCCCGACGAGGAGCAGAGCCGCGACCTCGACCTGCTCCTGTCCGTCGGCCAGCTGTTCGCGCTGGTCGTGCACGGCCAGCTGATCCTGGAGCAGGCCCGCCTCACCGGACTGGACGAGGACGTCCTCGACGAGCTCTTCGCCGTCCTCGTGCGGGACTTCTCCGCGAACGCCGTCGAGCTGCACGGCAAGGACTCCGCCACCGAGGCCCAGCAGAACTGGGCCCTCGGCGCGGTCCGCCGCCCCGTCGTCGACGACGCCCGCTCGGCGCGCGTGTGGGAGCGTGTCGCGGCACTCTCCGGCACGTACGAGATGGCGCCGTAACCCACGCCGTTCGCCGCGGGGCGCCTCGTGACCACTGGTCCGGGGCGCCCCGCGGCTGTTGTCCTGGCGACGCGTGCGACCGCCGGTCGTCAGTTGTCAGTCGGCCGGCTCCGCGTGCGCCCGCCGCCGGAAACCGGTGGGGGTCTCACCCGTGTGGTGCCGGAAGAAGCGGGTGAAGACGGTCGTGCTGGGAAAGCCGAGCCGCTCGGCGACGGCGCGGGCGGGCAACCGCGTGTGGAGGAGCAGACGTTTGGCCTCCAGGATCAGGCGCTCGTCGATCACGGCCTTCGCGCCGCGCCCGACCGCCGCGTTGCTGGCCCGGGTCAGTGAGCGGACGCTGTAGCCGAGCCGGGCGGCGTAGTCCTGGACCTGATGGCTGCGCGTGAAATCCCGCTCGACGGCCGCCTGGAAGCGGACGAACGTCTCGTCCCCGGCTGCCTGCTTGCGGTGCCCGCCCGGGAGGTGGCTGAGCCGCACCACAAGGACCGCCAGGAGATGGCGGACCACGTCCACGTGGGCTTCCAGGGGCAGCCCTCCGGGCTGGTGGTACTCGTCCTCCAGCAACTCCAGCGTCCGCCGCACCGGCTCCTCGGCGCCGGGAGCGGGGGAGAGGGGCAGCCGCCAGGCCCTGCGGTCGAGTCGGGCCCGGCTGATGGTGGCCGGGTCGAGGAAGCTCGCCTGGAAGAGGACGACGGTCGCGGTGGCCGGGGGCCGGTGGCTCCCGTCGTCCGGCCAGCCGTCGTCCACCGCTGTGACCCGGAAGACCTGCCCCGGCCGCACCCACAGCCAATGGCCGCTCTCGATCACGCAGCCGGTCGTGTCCACCGAGCAGGGCAGGCGCCCCGAGCGGACGGTCACCAGCAGATGGAACCCGAGGCGTACGCGTGCCACGCCCGCGCCGTCGCCGAGCCGGGAGATCCGGGCGGCGAGCCCCCGCAGGTCGGTGACCTCCACTCCCGGCGGACCACCGGCGGTGGCGGGGAACGGGAAGTCCACGATGCCGTCAGGCTGTCCGTTTCTGCTCATGTCCTGCCCGACCTTATCTCTCCTCTCCGATGCCGGACCCCTAGCGTGAACAGGGAAGACATCGCGCAGCCGCTGCGTCCGACAGGTGCGGCGGGCTCCTGCGCGACTGATATTGAGCATGCCGGAGAGGCGGCCGGAAGGCGCCGGGAAGGCAGCCGGAGGGGCGGCCGGAAGACGGCCGGAGAGGCAGGACCTGTGCGACTGATCGTGGGCATGACCGGAGCGACCGGCGCAGTCATCGGCCTGAGGCTGCTGGAGCGCCTCGCCGCCGATCCGGGGATCGAGACGCACCTGGTGCTCAGCCGCTGGGCCCGCGCCACCATCGAGTTGGAGACGGGGCGGACGGTGCGGGACCTGTCCGGGCTCGCGGACGTCACCCACGGCCCGGACGACCAAGGGGCCGCCATCTCCTCGGGCTCCTTCCGCACCGACGGCATGGTCATCGTGCCCTGCAGCATGAAGACGCTCGCGGGCATCCGCACCGGTTACGCGGACGGCCTCGTGGGCCGGGCGGCGGACGTCGTCCTCAAGGAGGGGCGGCCGCTGGTCCTCGTGCCCCGCGAGACACCGCTCAGCGAGATCCACCTGGAGAACATGCTGGGGCTCGCGCGGATGGGCGCCCGCATCGTCCCGCCGATGCCCGCCTTTTACCACCACCCCCGCACCATCGACGACCTCGTCGACCACATGGTGACCCGCGTCCTCGACCAGCTCGGCGTCCCCGCACCCGACGAACGCCGCTGGACGGGCATGCGTGCCGCACGCGCCAACAGCCAGTCCCCGCAAGCCAACTGACGCAGCACCACATCCGCCCATTACCACCCGTGGTCATACCCAAGGAACCGCCATGCCCCAGAACACTCCGCCCCAGAACACTCCTCCCCTCGAATTCCGGGCCTTCGTCGAGCGGCTCCTCGCCGACGGCGACGCGGTGGCGATCGGACAGCGCGTCGATCCGCATCTCGAAGTCGGTGCGGTGACACGCCGCGCCTACGAGACGGGCGCGCCCGCACCGCTGTTCACCTCACTGACGGGCGCCGCCCCCGGTCACCGGATCCTGGGCGCCCCCGCGGGCCTGGGCGACCCGGGGAGCGGAACGCCGTACGGCAGGCTCGCCACCCACTTCGGCCTGCCGCGCACGTCCACCCCGCGCCACATCGTCGAGCACTTGGTCCGCGCCCTGCACGCGGATCCCGTCGCCCCCGTCGAGGTGGCCACCGGCCCCTGCAAACAGAACGTCCGCATCGGCGACGCGGTGGATCTGGAGGCCTTCCCGGTGCCGCTGCTCCACCAAGAGGACGGCGGGCGGTACTTCGGCACGTACGGCTTCCACGTGGTGCGCACCCCGGACGGCCGCTGGACGAGCTGGTCCGTGGCCCGCACGATGCTCCGTGACCGCACCACCCTGGTCGGCCCCGCGATGCCGCAGCAGCACATCGGCATGATCCGGAAGCTGTGGTCGGACCGGGGGGAGCACACTCCGTGGGCGATGGTGCTGGGCGCGCCGCCCGCGGCTCTCGCCGCCGCCGGGATGCCGCTGCCCGAAGGGGTGAACGAGGACGGCTACGTCGGTGCGCTCACCGGCACCCCGGTCGAGGTGGTCGGCACCGAGACCAACGGTCTGTACGTGCCCGCGAACTCCGAGATCGTACTTGAGGGATACCTCAGTCGCGACGAGACGGCGGACGAGGGTCCGATGGGCGAGTACCACGGGTACGCGTTCCCGGACGGCAAGCCGCAGCCGGTCTTCCACGTCGAGGCGGTGACGTATCGGGACGACCCGATCCTGCCGGTCTGCGCCGCGGGTCTGCCGCCCGAGGAGAACCACACCGTCTGGGGCACGATGATCTCGGCCGTGGCACTCGACGTACTGCGCGGGGCGGGACTTCCCGTCGATCTGGCCTGGTGCTCGTACGAGGCGGCTACCTGCTGGCTCGTGGTCTCGCTCGACCGTGCGCGACGCACCGAACTCGGCATGTCGTCGGGCGAAGCGGTGGCGCGCATCGCCGATGTCCTCTTCGCCTCGCACGCGGGCTGGCTGGTGCCCAAGGTGATCGTCGTCGACGACGACATCGACGTCACCGACATCCGCCAGGTCGTCTGGGCCATGGCCACCCGCAACCATCCGGAGACCGGCCACCACACCTTCCCGAAGGCCCCGGGCATCCCGATGGTCCCCTACCTCACCGCGGCGGAGGCCGCCGCGGCCCGGGGCGGGAAGGCGGTCGTCGACTGCCTGCTGCCGGCGGACTTCCAGTGCACGACGGCGTCCTTCCACACCTCGTATCCCCGCGAACTCCGGCAGCGGGTCGTGGCGAACTGGACGCGTTACGGCTATCCGGCTCGCTGACACGGGGGACAACCCCACCTGGCGTCGGGTGGGCAGCGGGATCGCCGCGGATGATCACGTCCGGAAGGCTGAGGGCCGGTCGATCACTTCAGCACCTCATCCCGTCGACTTCGTCGATCCCCTTCATTTCCCCTTCATTCCGTAGGAGTTGGCTCATGCGTGAGCAGACAGTGCAGGCGTCCGTCCGTCCGTCCGGGCGAAGGGGCGGCCGACGCAGAGCCGTACCGGCGGCAGCGGCGGCCGCGGCCGTGGCGGTGGCCGTCACGGCGCTGGGCGGCGTGGCGCCGTCCGATGCGTCCGCCGCCGCCCGGCCGGACGGCGTGCGCCAGGGCCTGAACGCGCTGGTGCACTCCGACGGGGTGCCCGCCGCGCTGGCGAGCGTGCAGGACAGGGCAGGCCGTAACCGCAGCTACACCGCAGGAGTCGGCGACCTGGCCACCGGCGCCGGGGTTCCTGAGGACGGCCAGGTGCGGATCGGCAGCAACACCAAGGCGTTCACCGCGGTGGTGGTGCTGCAACTCGTCGGTGAGGGAAGGATCCGCCTGGACAAGCCGGTCGACTTCTACCTGCCGGACCTCCTGCGCGGCAACGGCATCGACGGAGGCCGCATCACCGTCCGCAACCTCCTTCAGCACACCAGCGGGCTGCCCAACTACACGAAGTACCTCGACGAGGAGATCCGCCGCTACGAACCCCGGGAACTCCTCGACATCGCCCTCCGGCACGAGCCCGAGTTCGATCCGGGCGACGGATGGGCGTACAGCAACACCAACTACGTCGTCGCGGGCCTGCTCATCGAAAAGATCACCGGCCACTCCATTGCCGAGGAGATCGACAGACGCGTCATCAAGCGCATCGGGCTGCGCCACACCTACTTCCCTGCCCCCGGTGACGTGACGATCAGGGAACCCCACCCCAAGGGCTACTACCAGGACGCACCGGGCGCCCCGCTGCGCGACGGCACGGAACTCGACCCTTCCTGGGGCTGGGCGGCAGGCCAGATGATCTCCACCGACTCCGACCTCAACCGCTTCTACAGCGAACTCCTCGCCGGCCACCTCCTGGACGAAGACGAACTCGACGAGATGCAGACCACGGTCCCCGCGGGCTATCCCTTCCCCGAAGGCGCGCGCTACGGCCTCGGGCTCGTGAGCACGCCGCTGTCGTGCGGCGACGTCTACTGGGGCCACGGCGGCAGCACGACCGGCTACGAGACCCGGGGCGGCGCCAGGCAGCACGGTCGCGCGATGAACATCGCCGTCACGACCCAACCGGGCCAGCCGACGAAGCAGCGGATGGACACGATCCTCGACAGGGAGCTGTGCCGCTGACGCCAACGTCGACGGAAGCCTTCCGCCCTGCGGAGGAGTGGCGGTCCTGTCAGAGATGGGGAGGGCCCCGGCCACGGCCGGGGCCCTCCCCATCTTGTTGTGCGTCACGCCGCCGCGAGCCGCGTCAGACCATCGCGGGCTGCGGCTCCGGCTTCTGCAGGGGGCCTTCCGGCTTCGGGTCCCACATTTTCATGGTGCGTACGTAGAGGTAGATCACGGAGACCATCGACAGAATGATCAGCGGACCGAAGAGCCACGGAAGATCGGCCATTTGCACCGACAGATAGCGGTACGACACCAGGAGCGCGGTGAAGACCGTCGCACCATAGGCGACCAGCTGAATTCCGGAGCGCTCCCAGCCCCGGTCGAGCGCGCGCAGCCCCGCCTCGATCGTGAGCGTGAACACCACGCCGGCGACGATGTCCGCGCCGTAGTGGTAGCCGAATCCCAGCGTCGCGCCGAGCGTGGCGAGCAGCCAGAAAGTCCCCGCGTACCGCAGAACGCGCGGACCCCTGCGGGAATGTATGAAGATCGCGGTGGCCCACGCCGTGTGCAGACTGGGCATGCAGTTGCGTGGCGTGAGCTCGTCGTAGAGCATCGGCTCCGGCGGCGTGAGCGGCGGCGGGGTGTCCGGCCAGATGTTCGACACTGCCAGGTGCTCGGCGCCCGTGCCGAACGCCCCCCAGCCGTACGCGAAGATCGGCCCGACCACCGGGAAGATCATGTAGATGCCCGGCCCGAGCAGGCCGATCACCAGGAACGTACGCACCAGGTGATGCTTCGGGAAGCGCCGCTCGGCCGCCACATGACGCAGCTGGTACAGCGCCGCGGCGACCGCGGCGACCGCCAGCTGGATGTAGACCCAGTCGAGCACGTGGGCGCCGGTCGAGCCGGTGGCGCGGACGATCCGGCCGATCACCCACGACGGATTGCCCAGCGCGTGATCGGCGGTCGCCACGTACTGGTCGAGCACCATCGGGCGGGTCTTCGACGTGATCAGGAGCCAGGCGTCACCGGTCTTGCGGCCGGCCACCAGCAGCAGGCCGAGGCCCACGCCCTTCAGGAGCAGCACCCGCTCCTTGCCGGTGCGACGCGTGACGGCGATGACCGCGCAGCCCAGAATGACCCACAACGCGCCGTTGCCGAACATCATCTTGGCGTCGACGAGCCATCGCACAAAGAAAAAGACGAGGTCGATGCCGATCGCGGCGCCAATGGCGATGAAACGCTGCCGCCAGGTGAACACCACCATCATCAAAGCCATGCTGGCATACAGCAGCGGCCCTGATTTCGGGGCGAAAATCACCTCTTTCGCCTGGTTGGTGATCGGGCCCGGCATGCCGTAATGACGCGCGGCGATTTCCAGCGCGATCATAAAACCGAGGGTCACCACGCCCGCCGCGGCCCACAGCAGCACCCGCGGCCTGCGCCATACGGCGGTCGTATCTCTGGGATTTATTCGCGAAAGCACCCGCGACGCCTTAGATCTCAATTGTCTGACCGATTTGTTAGGGGTTATTTAAGTAAGTCACTCTTCGTGCTAGATAGCCCCTTTCCCGGCACAAGACGGGCGATGCGGGCGATCGTCGTGAGTCGGATCATGCTATCCGAGGGCTGCGGGTGGGTTCGCGGGCCATGGCAGCGGCCGTGGGACACGGCTTGCCGAAACAAGGGGGACGTCAGGTACGCGTGCTGTTGACGACGTGGGGGTCGCGCGGGCGAAGGCGCTCGAAGCCCGTGGACAAATCACTGGCGGTACCGGCCCTCGCGGATGAACATGACGCACATGAGTGACCAACCCGCGCGATGGACCCAGGCGACCGTCTACCCCGACATGTGGGCGGACCCGGACAAGGACCCCCGCAACAGCGAAGGAACCAGCCCGGACGGCGAACTCGCCACACTGGACGACTTCCTGGCGAACTACCGCCTGACCCTGCGGATGAAGTGCGAGGGCCTGAGCCCGGAGCAGCTGGCCCGTCGCTCGGTGCCGCCGTCGACGATGTCCCTGCTCGGCCTCCTCCGCCACCTCGTCGAGGTGGAGCGCGACTGGCGCAACTGGATCGCCGACGGCGATCCGCTGCCGAGGGTGTACGGCCCGAAGGACGCGGACTTCGACGGCGCGGTCGCGGACCGGGCCGTCGTCGACGCCGCGTACACCGACCTGGAGCGCGAGCAGACCGCGCTGGACGCCGCGTTGGCCGGGCATCCCGACCTGGGCGAGCGGCTGGGCAAGGACGGCGTCTCGGTGCGGGAGCTCATGGTCCACCGGATCGAGGAGTACGCCCGTCACTGCGGGCACGCGGACCTGCTGCGCGAGTGCGTCGACGGCCGCGTCGGGCAGTGACGCAGTAGGCGGCGGCCCGACCGCCCGCGCCGGCCTCGCCCCCGACCACCGGGCGGTCGAGGCCGGCCGGTACTTCGGTACGCCACCGCGTACGCCATCCTGCGCAGCGCCCCCTTCCCGAACCGTGTCCATCGACACGCCCTGCGCCTCATCCGCCCCGCCCTGCCCCCTCCGTCGCCGGGCACCCCCACAAAGGGCCGATCGGCCCCGGGGTGCGCCCGGTCAGTCCCTGTCCGGCGTGCCCGGCAGGGCCGATGCTCGACACGAGAGGGGGAGGGCGACTGCGGCAGGAGGTCCGCGATGAAGGACTCGGCCCCGGGCAGGGACGCGGAGGACCTGGCCCCGGCGACGTACACGGGCGGGGATACGGACAGTGACGGCGAGCGGACGCCGTCCCGGGCGCGCGCACCCCGCGCCGTGCACGCCCTGCTCGCCGACGGGACCACGGCCCGCATCCGCCCCGTCCGCCCCGGCGACCGTGCCCCACTCCGGCAGCTGTACGCGCACATGCCCCCGGAGAGCCTTCGCCCGAGGTACCTCGGGGGGAGCCGCCCGTCCGCCGCGCAGGCCGTCGACCGCGCCTGCGCCCCACCCCGCCCCGGGCGCCGCGCGTTGCTCGTCGAGACCGGGGGCCGGATCGTGGGCGTGGGCGAGTACGAGCGGACACAGGAGACGGCTGCGGCGGGCACCGCTCGGCCGCCCCGTTCCACCACCGCCGAGATCTCCCTCGCGGTCGCGGAGGGCCTGCGGCACCGGGGCATCGGCACGCTGCTCCTGGAGCACCTGGTCTCGGCCGCCCGCGCCGACGGCATCACCGCGTTCACCGCCGACGCGCTCGCCGACGACAAAGAGATCCTCAAGGTAGTCGCCGGCCTCGGACTGCACACCGCCCGGCACTTCGAGGGCCCCGAAGTGCACTGCACCATCCGGCTCGACGAGGAAGCCGACGGCGCCGGACCCGAGAACGAGACGTACCTGACGGCCGTCGAGACGCGCGGGCGGGCGGCCGGAGTGGCGAGCCTGCGCCCCCTCCTGCGGCCCGAGTCGATCGTCGTGATCGGGGCCGGGCGCAAGGCGGGCTCGGTCGGCCGGGCGGTCCTGCGCAACCTGCGCACCGGCGGCTACAACCGGCAGCTCTACGCCCTCCACCCCACCGCCACCTCGCTCCTGAGCGTCCCGTGCCACCCCTCGGTGGCCGCGCTGCCGCAGGTGCCCGACCTGGCGGTGCTCGCGGTCCCCACCTCGCTCCTCGCCGCCACCGCCGAGGAATGCGGGAAGGCGGGCGTGCGCGCGCTGGTCGTCATCACGAGCGGCCTCGGCCCCGCACAGGCACAGGCGCTGCTCTCCGCGTGCCGTGGGTACGGCATGCGTCTCGTGGGCCCCAACTCCCTGGGCGTGGCCACCATCGACGCCGATCTCTCCCTCGACGCGACGTTCGCCGCCGGGCACCCCCGGCCCGGCATGACGGGCGTCGCCGTCCAGTCCGGGGGAGTGGGCATCGCGATGCTCCACGGCCTCTCCCGGCTCGGCCTCGGCATCTCCAGCTTCGTGTCGCTGGGCGAGAAGTACGACGTCAGCAGCAACGACCTGCTCCAGTGGTGGGAGAGCGACGGCGTCACCGACCTGGTGCTGCTCCACCTCGAATCCTTCGGGAACCCACGCGCCTTCTCGCGCACCGCCCGCCGGGTGACCCGGCGGATCCCCGTGCTCACCGTCGACGTCGGCCGCACCAGGGAAGGACGGCGGGCCGCCGCCCTGCACTCCGCCGCGGCCGCGACACGGACCATGACGCGGCAGGCCCTCTTCACCCAGGCGGGCATCATCGCCACGCGCAGCATCGGTGAACTCCTCGGCACCGCGGCCCTGCTGCACTCCCAGCGCGCCCCCGCGGGCCGACGTGTCGTCGTCGTCACCAACGCGGGTGGCGCGGGCGTCCTCGCCGCCGACGCCTGCGCCGAGGCCGGACTCACCCTCCCGAAGCTCCCCGTCGAGGTCGTCGACGACCTCAACGGCATCCTGCCCAAAGGCGCGACCACCGCCAATCCCGTCGACGCCCGCGCCGACGTCACCGAGGATCAGCTGGGGCGCTGCGTGGACCGGCTGGTGCGCGACGGCTGCGCCGACGTCGTCCTCCTGGTCCTCGTCCCCACCGCGGTCGCCGCGGCGACCGGCGACGATCTCCGCCGGGCCCTCACCTGCGCCCCCGGCCGTCGCTCCCGAACGGTCGCCGCGGTCCGCCTCGACCAGGAGGCCTCCGTCCGACTGCTCCCGTGCGCGGGCAGCGGCTCCGTCCCCTCGTACGCCGATCCCCAGATGGCCGCCTGCGCCCTGGCGCACGCGGTCCGCCGCGCCGAGTGGCTGGCCCGGCCACCCGGCACCGTCCCCGACCTCGCGAACGTCGACACGTCCCGCGCCCGCGCCGTGGCCGATGCGCACCTGGCCGCCCACCCCGACGGCGGCTGGCTCGGCCCGCGCACCTGCGCGGAACTGCTCGGCTGCTACGACATCCCCCAACTGCCCTGGGCCTGGGCCGAGACGGAGGACGACGCGGTCATCGCCGCCGAACGGCTGCGCAGGCCCGACGGCCGCATCGTCATGAAGGCGCACTGGCCGGGCCTGCTGCACAAGAGCGAACAGCGGGCCCTCCACCTCGACCTGCAGGGCGACACCCAAGTGCGGGCGGCGTTCCGGGACTTGTCGACCCGCTTCGAGGGGCTGCTCACCGGCGTCGTGATCCAGCCGCTGGCCGAACGCGGCACGGAACTGTGCGCCGGCGTCGTCCAGGACGACGTGTTCGGGCCACTGGTGCTGTTCGGCCTCGGTGGCACGGCCACCGAAGTGCTCGCCGACCAGGCGGCCCGGCTCGCCCCGCTCACCGACCTGGACGTCCACGACCTGATCACCGCGCCGCGCTGCGCCCCGCTGCTCTTCGGGCACGGCGGCAGCGGCCCGGTCGACCTGGAGGGCATCGAGCAACTGCTGCACCGGCTCTCGCGCATGGCCTGCGACCTGCCGCAGCTCACCGAGGCCGACCTCAACCCCGTCCTGGCGTGGCCGGGCGGCGTCACGGCACTCGACGTGCGCGTACGCCTCCTGCCGCGCGACGCCCCCGACCCCTATCTGAGGCGACTGCGCTGACCCCGAGACCGAAAGGAGACATCCGCCATGACCGGCAGGATGCTCGTCGCCTACGCGACGAAGAACGGGTCCACCGCGGAGATAGCCGGCACCATCACCAGGACCCTCCGCGAGGAGGGCATCGAGACCGACCTGCGTCCGGTGGTCTACATCGGAGGCATCGAGGAGTACGACGGCGTGGTGCTCGGCAGCCCGCTCTACGCGGGGCGCTGGCACAGGGACGCCCGCAGGTTCGCCCGCCGCCGGCGCCGGGCGCTGGCCGCGAAGGAAGTGTGGCTCTTCAGCAGCGGACCGCTGGACGCCTCGGCGAGCGAACGGGACATCGCCCCCGTGCCCGCCGTGCACCGCATGCTCACGGCGATCGGCGCCCACGAGCACGTCACCTTCGGCGGCTGCCTGAAGGACGGTGCCAAGGGGCACATCGCCCGCATGATCCTGCGGTCCGGCAAGGGCGGCGACTTCCGTGACTTCCAGCAGATCGGCGACTGGTCCCGGCGCGTGGCCGCCGCGCTGAAAGGCGAGCTCGCGGGCCGCGCGGAGGGGTACTGACGCCATGGGCGCCCGGCCGTGCACCCGGGTCCGGGGATGGCGCTGGCGGCGCAACCCGCTGCGCCGCCGCAGCGACGTCGTCGAGGCGTGGACCACCCTGGTCCTGGGGGCCGTGACAGTGGTCGGCGCGCCCCTGGCGGGAGTCGTCGCAGGCTCCGCCACGTACGACACCGCCGCGGCGAGGGCCGAACGCCAACGGGCCGAACGTCACGTCGTGCGGGGCACCCTGATCCGCGACGCCCCGCCGCCCGCGATCGGCGCGGACGGCAGCGAGGTCCGCGGCACCCGTCTGGTGACGGTCCGCTGGACCGACCGCGACGCCACGACACACGCCGCCAGGACCCGCACCGCCACGGTCAAGGCCCCGGCCGGTGCCCTCGCGGGCAGCAAGGCCGACGTGTGGCTCGACGCCCGGGGCCGGGTCACCCCGGCGCCCCTCGACGAGGACGAGCTGTGGGGCGCCGCGACGGCCGCGGGAGTGGGGGCGGTGTTCATGGTGTCGGCCGTCGGCGGAGGGACGTGGCTCGCGGTGCGGGTGTTGGCCCAGCGCCGCAGGATGGCCGAGTGGGACCGGGCGTGGGAGCTGACAGGACCGCGGTGGAGCGGCCGCAGGACGTGAGGCGTCGGGGGAGACCGAAGCGGCCGGGGCCCTCGGGGATCAGACGGCGACGAGGGCCCCGGCAGAAACAGGAACACGCGGAGAAGGAGCCGGAAGAATGAGTAACACGACCATGCTGAGCGCCCTGCCGACGGTGCACCGCGAGCGCCTGATGAGGATCGCGCGACAGGTGTCCTTCCCGGCCGGAACCCGCCTCTTCGAGGAGGGCGGGCACGCCGACCGGTTCTGGATCGTCCGCACCGGATCGGTCGTGCTCGACATGCACGTCCCCGGCCGCCGCTCGCCCGTGATCGAGACGCTCGGCCACGGCGAACTCGTCGGCTGGTCCTGGCTGTTCCCGCCCTATGTGTGGCAGCTCGGCGCGTCGGCGCAGAGCCCGGTGCGGGCCGACGAGTTCGACGCGCAGGCGGTCCGGCTGATGTGCGAGGACGACACCGCCCTGGGCGCGGTCGTCGGCCAATGGGTCGGCCGGGTCCTCGCACACCGGTTGCAGGCCGCCAGGATCCGCCTGCTCGACCTGTACGCGCCCTACGGCAGCGGAGACGGCGTACGAGGCTGAGGGTGCCCGGCACGGACGTCAGCGCCGCCAGAACAGATGGTGGGTCACACCACTGGGGCTGGGCACCACGTCGAGGTGGTAGCGGTCGAGCAGCTCGTCGGGCGACTCCCAGAGGCGGATGCCCGAACCGAGCGTCACCGGCGAGACGGCGACGTGCAGGGTGTCGACGAGGTCGGCGTCGAGGAACTCCCGGACCGTGGTGGCTCCGCCGCCGAGGCGGACGTCCTTGCCCTCGGCGGCCTCACGCGCCTGCTTGAGGACGTCGGCGGGGGAGCCGTCGACGAAGTGGAAGGTGGTGTCGGAGAGCGTGAAGGACGGACGGTGATGGTGGGTCATGACGAACACGGGGGTGTGGAAGGGAGGTTCGTCGCCCCACCAGCCCTGCCACTCGTGGTCGGTCCAGGGCCCGCGCTGGGGGCCGAACTTGTTGCGGCCCATGATCTCGGCGCCGATGTTGTGGGTGAAGTCGCGCGTGAGGTAGTCGTCGAGGCCGCGGCTGCCGCCGGGGTCGGTGCGACCGGGCCAGCTCGCCGTGGCGCCCGCCCAGGAGAACATGGTCCTGGGATCGGCGTGGCCGAACGGCCGCTTGAGGCTCTGGCCCTCCCCGGCGCCGAATCCGTCCTGCGAGACGGTGAAGTTCTGCACCCTCAACAGCTGTGACATGTGATTCCTCCATTGCGGTCGACGACGATGAGACTGCCGGGGCCGCGAGAACTCATCGGCGAGGGATCCGACGTGCGTCGATCGGGCTGAAGTGACGCGATCGCGGTGGCCGGGCGGGTCTCGGGGCCGCGCACGGACAACGTACATCCGTCATCCGGGCGGCTCCCGGTCACGACGCGAGGACGGCGCGCGCATGATGCCCCGGTCCGGCTCCAGTGGGCCGCGGGAGCGCTGAAACCCTCGTGAAACCGCGCTGAATCCGTCGTGCCACACCGTCTGCGGCATGACAACGACGACCTCTCCGCCGCCCGCCATCGAGGCCAGGGGGCTGCGCAAGGCCTACGGGGACAAGGCGGTCCTCGACGGCATCGACCTGGTGGTGCCGGGCGGGAGCATCTTCTCCCTGCTCGGTCCGAACGGCGCCGGCAAGACCACCGCCGTCAAGATCCTCTCCACGCTCGTCACCGCCGACGCCGGTGACCTGCGCGTCGGCGGCCACGACCTGGC
>NZ_JBFAWC010000034.1:0-43313 GCF_040680155.1 Streptomyces sp. NPDC052114 | reverse complement strand
CCGCCGTGAAGTTCGTGGACGACGACGTGGAACTGCCGCTTCCCGGGCCCGAGTTCATCGCGCGGATCCGGGCTCTGACCGCTGCCGGCTCCCTGCACCCCAGTGTCTCGCCACCGCCGGCCCCTGACCCGGATCCCCTCCCCACGCGCCATCGCGACGGTTCCGCCATCAGCTCCGCCCATCGGCACTCCGCGCACCGGCGCATCGTCCTGGACCTGAGGTTCTGCGTGCCGTCGTGAGGGAGGGCCTGCTCCCCGCCGAGGCAGGGAGCAGGCCCCTTCCGCTTCTCCCTCCCCCTTCGCCGCCGACCACATGACCACCCCCGTCAGTCCCGATCAGGGTCCAGCCTCCGGTTGTTCCCGGAACTGCCGATGTCCAGGTCGAGGAACGAGGCGAGCGGCGTGCCGCTGTTCCAGAAGCCGAGCAGGTTGACGTCGATGAGGCACAGGTCCTGCCGGGCGGCGAACGCGCGGGCCGGCCCGGTGAAGACGCAGGACGCGACGAAGACGGGGACGTCGGCGCCGTGTTCGGCGCGGGCCGTGCCGTTGAACGTCTGGATGTCCCGGCTGCCGACGGCACGGTGCTTGGCGTAGCGCTTGCACTGGATGACGAGGCGGCGGCCGTCGGGCAGGCGGCCGGTCACGTCGGCGCCTAGGTCACCGGCGCCGCCCACGCGCCGGACGTCGGTGCAGCCGTCGCGGCGGCACAGTTCGGCGACGTACTCCTCGAATGCGCGGTCGCCCATCGCCCACACCGCCTCCAGCGACCGTCGCGCCTGTCGCCTCGCGTCCTCGGCGAGCCGGGCCTTCTCCGCGCGGGCCTCGCGCCGCCCGGCCCGCACCAGGGCCGTGGCGAGGACCACGGCCACGACGCCGACCAATGCCACCACCAGCACTGTTCCCATGTGCACACCCCCACCGGTTCGGCTCTCGTCGATGGTCCCGCCGAAGGCGGGCCGGTGCCAGACGTCATGAGGACGGGCCAGTGCCAGTGGTCACTGACGGCCGGGAACGCCCACACGCCCGGTGGCTCAGGCGCAGGCACGGGCTCACGAGGCCTGCGCGCCCTCGCCGAACATCGCGAGCACGTTCGCGAGCTTGTCGCTGTCGGAGAGCGCGTCCAGGAACTCCATGCCCTCGGCCGCGGCTTCGCCGCTGCGGGGGAACATGGCCTGCTCGTACTCGGTGAGAGCCGCCTCGACGTCATCGAGGTGCGCCGCGATCGCCTTGCCGAGATCGGCGCCGTCGAGCATGGCCAGGTTGGCGCCTTCGCCGTTCGGGACCGCGAGGTGGGCGGCGTCGCCGATCAGGGTCACGCCCGGCACCCGCTCCCACTCGTGCCCGACCGGCAGGGCGTAGTGGGAGCGGAGGACCGGCGGGGTGTCGCCGTCGGTGATCAGCGCGGTGAGCTCCGGCGCCCAGCCCTCGAACTCCTCCGCGATCCGCGCGGCGGCCGCGGCGGAGTCGGTGAAGTCGATGGCGTCGAACCACTCCTGCGGCCTGGTCAGCCCGATGTAGCCGTGGAGGGTGTCGCCCCTTTCCCGGTGAGCGAAGATCTCCTGGCCCCGCGAGGGCGCGAGGAGCGATCCGCCGCCGACGGCCTTCGCGGTCGCCGGGTGCCGGGTGTCCGCGTCGAACAGATACGTCTCGACGACCGCCGTGCCGCTGTACTCGGGAATGACGGCGGTCAGCAGGGGCCGGACCCGCGACCACGCGCCGTCCGCACCGACCAGCAGGTCCGTGACGACGGTCCGGCCGTCGGCGAAGGTCACCTCGTGACGGCCCCCGCCGAGGGAACGCGTGGTGCTGACCTTGTGGTCCCATCGGACGGTGCCGGCCGGGAGCGAGTCGAGCAGCATCTGCCGCAGATCGGCTCGCTGCACCTCGGGGCGCCCGCCCGTGCCGTCGTCGGCCTTGTCGAGCAGGACGGTGCCCTTCCGGTCGAGGATCCGCAGCGCCTCGCGGCCCTCCAGGACGAGCGCACGGAACTCGTCCTTCAGGCCCGCCGCGTCGACGGCGAGCTGCCCGTTGTAGTCGTGTATATCGAGCATCCCGCCCTGCGAGCGCGCCATCGGCGAGGCCTCCGCCTCGTAGACCGTGGCCGGGATGCCGTGGACGTGCAGGACGCGAGCCAGGGTCAGCCCTCCGAGCCCGGCGCCGATGATCGTGACGTGAGTATCAGTGGCAGTGCTCATGGTGATTCCTTACGTTGCGCGTGCCTGCCGGATGGGACACCCGGCGGGATCACCACGAATCTGTCGGACGCCGCCGACAGGGCACCGATAGCGGGACTACGGCCTCCGATAGGCCTCCGACAGGGCCGGTACCGGTACCTGGCGGGCACGGGCCGGTTCAGTGGGCGGTGAACGACGGGCCGCGGCCGCGGGCCCCGGGCCGCAAGCGGCGGAAGGGAGCGCTCTCGGTATTTGGCCGGGATCAGGCCAGGTGAACTGGCCCCACAACGCACGAGTCCCACCCCGCGAGAACGGGGTGGGACTCGTATGTGGAGCGCCGGGCAGGCCTTGCACCTGCATTTCCCCGCAGGAAGCGGGGCGTCTTTCCTTGGACCACCAACGCGTGCTCGGCCGCCGGAATTTCGGCGAGAAGCTCAAGATCACTGTACCGCACGACGGACCCACCGCACGAACCAAGCGACACGGCCGCCACCTTGAGCCGAACTGCACATGCGCGTCCAGCTCCGGAACACGCGCGAGGCAGTGCTCTGGAAGCTCGACGGGCTCGGCGAGTACGACGCCCGCCGTCCCCTGACCTCGACGGGCACCAACCTGCTCGGGCTGGTCAAGCACCTGTCGATCTGGGAGTCCCGGTACCTCGGCGAGGTCTTCGACCGGCCGTTCCCCGAAGCCCTGTCCCGATGGGACGACGACAGCACTCGCGGCACCGGCCTGTGGGCGACCGAGCGCGAAACGCGCGAGGAGATCGTAGGCCTCTACCGTCGCGTCTCGACCACCACCCCATCCACGTAGACCAGCACTGCGCCCCGCGTGCCGCCAGGGCGCGATCGCCAGGGGCGGGCCCCTCGCGGAGTCCGACACCAAGCCATCGACGCCGTCACCCCCGAGACCCCTGAGGGCGACGCGCAGCGGTATGCGCAGGGGGCTGTTGAGGTCTGGCGTGAAATCGGCCTTGACCGTGGCTCGCCAAAGTCTATGGTCCAGACTAATCGGCCGGAAGTCGTGGGCTTCCGGCCGGGCCGTCCTGTTCCACCGCCCACGAAACCCCGCCCCCACGAGAGCACTTCACGTCGCACACCCCCATGAAGCAACGCCGTGAAGGAGTACGCATGGACAAGAAGCGGAAGATAGCCGCAGCGATCGGCGCCGGTCTGGCTCCGGTCCTCGCCCTGACACTGCCGACGGGCTCGGCCAGCGCGCACGGCTACGTGAACGCTCCGGCCAGCCGACAGGCGCAGTGCGCCGCGGGCACGGTCGCGTGCGGCGAGATCAAGTACGAGCCACAGAGCGTGGAGGGCCCCAAGGGCCTGCGCAGCTGCAGCGGCGGCAATTCGAGGTTCGCCGAGCTCGACAACGACAGCAAGGGCTGGAAGGTCAGCGACGTCAGCAGGACGCAGACCTTCACCTGGACGTTCACCGCACGGCACCGGACGGCGAACTACGAGTACTTCGTCGACGGCACGAAGGTCGCCACCATCGACGGCAACAACCAGCAGCCGCCGGCCACCGTCTCGCACCAGGTCAATCTCGGCAGCGCCACCGGCCGCCACAAGGTTCTCGCGGTCTGGAACATCGGCGACACGGCCAATGCCTTCTATGCCTGCATCGACGTCAACATCCGCTGAATCGAATCAGTGAGCTATGGATCCGCACCCCAAGCTCCCTTCCGCGAGGAGGGGCAGGAGTTGACGAGTACTCCTGCCCCTCCTCGCCCGTCCCCCGTCACCCGTCACCCGTCACCCGTCACCCGTCACCCGTCACCCACACACGTAACCCCACCCCCTCCCCTGCGGAGTGAAGCCCCGCAGGCCGCCCACAGCACAAGCGTCCCAAAAGTGCATTGACACCCCACCGGCTTCGGCGGAGGGTACGGCTCGAACGGCTTGTCATGTTCTTGTCCACACCCTTCAGGCAAGAGGTGAGCCTTGTTCCTCCGCCGCACCCCGGCCCGCACCCGGACCCGCACCCGCACCCGCACCCGCACCCGCCAACTGGCCCTCACCGCCGCGCTCCTCGGCCTTCTGGCCGGCGCGTTCACCGCCGCGCCCGCCCGGGCGAAGCCGCAGGACCCGGACCGGCCGCCGCTCGTCCGGCCGATCGACCCGCAACGCTGGCAGAACCCCGACGACATGACGTGGGCGGACTACCGCTCCATCCCCGGCACCGACTGGGCCGACCCCGGCCTCGAACCCACCAAGCGCACCTTCAAGGGCGCCCTGGTGCTCCTCGACTATCCCGACGAGGAGTTCACGGTCAGCAAGCCCGCCGGGTCGACCCTCTTCGGCAATCCGCAGCCCATCGCCTCGGACATTCCGCGCGCGCAACTGCCCACTTTCTACCGGGACTTCCTCAACAAGCCAGGCCCGCTCAACCGTGGCCACACCATCAACGAGTACTGGATGGAGGACTCCGGCGGCCGCATCGGCGTCGACCTGACCTCCTTCGGCGTCTACCGCATGCCGTTCAAGTCGTTCCAGTACGGTATCGAGCCCGGCATGAACCCCGACTCCTGCCCGAGCGGCATCACCTGCGGCAAGGACATCCGGGCCGACGGCAAGGCCGCCTGGACGGCGGACGTGGGCAGCGGTGAGACCGGGAAGTACGACTTCGTCTTCTTCCTCACCGCCGGACAGGACGAGTCCTCCGTCTGGCAGGAGTTCGGCCAGATGAAGTTCCCGGGCACGCAGGGCGTGCCCACCGCGTGGGGGCCGCCCGCCGCCACCCCCTTCGGCGGCAACGCCGCCCGCACCCGGTACGTGCCGTGGACCTCCTGGGCGGCCGCCGCCCGCATCTGGCCCAACGCCTCGAACGGCTCGTCCACCCAGGCCGAGAGCTCCGGCATGGCCGTGTACGCCCATGAGCTGAGCCACATCCTGGGGATCGCCGACAACTACAACAACCCGTACGGCACCCCGCTGCGCCGCGCCTACACCGGCATCTGGAGCATGCTCTCGCGCGGCTCGTTCAACGGGCCCGGCGGTCCGCACACGCGCTGGCAGATACCCGCGACCAACGGTGCCTCGATGGGCGCGCAGCACGTACTGCGCGACAAGCTCAAGCTCGGGATCGTCGACGAGAAGAACGTGCTGCGGCTGGACCGCGGCGCCCTCAAGGACTCCGGGACGGTCGTCGCCCGGGTCACCGCGCGCTCCGCGCCTCCCGGCGACAAGGGGATCAGCGGCGTGAACATCGCCATGAGCCGCGACCTGTCACCGGCCTGCGACACGGCGTCCGATCCGCTGTGCGACGGCGGCGGTTACGACAACTACACCGTCGAGGTCGTCGACCGCATGGGCATGGACTCCTTCACCCCGGACAACGGCGTACTGCTCTCCAAGACCAAGAACCAGGACCGCGCCCCGTTCGCCTGGGTGATCGACGCGCACCCCGAGGACATCGACATGGTGGACTTCAAGCGCTCCGACGGCACGCTCCAGAAGATCACCATGGGCGACTACCGTCAGCTCAGCGACGCCCTGTTGCACGCCGGAGCCGATTCCGGCAGCGAGTACGAGTACGTCGACGAGGCCAACCGGCTGCACTTCTACGTCCTCGACCTCCAGCGCAGCCGCTCAGGACTCCTCTCGTACACCATCGCCGTGAAGTCGCTGGACGGAGCCGGACCGCAGCGCCGGGGCGTCGACCTCGACCGCGGCAAGGCCAAGGGCGAGGCCATGCGCCGGGCCTCGTGCACCTTCGACCTCACCAACACCGGGCGCGCCGAGCCGACCCATCCGGGCCACCCCGAGGAACTGGACCGCTATCTGACCTCCGACGTCTACCGGCTGTCGGCCAAGTCCTTCGGAGACGGCTGGTCCGCCTGGCTCCCCAACCGGCTCGCCACCGCCAAGGCCGGGCATTCGGTGGCGGTCGACGTCGCCGTGCGCGCGAAGCCGGGTGCCGACCGGCACAACAGGGTCGTACTCACGGCCCGCTCGGAGAGCGATCCGAGCAAGACCGCGACGGCGGTCTGCTCGCTCAAGCGCTCCGGGAAGCACCTGTAACCGGACTCCGCCGGCCGGCCGGCCCGCCCGCGTTGCGGATCAGCCGCTGGAGCACCTTCACCGTGGTCACGTAGTCCGCGTCGTCGATGCCTTCATGGAGGGCGGCGCGGATCGCGGGAGCGTTGCGCGCGAGGTCGACGCGGGCCTGCTCGCCCCGCTCGGTGAGCCACAGCCGGCCGTCGGCGTCCCGCGTCAGCCAGCCGCGCTCCACGAGCACGGCGGCCTCCGCCGCCAGGTCGTCCTCGGGCCGGATGTAGGCGGCCATGGCCTCCTGCAACTCAGGCACGCTCATCCCCTCGCCGTCCGGCGAGATGTCGTTCTTCGACAGGTTCCGCAGCAGCCAGTACTGGGGCTGGGTGTGGCCCTTCTCGGCCTGCTTGGCCCTGGTGTACGCGATGAGGGCCTCGTAGGCGAGACCGGTCAAGTATGCGGCGGGCTGACCCGCGAGTGCGGTGTCACTGTCGCTGTCGCTGTTTGATTCGGTGTCGATGTCGGTGTCGGTGTCGCCTTTGCCGGACAGCTGCTGTCGGGTCGTCATGGCTCGTCCCCTCCCGATGGTTCGGTGGTGCGGAACCTGCACGCCGTGCAGGTCATGAGAGGACGGTAGGACCTCAAGTGCGCTTGAGGGCAAGCGCCGTTCAGGGGCTCGGTGATGCCTGGGGCGCGGTGAGGGCCGCCGCGACGAGCGGGCCCAAGCGCTCGGGCAGGCCGTGCGGCGGCGTGCGCTGGAGGTAGAGGAAGGAGAAGACCGGGCCGGTCACCAGGGCGTGGACGGTGGAGGGGTCCGGGCGTGACGGCGGGGGCGGCAGCTCACCGCGTCCCACCGCCCGGTCGAGCAGCGCCTCGATGTCGGCGAGTTCGCGCGTCACGAACCGTTCCCGGAAACGGGCCCCCAGAGCGCTGTCCGGCCCCAGGTCGGCCAGGAGGCCGAGCACCGCGGCAGAGGCGGCCGGACCGGTCAGATGGTCCACGATCTCCTGGACGAGCGCGGTGAGGTCCCCGGCGAGGCTTCCGGTGTCGGGCCTGACCGGCAGTTCCGATTCATGGATCGCCGCGGCGAAGACCATCTCCTGCTTGGTGGCGTAGCGCCGGTAGATCGCGGCCTTGCCGATGCCGGCCTGCTCGGCCACCGCGTCCATCGTCAGCCTGGCGTACCCGTCCCTGGCGAGGAGCTCGCGCGTGGCGTCGAGGATCGCCGCGTCCACGCGTGCGTCCCGTGGTCGTCCCGTGGTTGCCATGGCCTTCATATTACGGTACCCCTAGTTCCGGAACTCATAGTCTCGTAAAGCTGTATGGGGGTCTTCGATGGGGAACACAGCGGTACGCAGGGGGAACACGGGGAGTGCTCGGAGCGCGGATTCGGGGAACCCGGGTACGAACACAGCGGTACGCGCGGGGCGCATCCTGGTCGCCCTGGGCGCCCTCCATCTCCTCGTCCTCGGCGCGCAGAACGCGGGGCACTTCGGCGCCTGGTTCAGCGGTGACCTGTGGGGGCTGCCGCGCGAGGAGTTCGTGGAACCGAGCGGCGCGGGCGGCGCGTTCTGGATCTCGCTGGGCAGCTTCGCGGTACCGCTCCTGCTGCTCGG
This sequence comes from Streptomyces sp. NPDC052114, assembly GCF_040680155.1. NCBI lineage: Bacteria > Bacillati > Actinomycetota > Actinomycetes > Kitasatosporales > Streptomycetaceae > Streptomyces > Streptomyces sp. NPDC052114. The sequence goes on along the minus strand of NZ_JBFAWC010000034.1, from coordinate 35,529 downwards.
TCTGCTCGTCGCGCACCTCGGCCGGCTGGGGGTGCGGGTGCCGTCGTCCGTGGGGTGGGGCCTTGCCGTGTGGAGCGCCGTGGGCGCCGTGGTGATCGAGCCGACGCCGATGCTGCTGGTCCTGATCCCCGCCGTACTGCTCATCCGGCAGAAGGCACCGGGCACGAACGGCGACGCGTAGGACGGACCGCACGCCAACCAGAACTCCAGGCCCGGGGCCTCGGGGACCGCCGCCGCGACGACGGCATCGCGGCGGTGTTCACCTCCGGCTTCGTGGCCGGCGATGAGTTTCCCCGCCCGCCTCCGTCTTACCTTGCGCATACCAAAGGAACGGAGGCATGGGATGAGCAGGACCACCCACATCACGCAGGTGGCCACGGTCGCGATGCGCGTCACCGACCAGCAGAAGGCGATCGCGTTCTACGTCGATGAGCTCGGCTTCGAAGTACGCCGGGACGTACCTTTCGGCGACGGGCGCTGGATCGAGGTGGCGCCGCCCGGGGCGACGACGACTGTCGCGCTCGTTCTCGAAGGGATCCCGGCCGGCATCCGTCTGACGACGCGGGACGCCGACGCCGACCACGCGGACCTGCGCGCACGCGGTGTCGACGCGGATGCGGAGGTCCTGCGGATGGGGCCCGCAGTGCCGCCCATGTTCACCGTGCGTGACCCGGACGGCAACAACCTCATCCTCGTCGAAGGCTCCTGAGTCGAAGGCTCCTGAAAGGGCGGTATCCGTGATGGACGAGCAGTTCACCGCAACTCTGCGGAAGAGCCCGAACAAGGGCGGCTGGACCTACGTCGTATGGCCCGAGTCGGCCGAGTTCTTCGGCACCCGCGGCCTGGTGAAGGTCCGGGGCACGATCGACGGTCATCCGTTCCAAAGTTCGTTCATGGCCCTGGGGGACGGGACGCACAAGCTGCCGGTGAAGGCGGAGGTGCGCAAGGCGATCGGCAAGGAGGAAGGGGACACCGTGACCGTCCGTCTGCAGGAACGAGTCACCACCTGACGTCAGGTGGTCGACACGGCGAACGTTCCCCGATGCGGCACTAGAAAGGGCCAGAGGGCGTGTACCGCGCGTGCTTGGCGAGGATCTCGCGCAGCCACGGGCTGCGAGCCGCGGGCAGTCGGACCAAGGTCCGCCGGAACGTTTCCAGGTCGGACCGGAACAGGAAGCCGGGGCGCGGCGGGGGCGGGTCGTCGCGCAGGATGCCGTCGGGCATGGCGCCCGACGCGGGAACCGGCAGGTGGGGCTGGGGAAAGGCGAGCCACAGCCACACTCCCCAGGGAAGCGGCACCGCGTATGCCGACGCCGTCGGGCCCGCGGCGGTCCAGGGCTGTCCCGTCCGCGGATGGACCGGCACGAGGAGGACGTCGGCACCGGACCGGGGCGCGGGTCGTCCCGGTCCGGCCAGGGCGGCGTGCCGCTGCGGTGGCCCGGCGGGGAGCAGGATGTCGAGGGCTCGTTGGAACACGTCCGTGGTCAGACCGCCCGGGACCTTCACCGGCTGCCCTTCGGAGGCGACCAGCAAGTGGGCGAGCGCCCGGCCGGCCGCGGCCTCCCACTGAGGGCTCCATGACCAGTAGTGCCCCGACCCGAGCCGTCCTCCCCATGTGGCGATCGGCTCGAACGGGGGCGTGCGCTTCCCCTGCTCCGCCAGTTCCTCCCAGGAGAGGGGTGCGAGGTCGGCACCGTCGACGCGGAGGCGCCGGACGGTGTGCGGGGCGAACCACACTGCCTGCCAGAGCGAGCAGTCGTCGATCCTGGTGGCCACCGGCGCTCCACACGCCTCACAGGCCAGGTTGGGGCCGTCCCTGCCGTCGAGACCGCAGCAGGAGCCGCCGCACTTCCCGGGAATCGGCCGGGTGCCACGGGCGTCTCCGGGTGCGATCACGATCGCGCCGGGCGTGCCGTAGGACAGGGCGTGGACCGGCGCGTGGATACCGCGTGCCTCCGCCTCCTCCGGATCGATCTCGTCCCACCGCCGCCAGGGCGGCCCCCAGGGGTCCGGGTCCACTGCGAAGGTCCCGGACTCCATGAGCACCGGCAACTGGATCCCGTTCCCGTAGGTCTGATGGGCGTGGGCCGGGAGGCAGACCTGGGACAGCGGGGTGGTCAGTTCGGCTCCACACCCCGCACAGACGAAAACGAACAAAGGCCCTCCGGAACGCAAAGAGACCCATCGTCGCAGCTCGCCGACGGTCGGCCAACGTGTTTTCGGCGGGGGTCACAAGGTCGAGCCGGAGTGTCAGTGGTGCTCCGTACCGTAGATCCGAGACCAACGAAAGGGCCGCCCGTGAGTGTGCGCTTGTACCGGAGCCAGTTGGAGCGGAAGAGGAAGGCACGCGTCGACGCCGAGAAGAAGGCGGGCGCGCTGCGGACCAAGGAATCCGACAGACGTTCCGATGCCGCGAAGGCCCGGGTGGCCGCCGGGAAGTCGAAGAACGCGAGCACGGTCAAGAGCAAGCAGACTGCCGCCGCCCGCTACGAGGGCCAGGCCAACGCCGCGGCCCGGGACGCCAGTTCGCTGGAGAGCAAGGCCGCCCGGTTCGGCAAGGAGGTCGCCGAGCTGGAGCGGAAGCTGGCCAGAGCGGAGGCGGCCGAGCGGGACGCGGCCGAGAAGGTGCGCCTGCGCAGGCAGCGGGATGCCGAACGCCGTGCTGCCGCCCAGCAGGCACAGTTCGAGGACCGTCTGTCGGTCGCAGAGGACCAGGTGGGCGTCGCACTGAGGCAACTGCCCGCGCCCCGGCCCGAGAAGCTGCGCGTGCTGCTGCTCGGAGCCGCGTCCGACGGCGGTCTCCGGGTCGGCCGGGAGCAGGAACGGATTCGTGCCGCGGTGCGGAGCGCGACGCACCGGGACCTCGTGGACCTCGACGTACACCCCGCCGCGACGACGGGTGTGCTCCTGGACGGGCTCACCCGGTTCCGGCCGCACGTGGTGCACTTCTCCGGTCACAGCACGAACGAGTTGATCACGTTCGAGCGGGACATCGACGACCACCACGAGGGCGCCATCGTGTCCGCCGGAGCGTTCGCCCGGGCCATCGCCGCACTGGACGAGAAGCCGCTGCTCGTTCTGCTGAACTCCTGTCACTCCGCCGCACAGATCGAGAACTTGGTGGACACCGTGCCGTTCGCCATCGGCATGTCCGGCTCGGTCCTCGATGGTGATGCGATCGCGTACGCCGCGCGGTTCTACGCCGTCGTCACGGAGGGGAACTCGATCCGGTCCGCACATCTCGTCAGCCGGAGCGAGATGGAGTTCAACGGCCTTCGCGACCACGAGCTGCCGAAGCTGACGCATGCCGCCGACGTCGATCCGGCGGCGACACGGCTCGTCACGCCGCCCGAGTAAGGCCGTTGACGGGCACCGTCCGCCCCCTGCGCGGCCGCGCCAGCAGGCATTGGGGCGCCGGCCGTGACAGGGGTGGGGCGGAGCGCGACGAGGGCCCGGGACCGCGTCAGCCCCTGCCTCGCAGATGCGTCCGTGCCCATTCCTCGAAGCTGGTGAGGGGGATGCCGAGGTCCCTCGCGTACTGCGGACGGGCCGGCTGGCCGGCCACGTTCAGCCACTCGTGAGAGGCCGCGTACGCCGGCATTCCGGCGGCCAGGGCCTCCTCCTCGGTCATGTCCGGTGCGGAAAGCCTCGTGCCCAGTGCGCGGGAGAGGACCTCCGCGATCCCGGTCATCGACAGGTAGTCGCTCGCCAGCTCCAGTTCGACGCCGTCGAACCGCTCCGGCTCGGCGAAGGCCGCGGCGGCCGCCCTGCCGATGTCGTCCACCGCCACCAGGGACATCCGGGTCTCCGGGTTCAGGACGCTCACCAGTCCGCCCTCGACACCGCGCGGGAACAGGAACGCCGTCGACGGGAGGAAGTTCTCCATGAAGGTGCCCGGCTTGAGGAGCGTCCAGTGCGGGAAGCCCGCCGCGCGGAGCCGGTCCTGGATCGCGCTCTTGGCGGTCATCGTGGGTTCCATCGAGGCCCAGCGGCCTTCGGCCCAGCCGGGAGTCTCGGTGTGCCGGCCCGCGCCGGAGACGGACGTGTGCACGAACTGCGGTACTCCGGCGGCCTTTGCTCCCTCGATGAGATTGACGCCCTGGGTCACCTCCCCTTCGAAATCGAAGCCGTCGGCGGTCATGGCGGGCATCTGCACGGAGAAGACGGCGCGGGCGCCCTTGGCCGCCCGGATGACGGAGTCGCGGTCGTGAAGATCGCCGGTGACCAGTTCGGCGCCGAGCGCCTTGACGGCCTGGGCTCGCTCGGTGGCCGGGTCGCGCACCAGGGCGCGGACGGGCACACCTGCCGTGCGCAGGGCACGAGCGGTGGCACCACCTTGCTTTCCCGTGGCGCCGGTGACCAGGACGGGCGCGGAGTCTGCGGGCATGACGCTCCTCGGGTAGGCGACCAATAAACGGCGGGGTCCGCCGTTTCTGCTCCGGTACGATATGGCGGGGCCCGCCACTTGACAAGCTCCGCTCAGCACACCGCCCCGCTCAGCACGCTCCACCCAGCGATCCCGGAGAGGACGCCATGCAGGACCGACAGCGCGCCGACGCCCGGCGCAACTACGCACGCATCCTTTCCGTGGCCGAGGAGGAGGTCGCCGCCCAGGGCGCCGCCGCCTCGCTGGAACAGATCGCCCGCACCGCGGGCGTCGGCTCGGCGACCGTGCGCCGCCACTTCCCCACCCGCTACGCCCTGTTGGAGGCGGTCTCCCGGAAGCGGATCGAGGCCCTGTGCGCCCGCGCCCACGACCTGACAGGCAAGGACGACAGCCGGGCCGCGCTCCTGGAGTGGCTGGGTGACGTCGTCGCCTACTGCGTGCAGGCCCGAGGGCTGGCGGCCGCGCTCACCTTCGACGGCGCGGGGGCCGATCCGGTGCACGAGAACGCGTGCTCGGCGGCTTTGGAGGAGGCGGCGGGCCCGCTGCTGCGCCGTGCCGAGCAGGACGGCGCGGTGGCGGCGGACGTCACTGCCACGGACCTGATCACCCTGGCCGTCGGCATCGCCCTGGCCACCGAACATCACCCGGAGTCCGCCGCCCGAGCGGACCGGCTGTTCCGGCTGACCGTGGCGGGCCTGAGCCCGCGGAACTGAACCGCCGCCCACTGCCGAGCGTGGCGTGGTTCGACGGGCTTCGGGACGAGCCCGGCGCGATCACCGGCGCGATCATGGGTACGTTCCATCCGTTCGCCCGCACGGTCATCTCGCTCAGCGGACGGTGCGCCGGTAGCAGATGAAGGCGCCGGCGGCACCGTCCTGGTGGCCCTTCGCCGGGTTCCGGCGTATTTTGCCTGGCACGTTCGTCGCGTACTGCGCACCAGAGCCCCACCGCTCGAAACCAGTCACCGTCAACGAACAAGGCAGGACGGCCATGTCCGTGCAGATGCTCTCGCCCGCCGAGACCGCCGTGCTCCTGATCGACCATCAGGACGGCACCATGAACTGGGTCGGGTCGGGCGACCGTGAAGTGGTGAAGGCCAACGCCCTCGCGCTCGCCAAGGCGGCCAAGGCCCTCGGCATGCCTCTCGTCCTGACCTCGTCCATGGAGGACCAGGCGCAGGGCCCGCTGGCCGTGGAGTTCGAGCGGATCGCCCCCAAGGAGTTCGCCGCGCGCATACGACGGTCCGGCGTCGTGAACGCCATGGACGACCCCGCCTTCGCCGAGGCGGTCGCCGCGACCGGACGGCACCACCTGCTCGTCGCCGGCGTCACCAACGACGTGTGCACCGTCTACCCCACGCTCACCGCGCTGGAGCGGGGCCACACGGTGTACGTCGTCGCCGACGCCGGCGGATCCACCAACCGGACCGCCGACGACGCGGCCCTGCGCCAGATGGAGCGGGCCGGCGCCGAGATCACCTCGACGAACATGGTCCTCACCGGCCTGGCACGGGACTGGTCGTCACCGGCCGGGCGGGCCCTGAGCCCGATCGTCGGCGAGCTCATCTCTTCGTGAGGCCCCGCCCCGCAGTCTCACCCTCACGTCGAGCCTGAGACTTCACTCGATGCGCCCACGAGAGACGGTACAGAGGTCCTGCGGAGACGCGGCAAGCATTCGTTCCGCTCAGTGCCCGTCGCCGTCCAGGATCTCCGCCACCAGCCGACGCGCGTACGGGGCGTCGAGTCCGGTCGGGCGGAAGAGGATGCGGTACATGATCGGGGCGACCACGGCGTCCATGACCGCCTCCCTCTCCGGCGCCCGCTCACCCCGCTCGGCGGCCCGGGCGAGGATGACGGCGACCTGGTCGGCGGCGTAGGTGGAGCACTGGCCGGCGTTGCTGCCGTCCGGGTCCCCCAGCAGCGCGTCACGGATGTACTCCCGGCCGGCGGGCGAGCCCATCTCGTCGAGGAACTGTTCCGACCAGGCGGCCATGTCCGCGGCCAGGGAGCCGTGATCGTCCGGCGGCGTCTCGGGGCGCAGGTGCTCCACCGCGACGTCGGAGAGGAGTTCTTGCAGGTCTCCCCACCGCCGGTAGATCGTCGACGGCGTGACCCCTGCACGCGCGGCGACCAGGGGCACGGTGAGCGATTCCCGGCCGTTCTCGGCCAGCAGCTCGCGCACGGCTCCGTGCACCGACTCCTGGACCCGCGCGCTGCGGCCACCTGGGCGCGCCATCGGTTTGCGACTCATTCCACCACCTTAAAGCGAACCATTTGCGTCAAGCAGTGTCAGGGGAGGCCTGAGTGGGTGACGGATGAAGTCCGAGAAGGTGGCGAGGGGGGTCCGAGACGGTGGCCGAAAGGAGCCCCCATCGTGCGTCACGACGTCGGCGCGGGGGTCCGGGCGGGCTGCGACTGCTCGTAGGCATGGCCGACGCGCAGCAGGACGGACTCCTCGAAGGGGCGGCCGAGCAGCTGCATGCCGATCGGCATGCCGTCCCCGTCCCGGCCCACCGGTAGCGACAGGGCGGGGACCCCGGTGACGTTGGCGGGGGCCGACAGACGTACGTAGGCCTCGGGGACGCTCTCGACGGTGCCGTCGGACCAGGCGACGGTCTCCTGCTTGGCCGGTACCGCCGTCATGGGGACCGTCGGCGCGGCGATCACGTCGACCTCCTTGAAGAGGCCGGACCACGCCTGCCGCATGAGGTTCCGGGCGCGTTGGGCGCGTACGTAGTCCCCTGCCGTCACCAGTTCACCGGCCTCCAGGAGGACGCGGACCTCCGCGCCGTAGAGGTCGGGCACGGTCCGCAGGTCTCGCTCGTGGTACGCGGTGGCCTCCGGCACCATCAGTCCCCAGTGGACGGGCTGGACGTAACGGGCCATGGGGATGTCGATGTCCACGAGCCGGGCACCGAGGTCGGCCAGCCGGGCGATGGCGGTGCGGACCGAGGTCTCGACGTCCGGGTCGACGTGGTCGAAGTAGTAGGTGCGCGGCACCCCGACCCGCAGTCCCGTCAGATCGCTGCCGCCGCCCGGCCGGTAGCGCCGGACGTGGTCGGCGGGGACGGGGACCGATGCCGGGTCCCGTGGGTCGTGACCGGCCAGTTCGGCAAGGACGAGCGCGGCGTCCTCGACGGTCCGGGTCAGGGGGCCGACGTGGTCCAGCGACCAGGCGAGCGCGGTCACGCCGTGCCGGGGCACGAGGCCGTAGGTGGGCTTGAGGCCCACGACGCCGTTGAGCGAGGCGGGCACGCGGATCGATCCGCCGGTGTCGGTACCCAGCGCGAAGGTGGCCGCGCCGGCCGCCACGGCCACCGCGGAGCCCCCGCTGGAACCGCCCGCGACGCGTCCCTGGTCCCAGGCGTTGCGCGTCTGCGGGGTCGTCAGACCGTAGGCGAACTCGTGGGTGTGGGTCTTGCCGAGCAGGACGGCGCCCGCCGCAGCGAGCCGGGCGGCCACGGTGCTGTCGGAGGCGGCGCGGTGTCCGGTGCGCACCTCCGAGCCGGCCAGCGTCGGCTCGCCCGCGACGTCGATGAGGTCCTTCAGCCCCATGGGGATGCCGTGCAGCGGGCCGCGGTGGCGCCCTTCGGCCAGCTCGCGTTCGGCGTCGAGGGCCGCGCGGCGCGCCTGTTCCGCCCGCACGGTCACGTACGCGACCAGGTGGGGTGCGGTTCGTGTGGCGCGGCCCAGGACCGCGTCGACGAGTTCGACCGGGGAGACGCGGCGTTCCCGTATGGCCTCGGAGGCCTGGGTGAGCGTGAGGTCAGCGAGTTCCATCGGTGGTCGCCTTTCGTACGTTCTCGCCCGACGTGGCCTCGGGGATGACGGCGGACAAGCCGTCGGACAGGACGCCGGGATCGCCGTCGGACCGGACGCCGGATGCGCCGTCGGGCATCGCGTCGGGCCACGCGATGTGCTCCGCCGCGCGGTAGGCGACGGCCGGCGGTGTGTCGCCGAAGTCCAGCTCCCTCAGGGTGGATACGACGGAGTGGATGTGGTCGGCGATGGCGGCCACGCCCGCGTGGCGGGCGTCGGCGAGCGGCAGACCCGCCCGGGCGGCCAGACGGGCCGCTTCCTCGGGCGTGAGGTCGGCAGTGGACATGGGGTCGGTTCCCTTCTTTGTCGGCGCGGGGCACGACGGTTCCCGGGTGAGGCTCGGGGGCAGGGAGCACGGCACCTTGGTCGACGAGCACGCAAAAGCTAAGCGTTTGCGTTAAGTGACGCTACGGCCTACTGTCCACTAAAGCAAACCCATTGCTTTTATGGGTGGGGACGGGTGTCGCGCCCCCCGTGGATGTACAGACCCGTTCGACTTCCCCACCGCGTCCCGCCCGACGGAATTCCGCCCGACAGACGAGGAACCATGACCGAGCACTCCGCCACCTGGACCGTCGGCGACATCACCGTCCACCGCATCGACGAAACCCCGCTCCCCGCGGAGACAGGCCCCTGGCTGCTGCCCGACGCCACGGCGGACGTGGTGGCCCAAGAGCCCTGGCTGCGCCCCGACTTCGCCGACCGGGACGGAACGCTGCGCCTGCACAGCCACAGCTTCGCCTTCGAGATCGACGGGACGCGGATCCTCGTCGACACCGGCATCGGCAACGGCAAGACACGGGCGAACCCGGCCTGGGACCGTCTCGCCACGCCCTACCCTGCCCACCTCGAAGCCGCCGGTTTCGCCCCGGACTCCGTCGACCTCGTCCTGCTCACGCACCTCCACACCGACCACGTCGGCTGGAACACGCACGAGGTGGACGGCGCCTGGGTGCCGACCTTCCGCGACGCCCGCTACCTCACCTCGCGCACCGAGCGGGACTTCTGGGCCGGTCAGGACATGGATCCGGCCCGTCGGCAGATGTTCGACGACTCCGTGGTCCCGGTCGAGCGGGCCGGGCTCCTGGACGCCCTCGACGTCCCCGCCGAAGGCCGGGAGATCGCCCCGGGCCTGCGCCTGCTGCCCACGCCCGGCCACACCCCCGGCCATCTCGCCGTCGAGCTGACCAGCCGGGGGCAGTCGGCACTGATCACCGGCGACTGCGTCCACCACCCCGTCCAGTTCGCCCACCCGGCCATCGGCTCGTGCGTGGACATCGATCCCGCGCAGTCCGCGGCCACCCGGCGCCGGCTGCTGGCCTCGCTCGCCGACACCGGCACCCTCGTCCTGGGCACACACTTCCCGCCACCCACCGCGGGCCGAGTGGTCTCGCACGCGGGCGGGCACCGGATGGTGCCCGTCGACGCGGCGTGACGTCACGTCACGTCAGGAGCGTACGAGGCCCCGGAGCGTCGTCTGCCAGCTCTCGCACCACAGCACGCCCTGCACCACGCCCACCGCCCGCGTCCGGCAGGCGTCGTCGGTGATCTCCGGCAGCGCCTCCCCGATGCCGGGCAGCAGGTCCCGTGCGACGTCGGTCTCCGGGCCGTACCCCAGGTACTGGCTCCTGCGTTGCGCCGGGGCCACCGCGTACATCTGCGCGTGGCGGTGCCGGGTGGGCGCGTCCGTCGACTCCAGCAGATCCCGCGCGTGGTCGACGGTCACCTGCCGCAGCCCGCACCCGGCCGTCCGGTCGCCGTCGTGCCCGAGCTCCAGGCAGCGGGCGCGCAGCGATTCCGCCAGCAGGGCGGCCGGGTCGACGTCCAGTGCCTGCTCGACGTACGCGTGGAAGGGCTTCGTCGCGCCCGCGACGACGAACGGCTCCACATGGAGCAGCAGGTCCTGGAGGGCGAACAGGCCTTCCGCGCCGCCCTCCCCGGCGCGCCGGGCGCGCTCGTCGAGGATGTCGGTCATCAGTTCCCGGAGCGGTCCCGGCGCGGCCACCGCCTTGGTGACCTTGGGGAACGGCGTCAGGCGGTGCCGCGTGACGGTGTATCCCAGCTTTCCTCGTACGGCGTCGGTCAGTTCGGGACGGACACGATCGCGGAACGCGGGGTCGGCGAGGACCGGCTCGACTCCGCTCACGCCTCGCCGCTGTATCCACTGCAGGGCGAAGACGCGCTCGTCGTCCGCCAGGTCACCGAGCGGCATGCCCACGCTCTTCATCAGGGCGAGCAGGGCGAGGTCGACGCCGACTCGCCAGAAGTCGCCGCCGAGCGTGTCGCTGCTCAGCCCGAGCAGGGGCTCACGGATCTCTCCCGCCTCGCGCAGGCGTGCCGCAACCGATGCCACCAGCGGCTCCAGGCCCACGACCGGCTGCCGCAGCCCGGCGTACCGCTTGAAGAACAGCGTCAGCCAGGCGTTCGCACTCCGCGCCGCAGCGGCGGGGTCCGGTTCCGCTCCGCCGATGAACCGGTCGAGGACGCCCACGCGTGCCGTCAGCGCGAGCCACGCCTCGGCGGCCCTGGTCCTCGCCGCGGCCGAGGATCCCGTGGGTTCCGGCAGATGGATCCTCAGGTGGGCGGCCGTGTCCGGGTGCTCCGCCAGGTCCCGCACCAGCGGCGCCTCCCATGCCTCCCACAGGGGCACGGGCGCCTTCTCCAACCCTCCGTTGCGCAGCAGCAGATGGAAGATCTCGGTGTGGGTGTCGTCGGCGGCCAGCGGGCCTTCGCTGCCCTCGGCCAGTTCCACGGCGAAGGACGCGGGGATCTCCCGACGCCGGAAGTGGGTGACCCCGTCCCGCACGGTGGAGGTGGGGATTCCGCTCTCCCTGCGGCACCAGTCGAGGACGAGCCGACGATACGTCTCGTACGCCTCGCTCTCCGACGAGCGCGCGGCGAGGCCGTCCCGGTACTGCCTGAGCAGCTTGTCGTCGACGACGCCGAGCACGCGGAACTCCCACACGAGGTCCCGCAGCGCGTCCTCGTCGATGCCGCCCAGACGCGCCTCGGCGGCCCGCGCCTCGGCGTAGAGCGGCCCGGCCATCGCGACGCTGCCCGCCGCGGCCACGATCCGCGCGCCCTCGTCCAGGGCGTACGGCAGGAGCTCGGGGTGCGGTGCCGTCAGTTTCTTCAGGCTCGTCAGAAGCTGAGTGGCGGCCCGGCCCGGCTTCGCGCCCGCCGTCTTCTCGCAGCCGCGGAGGGGTGTGAGCAGGCCCATCGCCTGCCGTGCGAGGCCCGGGTGCACCCGGCAGACCCGGGACAGGAAGTCCAGTGGCGCGGCCGGCGCCCTGCCGACCGGCTCGGCCCCGCCCTCCTGCGGCGCCAGGCCGAGCGCCCGCGCCACCGCGTCCTGTGCCTCGACCGCCCGCGCCACGACGAGCCGTACGAAACAGTCGCCGTCCTCAAGGAACGGTGATCCATAGCGGCGCGCGGTCAGCGATTCCTCGTCCGGGCCGGCCGGAACGCCCGCCAACACCGCACCCGCCGCGAAGAGTTCGGACGCGTCCGCGGGCTGTCGCGGGTTCGGGGGTTCGGCCCGGGGTGCGTCCGCCTCGGCGTAGCGCGCGCACTCCACCAGGAAGGACTGGTACGCGGAGGAGGAGTCGGCCGGCACGGGTCCGGTGCAGCGCTCCTCGGCCGATTCCCGCGCGTCGAAGACGGTCGCCATGGCCCTGATGCCCTCGGACCACACCGCCCGGGGCACCGCGTCGTAGGTCCCTCTCCCCTTGCGTCCCCGGGCGTCGGTGAACCAGACGTCGTGGAGACGCACCGGCGCGGCGGGGCCCTGGTACCGCAGATCGGCCACCATTCCATACGTACGGCCCCGATGGCCGAAGGAGAATCCCGCGCGCTCGCCGCCGATGCGGCCGCAGAAACCCGTCACCAAGCGCTCGAAGTGAGCGCCCGATGCGTACGTGGCGCCCTGGAAGGCCGTGATGCCCTCCCGGATCTTCCGCTCTTCCGGCTCCGGTGAGCAGTCCGGCCGTACGTAGACCGCGCGGTGCAGCTGCTCGATCCTCTGCTCACCGCCGAACCGGTCGAGAAGCTCGCGCCAGCGCTCCAGCAGGCCGGTGCCGCGCGGGTCGAGGAGCACCGGGTGCGGGATCACGACGACGGCGTCGGCCAGCTCCCGCTCGCCGTCGAGCCCCGTCACCACCAGCGCGCCGCCCGGGTGCGGCGCAACACCCGTGAGGATCCCGGCGCGTCGCAGGTCCGGCTCGCCCGCGCCGTCCGCCGGCCCGTCGCACGGCGCGATCACCGCGTACCGCAGGGCACGCTGCCAGTACGGGTCGGGCCAGACGTGCCGGATCAGCGCTGCCGGTACCGGCAGCGATTGCGTCATCCAGCGCTCGACGCTCGTCAGCGCCTGGTCGGCGTGGGCACCGATCCACTCCGCAAGGGCGGTCAGCTCCCGTACGAGGGGATCGTCCTTGAGCGCGGGCGGCAGCTTCTTCAGCTCGCGGCCCGCCGCGGTGCGGCAGCGCAGCAGCGGCTTCGGCTCGGCCCAGGGATCGAGTGTCACCTCATGATCCCCGGCAGCCCTCCAAGCAGTGGTCGAACTCATCGCGTGTACCCCCGTGGTGCGGTGCCGCCCGCTCTTCCCCGAGCGGGCGATGACAACCTATCCAGGGGAGTTCGGCGCCCGCCTCGGGGCGGGCGAGGAGACCTGGCGTTCGTGGGGCACCTGGGACCGGGCGCGGCGGTGCGTCACCTGCCGATGGAACCGTCGACCTGCTCACGGAGGATGTCGGCGTGCCCCGCGTGGCGGGCCGTCTCTGCCAGAATCGCGGTATGGCCGAGCACACCACGGATCACGGTTACCTCCTGGACAACCGGCAGTCGGAGGCGGGGATCCGGTTCGGCGCCCTCAGCGAGTTGTTCGACCCGGTGACGTTCCGGCATGTCGACCGGCTCGGGCTCACCACCGGCATGCGGTGCTGGGAGGTCGGTGCCGGAGGGCCGTCCGTGCCGCTCGGGCTCGCCGAACGGGTCGGGCCCACGGGCACGGTCGTCGCCACCGACATCGACGTCTCCTGGACCCGGGACATCGCCACGGACGGGATCGAGGTGCTGCGCCACGACGTGGCGGCCGACCCGCCGCCGCCCGGGGGTTTCGACCTCGTCCACGCCCGGCTCGTCCTCGTCCACGTCACCGACCGGGCCGAGGCGCTGCGCCGCATGGTCCAGGCGCTGCGGCCCGGCGGCCGGCTGCTCCTGGAGGACGCCGACCCGGGGCTCCAGCCGCTGTTGTGCCCGGACGAGTCGGGTCCCGCGCAGCAGCTGGCGAACCGGCTGCGGGCCGGCTTCCGCAGTCTGATGGCGGGGCGCGGCGCGGACCTCTCGTACGGACGGACGCTGCCGCGGCTGCTGCGCGAGGCGGGACTCCAGGACGTGCGGGCCGACGCGTACTTCCCGATCACCTCGCCCGCCTGTGCCGTGCTGGAGGCCGCGACCGTACGGCAGATCCGCGACCGGCTGGTGGCAGCGGGGCTCGCCACCGACGAGGAGATCGACCGTCACCTGGCGAACATCGCGTCCGGGGACCTCGACCTGGCCACCGCGCCGATGATCTCCGCGTGGGGGCGCCGCGCCTAGGCCGGTCCGGGGCCCCACTCAGGCGGGGACGGGCTCGCGGTCGGCGCCGTCGAAGGGCGGGTAGTCCTCGCCGCCCCTGCGCTCGGCCGCGTCGATGTAGACGGTCAGCGCGTCGCGGGACTGCGCGAGCCGGTCCATCTGGTCCTGGAGGCGGTCCAGCCGTGACCGCATCGCGGCCAACAGCTCGGGACAGCCGGGCAGTTCCGGCACCTCGCCGACCGCGCAGGGCAGGACGTACGCGATGTCCTCGGAGGAGAGACCGGCACCGAGCAGGTGCCGGATCTGCTTGACCCGCAGGACGGCGCTCTCGTCGTACGCGCGATAGCCGTTCGCGCGGCGCTCCGCGTCGAGCAGGCCCTGGGCCTCGTAATAGCGCAACTGGTGGGCGTTCACGCCCGTCCGACGACTCAGTTCCCCGATCAGCATCGGTATCCCCCTTGACCTTCACACCGGCATGAACGTTGACGATCCTGCCATGGACCTCGAAACCCCTGTACCTGTCACTGTCATCGGACTCGGCCTCATGGGCCGGGCGCTCGCCGGCGCGTTCCTCAAGGCCGGCCACCCCACCACCGTGTGGAACCGCACGTCCGCCAAGGCCGACGGGCTGGTGGCCGAGGGCGCGCGGCTCGCCCCCACGGTCGGCGACGCGCTCACGGCCGGCCCGCTCACCGTCATCTGCGTCACCGACTACCCCGCGCTGTACGACCTGCTCGACGCGGCGGACGCCGCCGGGGAAGTCGGTCTCGACGGCGTCACGCTGGTCAATCTGACCTCGGGCGACTCGGCCCAGGCGCGGGAAGCCGCGCGGTGGGCCGAGCGGCGCGGCGCGCGCTATCTGGACGGCGCCGTCATGGCCGTCCCGCAGTCGATCGGCACCGCCGATGCGGTGATCCTCCACAGCGGCCCGCAGGCCGACTTCGAGGCGCACGAACCCGCGCTCGCGGCGCTCGGCACCGTCTCCTACCTCGGCCCGGACCATGGTCTCGCGTCCCTGTACGACGTCGCCGGTCTGGCCATGATGTGGAGCGTCCTGAACGCCTGGCTCCAGGGCACGGCCCTGCTGAGAACGGCCGGTGTCGACGCGGGGACGTACGCGCCGTTCGCACGGCAGATCGCCGCCGGGGTCGCCGAGTGGCTGCCCGGGTACGCCGAACAGATCGACAAGGGCTCCTTCCCGGCCGAGGTGTCGTCGCTGGAGACCGACGTGCGGTCGATGGAGCACCTGATCGAGGAGAGCGAGGCCTTGGGCGTCAACGCCGAACTGCCCAGACTCCTCAAGGCGATGGCCGACCGGGCGATCGCCGCCGGGCACGGCGGGGAGCAGTACCCGGTGCTGATCGAGGAGTTCGGCAAGCCGCACGAGGGGTGAGGGGCAGCGGCCCGGCCGACAGCGTCTCGGCGTCTGCTGTCGGCCGCGCCGCCCGGACCTACTTCAGGTGCCGGCCGAAGAAGCGGTCTCCGTCCTCCACCTCGAACCACGGGGTGCCGGTGTGCCCGCCCAGGTTGGCGTGCAGTGTCTTCTCCTTGGTGCCGAAGGCGTCGAACAGGTCAAGGGCGCGCTGCCGGGGGTTCCCTTCGTCGTCCCATTGCAGGAGGACCAGCAGCGGAATGGTGACCTGCCGGGCCTCCTCGCGCTGGGCCCGCGGCACGTAACCCCCGGCGAAGAAGCCGGCGGCCCCGATGCGCGGCTCGATCGCCGCGAGGCGGATGCCCAGGGCCATCCATCCCGAGTACCCGACCCGGCTGCCGATCCCGGGCAGCGTGAGGAGGGCGTCCAGGGTGGTCCGCCATTCCGGGGCCGCGTTGTCGACCAGCGGGCCGATGAGGGACTCGAAGATCTCGTCGACCGGCTCGCCCGCCCGCATCGCCCGGCGGAGGTCGGCGCGGATCTGCTCGTCGGCGGCGGAACGGGGGCGGTCGCCGCACCCGGCGGCGTCGATGGTGGCCACCGCGTAGCCGGAGGCCGCGGTGTGCCGGGCCCGGGCCACCAGCCGGGGTTCGCCCTTGGGCAGGCCGTTGTTGTGGGCCATCAGGATCAGCGGGACCGGTGTGGCCCCGGGGGACCCGGCGGATCCGGGCGTCCAGAGGGTGCCGGGGATCTCGCCGAGGGTGAATTCGCGTTCGAGTACGCCGTCGTCCAGGCGCTGCTCGGAAGTGACATGCATGGTCGTGCCTTTCGGGAGTGCTCGTGAGCGGCGCTCCCGGACGACCTGCCTATCGTCCGACCGTGACCCCGGAGGGGAGCACCCATGTCGATTCTGCGTTCACGGGTACCACCTCCTCGTTCTCTCGCACGGCCTCCGGAAAAGTAGCAGTGGGCGTCGTGGCCCGCCAACCGAATTTCCGTGGGGCTCCGCGGCCCCGGATGCCGCCTCACCCTCGGTCGTACGCCTCCTCACGGGCGTCACCGCTGTCTCCCGTGTCTCCCATGTCTTCCGTTTCTTCCGTGTCTCCCGTCGCCGATCGCAGCGCGAACAGCCGGGTGAGGGGGTGGAAGCGGTAGCGGCCCGGGGCGCGGGACTCCAGGAGTTGCACGTCGACCAGTTCCTCCAGGAGCGTCTCCGTCGCCTCGGGCGCGCCGCCGGTGGTCGCCGCCGCCTCCGGGACCGTCAACTCACCCTGCCCGGCGGCCAGTAGCGGGAGTACACGTGCCGCCGCGCGCCCCGTGGGGCCACGGGCCAGGAGTGCGCGGTGGCCCGCCGCCAGGGCCGCGTGCAGGTCCAGGTCCGCGAAGGAGAGTTCCGCCAGGCGACGCGCCGGATCGGTGAGGCGGGCGGCGAGCTCCCGCACCGGCCACCGGGGGCGTGCCGCCAGCCGGGCGCCCGCGATGCGCAGGGCCAGGGGCAGGTGACCGCAGTGGTGGGTGATCGCCACCGCGGCGTCGCGTTCGGCGCTCAGGCGGCCGGGACCCGCCCAGAGGCCGAGCACCGCGAGGGACGCCGGGGCCTGGAGCGGCGCGAGGTGCAGATGCGCGGCCCCGTTCAGCGTGGCGAGGACGCCGAGGCTGGTGACGAGAACCGCGCAGCCGTACGCCGCGGGCAGCAGCGGGCGTACCTGCGCGGCGTCCTGGGCGTTGTCGAGGACGATCAGGACCCGGCGCTCGGTGAGCACCGTGCGGTAGGCCGCCGCCGCGTCCGCCGCGCCGCACGGATGCGGCCTCGGCGCGCCCAGGGCGCACAGGAACCGCCTGAGGACGACGGCGGGCGGGACGGGGCGCGCGTCGCGGTGGGGGCCGCGCAGGTCGGCGTAGAGCTGGCCGTCGGGGAAGCGTGCGCCGAGTCGGTGGGCCGCGTGCACGGCGAGCGCCGACTTGCCGACGCCGCCGGGCCCGTCGAGCGCGACCACGACGGGGCCGGTGCCGCACACGCCCGGGCGGAGCACGTCGAGCGCGGCCAGTTCGCTCTCCCTGCCCGGGAGTTCGGGGATGCCCTGGGGAAGCTGGTGCGGGGCCGGTGGGGGTGGTGCGGGGCCGCCGTCGTCCGTGCCGGGCGGGTCGGCGCGGCCGTTCGCGGACTGGCGGGAGCGGCGCGCCTCCTCCACGCGGTCGCGGGCCGTCGCCAGCAGTCGCATCTCCCGGCCGGTGGCGCCGAGCAATTGGACCAGCGCGTCGAAGCGGTCCGTCGGCGGCAGGGTCTTGCCCGAGAAGTAGTCGCCGATGACGCCGTGCGCCCAGCCGGTGCGCGCCGACAGCTGGCGGTAGGTGAGCTGCGCACCGCCGTCTCTGCGCGCCGCGCGCCTGCGCAGCTGCCGCAGCAGCGCGGCCAGCGCGTCGGTCGTGTCCACCGAGTCGACCGGGCCGATGCCCGCGCCCGTCGCCCGTACTCCCCCGTCCGGCGGGTGTCCCGCCGCCCCCGTTCCCCCTGGCACCGTTCCCCGTCCTCCGCTCTCGCACGTGCGCTCTGCCGCGCCGGCTCGCGCCGGTCGGCCGCCTGTCTCCCTCGGCCGACCGAGGCCATCCGGATCTGTCCGGTGACGCCCGATATCGGTCACGGCCCCCGGGGCCGCGCGCCAGCATCCCTCTACCGCTCGGATCCCGCCGTGCCGACCGGGCAACCGCACCGACCGTCGCCAAGGCATTCGTGAACGGCCCGCCCGCCGGTTTGGTCGCGGATTCCCGTCGCACCCCGGGCCCCGGGCGTCACACAGCACACCACTGGCATCGGACGAAGAAGGAGACACGACCTACATGAGCAGGGTCTGCAACAAAGCACCCAATCTTCCCGACGGCAGCATCGCCGAACAGTCCCTCTACGAGCGGGTGGACGGCCCCATCGCCACCGGCTCGGCCCACTTCATGCGGGCGGGCAGTGAGCTGCACCTGATGCACTCCGACCTGGAACTGAGCGACCAGCGTCAGGCCGCCCTGCGGGTACGCTGCGCGGCCGCCGCCGTCCGGGCCGCCCTGGTGGAGTACCGCACCTCGCACCGCGTCGCCCAGGAGCTGGGCTTCTACCCGGTGCACGACGAGCGCCTGCGGGTCGCGGGCGGCGGCACCGCCCCGGTGCGCGAGACGCTCGGCGCGGCGCGCGACGACGACCTGGTCCAGCTGGACCAGGCGGACATCGAGACCGTCGCGCGCCGCTACGAAGAGGGCGGCGACGAGGCGGCGTACGGCCACTTCGTGACCGAGCTGACCAGGTTCTCCGTGGCGCTCGACAGCTTTGCCGAGCGGGCCGCCGAGGCCCGTCCGGCCGACTGGCAGCGGCTGGCCTGGCAGTTCCTCACCGCGTTCGACCGCATACGCATCTACGGCCAGGCACTGGCCGTGATCAACATTCTCGGCATGACCCCCAGCGCCGTCGCCGGCGCCTGACACGGAAGGAGGAACAGGACATGAGCGCAGTCTGCAACAAGGCCCTCAGCCTCAGCGAGGAGGACCTGCGCGACAAGAAGCAGCTCGCGCAGGCGGCAGGCACCGAACTGACCGCGGCCACCAGCGAGTTGTGCCGGGCGCTGGAGCTCGCCGAGCACGGCGACGGCCTCGCCGGTGCCTCGGTGTACGCGGGAGCGGCGCAGGACCGGCTCGGCGGTGCCGCCCGGATGCTGACCGATGTCGCCGACATCCTCGCCTCGAGCAGCCTCGACGAGGAGACGGCCTCGTGGTACCGCAGGTTGGACTACGACCGGCTCTACCGGTCGGGGCTCAGCCTGGGCGCGGTGCCGCACGCGGCCGAGCTGTGGCAGGCGTTCGCCCGGCAGGCCGCGACGGGCGGTCCGCTGACGATCTGCCACGACATGCGCGAGCGCACCGTGGCCGTGGCCGCGCTGATCGGTGACTGGCTGAAGCGGACGGACGACCCGGAGGCGGGCTCGGGCCTGCTGCGGATCCAGTCCGCGATGGCCGACCTGGCCGCGTACGCCCAGCTCGTGGCGTTCGCCAACAAGGTGGAGCCCCGCGACCCGGCGTGGCTGACACCGCGGGGTGCGGCCGCCGCGTAGCGGTTCGTACGCGCAAGGGAGCGCCGGCGGAGGCCGGCGCTCCTTTCGTGCCCGCTCAACGGATGCCGCTCATTGGTAGGCGCGGGCCTGGAGCCCGTACATCCGGGCGTAGAGGCCGCGGCGCGCGAGGAGTTCCTCGTGGCTTCCCGTCTCTGCGACCCGGCCGCGGTCGAGTACGACGATGAGGTCGGCGCCCCGCACGGTCGAGAAGCGGTGGGAGACCAGCAGGGTCACCGTGCCGGGGCCGCCGCCGTTCGGACGACCGCCGTTCGCATGGACACCGTTCGGTGCGGGGCGGCGCGCGGCCTCGATGTACCGCTCGAACATGACGTGCTCGGTCTCCGCGTCCAGCGACGCGGTCGGCTCGTCCAGGATGCGCAGCAGCGGCGCCGGGCGCATGAGGGCCCGCGCCAGGGCCAGCTTCTGCCACTGTCCCGTCGACAGGTCGACACCGCGTTCCCAGCGGCTGCCCAGTTGTGTGCCCAGGCCGTCCGGCAGGGTGCCGGGCAGGTCGGCGGCGCCCGCACGGCCGAGGGCGCCGAGCACGGCCCGCGGGTCGCCGATCCGCCGCAGGTCCCCGACGCCGACCGTTTCGCGGACCTCGAACTCGAAGCGGACGAAGTCCTCGAACGCGGCACCGAGCCGTTCACGCCACCGTTCCGGGGCGAGGGCGTCGAGGCGAGTTCCGTCGACCGTGATCCGCCCCAGCGTCGGCTCGTACATCCGGCACAGCAGTTTGACCAGGGTGGACTTTCCGGAGCCGTTCTCGCCGACCAGGGCCACCACGCCCCCGGCGGGCAGCCACAGGTCGACGTCCTGGAGGGTGGCCGCCGCCGTGCCCGGGTAGCGAAAGGTGAGCCCCTCGACGGCGATGCCCTGCCGCAGGCTCGACGGCACGGCCGGGCGGCCACTCCGGGCGACACCCGTGGGGGTCGCGGCGGTCTCCACCGGTGTACGGCTCGTGCGTTCCGCGTACGTACGCAGCCACCGCAACCGCTCGGCGCTCTGGAGGAGTTCGACGACGGCTCCGGTCGCCTGCACCAGACCGCCGACATGTCCCGTGAACCGTCCGGCCAGCACGACGGCGAGCAGCACGGCGCCGAGCGTGGTGCGGCCGGTCACCGCGAGATGCACGACGAAGGCGACGGCGCCGATCAGACCGAGCGAGTTGAGCAGCCCCGCGACGCAGCCGATCGCCGCCACCCGCCACTGCGCCCGGCCGGCAACGGAGTCCGCACGCCGCCGTAACTTCCCGGTCCTGGAACGGAGTTCGGGACCGGCGTCGAAGACACGCAGCTCTTTGCCCGCCGTCGGCGAGGTGGCGAGGCGGGCCAGTCGCACGGCGAGCCGGTAGTCGGCCGCCGTGGCGTCCTGGGACCGGGCCAGGACGCCACGGGCCGAGATCTGCAGGCGCAGGGCGAGCGCCCCGATGACGGGCAGCACCAGCAGGGCGGGGTGGACGGCGGCCAGGAGCACGGCCGTCACCAGGAAACCGCCGAACTGTTCGAGCAGATTGAGCAGCCAGTTGAGCAGGGCGCCCATGGCCAGCGTGCGGTCGCGCAGCAGGTGCAGCCGGTCCTGGAACGCGGGCGACTCCTGGTGGTGCAGCCCGGGAATGCCCGCGGCGAGCCGGGCCAGCAGCCGGTCGAAGGCGAAGCCCACCCGTTCACTGAGCCCGATCCTGGCGCCGACGGCCGCCAGTTCGACCGTCTCCCACACGCCGAGGCTCACCACCAGCAGGAGCGCCGCCGTCAACGTCGGTTCCAGGTGCCGCAGTTCGGCGCCCTCGGCCATGGACCTCAGCCACAGGGCCTGAAGGGCCGCGAGTCCGGCCGCCGCGGGCACGAGCAGGAGCCCGAGCAGGGCGAGCTTCCAGGACTCGCGGAAGGACTCGGCCACGAGGGCCCGCAGCGCGGCGAGCGCACCGCGCCGGGTGTCTTCGGGCGCCTCAGGTGCCTCGGATGCCTCGGGCGGCTGAGGGACTTCGGTCCCGGCGCGTCCGTGCGGCGGCGCCTCGCCCGCACTCCCGGATGCGTCGAGATCGGCGACCGTGTCCGTCCCGAGGAACTGCGCGTCGGCGAACTCCCCCTCGCCGAACTCGCCGTCACCGAACTCCGCGTCACCGAACTCCGCATCGACAAGCTCCCCTTCGGCGAATCGGTCCGCCTGCAACCCATACATCCGCGCGTATTGGCCGCCGAGCGCCATCAGCGCGTCATGCGTCCCGCTCTCCACGATCCGGCCGCCGTCCAGGACATGGATGAGGTCGGCCTTGCGCACGCCCGAGAAGCGGTGCGAGACCAGGATCGTGGTGGTGCCGCGGCTCGCCGTCAGGAACCTGTCGAAGAAGACGGCCTCCGCCCGCGCGTCGAGGTGCGCGGTGGGCTCGTCCAGGACGAGCACGGCCCCCGACCGTGCGGCCAGCAGGGCGCGGGCCAGCGCGACCCGCTGCCATTGGCCTGCGGACAGGTCGGCGCCACCGGCGAACTGCCGGGAGAGCACGGTGTCCCAGCCGGCCGGGAGCGTGCGGGGCAGTTCGGCGCCGCCGGCCTGGTCGAGGGCATGGCGCAGTTCGTCCGGGTCGGCTCCGGGGCCGGGGTCTCCGATCGCCACGTTGTCGCGCAACGTCAGCGGGTACTTCACGAAGTCCTGGAAGACGGCGGAGATGCCCTGGCGCCACTGCCGCGCGTCACAGGCCCGCGCGTCCGTTCCGTCGGCCGTGATGCGCCCGGCGTCCGGTTCGTACAGCCGCGCGAGGAGTTTGATCAGTGTGGTCTTTCCGGAGCCGTTCGCGCCGACGAGTGCCACGGAGGCGCCGGCGGGGACGGTCAGGTCGAGCCCCCGCAGGACGGGTCGGTCCGTGCCGGGATAGGTGAAGTCCACGGATTCGAAGGCGATGCCGTGGTGGGGACGGGCCGGGGCCGGGGCTCGGCCACCGGTTCGGGTGTCGGCCGGAGGACCGTCGTCCGCCGCGCTCCCGCGCCGCTCCAGCGCGGCGAGCGACCGCAGTCCGAGAAGCGCGTCGCGCACCATGAGGTCCTCGTCGCCGACCCAGCCGAGCGCGGGCAGGGCGAGCGCCGCCTGCGCGCTGATGACGAGTCGGGTGAGGTCCAGGTCGCCGCGCGCGGCGGCGAAGGCCGCGTATCCGAGGACCGCGCCCTCGGCGAGCATCACGAACCCCACGGCGCCGCAGGCGCGCCGGGCGGCCGTGCGGCGGGTCGTCCAGACCCTGGCCATGCCCGACCGCCACGCGGCGGTCATCCGGTCCGCGAGCCAGTCGACGAGCCCGAAGACTCGTATCTCCTTGGCGGGTTCGGGATCCACGGCCAGTGACCGCAGGTAGCCGGAGCCGCGGATCACCGCGCTCGCCTCCTCCATGCTGCCGTGCACGTGGCGCGAGAGGCGCAGATAGGAGCGGTACGTCAGCACCGCCGCGAGTCCGAGCAGCGGGGGCGCCCACCAGGCGAGCGGTGCCAGCAGGACGAGGAGGCCGAGGCCTTCGAGCCGGGGACGCACGATCTCGGGGAGCAGCAAGGCGAGTTGGTCGGGCCGGGTGCCGGGCTCGGTGACCAGGCGCAACGTATCCGCGTAGCCCGGTTCTTCGAGGTGGCCGATGCCGGGGGGCCCGATTCCGGCGGCGACGGCCCGGTCCTCCACGACGCCTGCCGCCCGCAGCCGCAGCACCGCGGCGAGGCCGCTCTCCAGGGACCGCAGTGCCGTGCGTACGAGCGTCAGCGCGCCGAACGCGGTGAGAGCGGCCAGGGCGTGCCGGGCCTCGGCCGATCCGGCGCCCGCCTCGACGGCCGGGGGCAGCACGCCCACGAGCCGTCCCGTCGCGACGACGATGAGCGGTCCTGTGGCCGCCCCGCAGGCCACGGCCAGGGCGAGGGCGACGGTGTGCCGGGGCCCTGCCCGCCACAACAGCCGTATCGCAGACGTCCATTCCTGCCACGTACGCATACCGGTCTCCTGAGCCGCGCGCCGTCATTGGGGGCACCGATGCTCACAGAGGAGCCGGGCGGCCCGGTGAGGGTCCCGGTCGCGGCCGGACGCCGCCGGTCGCTCGCCGGACGCCACGTCGAGGACGTCCCGGTCGTCGGCGGACGCCTGGTGGCCGCCTGAGCTCCTGACATGATGTCGCGCCATGGACGACTGGAGCGGGCAGGCAGGTCATGGGGTGTGCTTCGAGTGGGGTCCTGTCGGTGCGGAGCGTCTCGCGGCGGGCGCGGCCTGCCTGGTGGTGGTCGACGTGCTCTCGTTCACCACGTCCGTGACGGTCGCGGTGGAGGCGGGGACGCGGGTCCACCCGTATCGCTGGCGCGACGAGAGCGCCTCGGCCTTCGCCGAGCAGGTGGGCGCCGCTCTGGCCGTCGGGCGCCGCGCGGCCACCGACGCCGCGCCGTGGTCGCTCTCCCCCGCCGCGCTGCGGCGCGCTCCCTTCACGCCGCGCCTGGTGCTGCCGTCGCCCAACGGGTCGGCCATCGCCGCCGCGGCGGCCGACGCCACCGTCGTCGCGGCCTCCCTGCGCAACGCGACCGCCGTGGGCGGGTGGCTCGTCGCCCACGGCTACGGCACCGTCGACCGCCCCGTCGCCGTGATCGCGTCGGGCGAGCGCTGGCCCGACGGCAGTCTCCGCCCCTCATTGGAGGATCTGTTGGGCGCGGGAGCCGTGATCGCCGTGCTGAGGGAGCAGGGCCGCACCGGGCTCTCACCGGAGGCGGAGGGCGCGGCGGCGGTCTTCACCTCGGCCCCCGATGTCGGTGCCGCCGTCGCCGCCAGTGCGTCCGGGCGGGAGCTGGCCGCCGGAGGGTTCGCCGCGGACGTGGCCGTCGCGACGGAACTGGACGCCTCCGCCGTGGTCCCCGTCCTGACCGACGGGGCCTTCGCCGCGGCTCCGTGACCACGCGTCAGCAGGGCACCGGCGTCTGTTCCCGTACCGTGGCGGTCTCACCGGGCCAGGTGGTCCTCACCGGGACGGGCGGGACTCCCCCGCCACCGCCGCGCGCCTCAGCCTCGCTCGGCGCGGCGCCTTCCGCTCCTCCTCGCAGGTGCCGCCCCACACACCGGACGTCTGGCCGGTGGTGAGCGCGTAGTCGAGACACTCCTCGATCACCGGGCAGCGCGCACAGATGCGCTTGGCCTCCCGTACGTCCCGCACCGCGGGTCCCGTGGAGCCGATCGGGAAGAACAGCTCGGGGTCCGCGTTCCTGCACGCCGCGTCTCGCAACCACTCCATGGTGTCTCCTCCACGGCCCATGTCGCCGCATCGTCGTCCTCAGGTGCCACGCGGGTGCCCCCGCACCTCTCACGAAAACATCCGCGGTGGGGATCCGGCCGATCATGCGATGCGGGCCGCGCGGAAACCCGTCAGCGGGTCCTGGGGGCGCGGTCGGTCGCCATGTGGTGCAGGTCCTCCAGCGCGTCCATGAGCACGGTGCGCCGGTGCCAGGCCAGCCACGCCCCGGCCTGGGCCCCGAGAGTGTCCAGGTCCCTCGCCCGACCGTCGTCCGGGCCTGCCCTCAGCGGATGGTCGTAGTGTGCCCAGACCACGCCCATCAGCCGGTGCTCCTCGTCCAGGAGCGGCACGGTGAGCGAGGCCCGGCAACCGCTCGCCAGCAGGACCCTGTGCGATTCGGCCTCCAGGAAGCTCGCGGCCTTCCAGAGGTCGTGGACGACGACCTGGCACGTGGACGCCAGGTGCCAGTACGCGAGGGACTCGCTGTCCTCGACGAAGGCGAAGCGGTCGCTGTACGGACCGTCCAGGTTGCGCTGGTGCTCCAGCCGGACCAGGTCGGACTCGACGACGTGCATCGAGCCGCGCGGTGCGCCGACGAGGCCCAGTGTCTGGGACAGGACCTCCTTGGTGAGGTCGCTGTACTGCCACTCGCGGGCCCGGCCCCTGTCCCGGCTCCGGTGGAGTGCCGACGTGGCGGGCGGCGCGGTGCGGGCGCGGCCGGGGAACCACACCGCCGTGTCCGACGGCGGCCGAACGTGCTTGATCGCGTCGGCGACGCTGTGGAGTTTCACGTTGTGCCGTTGCGACGCCTGGCGCAGCAGCGAGAACGCCGCCTCGACGCCGGGCAGCCGGTAGCGGTCGGCGAGCAGTTCACTGGCGTCCTGGATGCCGTGACGCGCGATCTCCCGGTTGCGCACCGCCTGTTCCGCCCGCCATGCCGCGTCGAGGGCCGGTCCCGCGTCGCCGGCCAAGGGGTGCGGCGCACGCGTCGGCGAGGGGCCGTCGGCCTCCTCGTTCGCGTCCGAACAGGCGGGGGCGGTGCGCGGCAAACGGGCCTCCGAGCGGTCGTCGGCCTGGACGGGGCCGGTCGGCGCGGGCCGGCCGACGGGGCATCGGCGCCGTACCCGCTTCCCGGACCGGCCCCCGTCAGCATGACCGCGTTCGCCGATGCCTCGCAGCGCGCGGAACGAACATCCGAACCTCCAGGTCAGGGCCCTGCCCATCCGCATAACGAAGCGCGGTAGGGCGCCGGGCCCGGGCCGGTGCCGGCGGCAACGCGACGCGTTCCCCCCGCATGAAGCGCGCGCCCATGGGAAGCCGTCCAGTCCGCGCAGGCATCTGTGTCCCTCCGACCGAGGAAGAGCCCGTGCTTCGTCTCAGGAAGAGCCCGTGAACGCGCCGCGGGACGCCCACTTGTTCGCCCACCTCTACCGTCGCATCGCGCTCCAGGGCGCCGGCCGGGACCACGACTCCCTGGCGCACGTCGCGGTCGGCGCCGTCAGCGTCGACGAGATCGTCCTCGCCCACCCCCTCGACGACGACGCGCCGCCGTTCGGCGCCCTGTGCATGCGTTTCACCCCAGCCGACACGACGGTGGGGCCGGCAGGCGTACGACAGCCGGGGCGCCGTCCGCCCACCGCCGGCGACATCGCCGTGGTCTGCCACGGCGACCTGCCCCATCCCCATGGCCCGGCCGATGTGCCGGGCGACGGGCGGGAGACGCGGCTCGACGCCGCCGTCGTGGACACGGCCCGGCCCTACGCCCCTCCTCCCCCTGACCGGTTCCGCGACGTCGAGCACCTCCCGGTGGCCCGGGACGCGGCAGAGCACCTGGACGCCACGGTGGCCTGTCTGCACCACGTGCTGGAGCTCGCGTCCTGGGAGCAGGGCCGGCCCTCGCTCCTGCTCGACTCGTCCGCCCGGCTGCTGTCCGCCAGTCTGCTCGGCTGCATGCCACGCCGCCCCGACGGCTGCGCCTTCGGGCACGCCACCACCCTGCAACGGGCCATCGGCTTCATCCACGCCCACACCCAGCAGCCCCTGACGCTGGCCGACATCGCCGCCGCCGCGCACGTCACCTCCCGCGCCCTGCAGTACGCCTTCGCCCACATCGACACGACCCCCATGACGTATCTGCGCGACGTCCGTCTCACCCGCGCGCACACCGACCTCCAGCACGCGAGCCCGGGCACCGACACCGTCACCGACATCGCCCTGCGCTGGGGTTTCGCCCACCCCGGCCGCTTCGCCGGCTACTACCGCGCCGCCTACGGCGTCAGCCCCTCCACCACTCTCGTCCGCTCCGCGCCGCCGGCCTCCTAGGGAAGCCGCCGCAGGGTCTCGGCGGGCGTGCTGCCGTACGCCTCGCGGTAGTGCGAGGCGAAGCGCCCTTGGTGGGCGAAGCCCCACCGCAGCGCGATGGCCGTGACCGAACCCCTGCCCGGCTCGGCGGCCAGGAGGTCGGCGTGGGCACGGGCCAGCCTCACCCCGCGCAGGTGACGCAGAGGCGTGGTGTCCGCGTGCCGGGCGAACGCGTACTGGAGCGCTCGCGGGGTGACGCACGCCGCCGCGGCGATGTCGGCGAGTCCGATGTCGCGTTCGGCGTTGTCCTCGATGAAGGCGAACGCCCGGCGCAGCGTGTCCGGACGGCCGTCGCGGCTGTCGGTGCGGGCCTGCTGCCCGGCGTCCGGGAGCGCGACATGCGGCAGGCAGGAGAGCGTGACCGCCGCGAGGTGCCGCAGCGCCGTGCCCAGCACGAGCGGGTGCTCCGATGCGGCGCTCGCGTGGGCCGGCAGAACCGTGTCCCGCAGGTACGCGACGGTCGCGTGGAGCGTCCTGTTCGCCTCCGCGTCGACGGGCAGGGTGCCCGTCAGCCGGAGGGGCCCGGCCCCGTCCGCGGCGGCCTGCCGCAAGTGGGAGGGGTCGAACGAGATGATGGTGTAAGCGGCTTCGCGTACCTCGCCCCGGTAGGGACGGCCGGGCTGGGCGACCAGGAACGTCTCACCCGGCCCGCACACCTCCTCCCCGCTGGTGTGCACGCCCTTGTTCACGGACACCAGGCAGAGCCGGTCCAACGGGCCGGCGTCATAGGCCATGGTGTAGCCGAACGACAGCTCGTCCACGGTCAGTCCGCCCTCGACGCGGCGGTGGACGCGGGCGCGGGCGTTGTCCGGCCGACCGCTGATCGTCATCGGTGTGAAGGCCAGGGAGAGGTATTCCTCGGTGGCCTGCAGGTCGTCGCTGTCGAAGACCGTCGTCTCCATCGACCTCACCTCCGTCCTCGCACGCTAACAACACGCTGCCGCCGGGCCAACGGTTCGGCCCGGCCCGGCACCCTCCCAGTCGGACACCCGATCGAATTTCCGCCGTTCCCCTGCGGTACGGACGGGGGCCCTGTGCCCTCGTCCTACGATGCCGACATGACCCATGCCGAGTCACAGAAGGACGCCATCACGGCACCGTCTCCGCGGGAAGTCGGCGCCACCTACGACGAGTTCGGCCCCTTGTTCAGCCTGATTCTCGGTGATTCCGCGATCCATGTGGGGAGTTGGTCCGACCCGGTCGACCATGTCGACGGCGTCGGTCACGACCGACCGGCCGAGCACACGCCCGTGACCACGCTCATCGGCCTCGCGAACCGGGCCATGGACCGGCAGACCGACCGCTTCATCGATCTCCTGCGCCCCCGGCCAGGACGACGGGTCCTGGACATCGGCTGCGGCACGGGCGGCCCGGCCGTGCGCCTGGCGCGCAGCAGCGGCGCGCACGTCACCGGAGTCACCGTCAGCCGTCGCCAGGTCTCCGAGGCCACCGAACTGGCGCTGGCCGCCGGACTGATCGGAAAGGTGTCGTTCGACCACGCCGACGCCATGCGCCTCCCGTACCCCGACGACTCGTTCGACGCGGCCCTGGCCGTCGACTCGCTGTGCCACATGAACGACCGGCCGCGGGCCCTGCGCGAGGCCTTCCGGGTGCTGCGGCCCGGCGCGCGGCTGCTGCTCACCGAGTTCACGACGGCCGGCGCGCCGACCCGGGAGCAGCTGGACGTCTACCACGCGGTGTGGGCGACCGGGCCGCTGGTGTCGCCCGGTGAGGTGCTGGAGATGGCCCAAGAGGCGGGCTTCGTCGCGGAGCGGGTGGAGAACGACACCCACAACGTGGCGATGACGGGCGAGTTGATGCGGCTGCTCTACAACGACCGTCACGACGAGGTCCTGGCCCGCTTCGGCAGCGAGACCACGGCCCGGCTGGACATCCTGATGCCGGACCTGTGCGCCTTCTCCAGCGGCAACCTCGGCCATCACATCTTCTTGCTGAGCAAGCCCGCCGCCTGAGAAGGGCTCGTCCGGTTCCTCCGGACACCGCCCCTCAGGCGTCCCTGCGCCGGTCCCGCACCTCGGGGAGGGCCTGGAACCCGGCCGACCTGTACGTGGCGACGGCGCCGACGTTGGCACTCGGCGCGGCAACGAACGCGCTCGACGAGCCGAGCCCCTGGAGCGTGGCCGCCGCGGCGAGGGTGATCGCCCTGCCGTAGCCGTGCCCGCGGTGGTCGGGGTGCACGCCCATCGGCTCCAGCAGGCCTGGCCTGCCCGGCCCGGCCGACCAGACCGTCGCCGTCGCCACCGCGTCGCCCCGGTCGTCGTACGCGACCAGACACCGCGCGTCGGCGTAGGGCGATCCGGCCGCCATCGCGTGCCAACGGTCGTCCGTGAACGTCGGCCTGCCGAACGCCGCGCGTTGCACGGCGGTCCGCACGTGCGCCCGCTCCGGTCCGATCACCTCGATCCGCACGCCCGGGTCCTCGACCGGCCGCGTGAGGTCGCGGGTCAGCGGGGTCCACGCTTCGTCGGTGTCCCAGCCGTGTTCGGCCAACAGCTCCTGGAGCAGTGCGTCCCTGGGCGCCTCGACGTACACCTTGCCCTCCGGCAGGACGCCGCGCTCCGGGTCGATCAGGTCCGCGGCGATGCGGCGCGCGAGCTCCTCGTCCCGCCGGGCGTCCGGCGCGGTCGTCACGCGCAGCAGATCGGCGCCGTCCAGCAGCCCGACGGCGAGAATCCGGCCGTCGCGGCTCCAGGTCCGCACCGCCGCCGCCGTCGCGTCCGTTCCGAACCGCCAGAACCAGCCCAGGTCGCCCGGATGCAGCTGCATCGGCGCCCCGTCGTACTGCCAGTCCCTAAGCGCGCTCTCGGCCGCACCGAGTCCGTCAACTCCCGGCTCCGTCATCATCATCGACATGGTGCCGATCACACACCAAGGTGCCGCCGGTCCGCACCTGATTATCTGCCGGGCGGTTCTTCACCCGTCGCCCGTGGACCACTCCCCCAACGCCGCTTCCAGGCTCGACTCGATGTCCCGCGCGCCGCGCTGTCTGGCCAGGGCGTACGACTCGGCGCCGAGCACCGTGCGCGCCCTGCGCTCCGCCTCCTCGCGTACGGGACCCAGCTCGGGAGTGCCGCGCTGGGCGTGGCCGACGGTCCGCCAGAAACCCTGTCCCGCGCCGAACATGAACGCGGCCTGCTCGCCCTGCCCCTGGGCGGCGCAGGCCGCCGCGAGCAGATCGAGCCCCAGGGCGATCCCGAACCGGTCCCCCAGTAGCCGCTTGCCCGCGAGCATCGCGCGGGCGTGCCGTGCCGCTTCGAAGGCGCGGTCCCGGGAGAGCGCGATGAGTGCGAGTTGGTAGTCGAGGTACGAGCGGGTCCAGGTCTCGCCGATCTCCTCGCACACCTCCCGCATCTCCACGGCCAGTTCCTCGGCGTCACCCAGGGCGCCCAGCGCCGTCAGGGCGAAGACCCGCACGAGATGGCACCGCATCCCGGACGGCGAGCGGGCGACCGCACCGGCGGGAGTCAGGGCGATGGCCCGTTCCGCCTTGTGCAGGGCCACCAGGGGGCGGCCCGACATCAGATACGTGAGACCGGTGAGATAGGCGGCCGCGAGCCGCCCCTCGGGGGCGATGTCGTGCGCGCTCGCCTGCTCGCAGTCCGACGCCACCTGCGCCGCGGCCTCTTGCTCGCCCTGGAGCAGCAGCACCACGCCGAGCGCCCACAGCGCCTTCGTGCGCGCGGGACCCGCGACGGCATGTTCCAGGAGCCCGCGCTCCAGATAGTCGCGGGCCTCGTGCAGATGGCCGCAGCAGCTCCAGTAGAAGCCGACGTACCCGGCCAGTTCGAGCGCGCGGCCGGGGGCGGTCACCAGGAGATGGTCGAGGGCGGCGCACAGATCCGCGTGGGCCGAGGAGACCCGGCCGTACCAGGACAGCTGCTCGTGGCTCAGCCAGGTCGCGTCCGCCCGGCGTGCCAGCTCCAGGAAGTGCGCGGCGTGGCGGTCGGCGCCCGGCCGCTCCTCCCCCAGCTTCCGCAGCCACTCACGTCCGTACTCACGGACCGTGTCCAGCATGGTCCAGTGGCCGCGCCGTCGTGTGATGACCGACTGCTCGGCCAGCTCGGCGAGGGCGTCGATGACACCGCTCTCCGTCAACGGGCCGCCGACGCACACTTTCTGGACGGTCGCGGTGTCGCTCGCGCCGCGGAGCACGGACATCCGCGCCCACAGGAGCCGGGCGAGCGGCGTGCACAGTTCGTGGCTCCAGCCGATGGTGGTGCGCAGAGCCCGGTGCCGGGCGGGCTCGACCGGCACGTCCTGCTCCCGCCGCAGGGACGTGCGCCGGTGCCGCAGGTGCTCGGCGAGCTCTTCCACGGTGTGCCGCCGCAGCTGCGCGGCGGCCAGCTCCAAGGCGAGGGGAACGCCGTCCAGACGGTGGCAGATGCGTACGGCGGCGTCCGTCCAGTCGGTCGCGGCGGCGTACGCTCCCGGGGCGCACTCCACGGCACGGGCGGTGAACAGGTCCAGCGCGTCGGGGTCTTCCGCTTCCCCGCCCGGCCCCGGGCCGGAGGCCCAGCCGCCGTCGGCCGCGACGTCGCCAGCGGCGGCGGCGACCGCCAGTCGCAGCGGTTCGACCGCGAGCACACACTCCCCTCGTACGCCGAGGCTCCGCCTGCTCGTGGCCAGCACGCTGACGCCCGGCGCCGCCGCCAGCAGCCGCGCCACGACCTCACGGCAGGACGGCACCACGTGCTCGCACGAGTCGAGGACGAGGAGTCCCCGCCGGTCGGCCAGCCAGTCGCACAGGGCATCGACCGGCATCCGCAGGGTGTGGTCGGCCAGGCCCACCGCGTCGGCGATGCGGGACACCAGCAGCCGGTCCCGCATGAGCGTCGACAGCTCCACCCACCAGACATCCGCGCCCGTGCCGCGCTCGGGGGACCGTGCGGTCGAGGCCCCCCGGGCGGCCCTGAGGGCGAGCCTCGTCTTGCCGACTCCGCCGACGCCGGTCAGGGTCACCAGCCGGTGCTCCGCCAGGGCCTGGCCGAGGCGGGCCAGATCGGCACGGCGGCCCACGAAACTCGTCTGTTCTTCGGGAAGTGAGGCGACCACTCCACCAGTCTGGTCGTCGGGGCCGCCGACGCGGGTCGGTTGCGTGTTCCTGCCTCGAATTGCTGATGGCTACACGCCGGTTGACGTGCCGGTCCTCGGGCGCGGGGGTCAGCGGCACAGGTGCGCCACGGCCGTTCAGCGCACCGGCTGGCTGCCCGCCCACACCGCGGGGGTCCGGCCCGACCACGGGCCGGCCTGTTCGAGTTGCCCGGCGAGGCGGAAGAGGCGGTCCTCGCGCCCGTACCCCGCGGCGAACTGCATGCCGATGGGCAGCCCCGTGCCGGCGTCGGCCGTCAACGGCACGGACATGGCGGGCGTGCCCGCCACGTTGAACGCCGCGCTGAACGGCGAGACGTCGAAGAGACGGCGCAGCCAGCCGAGGCCGTCCAGCTCCTCCGCGCCCTCACCGTGCGTACCCAGAGGCACGGGAAGGTCCGGCACGGTCGGGGTGAGCAGCACGTCGTGGGTGTCGAAGCAGCGCGCCAGGCTCCGGGAGACGCGGTTGCGGACCGCGAGCGAGGCGGCGAACCGGGTGCCGCTGACCCGCTGCCCGTAGTGGTAGCTGGCGAGGATGGGCGGTTCGAGGGTCGACGAGTCGACGGGCCGGCCGAGGGCGGCGGCCAGCTCGTCGACCTGGGCCGTGAGATTCACCGTCCACTGACGGGCGTTGGCCAGGAGGAACTCCTCCCAGTCGACCCCGAGGTCGACCTCGGCCTCCGCCACGCGGTGGCCGAGGTGTTCGAGGAGCCGCACGGTGCGCGCGAGGGCGTCGGCCACGGGTGCGGTGGTGCGGTGTCCGCCCCACGCCTGGGCGAGGACCCCGATCCGCAGCGCGCCCGGGGCGCGGGTGACCTCCTCGGCGTACGGCCGGGAGGGCCGCGGCGCGGAGTACGGGTCGCCCGGCTCCGGACCGCTGATCAGGTCGAGCAGCACCGCGCTGTCGCGCACCGTGCGGCTGACGCTGCCGTGCCCCGCCAGACCGTTGAACATCTCGTCGAAGTCGGGGCCCCAGGAGACCCGGCCGCGCGTGGGTTTCAGCCCGAACAGGCCGTTGTAGGAGGCGGGGATGCGGATCGAGCCCGCGGCGTCGGTGGCGTGCGCGATCGGCACCACCCCCGCGGCGACGGCCGCGCCCGCGCCTCCGCTGGATCCGCCCGCGCTCCGCTCCAGGCACCACGGGTTGAGGGTCGCGCCGTACAGCACCGGTTCGGTCGTGGTGCTGTACGCCATCTCCGGTGTCGTGGTGCGCCCGAACGTGACGAGCCCGGCGCGGCGGAAGCGCCGCATCAGGGCGGAGTCGGCGCCGGCGACGTGACCGGCCGCGAGCCTGCTGCCGAGCTCCGTGCGCCTGCCGGCCATGGTGACCCCGATGTCCTTGATCAGGAAGGGGACACCGGCCAGTGGTCCGCTGCCGGGCCGGGGTTCGTCGTCGGTCGGCCATGTCTCGACGACGGCGTTGATCCACGGATCGACCGCCTCCCTGGCCTCGCGTGCGGCCGCTTCCACTTCGGCGGGGGTCACCTCGCCTTCGGCCACCAGCTCCGCGAGCCCGACCGCGTCGAAACGCACGTACTCGGAAATCCTCACAGCCCCTCCCGGCACAGAGACAGATACTCAACGGTCCCTCCCGATACCGATCGGTATCGCATGGGACGGACTGGTACCGTAACAGAGCCCGCGGGCCCCTCAACCGACCGGACGTCACGGAGAAGTCATGGCATCGACCGCCAGAAGGCCGACCAGGGTGGCGAAACTGCCGCCGCGCGAGCGCATCCTCGACGCGGCGGAGGAGCTCTTCCAGAGCGAGGGCATCCGGCGGGTGGGCGTCCAGGCGATCGCCGAGAAGGCCGAGACCACCAAGATGGCGATCTACCGCCACTTCGAGACGAAGGACGCGCTGGTCGCGGAGTGGCTGCGGATCGTCGCCGCCGACTATCAGGCGGCCTTCGACCGGGTCGAGGCCGAGTCCCCCGGCCGGCCCGGGGAGCAGATCCTGGGTCTGGCCCGTTTCATCGCCGAGGGGCTGCCGAGGATCTCCTACCGGGGCTGCCCGTTCATCAACTCCCTCGCCGAGCTGCCCGACCGCGCCCACCCCGCACGGCAGGTGATCGAGCAGCACAAGGCCCGTCAGACCCGCAGGCTGGTGGCCATGTGCGCCGAGGCCGGCCTGCCCGACCCCGAGCAGGCCGCCGCGGAGATCACCTTCGCGCTCGAAGGCGCGCAGGTCAGCACCCAGAACGGGAGCATCGACCGGACGGGCGACCGGCTCATGAGGATCGTCGAGGCAATCGTGGACCGCCACGGCGCACCGGCGGGGCGTCCGCACGCGTAAAGCCGTGCGCGCGTGCCCGTACGCGTAGAGCCGCGTACGTGTGTCCGTACGCGTCAGCCTCCGCGTGTCAGGCGGTGGCCTCGGGCGCGGGCCGCGTCGGCACCACGGCGACCGGGCAGTGGGCGTGCAGGAGCACCGCGTTGGCCGCCGAGCCGACCAGGAACGAGTCGGCATTGAGGCGGCGCCTGTGCCGGCCGACCACCAGCAGGCCCGCGGACTGCGAGGCGACGACGAGGCGGCCCGCCGCGTCGGCCGCGGTGACCACCTGCTCGACGGCGACGTCCGCGTGGCGCTCGACGAAGGGGCGCAGCCGTTCGTCCTGGGCCTTCCGCAGGTCTTCCTCCACGCTGGGGCTGCCGTCCCCCGCCGCCCCGTCGATGTACCCGCCCATGAGCGTCAGGGTGGAGAGCGGCACGGTGTAGGTGGTGATCACCTGGAGCGGGACGTCGTGGCGGCGGGCCTGCGCGAAGGCGAACTCCACGACGGCGTCGGCGGTCTCGTCCGGTGAGAGCCCCAGGACGACCGGCCCGTGTCCGCCGTCCGCGCCCGCGGTCCGTGCCGCGTGGGGCACGACGACCACGGGGCAGGCCGCCCGCGCGGCGCACGCGCGGCTGACGGAGCCGAGGAGCAGGCTCGCGAAGCCACCCCTACCGCGCGACCCGAGGACCAGGAGCTGGGCCTGCTCGCTGAGTTCGACGAGGGAGGAGGCGGGGCTCCCGTCGAGGGTGGTGAAGCGCACGGGCGGCAGGTCGTCGCGCCCCTCCAGCAGGTCGCGCACCGCGGCGAGCGCGGGCACCTGGTCCGCGGGAGGCATCACGACAGGGGTGCCGGGCACCGGGAGCGCCTTCACGTAGTCGCTCCTGACATGGACGACGAGCAGTTCCGCGTCCCTGCCGCGGGCGGCGGCCAGCGCCCATTCCAGGGCCCTGAGGCTGTGGTCGGATCCGTCGACGGCGGTGATGACTGGAAGGCTGTTCATGATCCCATCCTGTGCCCGGTGACGGCCGGACGGCAGGGGCGAAGGGCCCGGATGGGCGGCCGGCACGGCCCGCTCCTCGAAAACCGATGCGATCCGCGGCGAGATCACCGATGAGTTTCCGCGCGGCCCCCGGTCGTAAGGGGCGGTTGGTGCGCACCGGACGTGAGACCGGGACACGCGAGCACCGGCCGGACGAGCGGACAGACAGTCCCATGGACATCAGGAGATCTTGAGATGCGTACGTTGATCAGCTCTGCTTTCGTCTCCCTCGACGGCGTCGTCGAGGCCCCCGGCGGCGAAGCC
>NZ_JBFAWC010000033.1:0-43975 GCF_040680155.1 Streptomyces sp. NPDC052114 | reverse complement strand
CGGCCATCAGGAGCATGTTCTCCTCGCCGGTGATCAGACCGTCGACGGCGGAGAACTGCCCGGTGACGCCGATCGCGCGGCGGACCGCCTGCGGGTCGGCGGCCAGGTCGTGGCCGCCGACGCGCAGGTCACCGGCGTCGGCGGTGACGAGCGTGGAGAGGATCTTGACGGCGGTGGTCTTGCCGGCGCCGTTCGGGCCGAGCAGGGAGAAGATCGTTCCCCGCGGTACGGCCAGGTCCACGCCGTCGAGGACGGTCTTGTCGCCGTAGGACTTGCGCAGTCCGTGGGCGGCGATGGCCAGGTCGGTCATGAGGAGGGCTCCTTCGGAGGGGGAGAGGGGCGCCGAACGGGCCCGTCCGGCGCGGGACTTCAGAGGCTGCGGGCGGTGATGTCGCCCTGGGCGGTGGTCGCCTTGACGGTCAGACCGGGCGTGCCGCCGGTGTTCTTCAGGGCGTTGCTGATCCGGCCGTGGGAGGTGCCGGCGTCCAGGGCGGCGGAGACGCCGCGGGCGGCGACGACGGCGATGTCGCCCTGCTGGACGGTGAGCGTGAGCTGTCCGCCGACGGCCTCGGTGATGTTCACGTTGCCGCGCTGGGTGCTGATCTCGCCGCCGTCGTGCAGCCGGCCGACGGTG
Source organism: Streptomyces sp. NPDC052114 (assembly GCF_040680155.1). Lineage (NCBI taxonomy): Bacteria > Bacillati > Actinomycetota > Actinomycetes > Kitasatosporales > Streptomycetaceae > Streptomyces > Streptomyces sp. NPDC052114. Next base: position 43,341 of record NZ_JBFAWC010000033.1, on the reverse strand, counting down.
ATGTGCGCGTCGTGGCCGGTGAGGCGGGCGCTGTCGGCCTCGTCGACCTTGACCGTGCCGTGGCCGCCGTCGAGGACGATGTCGCCGAGGCGTCCCACGCCCCGGAACTCCGCGGCGGCGGAGCTGGCCTCGACGCGGGAGCCGGTGGGCAGCTGGACGGTGACCTCGACGGAACCGGAGTTTCCGAGGAGCCGGTTCTTCGCCTCCGGGGCCTGGATCCGCAGGACGCCGTCGGCGCAGGTGACCTCGGTCGCCTCGGCGGCCTGCGCGTCACGGCTCTTGGCGGGGTCGGCGGGGCGGACCTCGACGGTGGTGTCGGTGCGGTCGGCGGCGATGAGGTGGATCCGGCCGGCGGGGATGTCGAGGACGGCGGTGACGGCGGCGGGGGTGGCGAACTTCTGCATCGTGGTCTCCTTCGTCGGTGGCGGGCCTTCCTGTCGGCCCGTCGTTTCTGACATTGGAAAAGCTACGTTGCGTTCGCAGGTGTGGCAACAACTTTGTTGCGTACGAAACTCATATGCGCAGGTGAGAGTGGCTATTTCATTGCAACGGTCTCGAAGGTAACGCAACGCCGAAGGTACGTTGCGTTGCAATGGAATGAAAGTGAACGCTATGCTGACGTCGTCACGCGCCCCGTGGACGACGGAACGCGACGACCGAACGACGTCTGGACGACGACCGCACGACGACTGGACACGGCCGAAGACCGTGGACGAAGGAGGCCGCGATGCCGGGAGGCAGGCTCACACAGCCCGAACGCCAGCAGATCGCGCTGGGACTGGCCGACGGCCTCGCCTACGCGGAGATCGCCAGGCGCCTCGACCGCCCGACCTCGACCATCACGCGCGAGGTCATGCGCAACGGCGGCCCCACCGGCTACCGCTCCGACCTCGCCCACCGCGCCACCGAGCAGCGCGCCCAGCGGCGCAAGCAGGCCGCGCCCCGGGACGCGCGGGCGCCCGCGCAGGAGCACGGGCGCGACGCGGCCGCGGTGCGCGCGTACGAGGAGACGCTCACGACCGTCTTCATGCAGTCGGGCATGCCGAAGATGATGGCCCGCGTGATGGCCTGCCTCTGCATCAGCGACTCGGGCAGCCTCACCGCCGCCGACCTCGTCCAGCGCCTGGAGGTCAGCCCGGCGTCCGTCTCCAAGGCGGTCGCGTTCCTGGAGAGCCAGGACCTGGTCCGCCGGGAGCGCGACGAGCGCCGCGAGCGCTACACCGTCGGCGAGGACGTCTGGTACCAGTCGATGATGGCCAGCGCCCGCTCCACCGCCGTGGTCGCCGAGACCGCGCGGCAGGGCGTCGACGTCCTCGTCCAGGGCACGCCGGCCGCCGCCCGCCTGGAGAACATCGCCCGCTTCCTCGACTACGTCTCCGAGAGCACGGCCCGCGCCGCGGACCAGGCCCGCGAGGTCCTCCACGTGAAGCCCGAGGGGCTGGGCGGGGACGGGGGCGAAAGCCGGGGCGGGCGCGGCGACTGAGGAGTCCCCGGCGGAGGGCGCCCCCTTACCGCGCCAGCTCCGCCAGCCTCCGTACCCCCTCCAGCACCTCCGCGGCCGACGGCGCGTTGGCCGGGTCGCCGAGGTGCTGGATCATCACGCCCGACATCAGGGCGAGTTGGACGCTGCCGAGCGTGCGTACGGAGGAGTCCCGCACCTCGTCCTCCGGCACCCCCTCCAGGAGCGCCGCCATCCCCCGCCGCCCCTGCGCCGTCCCGTCGGCGAGCACCGGGCGCAGCTCCGGCCGGCGCTGGGCCTGCATGAACAGCTCCATCGACGCCAGCCACAGGTCGGGATGGGCGGTGAACTCCGCGATGAGGCCCGCCCACAGCTCCTCGAAGTGCCGCAGGGCGGAGCCGTCCGCGTCCGGGGCGAGCGCCCGCCCCATGGAGTCGCCCCACTCGTCGAGGATCTCGAACAGCGCCTGGCTGAGCAGGCTTTCCCTGGATCCGTAGTGGTAGCCGATGGCGGCCATGCTGACGCCCGCCGCGGTGGCGATGTCGCGCACGCTCGTGCGGTCGTACCCCTTCTCCCGCAGGCACTCCTTCGCGCCCGCGAGCAGGGCTTCGCGATTCCCCATGGCAGGAGCCTAACAGCCGCCTTGCGCGATCGCCCAAGACGGCCGTTCTATACAAACGTATTGCGCGAACGCCCAACTCCTTCTACGGTCCTGGCCATGAGACACACCAGGAGCGTTTCCCAGTGGTTCGTCGCCGCGCTGACGCTGGGGGGCCTGGCACTGGGGCCGGTCGCGCGGGCCGGGGCGGAACCGGCCGATTCGCCGCGTGAGCGGGCCGGTTCCGGTGCGAGCGCGCGTGACGTGGGCGAGGTGGTCGTCACCGGGTCGGGCGCGGTGCGCGGCAGGACCGTCACCCCCACAGGCGGCCGCGGGACCGGCCCCCTGCGCAGCTTCCAGGGCATCCCCTACGCCGCCCCGCCCACCGGCGACCGCCGCTGGACCGCGCCCCGGCCGCCCGCGCCCTGGACCGGCGTACGCGAGGCGACGACCCCGGGCGCACCCTGCGCGCAGCCCGTCGGCCTGCCGGTCGGCAGGCCGAGCACGGCCGAGGACTGCCTCTACCTCAACGTCACCGCGCCCGCCGCGACCGACGGGAAGCGTCCCGTGATCGTGTGGATCCACGGCGGCAGCCTGATGTACGGCACCGGTGACCTGTACGGACCCGAGCGCCTCGCCGCGGGCGGCGCGGTCGTGGTGTCGATGAACTACCGCCTCGGCGTGCTCGGTTTCCTCGGCGACCCCGCCCTGCCGGGCGCCGACGGCCTCGGGCTGCAGGACCAGCAGGCGGCGCTGCGCTGGGTCCGTGCCAACGCCGCGGCCTTCGGCGGCGACGCCCGCAACGTCACGGTCATGGGCCAGTCGGGCGGCGGCTACAGCGTCTGCGACCACCTGGTCTCCCCCGCGTCGGCGGGCCTCTTCGACCGCGCCGTCGTGCAGAGCGCCCCGTGCGCCACCGGCGGCACGCGCTCCAGGGCGGAGGCGGCGGCCGACGCCCGCCGGGTCGTCAAGGCGGTGGGCTGCGAGCGCGACACGGCGGCCTGTCTGCGCCGCAGGCCCGTGGCCGAACTCCTGGACGCCTACGGCCCGTTCAACGAACCGCGGCCCGTGGCCGGCACGAAGCTGCTGCCGCGCACGCCCGAACAGGCCCTGCGCACCGGCCGGTTCCACCGGGTCCCGGTCCTGATCGGCGTCGGCCGCGACGAGGAGCGCGGCATGGTCCTCGGCGCGGAACTGGCGCCGGGCGGCGCCCCGATGAAGCCGGCGGAGTACGAGCCCGCCGTGCGCGAGCAGTTCGGCGCCCGGGCCGAGGAGGTGCTGCGGCGCTACCCGCTCTCCGCGTACCCCTCCGCGGGCGAGGCGCTGGCCGCGGCCGGCACGGACGCCCGGTGGGCGGTGCCGACCCTGGACACCGCGCGGCTGCTGGCGAAATGGACGCCCACGTCGATGTACGAGTTCGCCGAGCGGGACACCCCGTGGTTCACGGGCTACCCGGCGCCGAGCTTCGCGCCGCGCGCCCAGCACATGTCGGAGCTGGCCTACCTGTTCGACCTGGACCTCTTCCAGGACGTACGCCCCGGGCAGGAGCCCTTCCGCGCCCGGATGATCTCCACGTGGGTCGGCTTCGCGAGGAGCGGCCGCACGGACTGGCCGGCCTTCCGGAGCGGCGACGGTCACGTCCAGGCGCTCGCGTCGGACGGGAGCGGCCGCACGGACTTCGGGGCGGAGCACGCGTACGGGTTCTGGAAGCGGAACGGGACGGACCCGGGTGCGGGCACGTCCCGTCGAGCGGAAGCGGGGTTGGTGACGGGGACGGTCACGGGCGCCTGAGCCGCGTCACCGTCCCCGCCACGGGGGAACGGGGAACGGGACGGGCACCTGGGACCCGTCCCGTCCCCGTCACCGGGAACGGACGGCGGGGCGCCACCGGAAGTCAGCGTCGACCGGCGGTGCTCCGCGTCCGGGCAGGGGCAGGACCGCTCAGGAGCAGGCCTTGAAGAAGTGCTTCCACCCGTCGGTCGGCATCGACGGCGGCTCGGCCGGAGTGCCCCAGGCGCCGTACTTCTCGTACAGGTCCTGGTCGTACTTGCCCGGACCGGTGCCCGGCTTGGACGCGCGCACGTCCCGCTCCCACACGCCGTCACCGGCGTTGCTCAGCATCGCGAGGTCCGGCGACGCGTCGTCGCCGTAGTTGGCGACCCGGATCTGCTTGACCTCGCGGGAGTCGCCGATGTCGAGGCGCTTGGCCTGGGCGGAGCCGAGGTTCGCGCGCTTGAGCGGGCCGGGACGGAACTCCGCGATGCGGGCCGTCGCCGGGTCGTCGACGCCGGACGGCTTCACGACGTTGACGACGACGTCCAGCTTGCCGTCGTTCTGGAAGTCGGCGACCGCGGCGGTGGCGACCTCGCCGGTCCGCGCGCCCAGCAGCTTGCCCACGGACTGCGCGGTGCCGAACGTCCCGTCGGCCTTGCCCCACTGGACCGTCATCTTGGTGCCGGTGTGACCCGGGTTGGAGATCTTGTCCCGGATGCCGTCACCGTCGAGATCGCCGAGCAGCGTCGTGGCGCCGGACAGGCACGCGCCCGCCGCCCGCACGGCGCCACCGGCGCGCTGCGCGTCACCGGACGCCGACGTTCCGGCCGCGCTGGCCTGGTAACCGGCGACGGTCAGGGACAGGGCGACGGCCGCGGTCGACGCGGCGATCAGACGTGAGCGCTTGCGAAGCATCTACGTACTCCAATGTCGTTGCGGTGGAAACGTGCCGCTGGTCCGGGCTCCTCGCCACGCCGCGTGCAGTCGTTCGCGATGTGGGACGTGGGGAACTCTCGGACGAACACGGCCCAAGCCTGCGGTCGGACCCGCCAAGCCGCCAGGAAAATCCGGCATTTGGGGACGCTGGAACGGCAAAAAGGTCTCTGAACAGGGGAAACGCGGGGTGCCTGGAACGCGGAAGTGGGACGGGGGCGGTGCGGGAGCGGTACGAGGGCGCTGCGGGAGCGGTACGGGGGCGGTACGGGGAGCGAGTGAGCGGGCGGGTGGAGCGCCGACGGAATCCGGGTGGGGGCACTCGAACCGCCGTCCGAGCCCGGCGGCTAAAATCCACCCCATGGCACTGACCATGGACGAGGTGGACCTGTTCGAGGCCGCAAGGCCCCGGCTGGAGGCCATCGCGTACCGCCTGCTCGGCTCCTCCGCCGAGGCGGAGGACGCGGTACAGGAGACGTACCTGCGCTGGCAGGCCGCCGACGTCGACCGCGTCGAGGTCCCCCAGGCCTGGCTGACGAAGGTCCTCACGAACCTCTGCCTCAACCAGCTCACCTCGGCCCGCGTGCGCCGCGAGACGTACGTCGGCCAGTGGCTGCCCGAGCCGCTGCTCGACGGCGACCCCATGCTCGGCCCCGCCGACACCGCCGAACAGCGCGAGTCCGTCTCGTACGCGGTCCTCGTGGTCCTGGAACGCCTCTCGCCCAACGAGCGCGCGGTGTACGTGCTGCGGGAGGCCTTCGACTACCCGCACCGCGAGATCGCCGGGATCCTCGACATCACCGAGGCCGCCAGCCAGCAGATCTTCCACCGCGCGAAGAAGCACGTCGCGGACGGCCGGGCCCGCACCGAGATCGACGAGGCGGCGGCGCGGCGGATCATCGACGAGTTCCTCGCGGCCGCGACCAGCGGCCGGACCGAGCCGCTCGTGCGGCTGCTCACCCAGGACGCCGTCGCGATCGGCGACGGCGGCGGCAAGGTCCCGGCGCGTGCCAAGGCCTTCGAGGGCGCGGTGGCGGTCGCGAAGTTCATGCGGGGCCTGTTCAAGCCCAGTCAGGCCAAGCGCGCGCTGACGGGCGGTTCGCCCGAGGTGTACGTCGAGACGGCCAACGGCCGCCCCGCCGTCGTGGCGGTCGTCGACGGCCAGGTCGTCGGCGTCATGTGCCTGGAGATCACCGACGAGGGGATCGTCGCGTTCCGCAGCCAGGTCAACCCCGACAAGCTGGCACGCGCGACGCGCCACTGGGCGACGAGGGACCACGGGGAGCCCCTGCTGCACGCCTTCTGACGCCTGCGTACCGCACTTCTTCCGACGCCTGCGTACCGTGCTTCCACCGATGTGACTGGCGTCACATCGAACTCCTGTCAGGAAACGACGGGCCACCCGGTTCAAGGGGTGAATCCGATCCGCTGGAGAGCGTGGAAGACAGGAGCAGGGACATGCAGCAGCACCGCATCGTGGTCCTCGGAGCCGGCTACACCGGAGCGAGCGCGGCAGGCCGGCTGGCCAGGCGCCTGCGCAGGGAGGACGTCGCGATCACCCTCGTCAACGCCGAGCCCGACTTCGTCGAGCGCGTCCGGATGCACCAGCTGGCGGCGGGACAGGACCTCAAGCCCCGCCCGTTCGACGAGATGTTCGCGGGCACGGGGGTCGAGCTGAAGCTGGCGAGGGTCGTGGCCGTGGACGTGGAGGGCAGGACGGTCAGGGTGACGGGCACGGAACGGGCCGAGCCCGCCGGAGCGACCGAGGAGACCCTCCCGTACGACACCCTCGTCTATGCCCTCGGCAGCGGCTGGAACGACCACGGGGTGCCGGGCGCGGCCGAGCACGCGCACGACATCGCGAGCCGTCCGGGCGCGCTGCGGCTGCGCGAGCGCCTGGCCGGTCTGCGCGCCGGGGAGCCCGTCGTCGTGGTCGGCGGCGGCCTGACCGGCCTGGAGGCGGCGACGGAGATCGCCGAGACGCACCCGGAACTGCGCGTGGCGCTCGCGGTCCGCGGCGAACTGGGCGACTGGCTGTCGCCGAAGGGCCGCGGTCACCTGCGCAAGGTCGTGGACCGGCTGGGCATCACGGTCCACGAGAACGCGGACGTGACCGAGGTCGGGGCGGACCGCGTCACCACGGCGGACGGCACGGAGCTCCCGGCCGCGGCCACCGTGTGGACGACGGGCTTCGCGGTCCACCCGATCGCGCGGGCGACGGCGCTGGAGGTCACGGACACCGGCCAGATCGTGGTCGACGGGACGATGCGGTCGACGTCGCACCCGGACGTGTACGCGGTCGGCGACGCGGCGATGGCGATGGGCCCCGGCGACAAGCCGCTGCGCATGTCCTGCGCGACGGGCACGCCGATGGCGTGGCAGGCGGCGGACGCCGTCGCGGCCCGCCTGACCGGCGGCAAGCTGCCGAAGACGCCGATGCGGTACTTCAACCAGTGCATCTCGCTGGGCCGCAAGGACGGCCTGATCCAGTACGTCACGGCGGACGACCGCGCGGTCAACGCGGCCCTGACGGGCCGTCTGGCGGCCCGCTACAAGGAAGTGATCTGCAAGGCGGCGGCCTGGGCCGTGGCCAACCCCCTCCTGTCCCTCCCCACGCGCCCGCGTCCGCTGGTCGTACGCGAGGCAACGGAGGGGGACGTGGCGCTGAAGGCGGTGGCGTGAGCGGCCGGCAGCGGCGATGAGGACGAAGGGAAATGTCGGCGGCACCGGCTAACGTGCCGCCGACGCCACCCGCCCACCTCCGCGAGGAGCCCCGATGCAGCCCCCGTCCCCGTCTCCGTCCCCGAATCCGATACCGCCGCCCGCGCAGGACCTGCGCACCCTGATACCGGAGTACGAGGGCCTGGCCCGGCGCACCACTGGACGTTCGGCCCCGACCCGCGCAACCGCACCGAGATCGTGCCGGACGCGGTCCCGGTGGTGCCGAGGCTGTACTGGCGCAACGAGGCGGAGCTGCTGGCGGGAGACCTGCTGACGGATCCCCCGGTAGCGGGCGAAGGGGAGTACGACGAGGACAACGTCCCCACCCCCTCCACGCTGTCCCCCTCGCCGGCGGAGGACTACCCGAGGTGGCAGGACCTCCCCGAACCCCTCCGGACCACCTGGGAACCCCGCTTCGGCGTGCGGCCCCCCGACGCCAACGTCATCGCGACGAAGGCCGGCGGCTGGCCCTCCTGGATCCAGCCCGCGGACTGGCCGACCTGCGCCCGGTCCCACCGCATGGACCACCTCCTGACCATCACGGGCGACATCCAACTGGGCGACTGCGGCGGCATCTACGTCTTCCACTGCGTACGGTGCCCGGAGCGGCCCTGGGGCTGGCGCGGGGACGGGCACTGACCTGACGTCGGCCGGTGCTCCCGGCAGGTGGGCAACTCCCCTCTGCGCTGCCCGAAGGCGGGGCATACTTCCGGTATGGGCACGGATCCGCTGGACGGAGAGTCCGAGGACTTACACGGTCGAACCACCGATGCACGCGGACGGACGGCCGACGAGCGGGAGGCCCTCGCCGACAAGCGGGACGCGGCCGCCGACAGACGGGATGCCGCCGCCGACAAGCGGGAAGCCATCGCCGATGAGCGGGAGGCCCTCGCGGGTGCGTGGCAGGACCAGCTCGCCGCGTGGGAGAGGCGTCTGGACATACGGAGCCGTGGGGCAGGGGAGCCGACGCCGAGCGTGCGGGAGCGCTCGTACGAACAGGTCGTCCGGTCCCAGGGGCTGCTGGCGGCCAGTCAGGAGCGGCTGGAGCGCAGCGAAGCGGCACTGCGTCGCGCGAACGAGATGGACCTACGGGAGCAGGACGCGGTCAACCGGGACATCCGCGCCGCCCTGGCCCGGATGGCCGTGCGGGGCCCGGTGCCACTCCGGTCCCTGCACACGCGGGCCGACCGGCTTCGTGAGCAGGCCACGGCGGCGGTCGAGGCACTGGCGGATGCCGAGGACGTGGTGGCCCGCGAGCACGAACTCCGGGACCACGCCCGACAAGCCGCCGAACACCGCCGCCGTGCGGAACGGGCCCGCGCGGCGGCCGACGCACTACGCGCCGTCCCCGCACCCCACGAGGATGACGGGCACGGACGGTGCCGCCCTAGCCGATCGTCAGGCCCGTGAACTGGATCGTGACGCTCTGGGCGTTGCCGGTCTGGGGGTTGTCGACCCTGATGACCCTGGGCTCTTGCAGGTTGTACTGCTTCGTCGGGTTGCCCATGGCGTCCAACAGGCTGAGGGACGCCGTCGCGGGCCGGCTGCTGCCGTTGATCAGGTCGGTGAACTGTTGGGACTGCTCCGCGCCGCGGACCACGGTCACCGTGCCCGGCCTCGGCTCGCCCGGGATGAGCTTGTTGGAGGGGGTCTGCTCCGTGGGCTGGTCCACCGTCAGGTCGGAGACCTCGGCGAGGGACTCGGTGCCGCCGTCGACGTTCAACTGGATGCTGTGGGAGGCGAGGGCGTCGCCCCCCTGGAGGCCTTCGGCCCGGGTGGACAGCTCCGAGTGACCCTTCGCGCCGCTGTCGGACGGCTTGGCACGCGACTCGGCCTTCGGCGACGAACCGGCGCTGGACGCGTCGCTGCCCGAGGACTCGGAGCCGCACGCGGTCAACAGCCCCAGGGACAGTAAGGCGGCGGTCGCCACCCCGGCCATGCGGCGGCGCGAGCTGATGGTGGAACGGATCATGGAGAGACTCCCAGAACTGTCGGCGCGTGACCGCCGACGGCGGAACGGCGGCGTGTGTAGGACGACTTGAGTCTGCGAGCCGCCCGGCCCCAGCCACCACAAAAACCGGCCAGAACGGGAAGCCGGAACGCCCTGCCCCCCGCTGACCAGCCGAAACGAAGCACGCATGGAACGCTGGAACGGGATGCCCGCGGGACGACAGTGCCGCGGTCGTGATCCGTCGTGCCCCGTTCGCCCGTCCAGCGCGCCCGGGCAACAAAGAACCCCCGGTCGATGACCTGGGGGTTTCACATGGAGCGGGTGACGAGAATCGAACTCGCACTCTCAGCTTGGGTAGCTGCGATCATTTGGGGAGCCTCGCCTAGCTTGCCTGGGCGGGGGTCGTGCACGCTTTCCAACTATGCGTATGGCCGTACGGGACAGTTCACGACCGTTCGCACGGCAGCGGACATCATCGTCCCCGACTCGCGGTGGGAAGTCGCCTACGAGGTTCCACTCCCGCTGGGGCTCTAGTGCTGTGGCTGGGATGGTTCACCGTGGTCGGGCGTCGGCTCACGGGACGAGCACGGTCCGCGAGGCGGCTGGTATTACTGGTGCATGCAGGAAGAGACCGCGCGGTCCGCGATCGACACGTTCATCTCCGCGTTCAACGCCTCGGACGACAGCTATGTGACTGCGCTGCTCTCCCAGGCCCTGACCTCGGACGTGGTCTTCTGGGGGCCGTTGGGCCGAAGTGAGGGGATTGAGGCGGTCGAGCGGTTCGTGCTGGACATCCGGCGCCATCCCGCGGGTGCCGGCACGATGGTGCGCTGTTCGGCGGTGGACATGCCGGACGAATGGGCCCGGTACCAGTGGGTCTTCACGACGCCGGATGGAGGCCCCCGCCTGGCGGGAACGGACGTCGTCCATCTGCGGCGGAGCCTCATCGACCAGGTCATCGTCTTCGCGGGGGAGATCGAGCCGTCCGCCTCCTAAATCATTCTCCTCTGGCGCCGTCTGACTGAGCGTTTCGCCCTGTGAGGTGTGTTTGATCCCGGGTCAGGTTCCACGCCAGTTCAGGGTGGCTTCGCCCGTGAAGCCGTCGGCTTCCTCCAGCGCGGCACTCGGCATCGGATCGTCGGCGGCGTAACCGAGCGCACAGCGTCCGGCGAGGTGGAGGCACAAGGCGTCCAGGTGGTCGAGGAGCGCCGCCTGGCGCTCCTGCTCGGGGTCCAGTTCTCTCAGCCATACCCACCGGTCGTGCGCGGCCTGCGGGCGGGGAGGGAGCGTGCGGCGTAGCGCGTCGGCCCGCTCGCGGAGGGCGCTCCACACCGGCACCCGCAGCCTCTCGGTCAGAACAGTGATGTCCTGGGCGGGAAGGGCGGGGGGCGGTGCGCTCATGCCGTCACCATGGCATCCGCCACTGACATTCCTCGGGGAGCGGCGCGCGGCACGTCACTGGAATGGCGACCGGCGCGATTCCGGCAGGGATTCACAGGCCGGGCACCTTTTCGACGATCCTCGAAATGATGGAAGTTGTGAATCTGTGATGCCTACGATGCGGCAGCAAACAGTCAACCGCCGCAACAGCGTGAGCCAGCGACGGTTAAATCTCAGGGGGAAGAATGCGCAAAATCGGTCTTGTCTTCGCGACCGGCATCGCCGGTGCCGCTGTCTTCATAGGATCTGGCTCGGCCCAAGCCGTCATCTTCAACCCGGACCCCTGTCTCGACTTGTCGGAGGTACAGAGCTGCGAAAACCACACGCTCTATGGGTTCCGACAGCCTGCGGGCCCGACGACGAATCCCTGCGGCCTGCCGTGGCGGCCCGTGGTGATCGGCTCCTGCTGAGCCACGCCATCGGTTGCCGTTGACCTCACCGTTTCACTCAGGGTGAGACCGGTTGCTGGCTGCGAACGCGAAAGTGCCTTCTGATCTGGGGCGATGAACCTTGTCGAGGGGTTCTGCCGGTCCAGATGGAAGGCGCTTTCTGCGTTCCGCGAGCTCGGGTCGCTGCCCCGGGTCAGGTTCCGCGCCAGTTCGGGGTGGCTTCGCGGGTGAGGCGGCGGGCCATGAGGTCGATCATCGCGAGGTGGATCACGGCTTCGGACCGGTGCGGGTGTCGCTCGTAGTCACGGGCGAGGCGGCGCGCCGTGCTTGATGGCGGTGGTCCGGTAGCCGGCGTCCACCCAGGCTTTGGTCACCCGGGGGTAGGCGGCGGAGATGCGGGACAGCAGCGTGACGCCGGCCGCGGTGTCGGACACGCTCGCGGCGGTGACCAGCACGGTCAGCAGCAGGCCCAGGGTGTCGCAGCCGAGGTGGCGCTTGCGTCCGATGATCCGCTTGCCCGCGTCGGTGCCCTGGTCGGCCAGGTGCACGTTGGCGGAGGTCTTGATGGTCTGGGAGTCCGGCACGCAGGCGGACGGTTCGCCGTCGCGTCCTTCGGCCGCGCGGACCAGGTGCCGCAGCAGGCCGGTGAGCTGGGTGAAGATGCCGTCCTCCTGCCAGCAGGCGAAGTAGTGGTAGGTCGTGGGCCAGGGTGGGAAGTCGTGCGGCAGGTAGCGCCAGGGGACGCCGGTGCGGTCCACGTACAGGATCGCGTTCATCAGCGAGCGCAGGTCGTGTTCGGGTGGGCGGCCGATGTCCGGGCCGCGGCCGCGGCGCTCGGCGCGCCAGGCGGTGAGCACCGGCTCGATCAGCTGCCAGCGTTCGTCGGACAGGTCGCTGGGGTAGCCGCTGAGGGCGGTCATGTTTCAGATGTACTGCGAGGTGGCTGCCCCGACCAGCGGCCAAAGGCCACCGGGCGGGCCCGGGTTGGAATCAAACAGGAGGGGTTGGGATCAAACAGCCCTCTGGCGCCTCACAGTGACCTGGGGGCCCGCCTTTCACGTCAGTGCCGCCCCGCCAGCCTCCTCAAACCATCACGCAACGGCATCAGACCGGGCGAAACACTCAGTGACTAGGCGTTTCATGCTGTTTCATGGCATTGCATTGCGTCTTGGTGATCTAGCCGCGTTGGGGCTGATGGGCGCAGTGACGCGGCGGTAGAGGACTGTTTCGCTCCGGCATCTCCTTTTTCCTCCCAACTCGTCCCAGCCCGCTGGTCTTTGTCTGCTGGCCAGACCGCTCGCCGTGCGGTACATCCAGAACTTGACCCCGCACGACCGGTATCCCAGGGGCCTGTCCGACGAACGCTGGGAGCTGGTCGAATCGGTCCTCGCCGCCGGGACACCCTGGGTATCGGCCGGCCGGGCACGACCTGCGGCAGATCATGAACGCCATCCTGCCCGTGGATGGCACCGGGCTTCCCTGGCGTTGCCTGCCGCACGATTTCGCTCCTTGGGCCACGATGTGCGGCTACGTCGCCAAGTGGCAACAGGGCGGCGTATCGAACAGCTCACCGGCCTGCTTCGGCGCCTGGTCCGGGAGGCCGCGAGCCCGAGCTGTCGGCGTGCGTGCTGGACTACCTGCAGATGCTCTAGAGCCCGCCCCGCGGCAGCGGGCGGCTCCCTTCGGGGCCCTATTCCGTGTCCCGGCAGTGTGCTGGTGGACCCGGCAGGCGGTGGAGTCGACGTTGATGGCCCAGGTGATCAGGTCCTTCGCGTCTGCCTGGGCTTGCAACTCGGCGCAGACCGCTGGCGGGTACCGTTCCGCTGCCAGTGCCCGTTCACGGGGTTGAGCCCGGCGGCTGACTCATGACCGAAATTGCATCAGCGGTAAGGAAGTTCAGTGTCGAATGCAGGGATGCCCCCTACGCCTGCGCGTCGTTCACGGTTACGCCGTACCACCCGTCTCGCTGCCCGGGCCTCGGCCAGTTCGGGCAGGAATTCAGCCCGGCCGCCGCGGACTTCTCGTACTCCTGATGAACGTCCGGGTCTGGACTGGGCGCGCCGGATCGAGTTGTTCACCGTCGTCGTCGCCTCTGTCGTGGCGATGGTGGGTCTGTGGTATTCGAGCGTCCAGACCAGGCAGGCCAACGACCAGGCGCGGGAAGACCGAGCGCTGACCAAAGAGGGACAGATCACCGACCGGTACACCGCGGCGGTGGGCAACCTGGGCGAGGACAAAATCGACGTCCGGCTGGGCGGCATTTACGCCTTGCAGCGGATCATGCAGGACTCCCGCCGTGACCACCCCACGATCACCAACGTTCTGGCCACCTATGTCCGCACCCATACCGACAAACTCCCGGCGAAGAAGGGGGGCGTCCCGGCCGACGTTCAGGCCGCCGTCAGCGTGCTCGCCAGCGATACAGCCCGGGACGGCACCTTCCGTCTTGACCTGCGTGCCGTCAAGCTCCCCAGAATCGAACTAGACGGAACGGCGTCGGTGGTTTCTTTGAATTCCGCCTTCCTGAACAACGCAGACTTAAGTGGAGCATCCCTGAGTGGCGTGCACCTGAGCGGCGCGTACCTGCGCGGCGCTGACCTGAGCGGCGCGAACTTGCGCGGCCCGGATCTGACCGGCGCGTATGACCTGGAGAGGGATCAGTTATAAGGGGCCACCCTTGACGCTGATACGCAACTGTCCATCTCGCTCTCGTAAGCCTCCCAGAGCTTCTTGCCACCGCAGACTCACCAACTGAAATGGCGTCTTAATCCGAGGGAGCGGCCGACCCGGGGGAAGCGGCTGAAACGGGGAGTGGCATGTGTGTGCCGCCCGGCGTGGACGACGTCTTGGCGCAACTGCGCACCACGCGTCGCCTGCGTGCTCGGGGCCGCTCCGCCCTGCTGCGATCCGCACACGGGCTGTTCGCCAAGGCCCTTGTCGGGCCCGATCGCTGCCGCCAGGCGCCCGCCTCCTGCTTCCCCACGCTGCCTCGCCTGCGCAGGTCGCCCCTCGTGGCAGCTCGCTCGGAACCAACCGGCGAGGAAAGTGATCAATGCATGTGTAGGCACTGAATGGCCCGATGCAGTTCGAGAACGGGAGTCTTGAGTTGAGGTCCACGGTCCGTCCCCTGTTATCTGGCAGACCCGCTGTGGCTGTGTTGGCCGCGGTCGGTATCACCGCGGGTTTGCTGATCGGCCGGGAGGGGCTGCGCACTGTGGTGGGCTGCGGCGCGGCCGACGACCCCTACCCCTCCCAGACCGCGGCGGACTGGAAAGCGGGCGCGGACCACGTGGTGGTGGCGGTGCCGGCCTCCGAGCAGGAGAGCAACAGGCAGGACGTCGCCAAGGGGGCGGTGCGGTACACCGTCGACCGGGCGGTGACGTTACGGAAGGAGAAGGTGTTGTGGTCCGCTGCCGCCCCTCGGCATGAGCTGGGCACCGAGTTCGACATGACCGCCCCGGGCTGGTCGGTGTACCGCAACGGCAAACGGATCAAGGGCACCGCCCCGGAGGCATCCCGGCTGGAGACCGGTCACACCTACGTCCTCGCCCTGCGCTGGGACGCCGACCAGTGGATTGTCCTCGGCGAGGGCGCGGCCGTGCCGTTCGACGACCATGTGGCGGGGCGAGGGGAGTGGTGCGGCCAGGTGCTGAGCGAGGACGACTTCGCCAAGGGCGAGCGGTTCTCGCTGCGCGACGACCACAGTCTGGAGCAGGCCGTGCGCGGACAGGACGAACACGCCATCTCCCGCGAACTCGCGAAGGCGAGCAGCGGGAAGGGGCCGTAGCCCAGCTCGGCAAACGCACCGGGCCGGCCGTCAGCTCCCTCGCGGAGGGCCTCAGGCAGACGGTCCCGGAGTGACACCGGAGTGCGCCCCGGGCCGCCGCAGCGGTGTCCCGTCTATCTCATGGCGCCACATGATGTCGGTGACCCGGCTCCACCGCTCCGGCGAGATGGCGTCGGTACGTACTGAAGGGCAGCCCCAGCCGCCGGGCGGCGGCCTCCTGGGTGGACGCCCCGTCGACGAACGCGGCCAGGGCGGCGCGATGGCCGCACTTCGCCTCCCGGCCCCTACTGGGTGTCGCTTCCGCACCAGCCAGGAGACCTGTGTTCCCTCACGTCCGTGGCCGCGCTGGTCGCCCTCGGTCTCGCGCGGCTCGCGGAGGAACCGGGGTGAGGGTCCCGGCGCGACCGGACCGGCACGGTTCTGGCACGGACCCGGCACGCGACGGTTGCCCCGAGCGGTGAGTGCGCGCACAACAAGAAGGCCCAGGTCGTCCGACCTGGGCCTGAATCATGGAGCGGGTGACGAGAATCGAACTCGCACTCTCAGCTTGGGAAGCTGATGTTCTACCACTAAACTACACCCGCGAAACGTCCCGCCAGAAGGCGTGTCGTAACGTCGCACACTGTACCTCATACCGGGCCCCGGGCGCTCTCGCCGTGGGGCCCGAGTGCTGTCCGGGAGGTGGATGCGCCGTGCGGGACGAGGGAGTTGGGGCGTACCGTTGAAAGTGGTCGTGCCGCTTGGAGCGGCGTCCCTTTCATACCGTAATGTGGCCTTTCGTCGCCCGCTCGGAGAGCGGGTCAGGACGAGTCAGTACGAGCTCAACTACGGCTTTGGGGAAGGGACTCAGGACTTGATGGAGCGCACCGTCGTCCGATGTGCCGAAGGGCACGTGTTCAGCACCGCTTCGTTCCCGATGCAGCAGGCCGACCGGCTTGGTCCCGGCCGGCTCATCCGGTGTCCGCGGTGCGCCCGGCTGCGGCATGCGGTGCCTGTGGCGCTGCAGAAGCGGTAGCGGGCGCAGACCACGGAGGCGCGCGGGGTTCCGTCCGATTGGGGAGGGCCCGCGCGCTCTGCGTATCCTCGGTGCGTGCTTCTCTCAGACAAGGACATCCGGGCCGAGATCGACTCCGGACGGGTGCGGATCGACCCGTACGACGAATCCATGGTGCAGCCCTCGAGCATCGACGTGCGGCTGGACCGCTACTTCCGGGTGTTCGAGAATCACCGGTACCCCCACATCGACCCCTCCGTCGAGCAGGCCGACCTGACGCGGCTCGTGGAGCCCGAGGGGGACGAGCCGTTCATCCTGCACCCCGGTGAGTTCGTCCTCGCCTCGACGTACGAGGTCATCACGCTGCCCGACGATCTCGCGAGCCGTCTCGAGGGCAAGTCGAGCCTCGGGCGTCTCGGGCTCGTCACGCACTCCACCGCCGGGTTCATCGACCCCGGCTTCTCGGGTCACGTGACGCTTGAGCTGTCGAACCTCGCCACGCTGCCGATCAAGCTCTGGCCGGGCATGAAGATCGGGCAGCTGTGCATGTTCCGGCTCACCTCGCCCGCCGAGGCCCCCTACGGGTCGGAGCGGTACGGGTCTCGTTATCAGGGGCAGCGCGGGCCGACCGCCTCCCGGTCCTTCCTCAATTTCCATCGGACGCAGGTGTGACATCCAGCATGAGTGACGTGCGCGAGAACCTTACGTACGAGAAGTTCGGCGGCGCCGTGCGCGAGCTCGCGCAGGCCATCGCCGATGACGGGTACCAGCCGGACGTCGTGCTGTCGATCGCCCGCGGCGGGGTCTTCGTCGCCGGCGGGCTCGCCTACGCCCTGGACTGCAAGAACATCCACCTCGTGAACGTGGAGTTCTACACCGGGGTCGGCACCACGCTGGAAATGCCCGTCATGCTCGCGCCCGTGCCGAACGCGATCGACTTCACCGACAAGAAGGTGCTGATCGCCGACGACGTCGCCGACACCGGCAAGACGCTGAAGCTCGTCCACGACTTCTGCCTCGACCACGTGGCCGAGGTGCGGTCCGCGGTGATCTATGAGAAGTCGCACTCCCTCGTGAAGTGCGAGTACGTGTGGAAGCGCACCGATGAGTGGATTAACTTCCCGTGGAGTGTCGAGCCGCCCGTCGTGAAGCGCGACGGCCAGGTGCTCGACGCCTGAGGCGAGGCACGCAGAGGTGCACGCACGCGGTGCACTAGGTGTACGAGGTGCATGGGGAAGGCCCCGCAGGACCGAGTCCTGCGGGGCCTTTCCTGTGTTCAGGAGGTGCGTTCGCGAGGCGTCAGAACGTGCCCAGCTTCACGATCGCCAGGATCGCCAGGAGCTGGATCGCCGACGCGCCGAGCGCCTTCGGCCACGGCAGCTCGTGGGACTTGCTCACCATCATGGTGAGCAACGCGCCCGCCGCGATCCAGGTCGCCCAGCCGAGCAGCTGGACGAAGCCCTGGCCGCCGCCCAGGAACATCGCCACGATCACGCGGGGCGCGTCCGTCATCGACATGATCAGCATGGACAGGCCGACCGTCGGCTGCCAGGCGCCGTCGCCGCCGAGCTGGCGGGCGAGGGTGTGGGTGACCACGCCCAGGATGAAGGCGCTGATCGTGATCGCGACGCCGGTCGTGAGGACGTACGGGACCGCCGAGGACAGCGTCGCGTTGATCGCGTCCGAGCGGGCGTCGTCGAAGCCGAAGATCGCGAGCAGGCCGTAGAGGAACGTCACAATGACGGCCGGGGGCCACATCGCGTAGTCCCGCATCTGGAGGAAGGTCGGGCCCGGGCGCGTCACGATGCCGCGCAGCAGGTCCTTCCAGTGCAGGCGGGGGCCCACGGGCGGGGCGGGCGCCTGGCCGGCGCGGTACGTGTCGCCCTGGGTGTAGGGGTCCTCGCCGATGGAGAAGGCCTGGGTGTGTCCGGGGTTGTTGGCCGCGTACGGGTCGTAGCCGCCCTGGGGGGCGTTGCCGTGGGCGTCGGGGCCGAAGTACTCCGGCTCGCCGTGGTTGCCGCCACCGCCGGCCTGGGGCCACTGCTGGCCGCCGTTCCCGCCCCCGCCGTACTGGGGGCCACCACCACCGCCGCCGTACTGCGGGCCGCCCCCGCCGTACTGGGGTCCGTTGCCCCCGTACTGCGGGCCGCCTCCCCCGTACTGCTGCGGGTTCGGGGGCGCGGGTGGGTAGCCGTACGACGGGCCGCCTCCTTGGGGGGCCTGCTGTCCGTACGGCTGCTGCCGCTGCTGTTGTTGCGGTTGCGGTTGCGGGGCGCGGTTGTCCCGGCCGCGTCCGATCCTGAATCCAGCCACGAATCGAACGTACCTGGTCTTGGAGGGTGGGGGCGTCCCTCCTCGGGAGGAGACCGCCTTTGCGGCCGACCTGTGACAACCCTTAGGGGATCCCTGACGGGTTGGCCACAGGGTCGGTCGCGTACGGACACCGTCAGCGGCGGAGCACCGCCCCGTACGCCGGCGGGTTCGAAGAGGCGGGCAGGTCAAGGGAGTTGGGGGTGAGGGCGACCACGCCGCGCGCGGCGGCCGACGGGAGGTTCCAGACGCCGCCCGACGAGGCGTTCTCGCCGGGCGCGCCGACCGACAGGTCCGGGCGGCCGTCGCCGTCGTGGTCCGCGGTGGCGAGCGCCGCGCCGAAGCGGTCGCCCTTCTCGGCGACGCCCGGGATGCCGGGGGTGTCCTGCTGGTACGCGATCGCGGTGGCCGCGCCGTCGGTGTTCAGGATGCCGTTCGTGCCGCCCTTCAGGACGGTGACGGCGCCCGCGCCCGCCGCGCTGCCGATGGCCTCGCCGGGGGCGCCCGCGATCAGGTCGTCCTTGCCGTCGCCGTCGATGTCGGCGACCGCGAGGGCGTTGCCGAAGTCGTCACCCTTTTCGGCGACGCCCGGGACGCCGGGGGTGTCCTGGTTGAGGGTCTGGCCCTTCCAGATGGGCTCGTCGCCGCCCCCGTAGTGGATGTGGATGCCGCCGCCCTCGGCGGTCTTCTCGGGGCCGCACGGGTCGTCGATGTTCTCGTCGGCGATCTCGCGGCAGTTGCCGAGGGCCAGGTCGTCGAGGCCGTCGCCGTTGAAGTCGCCCACGGCCAGCGCGTTCGCGGCGCTGTTGTCGCTGCTCCAGGTCAGGCCGAACCGGTACTCGTCCTTCATGTAGCGGAAGAGCTGCACGTGGGACTGGGTGTAGGGCTGGTTCTGGGTGTAGAACGCGACGGCCAGCTCGGGGCGGCCGTCGGAGTCGAAGTCGCCGGTCGACAGGACGGGGGCGCGGCCGCCCATGCGGTCGCCCATGAGGATGTCGGTGCGGGCGACGAGCGGGTGGCTGTTGTAGACGACCTTGTCCTTGGCGCCGATCGCCAGGTCGACGTCCGTGTCGCCGGTGAAGTCGGCGGCGACGAGGGCGTTCCCGTAGGCGGCGCCCGCCGCGTCGCCGCGGGCGGCGGTGTTGGCCGTGGCGAAGCCGTCGCCGGTGCCGTAGAGGACGGTCACCGAGCCGGCGTCCTTCTTGGCGTCGATGTCCTCGCCCGGGGCGCCGATGACGAGGTCGGCGTACCGGTCGTCGTCGATGTACGCGGTGGTGACCGCGCCGCCGAAGCGGTCCCCGGCCTCCGGGGTGCCGGGGATCTCGACGGTGGCCTGCGTGATGCGGCGTACGCCGTTCGTGCCCGGACCGCCCTTCCCGCCGAAGACGACGCTCACGTAGCCGGCCTTCGCCTTGCCGTCGACGCTGCCGTCGGGCACGCCGACGGCGAGGTCGGCGTAGCCGTCACCGTTGAAGTCGCTCTTCAGCGGTACGGGTTCGGCGGGGTCGGCGGCACTCGCGCCGCCCGCGAGGGGCAGCACGAGACCGGTGGCGGCCAGGGCGGTGGCCGCGGCCAGGGCGAGGGTGCGGCGGCGCAGGGGGGTGCGGGTGTGCAGGGGGGTGCGGGTGCGCGCGGGGGTCTCGTGGGTCACGGGGGGCTCCAACTCTGCGGACGTCGTTGCGGGTTGCTGGGCTGTGCGGGTGGGGCGATGCCTGGCCGGGCCCGTCCGGGGCGTCCTCACTCGTTGAGCGCGTCGCCGAGGTGCGAGGAGGCCGACAGGCCGTAGTCCTGGGCGGTGAAGGAGTCCGCTCCGGTGGTCGTGAGGCCCGAACGCGCGCCGTGGAGCTGCCAGAGGGCGCCCGTCCTGGTGTTCTCGCCGGGAGCAGTGACGGCGAGGTCCGCCTCGCCGTCACGGTTGAAGTCGGCGAGGCGGACCCGGGTGCCGAACTCGTCGTTGAACTCGGCCGCGCCCGGCACCCCGGCCGTGTTCTGGGAGTACCGCTTCGCGCCCGTCGTGGTCAGGCCGGTGGCGGAGCCGCGCAGCAGGAGGACGTCGCCCGCCCTCGTGTGGCCGTCCAGGGACTCGTAGGAGACGCCGACGGCCAGTTCCGCGCGGCCGTCCCCGGTGACGTCGGCGATGGCGAGGTCCTCGCCGAACTGATCGAGGGCCTCGTTGTCACCGGGAATCCCCGCGGTGCCCTGGTGGTAGGTGTGGCGCGTGCGGTTCAGACCGCCCCCGTTCGCCGAGTCGGCGTCGCCGTAGAAGACCATCACGTAGCCGGCGCCGCCGCTGGGGTCGGTGAGACCGTTCTCGTACAGGTCCGGCTCGGCGAGAGCCACGGCGAGGTCGTCGCGGCCGTCACCGTCGAGGTCGCCCGCCGCGGACGTGGTCCCGCCCCGGACGGTCCCGCGGTCGAAGAAGTCGGACGCGTCGCCCGTGGCACCGCTGCCGTAGATCACGGTCGTTCCGGGGACCGTCACGGCGAGTTCGTCCTTGCCGCCGCCCGTGAAGTCGCCGACGGCCAACTGGCCGAAGCCGACGTCGTTGTCGTGGCCCCGGGGCCACACCTGGACCGGTACCGGCATGGAGGTCCGCCGGAAGCCCCCCTCGAACAGCCAGAGGCCGGACGCGTCGGCGACCACGGCATCGGGCGCGGCGTCACCGACGAAGTCGCCCACGGCCGTGTCGGATCCGAAGAACTGGTCGTAGGACGCTCCGGGGTCGGCGAGGTTCGTCCCACCGCGGAAGGGGTCCTTGCCTCCCCACAGGACGGTGACGCTGCCGCGTGCGCGGTGGTCGCCGACTTGCTCGGCCTCGCTGGTGACGAGCAGGTCGGCGTATCCGTCGCCGTCCAGGTCCCCGCTGGAGAGGTCCGTGCCGAAGAGGTCGTCCGTCTCGGTGGAGCCGGGGATTCCGGACGAGTTCTGGGTGACGTACACACGTTTGCCGGTGAGGCCGGACGCCGAGCCGAAGGTGACCAGGACCGCGCCGCCCCGCTTCTTGCCGGCGACGGTCTTGTCCGGCAGGCCCACGGCGAGGTCCCGGTACCCGTCGCCGTTGAAGTCGTCGGTGTACCGGGCGGGGGCGGCCGACGCGGTGACGGGCAGCGCGAGCAGCCCGACGGCCATCAGGGAAGTGGCCAGCAGGACCGGACGTATGCGCACGGGAACTCCAGGGAGTACGGGGACGGGAGAGGCCGGGCCCGAGGCGGGGCGACGGCGCGGTGGTGCGGTGTGCGGCGGATCAGTCCGCGAAGTTCGCCCCGAAGCGGGCCGAGCCCGTGGACGAGATGCCCACCGTCGACGTGTAGACGCCCGACGTGCCCGCCAGGGTGCCGTCCGCCTTGCTGGTCAGGGGGTATACGGCGCCGTTCGCGCCGTTCTCGCCGTACGCGCCGACGGTGATGTCACCGCGGCCGTCGCCGTTGAGGTCGTCGACGTGGACGTCCGAGCCGAAGAAGTCGTTCTTCTCGTTGGTGTTGGGGACGCCCGGGGTGTCCTGGCTGAGCAGCACCGCGCCCCGCGTGGACAGGCCGGAGCCGTCGGCCGCGCCGTAGATGACCGTGACCGCGCCCGCGTCCGTGACGCCGTCGAGGTCCTCGCCCGCGGAGCCCACGACCAGGTCGAGGTGGCCGTCGCCGTTGATGTCGCCTAGGTCGAGCTCGTTGCCGAACGAGTCGCCCTTCTCGCCCGCGCCGGGGACGCCCGCGCTGTCCTGCGTGAAGACCTGGGTGTCGCCGTAGGGGCCGGTGGCGGCGCCGTGCACCACGTACACCGAACCGCCCTTGTTCGCGCCGTCGATGCCCTCGTCCCAGTCGAGGCCGATGACGATGTCGCCGTACCCGTCGCCGTCGGTGTCGCCGACGTCGGTGATGATGCCGCCGGGCAGCCGCTGCTGGTTCGTGGTGCTCAGGCCGTCCGGGGTGCCGGGCACCCACAGGTTGGCGTTGTAGCCGTCGGCGGTGGAGTAGCCGTCGACGACCAGGTCGTCCCTGTCGTCGCCGTTCACGTCGCCGGAGTGCAGGTTGAGCGGGCCCGCGCCCTCGCCGCTCTCGACAGCGGGCTTGATCGTGTAGCGGCTGCTCCCCTTGCCGGTGGAGCGGGAGATGTCGCCGTTGAGGACGTCGATGGTGGCCGCGCCGGACCGGGCGCCGATGGCCAGGTCGGTGCCGCCGTCGCCGTCGAAGTCGCCGGCCTCGATGGGCGAGCCGAAGAAGTCGTGCTGGGTGGGGCGCGGGTCGGCCACCGTGGTGCCGCCGGACAGGCCGCTCGGCGAGCCCCACAGGACCTGCACGGTGCCGCCGTCCGCGTCGCTGCCGACGTCCTCGCCGGGCGCGGCGACCGCGAGGTCGTCGTAGCCGTCCCGGTCGAAGTCGCCGTACGCGGTGTCCGTGCCGAAGCCGTCGCCCTTCTCGGCGGTGCCGGGGACGCCCGTGCTGTTCTGGCTGAAGGTCTTGTGGCGCAGCGTGGCGCCGCCGTACGTGACGGTGACCTGGCCCGCCTGGTCCTTGCCGCCGACGTTGGCGGTGGGCGCGGAGGTGGCGAGGTCGGCGACGCCGTCGCCGTTGAAGTCGGCCTCGTGCGCGGGGAGCCGGTCCGCGGGCGCGGCGGTGGCCGCGCCGGCCGAGACGGTGAGCAGCCCGCCGGTGAGCGCGGCCGCGGCTGCGGTCGCCGCGGCGAGCCGCGTGCGTCTGGGGCTGGGGACGGAGGTGCGCCTGTGCTTGGCCATGCGGGACTCCTGCGGCATGCGCGGATGCCTGGCGGACATCCGCGGACGGTGGGCAACGGGGTGCGTTCCGGGTGCGTTCACCGTGAGTTGGCCGGGGAGTCGCGCCGCGGTTGGCGCAAGGGAGACCGCTGGTGCGGGCGGAGGGTTGTATGGGGGAGCGGGGGACTTCCGGGGGTGGCGTGAAGGTGGCGCTAGAAAGGTGGCGCTATATCGGAACTCGTGCTGAGTGCATGCTTGTTGGGCGATTTGTGAGGTGGAGGGAGGCGCCGGACAGGGTGGAGGGAAGCGCCGGACAGGGCAGAGGAAAGCGCCGGACGGGCTGAGGGAATCAGCCCGTCCGGCGCTTGAGGACGAACTCGGCGGAGCCGGTGATCGGGCGGCACCGGATCCGACGGGACCCGACATCCGCCCCGGCGGAGCCGACGGTGCCGTTCCTACCGCCCCAGCACGCCCCCGTACCCCCGCGCCCCCGCGAGCCCCAGCTTGCCCGGCGTCACCGAGGTGACCGGCGGGTTCGGGCCGTCCTTCGGGGTCGCGGCGTACCAGACGCCGCCCTTGCCCTCGTCCTCGCCGGGCGCGCCCACCGCGACGTCCGGGTAGGTGTCGCCGTTGTAGTCGCCGGTGGCGACGGCCGCGCCGAAGCGGTCGCCGGCCTCGGCCGTGCCCGCGACGCCCGCGGAGTTCTGGCTGAACGCGGGGCCCGTGAAGGCCTCGCCCGTGCCGAGGGAGGCGAGGACCCAGTAGGTGCCGGCGTCCTTCGCGGTGCCGACGGCCTCCGTGTCGGCGCCGGCGATCAGCTCGTCGATGCCGTCCCGGTCGACGTCGGCGGCGGCGAGGTGCGCGCCGAAGTTGTCCTCGGCCTCGGGCGTCCCGCCGACCTGGGGGCTGCCCTGCGTGGTGCAGGAGTGCCCGCCCTCGCCGAGCTTGCCGCCCTTCTTGCCGTAGACGGTGAGGACGGCGCCGCCGAGGCGGTCCTCGCAATTGGTCGACTCGGTCTCGGGGTTGGCCTGGACGTCGCCGATGGCGAGGTCGTCGCTGCCGTCGCCGTCGAAGTCACCCGTGGCGAGGGCGCTCCGGCTGCTGTCGGGCGTGGACCACACCGTCTGCCACTCGCCGGACGCGGCACGGCTCCTGACCGTCGTACCGCTGATCTCCATGCCCTTGTACGAGATCGCGAGGTCGTCGCCGCCGTCGCCGTCGAAGTCGCCGCTCGCCAGGACGGACGGGCCGCCGAAGTGCCAGCCGTCGACCCGGGCGAGCTTCGCGGAGGAGCCCTCGGTGAAGGGGCCGGAGCGCACGACGACGGAGCTGCTCTCGTCGAAGTGGGAGTTGAAGGCGATGTCCTTGTCGCCGTCCTTGTCGAAGTCGCCGGTGGCGAGCAGCGCGCCGTAGTGGGCGTCGCCGATGTCTCCGTTGGCGGCGGTGAAGCCGCCCTTGAAGCCGCCCGCGGAACCCCAGACGACGGTGACGGTGCCCGCGGACAGGCCCGTGTCGTTGTCCTCGCCGGGCGTACCGACGACGAGGTCGGAGTAGCCGTCGCCGTTCATGTCGTCGGAGGCGACGGCCGTGCCGAAGCCGTCACCCGCCTCGACGGTGCCGGGCACGCCGGACGTGGCCTGGCTGACGGTCGTCGAGCCGTGCTGTCCGAGGCCGTTCGCGCCGCCCCAGACCACGTTCACGTAACCGGCCTTGGCCTTGCCGGAGACGGTCGCGTCGGGCACGCCGACCGCGAGGTCCACATAGCCGTCGCCGTTGTAGTCGGCGCGGAGCTTCGAGGGCTGCGGGGCGGCGGACGCGCCGCCCGCGGTCAGGCCCGTGACGCCGAGCGCGGTGGCGGCGCAGAGGGCGGCCGCGGTGAGGATCTTGTTCCGTGCGGTGCGTTCGTTGCGTGCGTCGCGTGCGTTCCGTGCGGTCTTCCGCACGTGCTGGGGCGCTGAGGCCACTGGGGTGTCTCCAACTCGCTCAGGAATGGGGGGTGTTGTCGCAGAGGACTTGATCGGCGGCAGATGTGCGTGACATCGGAGGAGCCGCGCTGCAGAGGGTCCTGCTCACGGAGTGCATGGGCGCCGCTAGCCTCACGGAGTACTTGGGCGCCGCTAGCGCAGCGTTCGCCCGAAGCCCGCGTCCGCGCCGTCGAGCCCGAAGTCCGTGCCGTTGAAGGAGGCCGCGTACGACGAGGTCAGCCCGGTCGTCGTGCCCCGCAGGACCCACACGGCGCCGACGTCCCGCGTCGTGCCGATGTCCTCGCCGGTCGCGCCGGTGGCCAGGTCGGGCCTGCCGTTCTTGTTGATGTCCTTCAGGCGCACGGACGCGCCGAAGTGGTCGCCCGCCTCGGCGACGCCGGGCACGCCGGCGGTCTCCTGGTGCCAGGCCTTGCCCGAAGTGAACGTGCCCGCGGTGGACTTGAGGTAGGTGACGCTGCCCGCGCCCTCGACCGTGCCGACGGTCTCGCCGGGCGCGCCCACCGCGAGGTCGGCGAGCCCGTCGCCGTTCACGTCGCCCGCCGCGACGGAGCCGCCGAAGCCGTCGCCGGCCTCGTCGGCGCCGGGCACGCCGGGGCTGTCCTGGTGGTACGTCACCGGGGCGCCGAACCTGCCGTCGCCGCCGCGCCGCACGGTCACCGAACCGCCCTTGGCGAGAGCGGACGTGAGGCGGTTTCCGGTGATCAGGTCGGCGTATCCGTCGCCGTCGACGTCACCGACGGTGGCGGCGTCGCCGGTCGCGGTCGGGTCGTCGCCCTCGGCGAGCACCTCGGCCTGGTAGCCGTAGTCGCCGACGCCACCGTTCATGTGCGCGGTGTAGAGGCCGCCGTCGGCGCGCTCGCCGTACAGGACGAAGCCGACGCCGTCCTTGTACTTGAAGTTGCCGGAGACCATGCCGTCCAGGCGGACGCCCTCGGGCAGGAAGTCGACCTCCAGGCCGTGCGTACGGCCGTCCTCGCCCGCGCCGGAGTAGAAGTACCAGTTGTCGGCGCTGATCACGGCGAGCTGGGGCGAGCCGTCGTAGTCGAGGTCGGTCCAGACGGCGGCCTCGCCGAAGCGGCCGGTCGTGTCGGCGGGCGAGTTGAGGACCCGGCCGCCGGAGGTGAAGCCGTTCCTGCCGCCCTTGATGACGGTGACGGAGCCGGAGGGCCTGCCCGTCACCTGCTCGCCGGGGGCGCCGACGATCAGGTCGGCGTAGCCGTCGCGGTTCACGTCGCCGCTGGTGACGTTCTCGCCGAACTCGTCCTCGGGCTCCAGGACGCCGGGCACGCCGGGCGTGTCCTGGGTGACGGTCACCGAGCGGCCCTCCGAGACGCCGGAGGCCGAACCGAAGGTGACCGTCACCGAGTTGGAGTTCGGCGAGCCGACCGCGAGGTCGCGGTAGCCGTCGCCGTTGAAGTCGTCCTTCAGGGTGGAGGCGGCGCTCGCCGAACCGGCCAGGGGCAGCGTCAGCCCGGCCGCGGCGAGGGCCGCGACGGTGGCGGTGACGGCCAGGTTTCTTACGCGCACGTGGGACTCCCGGTGGGGCAGGCTTTGGGTAAGGCTTCCGGGAGTGTGACTCGTGCGGCGTACGAAGGGTTGTGCGACAGAGGCGGCGGGGTGGCCGGAAGGTGAACGGCCGGGAGGGGTAAAACACCTCATTGTGGGGGCAGTTCGGACCTGATCCGTACGCACTCGTACGACCTCCACCACGCGCATGGCCCGGACTGCCCCGGACTACCCCCGCCGCCCGCGCAGCCTGCCCCGGCGCGTCACGAACCGTCGCCCAGCGCCAGGAACTCCGCCGTGGAGAAGGTCAGTCCCGGCTTGCGCGAGACCAACTCGCCGTTCTTCAGGCCCGGATAGACGCCCACCGTGTCCTCGCCCTCCCCGCGATACGTCCGGAGGACCAGGTCGGCCCGCTTGTCGCCGTCGAAGTCCGCGACCTGGAGGACCTGCGTGGTGCCCTTCGCGGAGGGGACGACGATCGCCGAGGCGTTGGCGTCGAGCCCCGTCGTACGCCCCCGGAAGACCCGCACATCCCCGGCGCCGCCGCCGCTCCCGCTGCCCCCGCCGCTGAGGACCAGCTCGCTCAGACCGTCGCCGTCGAGGTCGCCCGCGTCGACGGCCACGTCCTTGGCCTCCAGGGAGCCGCGCAGGGTGCCCGGCACGTCGTAGCGCAGCGCGACACCGCGCGGCGAGGCGATCGCCGCGTCCATGCCCTTGCCCTTGCCGAAGCGGCCGAAGGCGATGTCCTTGCCCGCGGGGAACAGCACCCCGGTCTCGGCGGGGCCTTTGGGGCCGCCCAGGACGACGGCGCTCGCGGCGCCGGACGCGCCCGCGGCCTTGCGGACCAGCACGTCGTCGTAGCCGTCGCCGTCGACGTCGGTGGCGCGGCCCGTCACGAGGCCGTTGCCCGGCGCGGTGACCGGCTTGCCCGCGGCACGCGGCGCACCGCTCCGCTTGAACGGGCCCCGCAGGAACGTCATCCGCGCCCCGCTCGCGTGCAGCACGAGGTCGCTCGCGCCGTCCCCGTCGAAGTCCCCGCACACGGGCTGGTCGGGCCAGTCGTTGCCGAAGCGCGCCTGGTCGGGCACCTTCAGGCGCACGGCCTTGCCGACGAGCCCCTTGGGCGAGCCGAAGAGGATCTGCAGCGGTACGGGCGGCTGCCCCTGTCCGTCGTAGGGCGGATCGGTCGAGACGAGCAGGTCGGTGAAGCCGTCCGCGTCGAGGTCGCAGGAGGCCTCGGCGTCGAAGGCGGCGGGCAGCTCGCCCTTGGTGCGCGCCCCGTTGGCGTGCGCGCTCAGGAGCTGCCGGGCGCCGGGCCGCAGCCCGCCCTTGGAGCCGTAGACGATGCCGATGCCCGCGTCGTCGCCGTGGTCGCGGTGCACGAGGTCGTCGAGCACGAGGTCTCGGGCGCCGTCGCCGTTGAAGTCGTCGTCGGCCCTGCTGCCCTTGCCGCGTGGGACGGGCTGCTGGGCCGCGCCCTTGCCCGCCATGTTCACGGGCCGCCCGTCGCCGTTCTTCCCGGCGGTGCCGTCGCCTCCGTCGTGGCCGCCGCAGCCCGCGAGCAGCAGCGCGCAGCCGAGCGTGCCCGCGGCCAGGCGTACCGGCATGCCGCGCCGTCGGTCTCTCCGCGTGCCCGCTCTCCGTATGCCCGCTCTCCGTATGCCCGTCATCAACCCCGACCCGACCGCCCCATGAGACAACAACCAGTTACAACCAGCACATGATGCTCCCGCTTCGCGTAGGCGGTAAGCCCGTCCGGATGCCACTTTGGTCACTTCCACGCAACAGGCCGGTCCCGCCCGAGGGCGGAACCGGCCTGAAGGGCTGGTGCTGCGCGGCTACTTGACCGGCTCGGGCTCCGGCGCGTCCGCCGACTCCTCCTCGCCCGCCGGGTCGACCGGCGTCTTCACCGAGTCGAGCAGCAGCTGGGCGACGTCGACGACCTGGATGGACTCCTTGGCCTTGCCGTCGTTCTTCTTGCCGTTGACCGAGTCGGTGAGCATGACGAGGCAGAAGGGGCAGGCCGTCGACACGATGTCGGGGTTGAGGCTGAGCGCCTCGTCGACCCGCTCCGTGTTGATGCGCTTGCCGATGCGCTCCTCCATCCACATGCGGGCGCCGCCGGCGCCGCAGCAGAAGCCGCGCTCCTTGTGCCGGTGCATCTCCTCGTTGCGCAGGCCCGGGACCTTGCCGATGATCTCGCGCGGCGGCGTGTAGATCTTGTTGTGGCGGCCCAGGTAGCACGGGTCGTGGTAGGTGATGATGCCCTCGACGGGGGTCACCGGGAGCAGCTTGCCCTCGTCGACCAGGTGCTGGAGCAGCTGCGTGTGGTGGACGACCTCGTAGTCGCCGCCGATCTGCGGGTACTCGTTGCCGATCGTGT
This sequence comes from Streptomyces sp. NPDC052114, assembly GCF_040680155.1. Taxonomy (NCBI): domain Bacteria; kingdom Bacillati; phylum Actinomycetota; class Actinomycetes; order Kitasatosporales; family Streptomycetaceae; genus Streptomyces; species Streptomyces sp. NPDC052114. The sequence goes on along the minus strand of NZ_JBFAWC010000033.1, from coordinate 14,404 downwards.
TGAGGCAGTGCGGGCAGGTCGCGACGATCTTCTTGGCGGTACGGGGCTTCTTCGACTCCTCCGTGACCTTGCCGTCGTCGTCGTACTCCTCGCCGAACGCCATGTTCAGCGCCATGACGTTCTCCTGGCCGAGCTGCTGGAACAGCGGCTCGTTGCCCAGGCGGCGGGCGGAGTCACCGGTGCACTTCTCGTCGCCGCCCATGATCGCGAACTTGACGCCCGCGATGTGGAGCAGCTCCGCGAAGGCCTTGGTGGTCTTCTTGGCGCGGTCCTCCAGGGCGCCGGCGCAGCCCACCCAGTACAGGTACTCGACCTCGGTGAGGTCCTCGATGTCCTTGCCGACGACCGGCACCTCGAAGTCGAGCTCCTTGAGCCACTCCAGGCGCTGCTTCTTGGCCAGGCCCCAGGGGTTGCCCTTCTTCTCCAGGTTCTTGAGCATCGTGCCCGCCTCGGACGGGAACGCGGACTCGATCATCACCTGATAGCGGCGCATGTCGACGATGTGGTCGATGTGCTCGATGTCGACCGGGCACTGCTCGACGCAGGCGCCGCAGGTGGTGCAGGACCACAGGACGTCCGGGTCGATGACGCCGTTCTCCTCGTGCGTCCCGATCAGCGGGCGCTCGGCCTCCGCGAGGGCGGCGGCGGGCACGTCCTTGAGCTGCTCCTCGGTCGCCTTCTCCTCGCCCTCCATGGACTTGCCGCCACCGGCGAGCAGGTAGGGGGCCTTGGCGTGCGCGTGGTCGCGCAGCGACATGATCAGGAGCTTCGGCGAGAGCGGCTTGCCGGTGTTCCAGGCGGGGCACTGCGACTGGCAGCGGCCGCACTCGGTGCAGGTGGAGAAGTCCAGCAGGCCCTTCCACGAGAACTGCTCGACCTGGGAGACGCCGAAGACGGCGTCCTCGGCCGGGTCCTCCCAGTCGATCGGCTGGCCGCCGGAGGTCATCGGCTGCAGCTCGCCGAGCGCGGTCCCGCCCTTCGCGTCCCGCTTGAACCAGATGTTCGGGAAGGCGAGGAAGCGGTGCCAGGCGACACCCATGTTGATGTTGACCGAGACCGTGATCATCCAGATGAAGGAGGTCGCGATCTTCAGGCCGGCGAAGAAGTACGTGAGGTTCTGGAGGGTGGAGACGTCCATGCCCTCGAACCAGGAGACCACCGGGTACGAGATGAAGAACGACGCCTCGTAGCCGTCCACGTGGTGCTGGGCGCCTTCGAGGGCGTGCAGCAGGAAGATGCAGACGCCGACGACGAGGATGACGGTCTCGACGAAGTACGCCTGGCCGGTCTTGGAGCCCGCGAAGCGGGACTTGCGCCCCGGCTTGCCGGGCTTGCTCAGCTGGCGTACGACGATCAGGACCAGGATGCCGAGCACGGTCATCGTGCCCATGAACTCGACGTACATGTTGTACGGAGCCCAGTCGCCGATGATCGGCAGGATCCAGTCGGCCTTGAAGAGCTGACCGATGGCGTTGACGATGGTCAGCAGCAGCGTGAGGAAGCCCACCGCCACGAACCAGTGCGCGAAGCCGACGATGCCCCACCGGTTCATGCGGGTGTGGCCCAGGAACTCCCGGACCACGGTGAGCGTGCGCTGGAGGGGGAGGTCGGTCCTGGTGCCGGCGGGTACGGACTGGCCGAGTCGCATCAGCTGGACGATCTGCAGGACGGCACGGCCGAACAGCGCGACGCCGACTGCGATGAGGACCAGCGACACGATGATCGCGGCGAGTTGCATTTCGGGGCTCCTCGGGCCTGCGAGGCGGGACTTCGTAGCGGACTACGACTGATTACTAAGCGGTAACTTATGCAGTCCGTCTGAGACTACCCACTTACTGCGCCGCACTGTAGCCAGCAAGGCGGTGATCTGCGTCGCTCAGGCAACCCTTCCCGTGTCCGTGCCCCGCAAGGGGTGCACGGGGACCGCACGACCGGCCCCATGAGCCCCTCGGGTGGACCCCGACCTCCTGCGTAGAGCCTAGTTGCGCGTAAGTGCGAGATAAGAGTTGAGTCGACCTGACTCAGCTCTGTTGACTCCAGCGGGGCGCTCATGCATTCTTGAGTCAGATCCACTCAAGATGTACCTCTGGAGGAATCGAAATGGCACGTGCGGTCGGCATCGACCTGGGCACGACTAACTCCGTCGTCAGCGTTCTCGAAGGCGGCGAGCCCACCGTCATCACCAACGCCGAAGGCGCCAGGACCACGCCGTCCGTCGTCGCCTTCGCGAAGAACGGCGAGGTGCTCGTCGGCGAGGTGGCCAAGCGCCAGGCGGTCACCAACGTCGACAGGACCATCCGGTCGGTCAAGCGCCACATGGGCACCGACTGGAAGGTGGACATCGACGACAAGGGGTTCAACCCCCAGCAGATCTCCGCGTTCATCCTCCAGAAGCTGAAGCGTGACGCCGAGGCCTACCTGGGCGAGAAGGTCGCCGACGCGGTCATCACCGTCCCGGCGTACTTCAACGACTCGGAGCGCCAGGCCACCAAGGAGGCCGGCGAGATCGCGGGCCTGAACGTCCTGCGCATCGTCAACGAGCCCACCGCCGCCGCCCTGGCCTACGGCCTCGACAAGGACGACCAGACCATTCTGGTCTTCGACCTCGGTGGCGGCACCTTCGACGTCTCGCTCCTGGAGATCGGCGACGGCGTCGTCGAGGTGAAGGCCACGAACGGCGACAACCACCTCGGTGGTGACGACTGGGACCAGCGCGTCGTCGACTACCTGGTCAAGCAGTTCAACAACGGCCACGGCGTGGACCTCTCCAAGGACAAGATGGCGCTCCAGCGCCTGCGCGAGGCGGCCGAGAAGGCCAAGATCGAGCTGTCCTCCTCCACGGAGACCACGATCAACCTGCCCTACATCACGGCCTCCGCCGAGGGCCCGCTGCACCTGGACGAGAAGCTCACGCGCGCCCAGTTCCAGCAGCTCACGTCCGACCTCCTGGAGCGCTGCAAGACGCCGTTCCACAACGTCATCAAGGACGCGGGCATCCAGCTCTCCGAGATCGACCACGTCGTTCTCGTCGGTGGCTCCACCCGCATGCCGGCCGTCGCCGACCTGGTCAAGGAACTGACCGGTGGCAACGAGGCCAACAAGGGCGTGAACCCGGACGAGGTCGTCGCCATCGGCGCCGCCCTGCAGGCCGGTGTCCTCAAGGGTGAGGTCAAGGACGTCCTGCTCCTCGACGTGACCCCGCTGTCGCTTGGTATCGAGACCAAGGGCGGCATCATGACGAAGCTCATCGAGCGCAACACGACCATCCCGACCAAGCGGTCGGAGATCTTCACGACGGCCGAGGACAACCAGCCGTCCGTCCAGATCCAGGTCTACCAGGGCGAGCGCGAGATCGCGGCGTACAACAAGAAGCTCGGGATGTTCGAGCTGACCGGTCTGCCGCCGGCCCCGCGCGGTGTCCCGCAGATCGAGGTCGCCTTCGACATCGACGCCAACGGCATCATGCACGTGACCGCGAAGGACCTCGGCACGGGCAAGGAGCAGAAGATGACCGTCACCGGTGGCTCCTCGCTGCCGAAGGACGAGGTCAACCGGATGCGCGAAGAGGCCGAGAAGTACGCGGAGGAGGACCACGCCCGCCGCGAGGCCGCCGAGTCCCGCAACCAGGGCGAGCAGCTCGTCTACCAGACCGAGAAGTTCCTCAAGGACAACGAGGACAAGGTCCCCGGTGACGTGAAGACCGAGGTCGAGGAAGCCGTCACCGAGCTGAAGGAGAAGCTCAAGGGCGAGGACTCCGCCGAGATCCGCACCGCCACCGAGAAGGTCGCCGCCGTCTCGCAGAAGCTGGGCCAGGCCATGTACGCCGACGCCCAGGGCGCGCAGGCCGCGGGCGGTCCCGAGGGTGCCGCCCCGGGCGGCGACGCGCCGAACATGTCGAAGGACGACGACGTGGTCGACGCCGAGATCGTCGACGACGAGAAGCCCGGTGACGCGAAGGGCGGCGCCGCCTGATGACCGAGGAGACCCCGGGCCCCGGCGAGAACGCCGAGAACCCCGACGTCCCCTCCGGCGCCACCCCTGATGACGCCGCGCCGAAGGCCGCCGAGCCCTCCTCCGAGGAGGGTCCGGCGGCCCCGGCCGGGGACGCAAGCCGAGACGTGGGCCTGACCGCCCAGCTGGACCAGGTGCAGAAGGCGCTCAGCGAGCGCACCGCCGACCTCCAGCGGCTCCAGGCCGAGTACCAGAACTACCGCCGTCGGGTGGAGCGGGACAAGGTCGCGGTGAAGGAGATCGCCTCGGCGAACCTCCTCTCCGAGCTGCTCCCGACCCTCGACGACGTCGGCCGCGCGCGCGAGCACGGCGAGCTGGTGGGCGGCTTCAAGTCGGTGGCCGAATCCCTGGAGACGGTCGTCGCGAAGCTGGGCCTCCAGCAGTTCGGCAAGGAGGGCGAGCCCTTCGACCCGACGATCCACGAAGCCCTGATGCACAGCTACGCACCGGACGTCACCGAGACGACGTGCGTCGCGATCCTGCAGCCGGGGTATCGGATCGGCGAGCGCACCATCCGCCCCGCGCGGGTGGCCGTGGCCGAGCCGCAGCCGGGCGCGCAGACCGTCAAGGGCGAGGAGTCCGCCGAGACCTCGGCGGACGCGGCCGACGAGAAGGAGACCGGTGGCCCGGACGAGGGCTGACGGCAACGACATGAGTGAGGAGGGACGTCGGGGATGAGCACCAAGGACTTCATCGAGAAGGACTACTACAAGGTCCTCGGCGTCCCCAAGGACGCCACCGAGGCCGAGATCAAGAAGGCGTACCGGAAGCTCGCGCGCGAGAACCACCCGGACGCCAACAAGGGCAACGCCAAGGCGGAGGAGCGCTTCAAGGAGATCTCCGAGGCGAACGACGTCCTCGGCGACCCCAAGAAGCGCAAGGAGTACGACGAGGCGCGTGCTCTCTTCGGCAACGGCGGATTCCGGCCGGGCCCCGGAGGCGGCGGCGGTTCGTTCAACTTCGACCTGGGCGACCTCTTCGGAGGCGGCGCCCCGGGTGGCGGTGGAGCGGCCGGCGGCGGCTTCGGGGGCGGTCTCGGTGACGTCTTCGGGGGCCTGTTCAACCGCGGCGGCGCGGGTGCCGGAACGGGCACGCGTACGCAGCCGAGGCGCGGCCAGGACATCGAGTCCGAGGTCACGCTGAGCTTCACGGAGGCGGTGGACGGCGCGACGGTGCCGCTGCGCATGTCCTCCCAGGCGCCCTGCAAGACCTGCTCCGGCACCGGCGACAAGAACGGCACGCCGCGCGTGTGCCCGACCTGCGTCGGCACGGGCCAGGTCTCGCGGGGCGGCGGCGGAGGGTTCTCCCTCACCGACCCGTGCGTGGACTGCAAAGGCCGTGGGCTCATCGCCCAGGACCCCTGCGAGGTCTGCGGCGGCTCGGGCCGCGCGAAGTCCTCGCGCACCATGCAGGTGCGCATCCCGGCGGGCGTCAGCGACGGCCAGCGGATCAGGCTCCGCGGCAAGGGCGCGCCCGGCGAGCGGGGCGGCCCGGCCGGCGATCTGTACGTGGTCGTGCACGTGGACGCCCACCCGGTCTTCGGCCGCAAGGGCGACAACCTCACGGTCACGGTGCCGGTCACGTACCCCGAGGCGGCACTCGGCGGCGAGGTCAAGGTCCCGACCCTGGGCGGACCCGCCGTCACCCTGAAGCTGCCGCCCGGCACGCCGAACGGCCGCACCATGCGGGCCCGCGGCAAGGGCGCGGTCCGCAAGGACGGCACCCGCGGCGACCTGCTGGTGACGGTGGAGGTGTCGGTCCCGACATCGCTGTCCGACTCGGCGAAGGAAGCCCTGGAGTCCTACCGCGAGGCGACTGCGGGCGACGACCCGCGGGCAGAACTGTTCCAGGCCGCGAAGGGAGCATGAGATGGACGGCCGTCGTCGCAATCCGTATCAACTCACCGACGAGACGCCGGTGTACGTCATCTCGGTGGCCGCCCAGCTGAGCGGCCTCCACCCCCAGACCCTGCGGCAGTACGACCGCCTGGGCCTGGTCTCCCCGGACCGCACCGCGGGCCGCGGCCGACGCTACTCCGCCCGCGACATCGAGCTGCTGCGCACGGTGCAGCAGCTGTCGCAGGAGGAGGGCATCAACCTCGCCGGCATCAAGCGCATCATCGAGCTGGAGAACCAGGTCGCGGCGCTTCAGTCGCGTGTCGCGGAGCTCTCCGCGGCCGTGGAGGGAGCCGCCGCCGCCATGCAGCAACGTGAAGCGGCGGTGCACGCCTCGTACCGCCGCGACCTCGTCCCCTACCAGGACGTGCAGCAGGCGAGCGCGCTGGTGGTGTGGCGGCCCAAGAGGTCGCCCGAGCAGTAGGTTCCGCAGTCTGAGTAGGCTGATGCAGGGCCGGGAGGCGACCACCTCCCGGCCCTGCGTCGATATATGGGGCATGGGGCACGGGGAGTTGAGCTGACCATGGCGATGGTGGGGCTGTTCTGGATCGCCGAGGGCGATGTGTACGTGGGCGCGAAGCCGTCGGGGCTGGCGCCCGGGGTGCGGCTGACGACGGAGGGCGTGGTGGCCCTCGGCGACCGCCAGTCGGGCATGTGGTCGTGGGAGGACGTGCGCGAACTGGCCGTCGAGGACGTCCCGGTGAAGTCGCTGAAGCGGCACGTGGGCGTGGCGGTCGACCTGGTCCTCACGGTGGGCCTCGGCGGCGACGACGAGGCGCCGAGGATGACGGTGCGCGTCGTGGACACCGAGGGCGGGGAGTCGGAGCTGAAGGCGTACACGGCCGCGGCGGTCGGCTACTCCCAGAAGGAGTGCGACCTCTCCCGCGCCCTGCTCGCCCGCCTGACGGAGGGCGCGGGCACGCTCCTCGCCACCCTGACCGCGATGTCGGACTGGGGCCGCCGCCACGAGGGCGGCACGCCGCGGACGGCGGAGCGGGAGGCGTTGCTGCGGGAGTGGGCGGGCGCGGCCGAGGTGGTCTGAGCGGGCCCCGGCCGGGCGTCGCTCACTGGCCGCGTTCGATGATCCCGGACTGGCTGATGAGGTAGCCGAGCTGGGCACGGCTCTCGCTGCCGAGGGTGGCGGCGAGCTTGGCGATGTGGACGCGGGCCGTGCGGATGTTCATGCCGAGGCGGTCGGCTATCTCGGCGTCGGTGAGGCCTTCGACGAGGAGGCCCGCGATGGCGCGCTGGCGGGGCGTGATGCCGCCCTCCGAGGGCTGGGGGGCGGCCAGCGGCCACATGGGCGTGGCCAGGCGCCACAGCCGCCAGAAGGTGGTCGCGAAGTACTCGACGAGGGCCGGGTGGCGCAGCTCCAGGGCTATCGTGCGGTCCTTGCTCGCCGGGATGAAGGCGACGGTCCGGTCGAAGACGAAGAGGCGCTCGGTGACCTCGTCGAGGGTGCGGGCCTCGGCGTCGCCGTCCAGCTGCTCGAAGTAGGCGAGCACGGGCAGAGAATGGCGCGTTGTGTGCTGGTAGAGGGTCCGCATCCGGCAGCCCCGGGTGAGGATCGCCTGGTCCCGGGGAAAAGCTTCGGCCAACGTTTCGGGCGGTCGGGTGCCGCCCGGCTGGATGGCCAGGAACTCCTCGGTGACGTCGTGCATGGCACGGTCGATGGCCGAGTTGATGCGCTCCAGGCCGTCCAGGACCGTGATGGTCGGGGTGTCGGTGACGGACGACAGCTGCGCGTCGAGGGCGATGAGCGGCTCGAACGCGGCGGTGAGCCGCTCCTCGCGGCGGCGCTGGGCGACGATCCGGTCCTCGATGGTGCGGAGCAGGAGGGGAAGGGCGGCGGCGGGGGCGGTGGGAAGCAGCCACCGCATGTCGTCGATGTCGGGGTGGAGCAGGCCGAAGTCGATCAGGCAGGGGGCGTGTTCGGCGTCCTTGCCGTGGATCCGGCCTTCGCGGAGGGCCCGGGCGTATACGGCGGAACCCTCGTCGCAGAGTTCCTCCACTCCATGTGGCGCATGCTCCTTGACCATGTGCGCTCCCTCCCGCTCGGTTGAAGCGCGGCGATTCTATGCAGGGGGCACTTAGGCGGGGGTACGGGCTCTTATTGAAGTGTCCACTTCTCGTGGGCGCGATTTCACCGTGTCTGGACGGGAATGCCGGAGTGCCCCGGCGGCCGGGCGGGCGGTGAGAAGCGTCCCTTTCCGGGCCGGGTGGCGCATTCCGCATCCCGCGCTCTCGCACGTCCCGGGCCCGGACGTCCGCCGCGCTTTGGCCGAAGGACCACGATCATGGCCATCGCCGTCAGGCCCCCGACGGAACCGAGGGATCCAGGATCCCGGACTGCCCGATGAGGTAGCCGAGCTGGGCGCGGCTCTCGCTGCCGAGGGTGGAGGCGAGTTTGGCGATGTGCACGCGGGCCGTACGGACGTTCATGCCCAGGCGGTCGGCCACCTCGGTGTCGGTGAGGCCCTCGACGAGGAGGCCCGCGATGGCGTGCTGGCGGGCGGTGATGCCGTTCGCCGAGGGCAGTTGCACGGCGCGCGGGAACATCGGGACCGCGAGGCGCCACAGCCGCTCGAAGGTCGTGACGAAGTATTCGATGAGGGCGGGGTGGCGTATTTCGAGGGCGAGGGTGCGGTCCTTGTTCGCCGGGATGACGGCGACGGTCCGGTCGAACACGAAGAGGCGCTCGGGGACGTCGTCGAGCGTGCGGACCTCGGCGTTGCCGTCGTGCTGTTCGTAGTGGGCGAGGGTGGGCAGCGAGTGGCGTGACGTGTGCTGGCACAGGGTCCGCAGGCTGCCGCCCCGGGCGAGGAAGTCGCGTGCGTCGTCGAGGGACTGGGCGAGCAGCGGGGTGGGCCGCACGCCGCCCGGCTGGATCGAGAGCACTTCGTCGCCGGTTTCGGCCAGCGCACGGCTCAGGACCTCCTGGATCTGCGGAAGTCCCTCCAGCAGCCTGATGGCCGAGGACTCCTCGGCGGCCAGGGAGACGAAGGCGGCCGCGGAGGCCGGCGCGGGGGCGAGCGCCATGAGTGGCTCGAACGCCTCGGTCAGCAGGGTCTCGCGCCGGAGTTCGCGCGCGATGTCCTCCTGGATGGCCTCGCGCAGCCGGGGCAGGGCGATGGAGGGGGCGGTGGGGCGCAGCCAGTGCGGGTCCTCCGCGTCCGGCCGAAGCAGTGCGAAGTCGACGAGGCAGGGCGCCTGTTCGGCGTCCGCGCGCGGCACGCGGCTCTCCCGGAGCGCCCGGCCGTAGAGCGCCGAACCCTCCTCGCACAGCTCGTCGGGTCCGTGGGGGTGGTGGGGGTGGCGGAGCTCTGTGGTCATGGGGCACGGTCCTGGTCGAGGATCCCCGACTGGGCTATCAGATAGCCGAGTTGGGCGCGGCTGCCGCTGCCGAGGGCGGCGGCGATCTTGGCGATGTGGGCGCGGCAGGTGCGGACGTTCATCCCGAGCCGACGGGCGATCGCCTCGTCGACGTGACCTTCGATGAGGAGGCGGGCGATGGAGCGTTGGACGCCGGTGATGCCGTCCGTGGAGGGGGCGTACGGCACCTCGTCGAGCAGCGGTGTCGCCTTGCTCCACTGGTGCTCGAAGACCTTGGCGAGGTACTCGACGATCCCCGGATGGCGCAGTTCCAGGGCGACTTGGCGGTCCTCGCGCGCGGGGATGAGCGCGACCGTGCGGTCGAAGACCATCAGGCGGTCGATCAGCTCTTCCAGGGTTCTGATCTGTACGTTGCCCTTGGCCATGCGCGCGGCGTAGGCGAGCGTTCCCTGGCTGTGTCTGACGGTGTGCTGGTAGAGCGTGCGCATGGTGATGCCGCGGTCGAGGACGGTCTGCCCGCGCTGCATGGCCACGGTGAGGGAGTCCTCGCTGCGACCGCCGCCCGGCTGGGCGGTGAGTATCTCGTAGCGGCATTCGGCCGTGGCGCGCTCGATGGCGGCGTCGATGTGCCCGTCGTTCTCCAGCACGGTGATGGAATGGCCCGTCGGCTCCACGCGGGCCGTGATCGCCATGAATGGCTCGAAAATGTCGGTGAGCTGTACGGCGAGTCTGCGCCGGTCCTGAATTTCCCGTTCAAGGGGATTGAGGCGCTGGGCGAGCGCGGCGGACGGCGGAATCGGGCGCAACCAGTCACCGTCGTCCGGGTCGGGGTTCAGAAGCCCGGATTCCACGAGGCAGGGCGCTTTCTCGGCCTCGGAACGGGCAACCCTCCCATGGGTCAACGCATGGGCGTAAAGCCTCGAACCCTCACCACACAGTGGCGTCGAGGGGTGAGGATGTGTCGGTTTAGTGCCTGTTGTAAGCAAATCTCCACCCCCCAGGGTCCTGAACGTGCAGGAACATGATGCATCGACCCTGTGGCTTTGACGTGCTCGATTGAGACATCGTCTTCTTGTGCCGGGGGAGACGAACCTACCAAGTGAGGACGAAGCCGATCATGTTTAAGCGCATGCTTCGCTCGGTGCTTGTCACCACCTTCTCCGTCGGGCTGGGCCTGGGTGCGGTGACCACTCTCGATCTCTCCTGGAACAGCCAGCCTGCCGGTGGATCGTCGGTGGCTGCGCCGAAGCCGGACCTGTCGTGGGACGTGGCGGCGAGGGGTGGCCAGGCATGAGCACCCCTCCCGATGACCGCACCTTCCGCCGGGAAATGGCCACCGCCTACCGCTCCGGTTGGCACTTCATCGATCTGGTCACCGCGATCCCCCACCGCGGCGACTCGTTGATGGTGACCCTCCTCGGCGAGCCGATCGTCGTCACCCGTGACGACGAGGAGGAGATCCGTGCGTACCGGTGCCTGCGCAGGCCCCGCGGCGCGCCGCAGCCCGTGCGGTGTGCCATCCGGTACGGGATGGTCTTCGTCAACCTGGACCGGCGCGACCACCAGATGGTCGGGCAGCGGCAGGAGCAGGACCCGGGTGCCATGAGCGCCCAGGACAACATCACAGCCACCCCCCGCAGTGCCTGACGCGATTCCCCCGTCGTTGTAAATCGCGCAGGCGCTTCCCCCAGCAGCGGCGCCACCGTGGACCTGAACACGGTGGCGCCGCTGTGGTGTGTGCGGGACCCGCGGCAGCGGGAAGGGCCCGCCCGCGCCTTACGGCTTGCCCATCGCCCGCGTCACCGCTATCTCGATCAGCACCCGGTCCGGGTTCGGCGAGGGCCGCCGTTCGTAGCGCTCCTCGTAGCGCCGCTCCGCCTCCGCTATCTCCGCCGGGTCCGTCCTGATCGTCGCCCGGCCCTCCAGCGTCGCCCAGCGCCGGCCCGCGAACTGGCACACCGCGACCCGCGCCCCCGGCCCGTCCGTGCCCGCCGCCGCGAGGACGTGGACGACCTTCCGGCTCGTCTTGCGCGCGAGGACCCGGGCGACCCCGGCCTCCGGGTCGTACGTCACGCCGACCGGCACCACGTGCGGGGTGCCGTCGGGGCGCAGCGTCGTCAGGGTGCACACGTGCCGTTCGCGCCAGAAGCTGAGGTAGGGCTCGGGCGGGTCGAGGGGATCGATCCGTGCCCTGCGGGAACTCGTGCTCGTCATGCCCCGGAACATAAGCCACAGGGGAGCTCCGGCCTTCCTCCGCCTCCTTGAGTGGAATAGACTCAACTTTGTGTACGTTGGGTAAGTCAGGACGCCGTGGGTGGACCAGGCGGGACACCGTAAGGAGGACAAGCGCACGTGGACGCCGAGCTGACCAACAGGAGCCGGGACGCGATCAACGCGGCCAGCAGCAGGGCCGTCAAGGACGGGCACGCCGATCTGACGCCCGCGCACCTGCTGCTCGCACTGCTCGAAGGGCAGGACAACGAGAACATCACCGACCTGCTCGCCGCGGTCGACGCCGACCAGGCGGCCGTGCGCGCGGACACCGAGCGGGCCCTGGCGGCGCTGCCGAGCGTGACCGGTTCCACGGTCGCGCCGCCGCAGCCGGGCCGCGAGCTGCTGGCCGTCATCTCGGACGCCGCCCAGCGCGCGAAGGAGCTCGGGGACGACTACCTCTCCACCGAGCACCTGCTCATCGGCATCGCCGCCAAGGGCGGCCGGGCCGGGGACGTACTCACCGAACACGGAGCAGGCAGCAAGAAGCTGCTGGACGCATTCGAGAAGGCAAGGGGAGGGCGCCGGGTGACCACACCCGACCCTGAGGGTCAGTACAAGGCCCTGGAGAAGTTCGGCACCGATTTCACCGCCGCCGCCCGCGAGGGCAGGCTCGACCCCGTCATCGGACGGGACCAGGAGATCCGGCGGGTCGTCCAGGTGCTGTCACGGCGTACGAAGAACAATCCCGTCCTCATCGGCGAGCCCGGCGTCGGCAAGACCGCCGTCGTGGAGGGCCTCGCGCAGCGGATCGTGAAGGGGGACGTCCCCGAGTCGCTGAAGAACAAGCGGCTCGTCTCCCTCGACCTCGGCGCGATGGTCGCCGGCGCGAAGTACCGCGGCGAGTTCGAGGAGCGGCTCAAGACCGTCCTCTCCGAGATCAAGGAGAGCGACGGGCAGATCATCACGTTCATCGACGAGCTGCACACCGTCGTGGGCGCCGGGGCCGGCGGCGATTCGGCCATGGACGCGGGCAACATGCTCAAGCCGATGCTCGCGCGCGGCGAGCTGCGCATGGTCGGCGCCACCACCCTCGACGAGTACCGCGAGCGGATCGAGAAGGACCCCGCCCTGGAGCGGCGCTTCCAGCAGGTGCTGGTCGCCGAGCCCTCCGTCGAGGACTCGATCGCGATCCTGCGCGGGCTCAAGGGGCGGTACGAGGCGCACCACAAGGTCCAGATCGCCGACAGCGCGCTCGTCGCCGCCGCCACGCTCTCCGACCGGTACATCACCTCCCGCTTCCTGCCCGACAAGGCCATCGACCTCGTCGACGAGGCCGCGTCCCGGCTGCGCATGGAGATCGACTCCTCGCCCGTCGAGATCGACGAGCTCCAGCGCGCCGTCGACCGGCTGCGCATGGAGGAGCTGGCGCTCGCCAAGGAGACCGACCCGGCGAGCAGGCAGCGCCTGGAGAAGCTCCGCCGCGACCTCGCCGACAAGGAGGAGGAGCTGCGCGGCCTCAACGCCCGCTGGGAGAAGGAGAAGCAGTCCCTCAACCGCGTCGGCGAGCTGAAGGAGCGGCTCGACGAGCTGCGCGGCCAGGCCGAACGCGCGCAGCGCGACGGCGACTTCGACAGCGCCAGCAAGCTGCTGTACGGCGAGATCCCGGGCGTGGAGCGGGAGCTGGCGGAGGCCAGCGAGGCCGAGGCCCAGCAGGAGGCCGCCAAGGACACCATGGTCAAGGAGGAGGTCGGCCCCGACGACATCGCCGACGTCGTCGGATCCTGGACCGGCATCCCCGCCGGGCGGCTCCTGGAGGGCGAGACGCAGAAGCTGCTGCGCATGGAGGACGAGCTCGGCAAGCGGCTCATCGGGCAGTCCGAGGCCGTGCGGGCCGTCTCCGACGCGGTGCGGCGCACCCGCGCCGGGATCGCCGACCCGGACCGGCCCACCGGCTCCTTCCTCTTCCTCGGCCCCACCGGCGTCGGCAAGACCGAGCTGGCCAAGGCGCTCGCGGACTTCCTCTTCGACGACGAGCGGGCCATGGTCCGCATCGACATGAGCGAGTACGGCGAGAAGCACAGCGTCGCGCGGCTCGTCGGCGCTCCGCCCGGCTACGTCGGGTACGAGGAGGGCGGCCAGCTCACCGAGGCGGTGCGGCGGCGTCCGTACAGCGTCGTCCTGCTCGACGAGGTGGAGAAGGCGCACCCCGAGGTCTTCGACGTCCTGCTCCAGGTCCTCGACGACGGGCGGCTCACCGACGGACAGGGGCGGACGGTCGACTTCCGCAACACCATCCTGATCCTCACGTCCAACCTGGGGAGCCAGTACCTGGTCGAGCCGCTCACCTCCGAGGAGGAGAAGAAGCAGCAGGTCCTGGAGGTCGTGCGGGCCTCCTTCAAGCCCGAGTTCCTCAACCGCCTCGACGACCTGGTGGTCTTCTCGGCGCTCACGAGGGACGAGCTGGCGCACATCGCCGAGCTGCAGATCAACCGCCTCGCCAAGCGGCTCGCGGACCGGCGCCTGACCCTGGACGTCACGCCCGAGGCGCTGGCCTGGCTGGCGGACGAGGGCAACGACCCGGCGTACGGGGCGCGCCCGCTGCGCCGCCTCATCCAGACCTCCATCGGCGACCGCCTCGCCAAGGAGATCCTCGCGGGCGAGGTCAAGGACGGCGACACGGTGCGCGTCGACCGTTTCGAGGAGGGGCTCATCGTGGGGCCGGCGTCCGGTTCCCCTGCGGGCAAGTCGCTGTAACGGCATCCCGTCTGCCCGGGGCGCAAGGTGCCCGTCCGCGGGCAGTGGTCCGTCCTCGCGCAGTTCCCCGCGCCCCTTCGAGGGCGCTGCGCGCCCGTCAGGGGCGCGGCGCAGCGCCCGCAGCAACGGGTGGCCGGACCGGCCGTCGCCGAAGACCCTGCCGAGGTCGGCCTCGACCGCGTCGAGCAGCTTCAGCG
>NZ_JBFAWC010000032.1:0-61984 GCF_040680155.1 Streptomyces sp. NPDC052114 | reverse complement strand
GAGTTCCAGGCCGTCGAAGAACGCCGTGATCTGGTCGACGGGCCGCAGGAAGTAGGGGATGGCGCCGGACGCGTTGTAGCTGTCCTGGGCCTGCTCGTAGGCGGTGTCCGTGCCCCGCGAACCGTCGTTGATCGACAGGTAGCTGCCGGACGGCAGGCCCTCCATCAGGCGCCCGACGATGGAGCGTGCCTGGTCGTAGTCGGCGATGTGGCCGAGGATGTTGCTGAGGATGAGCGCGGTGGGGCGGCTGAGGTCCAGCGTCTCGGCGGCGGCCGTCAGGATGCGGTCGGGGTCGGACAGATCGGCGTCGACGTAGGCGGTCGCCCCCTCCGGCGTGGACGTCAGCAGGGCGCGCGCGTGCGTGAGGACCATCGGGTCGTGGTCGACGTAGACGATCCTGGCGTGCGGGGCGAGCCGCTGGGCGACCTCATGGGTGTTGTCGACGGTCGGCAGGCCGGTCCCGATGTCCAGGAACTGCCGGATGCCGGCCTCGTTGACCAGGTGGCTGATGTTGCGGCGCAGGAAGGCGCGGCTGCTGCGGGCGACGGTGACGATGCCGGGGAAGACGGCGCTGTACGCGTCTCCGGCCGCCTCGTCCACGGGGTAGTTGTCCTTGCCGCCCAGCCAGTAGTTCCAGATCCGCGCCGAGTGCGGCACCGACGTGTCGATCTTCTGCTGCGCCGCCGGATCGGACGTCGTGGAGTGGTCGGTCATCACAGGGGCCCGTCTTTCCGCCGTGGCGTGAACTGTTCATCGCACAACCTACGCCCAACGGTATTGCTGCGCACACCTGTTCAGGTGTCCGGGACCGCCCGTGTGCCGCGGGCCCGTCAGGGGCCTCACGCGTCGAGCACGACGTCCGATGCCGGGATCGCCTGACAGGCGAGAACGGTGTCGTCGGGCAGGTCGTCACCGGGGTCGACGAGATGCGCGGTCCGGCCCTCCAGGACCGTGCAGGCGCAGCTCTCGCACTGGCCGACGCGGCAGCCGCTCGGCATGGCCACCCCGGCCCGCTCGCCGAGTTCGAGGAGGGTGCCCGCGGGCCCGGTCCAGGTCAGCTCGCGGCCCGAGCGCGCGAAACGCACGGTGAAACGCGCGTCCTCGGGTACGTCGACGGTGCGCGGGGCCGCCCGGAACCGCTCGCTGAAGATCTCGAAGGGCGGCACCCCGCGCGAACGCAGTCCGTCGGTGAGGGAGACGAGCATGGGCTCGGGGCCGCACAGGTAGAAGCGGGCCCTGCGCTCGACGAGCCCGGGATCGAGGTCGTCGGCGGTGATGAAGCCGCGTCGGTCGCCGTCACGGACGGGAGTGTCGGCGGGTGAGAGGGCCGCGTAGTGGGTGTGGACGCGCAGGACGTCGATCCGGCGTTCCAGCTCGCGCAGCCGCTCGCGGAAGGGGTGGTCGGCGACGCCCGCGACGCCGTGGTGGAGGACGACCTCGGGCACGGTGCCGCCGGTGGCGGCGAGGGTCTCCAGGTAGCCGAGGAACGGGGTGATGCCGATGCCGCCGGCGAGCAGGACGACCGGGTGGTCGGTGTCGGTGGGAATGCCGAAGACGCCGCCGGGCGCGGTGAGTTCGAGACGGTCCCCGACCTTGAGGCGTCGGTGGACGTACGGGGAGAAGGCGCCGCCCGGGAGGTGGCGCACGGCGAGTTCGTAGGCGGTACGCGCCGGGTCGATGGCGGGGCCGGTCAGCGAGTACGCGCGCGTGCCCTCGGGGGCGTCCGGCGCGCCCGAGCGCACGGTCACGTGCTGGCCGGGGCGGTGATCGGGGAGACGGCCGCCGTCGACGGGCTCCAGACGCAGGGTGCGTATGCCCGGGGCGCTGTCGTGCAGCGCGGACAGCGTGAAGGTCCGTGTGCCCGACCAGGTGCCGTCCGCGGTCGTGGGGCGGACCTCGCAGGCCAGGGAGCGCAGCGGCGTGGAGCCGCTGAGCGGGTCGGTGGCGGTGTGGTCGACGAGACGGTTGTAGTTGCTGCCGGACGCGCCGAGGGGGTCGGCGCCGGGCAGGGCGAGGTCGGGGGCGTCCTGCCACCAGCCGTACTCGCCGACGACGACACCGGGGTGCAGCGAGTCGTCGAAGCGGGCGCGCAGCCGGATCGCGCCGAGCCGGGTGGCCAGTTCCACCCACTGGCCTTCGCCGATGCCACGGGCGGCGGCGGCCTCGGGGTGCAGGTCGAGGCACGGGTCGGTGGCGCGGCGGCGCAGCGAGGAGACGGCGCGCTGCTGGCTGTGGACGTAGTAGCCGTGCTTGGCGCAGGTCAGCACGAGAGGGAAGGACGCGTCGGGCGCGGCGGGTTCGTGGTGCTCGGGGACGGCGGGGTAGCCGTGGTCCAGGAGGCGCTGGGAGTACAGCTCGACGCGCCGGGTCGGCGTGTTGAAGCCGGTGACACGGCCTTCGGCGTCGGTGGCCGCGTACCGGCGTTCGACGTCGGGCTGGGGCACCCGTACGCCGCCGGGCGCGGCGCGGAGCCGCTCGGTGGTGAGGCCGAGCGGCGCCAGCTGCCAGTCCCAGGCCGCCTCGATGTCGCCGTGGAAGAACTCCTCACCCATCCCGAGGCGGGCGGCCAGCGCGAAGACGACCTCGGTGTCGGAGCGGGTGCCGGGCAGGGGGTCGACGATCCGCGGCCGCAGCTGGACCTGCTCCTGCGCCCGTCGCCCGATCTCGAAGCCGAAGCGCAGCGCCTCGTGCTCGTACGCGCTGTTGACGGGCAGCACGATGTCGGCGCTCGCGCAGGTGGGGTTCATGAACAGGTCGAGGTGCACCTGGAAGTCCAGGGCGCGCAGAGCACGCGCGGTGCGGTCCGAACCGGGCTGTGCCACCACGAGGTTGGAGCCGAAGCCGACCAGGGCCCGTACCTGGTACGGCCGGTGCTCCTCGATGGCCCGGCACAGGTCGCCGGCGTTGATGTAGCCGGAGGCGGGTGGTCCCAGCGGGTGCTTGTCCAGGCCGAGCGCCTTGGCCCGCCGGGCGGGCGCGAGATCGGCGGCGGTGGAGGCGGGACGGTACGGCGGGGCGGGGGCGAGACGGTTCCCGCCCGGCGCGTCGAAGGAGCCGGTGAGCGCGTACAGGGTGGCCAGGGCGCGTTCGGTCTGGGCGGCGTTGGCGCTCTGCCCGACACCGGTCCAGCCGTAGTACGTCACCGAACGGGCCGCCGCGATCGCGGCGGCCAGCGCCCGGATCTCCGCCTCCGGGATCCAGGTGGTGGCCGCGACGCGTTCGACGGGCCACTGCGCGCAGGCCTCCGCGTACTTCTCGAACGCCGGTACGCACGCCACGCTCGTGCCGTCGCGCAGCGGGACGCGGTGGACGCCGCGCAGCGCGAACCGCTCCGGGGCGACGGCGGCGCGGGCGGTGTCCAGGACGTCGGCCGCCCCGGCCCGCTCGTCCCACACGACGAAACCCTCGGCGTCCGTCACGACCTCCGCGGCCCGCAGGAAGCGTCCGTCGTCGAGCCGGACCAGGAGGGGCGCGTTGGTCCAGGCGCGCACGAACCCCTCGTCGTAGGTGCCGTCCTCGATGAGGAGGTGGGCGAGGCCCAGGGCGAGCGCGGCGTCGGTGCCGGGGCGCACCCGCAGCCAGTGGTCGGCGCGCAGGGCGCTGGTGGAGCGGCGCGGGTCGACGACGGCGAGCCGGGTGCCGTGCGCCTGGGCGGCGGAGAGGGCGGCGGACTGGGCGAGCCACGTCTTGGCCGGATTGAAGCCCCACAGCACCGCGAGGTCGGCGTGCGCGTAGTCCGGCGGGGGCAGGGGGCAGCCGAAGGTGAAGGCGTGCGCGAAGTCCTTGTGCCAGTTGCAGATCTCGGCGCTGTAGACGGTGTTGGGGCTGCCGAAGCGGCGTACGAACCGTTCGATCCACTCGGTGGCGTCGGAGATCATCGTGCCGCTTGGCGTGGCCACCCCGAAGGCGACCGCCTCCGGACCGCTCTCCTCGGCGATGACCCGCAGCCGCTCGGCGATCTCGTCCAGGGCCGCGTCCCAGGAGATCGGTTCCCAGCCGGGATCGGCGTCGCCCTTGGGGCGGGTGCGCCGCAGCGGCGTGGTCAGCCGTCGGCTGCTGTGGGCGATCTCGGCCGCCGCGCGTCCCTTGGGGCACATCGCCGCACCCGTCGGATGCTCCGGGTCGGGCCGGACGCCGGTGATCCTGCCGTCCTCCACGGTGAACACCGCGCCGCAACGGGACTTGCAGAGCGTGCAGAAGCCCCGCTTCTCCTCGGTCATCACGTGCCTCCGGACGGTCGGTCGGCGTCCCTGTCGTGTGCTTCCCCCTCCATTGCACGCCTTCGTGGCCCCGGGCCCGGCCGCCGATGGTCCCCTTCCGTGGGACGTATGGCACTGATGCGAACGGTGTGCCGCATGACACGGGCGGGCCGTGGGTCCCGTGCCATGCGGGCGTGGCTCAGCGGGTGGGGAGCGCGCCTCCGTTGACGTGCAGCACCTGGCCGGTGATGTGCCGTGCCGCGGGGGACGCGAGGAAGGCGATCGTGCCCGCGATGTCCTCGGGGGAACCGGCGCGGCCCGTCGAGGTGGCGGCCACGAGCCGGTCGCGGCGCTCGTCGGCCAGCTGGTCGCGGAAGAACTCGGTGTCGGCGATGTATCCGGGCGCGACGACGTTGGCGGTGATGCCGCGCGGGCCCAGGATGCGGGCCAGGTCGAGGTTCCAGGTGGTGAGCGCGGCCTTGGAGGCGCCGTACGAGCCGTAGGAGCCGGAGCCCGCGGCGCCGGCGATCGAACCCACGTGCACGACGGCGCCGCCTTCCGCGAGCCGGTCCTCCAGGGCCTTGGTGGTGAGCGCGGCGGTGAGGAGGTTGGCGTCCAGGTTGGCGCGGAAGGTCCGCGCGTAGGCGGCGAGGTCGGCCGGTGCCTCGGTGTCGAAGTCGGTGTTGCCGCCGGCGTTGTTCACCAGGACGTCGATCCGCTCGGGCAGTGCGGACAGGAGGGCGGTGAGCGCGTCGGGCAGCGTGTGGTCGCAGACCAGGGCCCGTACACCGGTCTCCTTGGCGAGCAGCTCCAGCGGTTCGGCGCGGCGGCCGGTGACGAACACGGTGTCGCCCTGCTCGGCGAAGTGCCGTGCCGTCGCGCGGCCGATGCCCGTGCCGCCGCCGGTGACCAGGATGGTGCGTGTCATAGAATGCGCTCCGAAGGGTCCGTTGAGGTCTAAATTTAGATCTGAACGTAGCACTGGGAGGGTGGACCGTGGCAAGGGATTTCGACGAGAAGGCCGTGCACAGCGCGCAGGACATCGCGGCCGCGTGGGAGCGTGAGCGCCCCGGCACCCCGGCCACGTCGATCGGGATCGTCACGCCGATCTGGCAACTGGCCAAGCTCTTCGGCGACGACCGGCGGCGGGTCCTGGCCCGCGCAGGCGTGGACACCGCGACCCTCGACCTGCTCAGCGTGCTGCGCCGCGGCGGAGCCCCCTACACCCTGAGCACCCGCGAGCTGGGCCGGCGCTCCATGGTCACCGCGGGCGCGGTCTCCCAGCGGGTGGCCCGCGCCGAACGCGAGGGCCTGGTCACCCGGAGCCCCGGCGAGGGCCGCCCCCGCACGGTCCTGGTCACGCTGACGGAGGCGGGCCACGCCCTCGTCGAGGCGACGGTGGACCAGGTGCTCGGCAGGGAGGCGGACCTGATCACCGGCCTCGACGCGGAACAGCAGGCCCGCCTGACCGAACTGCTCGCGCTGCTCCTCGACGACGTGCAGCGCCGGCTCGGGGACGACCGGCTGACCCAGGTGGGGCAGGAGGACTGAGCGGCGGTCTCCGTGCGGGAGGAGGGCGGCGTCAGCCGGCGCGGTAGCGGGAGGCGAGCTCGGGGCTCTGGCCGGCGAAGGCGGCGAGATGGGCCCGGAAGACCTCGTCGAGGAGCGTGGCGTCCTCGACGCCGGGCGCGCACACGACCTCGCCCAGCTCCAGACCGCGCAGCGCGCCGGTGACGACGTCGTCGGCGCTCATGCGCGGGACGCCGCTGAGGTCGAGCCCCTGGCGCTCGTGGAACTCGGTGGCCACGACGCCGGGGCAGACGACCTCGACCCGCACGCCGGTGCCTTCGAGTTCGGCGCTGAGCGCCTGCGACATGGCGACGAGGTGGGCGAGGGTGCCCGCGTAGACGGCACGGCGGGGCATCTGCTCATGCGGCGCGGGGCCGCTGAAGGCGATCATGCCCGCCACGTTGATGATGGCGCCCCGGCCGCGTTCGACCATCCCGCCCACCGCGGCGCGCATGAGCTGGGTGGGCGCGAGGACCTTCACGTCGACCAGCTCGCGGGCCTTGTCCGCAGGCAGGTCGGCGAGCGGCATGTAGTGGGACACGCCCGCGTTGTTGACCAGCAGGGTCAGCGGCTCGGTCGCGCAGATCCGGGCGAGCCCGTCGATGCCCTCGTCCGTGGACAGGTCGGCCACGACCGGCCGGACCTCGATCTCGGGGTGCGCGGCGGCGAACTCCGCCAGGCGCTCCTGACGCCGTCCGACGACGACCAGGTCGTACCCGTCGGCGGCCAGCCGCTGGGCGAACGCCTTGCCGATCCCGGAGGTTGCCCCGGTGACGAGGGCGAGGTTGCTCATGAGGGCTGCTCCCATGCGTCGAGGGCACCGGCGTGGGCCGCGGGACGCGGGGTGCGTCGGCGGTGGTGCCCGGGACCACGGTCACACCGGCTTCGCGCGCACGCTCCGCCATGGGCGCCGCGTCGTCGAGAATGCCCTCGTTCGTGCCCGCCCGGAGCAGCGTGGCGGGACCCCGGTCGGACCCGCGGGCGCGCGGGGCTGGCGGGACGGCCGGCGGTCACCCCCGGGCGGTGGCCTCGGCGCGCAGACGTTTCTTGTCGGGCTTGCCCGCGTCGGTGAGCGGCAGGGCGTCGGTGAAGTCGACGCGGTCGGGTTCGTACATCGGGCCCCTGCCCTCGCGTACCCAGGCGCGCAGGTCGTCCACGGAGACGGTGGCGTCGGGGGCGGTGACGACCGTGACGTGGATGCGCTCGAACCCGCCGTCGCCCTTGACGCCGTAGACCGCGCTCTGCCGTACGGCGGGGTGGGTGTGCAGGAAGTCCTCCAGTTCGGTGGTGTACACGTGGCCGCCCACCACCGCGATCATGTCCTTCACCCGGTCGACGACGGTGAGGTAACCGCGCTCGTCGAGGGTGCCGAGGTCGCCGGTGTACACCCAGCCGTCCCGTATGACCTGGGCGGTCAGTGCGGGATCCTTCCAGTAGCCCTCCATCGTCCCGTCCGAACGCACGCAGATCTCCCCGACCCCACCGGCGGGCAGCACCACGTCGTGGGGGTCGCGGATCTCGACCTCGACGCCCGGCACCGGGCGCCCGGCCGTGCGCAGGACGTCCGGGCGGTCGGGGTCGTGCTCGGCGGCGGGCAGCACGCTCACCGCCCCGGCCTCGAACTGGCCGTACCCCTGTTGCAGGACGCGGCCGAAGCGGCGCACCGCCTCGGCGATGCGGACCGGGGAGGAGGGTGTGCCGCCGTAGGTGATCTGCCGGAGGCTGGAGGTGTCGGTGCCCTCGGCGTCCGGGTGGTCGAGCACTTGGTACAGGAGCGGGGGCAGCAGCATCATGTTCGTGATCCGCTCGCGCGCGATCGTGGCCAGGATCTCGGCCGGGTCGAACGCGTAGTGCAGCACGACCGTGCCGCCCGCGGAGAGCGTGCCGTCCGCGATGAACCCGGCGGCGTGGGACAGGGGCGTGCACACGAGGTCCCGCCGCCCCGCCCCGCTGAACAGCTCCCGCGTCCGGGCGACGCTGTCCTGCATCCGGCCGAAGGTGCTCCGGACTCCCTTGGGATGCCCGGTCGTTCCCCCCGAGTGCCGGATGAAGCACAGGTCCTCGGGGCGCGCGGCACCGGCCAGTGGCGCGTCCTGCTGTTTCTCGGCCAGGGCGAGCAGGTCAGTGCCCAGCCCGCATGCCGTGCCCCCGTCCGGACTGTCCGCCGTGACCCCGTCGCGCGTCGTCGAGCCGTCCGGCGCGTCCCCGAGGACCAGGACGTGCTCCACCGGCGGCACTCTCCGCAGCAGCCGCGCGGCGCGCTCCGCGAGACGCGGATCGACGACGAAGGCGTACGTCTCGACGTCGGCCATCATCTGGGCCTGCACGTCCGCCGCGAGTCGGTTGTAGAGGTGGTTGAAGTGCGCGCCCAGCAGGTTGACCGCGTACCGCACGGCGATCGTCTCGGGCAGGTTCCCGCACAGCAGTGTCACCGTGCGGCCCGGACCGACGCCCCGCTCGCGCAGGGCGCGTGCCAGCCGGTACACCAGGGAGCGGAACTCCGCGGCCTCCAGCCGCCGTTCACCGCTGACCAGGATCTCCAGCCCGGGACCGTCGGCCAGACCGTCGAGAATGATCTCCACATAGTTGCGGAACCGTGGCTCGGACACCGGCATCGCGCTTCGTACCCCCTCGATCCGGACGCGCCCACGGGTCCGCGCGCCATGACGAACAGCCCGGCCGAGGATAGGGCGCCACCCTCACGGCACCGCAAGATCACAACGAGCCACGTCGGTCAGCCGGTCAAGGCCAGCAGAGCGCGCGCCAGTTCACGCGCCTCCAGGTCCGGGTGCGGTGTTCCGTCGCACGGGAAGCCGGACATGACGCGGCGGGGCGACTCGGCGATGCGTTCCACCGCGGGGCGGGCGGCCTCGGGGAGGAGCCGCATGGCCTTGAGCGTGCGCAGCGCCCCCAGGTGCGGCTCGTGCAACTCGCCGTGGCGGGCGAGCTGGTCGGCGACCACCGGTGCCAAGTCGTCGGCGCGTCCAGTGACGTGCCAGATGGCGGCGGCCGCGTCCGCGCGGCTCTCCCGCGCCGGCGCGCTGAGCCGCTCCTCCAGGAGAGGCATCAGATCCGCGGCGGGGGAGCCGAGTTCTCGTGCCACCCTGACGGCCGCGGTCCGTCGCGCCACGGCGTCGGGCGATGCCCTCACCGCCGCAAGCGCCGGCCCCGCGTCGCCGTCGACCCGGGCGAGCGCGAGCGCCGCCGTCAGATCACCGGCCCCGGCCCGTACGCGCAGGGCCCGCGCCGCGACCGGGCCCGCCGCGGGACCGAGTGCGGCCAGCACGTCGGCCGACGCGGGCAGCAGGCGTACGAGATCGTCGACGCGGTCGGCCGCGAGCGCGGGGAAGCGGCGGAGCACGTCCAGCCACTCCGTACGGAGCGGCCCGGTGGCCACGCGCAGGGCCACCGGCTCCGCGGCGGCGCCGAACGTCTCCACCGCGGCGGTCACGGCCACGCCGGGGGCGCCCAGCGGGACCAGTTGCAGGGAGGCCGCCTCTTCCGGCAGTTCGTCCATCAGCCGGAGGACGAGGTCGAGCGCGTCGGACAGGCGCAGCCGCACGGCCACGAGGGTGGCAGCGACGCGCAGGGCGGGAGTGCCGGACCGCAGATGGCCGGCGAGCCACGGGACGGAAGCGGAGTGCTCCGCGGCCTCCCCCGCAGGGATCGCGGCACCCACACGAGCCACCCGGCACAGGTCCTCGGCGTCCGTGGCGGCCCGCGCGAGCCAGGGCAGGACGGCGCGCTCGCGGTCGCGCCACGTCTGGGTGAGTTCCCAGGCCAGCGGCGCTCCCCGCGCGACGGCGCGCAGTGTCGCGTCCGGGTCGTCCAACAGGCGTTCCTGGAAAGGGATGTACGCGCTCGGCCAGGGGTGGGCGCAGTCGTCGTCGGACGACGCGGCGTGGGCGTCGAGCGCGGACTCCACGAGGGCGGGGGACAGCGGCAGCGGTGCCGTACGCAGCAGATCCGTGGCCGCGGCCCTGCGCACCGCCGGCTCCGCAGCGGTCAGCAGCGCCTGGTTGCGTGCCGTGCGGGGGCCGGGGGAGACGTCGAGCAACCCGAGCGCGGTCACGAGGTCGGCGCGTACGTCGGCGTCCTCCTCGGTCTCGAACCGGGCCCGCAGCAGCGGGAGCAGCGGCACCGACGCCTCCTCGCCTGCGGCGACGAGCCACACGAGCGTGCGCCGCACGGCCGGGTCGTCGTCGGCCGCGAGACCGAGCAGAGTGGGCAGTGTCCCGGCCACCGCGCGCCGCACCTGCCGGTACTCGCGGCCCGACCCGGTCGCCGCGCCGTGCAGCAGCCACAGCATCGACAGCCGGTCACCGGTCCCGTCCAGGGCGAGCCGCGCGACGAAGGGCACGGCGGCGACGGTCGCGGAGTAGACCGACCCCTGATGGCAGAGGGAGGAGAACAACTCCTCGACGGCGTCCTCCCGGACCCGCGCATCCGCCGAACCGGCCGCCCGCAGCAGCCCGGGCACGTCGTCCGCCGTCCCGTACGCGTGCTCCAGCGCGGCCCAGTCGATGTCGTCGATCTCCTCCACCATGCGGGCAACCCTATGGCCACGGATGCGGCTCCGAGTTGCCCCGCAAGCGCCCCGGCCTGCCCCGGCCCGCGCTCCTCAGGCGGTGCGCCGAAGGTGGGCCGTGAGGTGGTGCTGCAACGGCCGGCCGACGGCCGCGAGGTGGTGCTCGAAGGTGAGGGTGTCGGCGCCGGTCAGGGTGTAGCGACGGTGCGTGGCGTCGACGGTCTTGGCGGTGGGGGTGAGCGCCACCTGGTCGGTGGGGAGGTCGACGGTGTCCTGTGCGGCCTGCCCGACGGCGATCTCGGTGATGCCGGTGGGCTGCGTGATCAGGGCCTCCACCCGGCCGTCGGGCTGGAGCCGCCACCACCCGCTCTCGCGGGCCGACGGCCGCAGCGGCGCGCCGTCGGCGTCGAGCAGCCACGCCCGTGCCTCGTAGTGCAGGAAGGGGCGGCCGTCGTGGCTGAAGGTGACCTCCTGCGCGTAGTCGAAGTCGGCGTCCAGGGTCGGGTATCCGCCGTGTCCGGTGCCGTTCCAGGTGCCGAGGAACCCGAGCACGGGGGCGAGGAGCGGGTGCGGCGCGGGTGCCTGGTCGGGCCGACGGCTGTCGGGGAAGGGGAAGGGCTGCGACGGTACGGGGCTGAACACGGGGCGCGCTCCTGGCGGGTTCGGGTGAAGGGGCCGCAGGGCAGCCTAGGGACTTTCTGACGGAGTGTGGTGCGGGGCTGCCCCCCGGCTCTGTGGTGCGGGGCTGCCCCCCGGCTCTGTGGTGCGGGGCCGGCCCCCGGCTCCGCCGGAGCCACCTCCGGATCCGGTCGGCCGCGGCTCGGGGCGCGGCGTCGCGAACAGCGCGGCTCGGCTGACAGGCCGTTGTTCCAGCTGACAGGCCTTTGTTTTACTGGGGCGATCCGGACCCACGCGAGGAACACAAGGAACACAAGGAACAGGAGCCCCCGTGCCCGAGCAGGAGATTTCACGCGTCTCCATGACGACCGAGGAGATCCAGGCGGCCAACCTCGGCGCGGCCCCCAAGCTGAACGGCCAGGTCACCCTGCGCGAGCACGACCCGCGGTGGTCGCGGGTGTTCGAGGCGGAGGCCGCGTCGATGGGGGAGCGGCTCGGAGTCCTCGACCACCGCATCGAGCACGTCGGCTCGACCTCCGTCCCGGGGCTGCCCGCCAAGCCGGTCATCGACATGCTCCTGATCGTCCCCGACTCCGGTGACGAAGCCGCCTATGTCCCCGCCCTCGAACCGCTCGGCTTCACGCTCGCCATCCGCGAACCGGACTGGTACGAGCACCGCCTCCTGCGCAAGCGGTTCCCGGACGAACGTGCCCACAGCGCCGAGACCGTCAACCTGCACGTCCTGCCGGCGGGCTGCCCCGAGATCGACCGGATGCTGCTCTTCCGCGACCGGCTGCGCACCCACGACGGCGACCGCACGCTCTACGCCGACACCAAGCGCACCCTGTCCCGGCAGACCTGGGAGTACATGCAGAACTATGCCGACGCCAAGTCGGAGGTCGTCGCGGGCATTCTGGAGCGGGCCGCTGCCGCGGAGGCGGCTACCGCTGCCGCTGCGGATACCGCCGCCGGTACCGCCGCCGATTGACCCACGTCACGGCGCATGAGGCCCGGACGCCCGGCCCGCGACGGTGTCGGCCGGTCGTCAGCCAGGACGTCGGCCGGTAGTCGGCCGGTCGGCGGGCGGCCGTCGCGCGGCTCTCAGGGTGCCGTCCACGGCCGCAGCTTCTCCGGGTTCCGCACCGCCCACAGCCGCTTGATCCGGTCACCCGCGAAGTCGAACGCCACCACGGTCCTGGTGGCACCGGCCTGCTGGACCACCAGACCCGGCTGGCCGTTGACCGTGCGCTCCAGGAGCGTGAGGTCGGGGGCCAGCCCGATGACGGCGATCAGCCAGCGGGCGATCTCTTCGCCGCCTTCCGTGCGGGGCGCGGCGGCGACCAGGCCTCCGCCGTCGGAGAGACCGGTGGCGTCGGGGTCGAGGAGGCCGATCAGCGCCTCGATGTCCTTCGCCTCCCACGCCTGCTTGAAGTCCCTGACGAGCGAGGCGCGCCGGGCCGCCGGAGTCGCCGGCGTGGGCGATGCGCGGAGACGGCGACGGGCCGAGGAGGCCAACTGGCGGCAGGCCACCGGTGTCCGGCCGACGATCTCGGCGACCTCCGCGAAGGGGTAGCGGAACACGTCGTGCAGGATGAACGCCACGCGCTCGGCGGGCGTCATCGATTCCAGTACGACGAGGAACGCCATGTTGATCGACTCGTCGAGCGTGACGCGGTCCGCCGGGTCGGCCGCGCTGCCGCCCGCCTGCCCGGCTTCCCACTCCGCCTGGTCGGGCACCGGTTCCGGCAGCCATTCGCCCACGTAGCTCTCGCGCCGGACCCGCGCCGAGCCGAGCAGGTCGAGACAGATGCGGCTCGCCACCTTCCACAGCCAGCCGCCGGGTGAGGCGATGGCCTTCCGCTGGGCGCCGGACATCGCGTACCAGCGGGCGTACGTCTCCTGTACGACGTCCTCGGCGTCGGCCAGCGAACCGAGCATCCGGTACGCGAGGTTGATGAGCTGCCGCCGCTCGCTCATGATCGCGCCCAGGCCTTGGTCGCACCGGGTGTCACGTGGCTCGGGTCGGGTCGTCATGCTCTCGCTGCTCCCTCGGTCGCTTCCTGCCGGTCATGTCCCGCGACGCGCTCTCGCGTCACGTTCTTCCGTCACACATACGACGGGACAGCCCGCCGGAATGTGAGGTGACGTCACGACCTCACATTCCGGCGGGCTGCCCCGTCGTACTGGACGAACGCATCCCGTATCCACGGACACAGAGGAGATCCCCATGGATGCCCGTCTCGACTTCAAGAACAACCCCGTCGGAGCCAAGGGCCTGAAGCACCTCGTCTCCGCGGGCATGGTGCTCGCGGACGCGACACTGCCGGCCACGACACGGGAGCTGGTCCTGCTCCGCGCCAGCCAGATCAACGGCTGCGGATTCTGCGTCGACATGCACACCAAGGACGCCGCGCACGCGGGGGAGACCGCCCAGCGGCTCCACCTGGTGGCGGTGTGGCGGGAGGCCACGGTGTACACCGAGGCCGAACGGGCCGCCCTCGCGCTGGTGGAGGAGGGCACCCGCATCGCCGACACGGCCGGTGGCGTGCCCGACGACGTCTGGGCGGACGCGGCCAAGCACTACGACGAGGATCAGCTCTCCGCCCTGGTGCTGACCATCTCCGTCATCAACGCCCTCAACCGCGTGAACGTCCTCACGCAGCAGCCCGCGGGCGCCTACCAGCCCGGCCAGTTCGGCTGAACCGATCCAGCCGGCTCGATTCGCCCGACCCGATCCGGCGGAGCCGAGGAACACTGACGGACGCGAGCGACGACCGGTTCGGGGGTCCGGTCGTCGCTCGCGGCGCAGGCTCGGGGCGGGGGCCCACAGGCAACGAGGGGTGTCCCCGGCGCCGGGCCGGACCCGGGGGGTGTCGCCATGATCACTGATACGAGATCAACGGGTACGTGATCATGAAGATGGGCATGGATGGTGCGCCAATGATCATCTAGCAAGGAGCACGACCCCCACATGGCAGCCACCCCCAGCATCTCCACCACTACTGCCACCACCACGTCCCCCACATCCGCCCCGGCCTCGACCCCGCTCGCGCCCGGAGCCCTCCCGCTGATCGGCCACGGCCTCCAACTGTTCCGGCGACCAATGCCGTTCATGGACTCACTGCGCGAGCACGGACCCGTGGTGCGCATACGATTGGCCCGCACCCCGGCCTATGTGGTGACCGATCCGGCCCTCACCAAGGAGGTGCTGGTCACCGGCGCGGCGGACTACGCCAAGGGCGGGCGCATCATCGACGCGCTCCGCGTCTTCTTCGGCGACGGGCTCGCGACGGTCGCCGACGGCGACACGCACATGAAGAACCGCCGCCTGATGCAGCCCATGTTCAACCGCGCCCACATAGCCACCCGCGGCGACGTGATGATCGAGCAGGTGCGGGAGATCGTCGACTCCTGGCCGGAGGGCGGTCCCAGGGACACGCTCGCCGACATGACGGAGCTGACCCTCGCGGCCTTCCTCGGCGCCCTGTTCGGCGCGGACCTGCCCGCGCATCTGCAGGACGAGTTCCTCGCGCTCATGCCGCCGATCATGCGGGGTACCCTCCGGCAGACGATCCTGCCCGGCTGGGTCAACCGGCTCCCGCTGCCCGCCAACCGCGCCCACGCCGAGCGAGTGGCGCGGCTGCGCCGTCTCATCGACCAGGCCATCGACCACCGCACCGCGACGCTGGACGCACAGAAGTCCGCACCCGCGGCGGCGAACGGTCGGGGTGACGACCCGGCCGAGGCCCGCTGCCCGCACGCCGCCACCACGGAAACGGCCGAGGACACGGGCACCCGCACCGGCACGGACACGGGACTCTTCGACACCCTGCTCACGGCCCCCGAGCCCCTCTCCCGGCGCCAGCTCCAGGACGAGGCCATCACGCTGCTCACCGGGGCCATCGAGACCACCAGCACCACGCTGGCCTGGGCGCTGTACGAGATCGACAAGGATCCCGGGATCCGGCACCGCCTCCAGGAAGAGCTCGCGACCGTCTGCGGCGGTGAAGGGCCCCTCCGTCACGAGCACCTGGACCAACTCGCCTACACCCGCGCGATCCTGCAGGAGTCCATGCGCCAGTACGGACCGGCGTGGCTGGTCACCCGGACGGCGACCCGCACCCTCACCCTCGGAGGCCACCGCATACCCGAGGGCGCGGACGTGGTCTACAGCCCCTATCTCCACCAGCACGACCCCGCGGTCTTCCCCGATCCGGCCCGCTTCGACCCCGACCGCTGGAGCGACCGCCCCGACGCGGCCACACGCGGGTCCTTCCTGGCCTTCGGCGCCGGCCGCCGCAACTGCATCGGTGAGGCCTTCGCCTGGACGGAACTCCTGATCGTGCTCGCCACGATCGCCCGGAGCTGGCCCGGACTCACCCTCGCCCCGGGCTCCTCGGCGCCGCGACCGCAGGCGGTGGTGACCGTCAAGCCGGACAACCTGTCGATGGTTCCCCGCCGCTGAGGAGCGGGCCTCGCGTCAAGAGGTGGGCCCGGCACGCCGGTACATCCTCGCGACCGCCGCGCACTGCAGCGCCATGGACACCGCCATGGCGCCGCAGATGCCCGGCAGGCCCGAGCCCGACAGGACGTACGCGAGCGCCAGTTGCGCCACCACGCCGCACGCGGTGATGCGCGCGAGGGCGGGGGAGGCGCCGCTGCCCTCGAAGACTCCGCCCAGCGCGATGAAGCAGGAGAGGAGGACCAAGTACGGGCCCAGACAGCGGAGATAGAGCCCGCCCGCCTCGGCCACCTCGCCCGCGCCGCCGAAGGCCCGCATGATCCAGGGGCCTGCGGCGAGCAGGAGCAGCGTCGCCGCGAATCCGAGCGCGGCGGCGACGAGCAGCGCCTGCCGTCCGACGGCCCGTCGTTCGTCGCGCCCGGCGCCCAGCAGGTGGGCGGTGTGGATGGCCGCCGCCTGGCGTACCGCGTAGAAGGCCATGGTCGCGACGTACGTGGCCTTCGTCGCGATGCCGTACGCGGCGAGCTCGTCGACGCCGATCCGGGCGACCACGGCGACGAGGGCCAGCGAGCCCGCCATCCGCGCGAGGAAGTCGGCCGACATGGGGACGCCGGTCGCGGCGGTTCTGCGGGCGTCGGTGAGGAGAGATCCGCGCCGGTCAGGGGGAGCCCCGGCCGCCCGCTTCAGCGCGGTGTTGCCGCGCAGTGCCACGAGGCCGCAGGCGAGCGCCGCCGTCCGGCCCAGCACCGTGGCGATCGCCGCGCCCCGCACGCCGAGCCCGCACCCGAGGATGAGCACGGGGTCCAGCACGAGGATCAGCCCGTTCGCGAGCACCGCGAGCCGCATCGGGGTCCGGGTGTCGCCCGCGCCCTTGAGGATGCCGTCGACGACATGGGTCGCGAAGAACACCGCGATCCCCGGCAGCGCGATGGAGAAGTAGTCGATGGCGAGGGCCAGTTCGGCGCCGTCGCCGCCTCCGAGGACGAGGCGGGCGAGCGGCTCGCGGCACACGTGGCCGCCGATGGCGACGACCGGCGTGACCATCGCCCACAGGACCCAGCCGCCGCGCACGGCGGAGCGCACCGCCGCGCCGTCGCGTGCGCCGCTGGCCCGTGCGACCCGTACGGTCGTGCCTGCTCCCGCGACGAGGACGACGCCGAGCAGCAGGTTCTCGACGTTGGTGGCGACGGCGACCGCGGCGACGGCCGCGCCGCCCAGCCGGGCCACCCAGATCATGTTGATGATCCCGGCCATGACCCCCGAGAGCAGCTCGAAGTAGACCGGGCACGCGAGTGACACGAGTCTGCGCCGGTGATCCGCCCGCGTGGGGCGAGGGATGTCCGCCGGGCCGCGCGCGGATCCGACGCTCCCGTGTCCCGGATTCACGCGCCGCCGCCCGGGCTGGACGTGCCCCTGCCCGGGCTGGACGCCCCCGCGCCCCGGTTCCGCCCGCCCGCGCCGCCGCTCCGCTCGCCCGCGCCCATGTTCCGCTGCCCCCACAGCCGCCCCCTCGCCTGTCCCGCTTTTCGCTGTACCTCGAATCGAGGCACAGCGAAAAGAGATAGCATGGCGGCACAGGGCGGGCAAGGGCCCGATGGGGCGGGCGCGGGAAGGGGTGGTCCGGCACATGCTGGAGCTGTCGATTCTGGGATTCCTCCACGAGGAGCCCCTGCACGGATACGAGTTGAAGGCCCGCATCCAGAGCCTCAGCGGCCACATCCGCCCGGTCAGTGACGGGGCGCTCTATCCGGCGATCACGCGCCTGGTGAGGGCGGGCCTGGTCGACCAGCGCACCGAACCCGGCAGTGGCGCCGCGCCCCGCAGGACCCTGTCCCTCACCGAGGCGGGCCGCGGTGACCTGTACGCCAGGCTCCGCGACCCCAAGGACGCCGAAATCACCGACGGGCAGCGCTTCTTCGCCCTGCTGGCGTTCCTGCGCCACCTGCCCGACCGGACGGAACAGGCCGCGGTCCTGCGGCGCAGGCGGGACTTCCTCGATGCCCCGTCGAGCTTCTTCTACCGCGACGGCGAGCCGGTGCGGGCCGAGGAGGCGCCGGACCTCTTCCGCCAGGGCATGCTCCGCATCGCCCGTGCCACGACCGTCGAGGAGAAGGCGTGGCTGGACGAGGCGATCGGCAGCCTGGAGGGCCCGGACCGCACCGGAGCCGAGTGACTCAGTAGCCGATCGTGAAGCGGCGCTGGACGAAGCGCGGCAGTTCGACCTCGTCGAGCAGGGCCACGGCGGCGTCCTCCGTCGAGATGCGGCTGCGGCCCTCGGCGTCCAGGACCTGCTGGTCGCCGCCGATCCGGAAACGGCCGGTCCGCTCGCCGGGGAAGATCTCCTCGGCGGGGCTGAAGTAGGTCCACAGCCGGTCGGACAGGCGCAGGACGTCCAGCGCGTCACGGTGGCCGCGCACGGCCGCCGCGTACTCCCGGGGCAGTCCGAGTCCGTCGAGGCTCCGGTGGACGATCTCGTCCGAGTCCGCGTGCACGGTCCCCGGTTCGATCTCCAGACTGCCGGCGCCGCCGATCACGACGAGCCGGGTCCTGGGGCGGCTCTCCAGCGCCTTGAGCAGGGACCGCGCCGCGGTGGCGTAGACCGTGGGGTCGGCGATCGAGCGCGTGACGGTGTCCGTGAAGTCCTTGGCGGCGTTGCCGGGCTGGTACCCGCTGATCAGTACGTCGAGGCCGGGCAGGGCGGCGGCCACGGCCGCCGGGTCGAAGAGGTCGAGGCTCTCCCAAGTGATGCCGTCGCGCTGCTCGTCGGCCGCGGCCCGCGTGGCGTCACGGCTGAACGCCGTGACCCTGTGGCCCCGTTCGAGCGCTTCGGCGACGACCCTGCTGCCGATGGTCCCGGTGGCTCCGATGACTCCGATGTGCATGGTTCTCCCCTGTTCGTGCGGGCATGGGTGAGTGGCGTCGGCTCGACCCATGGGCGGCGAGCGACTTCACGGCCGTGACTATACGCCGTGAAGTTTGGTGCACGCCGTACAGTTCGGATACGGCGACCAAGGAAGGTGACGCTGTAGAGTGCTCGAATGGCGAGTACGGGAAGCACAGCGCGGCGCGAGCGGCTGCGGGCCGAGACGACGGCCGAGATCAAGGACGTGGCACTGAAGTTGATGGCCACGGGTGGCCCCGACGCCATCACCCTGCGGGCCATCGCCCGCGAGATGGGCATGACCGCCAACGCCCTCTACGGCTACTTCGCCACCCGCGACGACCTGGTCTCCGCGCTCGTCAAGGACGTGTACACCGCCCTCGCCGACGCCGTGGACGCCGCCTGGGAGGCCGCCCCCGCCAAGGACCCGGCCGCCCGCATCCGCGCCTGGGCCGACGCCTTCCGCGCCTGGGCGCTGGCCAACCCGGAGGGCTTCCGGCTGATCTACGGCGACCCCGTGCCCGGCTACCGCGCCCCCGCGGGCGGCGCCGCCCCGGACGCCGCGCGCCGCGTCTGCACGGGCCTCGCCGCACTCGCGGCCGCCGCCTGGCCCCACGCCGGACACCTCTACGAGGGCGAGGACTTCGACTGGTCCGACTTCGACGCCGGACTCCTCGACAAGGTGCGCACCGCGTTCCCGGAACTGCCGCCCGCCGCCGTCGCCCTCGCCCTGCGCATCTGGGGCCATCTGCACGGACTCGTGTCGCTGGAGGTCTACGGCCACCTGCGCACCCAGACGTCCAGCCCGGACAAGCTCTTCCACGCGGAACTCACCCAGCTCATCCGGGTGTGGGGCATCGGCCCGGGGACCTCCTCGTGAGCGGCGCCGCGCACGACCTGCGGATCAGGCCGGGCGGGCCGGCGGACGCCCCCGCGATCCTGGACCTGCTCGACGCGGCCGTGGCCTGGATGAACGGCCGCGGCAACACCGAACAGTGGGGCACCACACCGTTCTCCAGGACGCCGGACGGACCGGCACGCGTCGAGCGGTACACGACCGAGAACGCCCCGTACGTCGCGGAGCTGGACGGCACCCCGGCCGGCGCCCTCGTCCTCGACCACGGGCCGAGCCCCCAACTGCCGATCGCGCCGGCCGGGGAACCCGAGCGGTACGTCCGGCTGCTGGTCTCCGACCGTCGGCACACCGGCCTCGGCATCGGGGCGGCGCTGCTGGCCCACGCCGTCGAGGAGACCCGCCGGGCCGGCGTGCGGCTGTTGCGGGTCGACTGCTGGGCGGGCGGCGGGGGCGAACTGGTCCTGTTCTACGAGCGGAACGGCTTCACGCCCACCGAACGTTTCCTCTCCGGACAGTGGCCGGGCCAGGTGCTGGCCCGGCGCGTGGACGGACCGGTGGACGGGCCGATGGACCGTCCGGTGGCCTGACCGGTGGACTGACGCCGCGGAGAACAGCGGGCCGGGAGGCGCATGGCGCCCGGGATTTCCCCCGCGTTCGACCGTCTGACCGGCGCCACCGTGGGGCACGGTAGTACCCGATGATTCCCGGACCGGCCCAGCGGCGGTTCAGGACGGCACCGGACGACAGCACCGGACAACAGGGGAGAACGATGCGGACACCGATGACGGTCATGGACTTCCTCGACCGGGCGGAGCTGGGCTTCGCCGCCGACCCCGGCGTGATCGACGAGCCGCTGCAGCCCGGCCCCGCGGTACCGGAGTCGACGTACGGACGCCTCGGCGAGCGCGTCAGGGCCTGGCAGGCGGGCTTCGACGCGCTGGGCGTCGGCGAGGGCGAGCGGGTGGCGGTCGTGAGCCACAACTCCGCCCGCCTCCTCGAGCTGCTGTTCGCCGTGCCGATGAGCGGCCGGATCTGCGTGCCGGTCAACTTCCGGCTCTCCCCCGAGGAAGTCGCGTACGTGGTACGGCAGAGCGGCGCCTCGGTCCTGCTCGTCGACCCGGAACTGGACGACGCGCTGTCGGGCGTCAAGGCACCTCACCGCTTCGTGCTCGGCGAGCGGACCGAGACCGAACTGATGCGGTTCGGCGTCGAGCCGCGCCCCTGGGCGCACCCCGACGAGGACGCCACCGCGACGATCAACTACACCTCGGGAACCACCGCCCGCCCCAAGGGAGTCCAGCTCACCCACCGCAACATCTGGGTCAACGCGCTGACCATGGGCCTCCACACCCGCGCCTGGGAGCGCGACGTCTACCTGCACACGCTGCCGATGTTCCACTGCAACGGCTGGGGCATGCCGTACGCGATGGCCGGGCTCGGCGCGAAGCAGGTGGTGCTCCGCAAGGTCGACGGCACCGAGATCCTGCGCCGAGTGGAGGAGCACGGCGTCACGCTGATGTGCGGCGCTCCCGCGGTGTGGAACGCGGTGCTCGACGCGGCGACGGCCTGGCAGGGCGAGGTGCCGGGCCGTGACCGCGTCCGGATCGTCTGCGCGGGCGCGCCCCCGCCGAGCAGGATGATCCAGCGGGTGGAGGCCGAACTGGGCTGGGAGTTCACCCAGATCTACGGCCTCACCGAGACGTCGCCGCTGCTCACCTTCAACCGGACCAGGGCCGCGGACGCCGACCTGCCCGCCGAGGAGCGGGCGCGCAAGCTCTCCCGCGCCGGGCTGCCCGCGCTCGGGGTCACCCTGAAGGTCTCCGACGCGGGCGAGGTCCTGGCCCGCTCGAACGTCGTGCTCGACGGTTACTGGGAGAAGCCCGAGGAGACCGCGGCGGCGCTGGAGGACGGCTGGTTCCACACCGGGGACGGCGGCACGCTCGACGCGGCGGACGGGCGGCTGACCATCTCCGACCGCAAGAAGGACGTCATCATCACGGGCGGCGAGAACGTCTCGTCGATCGAGGTCGAGGACACGATCTTCAGCCACCCGGCGGTCGCCGAGGTCGCGGTCATCGGCGTGCCGCACGAGAAGTGGGGCGAGACGATCAAGGCCCTGGTGGTCCTCGTGGAGGGGGCGAGCGCAGGGGAGGCGGACATCATCGCCCACTGCAAGGAGCGGATGGCCGGGTACAAGGCGCCGACGAGCGTCGAGTTCCGCGACGCCATCCCGCGCACGGCCACCGGAAAGATCCAGAAGTTCAAGCTGCGGGAGCCGTACTGGAAGGGCCGGAGCCGGGGCGTCAACTGACGCCGGACCGGCCCCGTCGCTGCGTGCCTCCGCCCCGCGCGTACGTCAGACGGGCAGCCGCCCGAGCAGCGCCGTGAAGTCGCTGCCGGGCGGCAGCGTCCCGAAGGCGAGCCCCTGGTCCCCGGCGAGCCGCGAGGCGCAGAACGCGTCGGCCACCGCGGCGGGCGCGTGCCGTACGAGCAGCGAACCCTGGAGCACGAGCGCCGCGCGCTCGACCACCCGGCGGGCCCGCAGCGGCGCGTCCTCGGTCAGCACCAGCTCGCCGCTCAACTCCCGCCAGGCGGCGTCCAGTCGGCGATCGGCGCCGGTCGCCGCCTCGACCTCAGAACGGAACGCCTCCAACGACGCGGGCTCACGTGCCAGCGCCCGCAGCATGTCGAGGGCGTTCACGTTGCCTGCCCCCTCCCAGATGCCGTTGAGCGGCGCGTCGCGGTAGAGGCGGGGCATGCCGGACGCCTCGTCGTAGCCGTTGCCGCCGAGGCACTCCAGCGCCTCGGCCACCGCGGCGGGCTGGCGCTTGCACACCCAGTACTTGCCGACGGCCGTGGCGAGGCGGAGGAAGGCACGCTCCCCGTCGTCGCCGCGCTGTGCCCGGTCGGCCGCCCCCGCAAGGCGCAGCGCGAGCGTGGTCGCGGCCTCGGACTCCAGGGCGAGGTCGGCGAGCACATTGCGCATCAGCGGCTGGTCGATCAGCTCGGCGCCGAACACCGAACGGTGACGGGCGTGGTGGGCGGCCTGGGCGAGCGCGGCCCGGGTCCCCGAGGCGGAGCCGAGCACGCAGTCCAGACGCGTCATGGTGACCATCTCGATGATGGTGCGTACGCCCTTGCCCTCGGCGCCGACGAGCCAGGCGACGGTGTCGTCGAACTCGGGCTCGCTGCTGGCGTTCGAACGGTTGCCGAGCTTGTCCTTGAGCCGCTGGATGCGGAACGTGTTGCGGCTACCGTCGGGCAGTACGCGCGGGACGAGGAAGCAGGAGAGCCCGCCCGGCGCCTGCGCAAGGACCAGGAAGAGGTCGTTCATCGGCGCGCTGGTGAACCACTTGTGCCCGCGCAACCGCCAGGTCCCGTCGCCCTGTTCGACGGCCGCGGTGGTGTTGGCGCGCACATCCGTGCCGCCCTGCTTCTCCGTCATGCCCATCCCGGCGAGCAGACCGCGCTTGTCGCCGGGGGCGCGCAGTCCCGGATCGTAGACGCGGCTGGTGAGCAGCGGCTCGTACGCCTTGGCGAGGTCGGGGGAGTGGCGCAGGGCGGGGACCACGGCGTACGTCATCGAGACCGGGCAGCCGTGGCCGGACTCGGCGCTGCTCCAGACCATGAACCCGGCGGCTCGCGCCACGTGCGCGCCCGGCCGCTCGTCCGCCCAGGCGGCGCCCGCGAGCCCCTCGCTGATCGCCACGTCCATCAGCGCGTGGTACGCCGGGTGGAAGTCGACCTCGTCGACGCGGTGGCCGTAGCGGTCGTGGGTGCGCAGCTCCGGCTCGTGGCGGTTGGCCTCCTCGGCCCAGCGCTGCACTTCCTCGCTGCCCGTGCGGCGGCCTATGCGGTGCAGGTCGTCCAGGTACCAGGCGGCGCCCTCGCGGCGCACGCCCTCGATCAGGACCGGGTCGTCGGCGACGTCGTGGCCCGTCAACGGCGGTGCCTGGTTGGTGACGTGGTGCGTCTCGGCGGGGCGGCTGCTCGGTGCGGGAGCCGTGGGCGTCGTGGGAGGTGCGGGCGTCGCGGTCATCGGGTCTCCTCCGAGAGGGCGGTCGGGCGGTCAGGCGGGCGGTGCGCCCGCACAGCGCAGGGCCATGGCGGTGAGTTCGGCGAGCAGCTCGTCGGTGGTGCGCCCGTCGGCGGTGTCCGCCCCGTGGCCGCCCAGCGGGTCGACGAGGACCTCGCCGATCGCGCCGGTGAGCGCCGCCGCGGTGATCTCCCCGTCCTGGGCGGGGAGCAGTCCCGTCGCCATGCCCTCGTGGACGACCTCGGCGAACAGTGCGCGGTAGCGGCGCCGGAACTCCAGCCGCTCCGCGCCGACCGCGGGCTCGGCGGGGGCCGCGAGCAGCGCGTAGGCCAGGCCGCGGTTCTCCAGGGCGCGGCGCGCGAAGACCTCGACGCCGCGGCCGATCCGCTCGACCGGGGTGCCGGGGCCGTGCAGCACTTCGCCGAGCACCTCCACCTCACACCCGGCGGCCCGCCGGAACACCTCGACGGCGAGGGCCGCCTTGGAGGGGAAGTGCTGGTACACCGAACCGGCCGCGATCCCGGCCGAGTCCGCGACCGCGGTCACCGAGGCCTGCGCCCAGCCCACCTCGGCGACGACGTCGGTCGCGCAGGCGACGAGACGCTCGCGGGTCGCTTCGAGGCGCTGGAGCTCGGCGGGGGTCTTGCGGTAGGCCATGCAAGAAGTGAACCATCATTCAGATCATCGCACCAGAGCTGTGGTCGCGGCCGACCGCATCAGCCGGTCGAGGACGTCAGCCGGTCAAGGACGTCAGATAGTCGTCGAGCAGCTCGGCCTGGTGCTGGGGCGTGAAGGTCTCCGGAGCGAACAGGGACTGGACGACGAGGCCGAGCGCGAAGGACTGGGCCCCGGCCGCGATGCGCTCCGGGTCGCCGGCGGGCAGTTCCCCGAGCCGCTGGGCCGTGGCGACCAGGTCGCGCAGCTTCGCCCGGCTCTGCGCGTACTTGCCGGCGTAGTCGTCGCTCAGGGCGGGGTCCGCGAGCGCGGTGTCCCAGGAGGAGACCCAGATGCGGTTGCTCGCCGCGGCCTCGGCGGTCAGCGGCAGGATGCCGAGCAGGGCGGCCCGCACGGCGGACAGGCCGTCCGCGCCGGTCGGCCGGGGGCGGGCGGCGGTGCGCTCGGCCAGCAGGTCGAGCGCGTACCGGACCAGGTCCCGCTTGGCGGGGAAGTAGTGCGTGAGAAGGCCGGTGGTGGCGTCGAGCTCGGCGGCGACGGCCCGCAGCGTCAGCCCGCCGAAGCCGCGCGTGGCCATCACCCGCCAGACCGCCTCGGAGACGTCGCGGCGACGCGCCTCGTGATCACCCTTGGTACGTGGCATGCTGCTACCGTACATAGCCATAACAGTTGTTGTGTGAATGTGGGGTCACCTTGTTCTCCTTGCCGCTGCGGGACGACGCCTGTCTGCGCCCGCTGGAGCCCTGGCACGCCGAAGAGTTCGCCGCCCATCTGGACCGGGCGCGCGAGCACATCAGGCCGTGGGTCGGGGCGGGATTCGTCACCGAGGGCGTCGACGGCGCGCGCGGCACGCTGCGCCGGTACGCCGAGCGCCAGGCCGCGGACGGCGCGCGCCTCTACGGCATCTGGCTCGACGGCACGCTGGTCGGCGGAGTCATGTTCACGGACTTCGACGCCGCCCACGGCACCTGCGAGGTCGGCTGCTGGCTGGAGCCCGCGGCCGAGGGGCACGGGCTGGTCACGCGGGCGTGCCGCACCCTGCTGGACTGGGCGTTCACCGTACGGGGAGTGCATCGCGCGGAATGGCTCTGCCGTGCCGACAACGACCGCAGCTCCGCGGTGGCCGAGCGGCTCGGCATGACGCTCGAAGGCGTGCGTCGCGAGGCCTGGCCGTACGAGGGGGCCCGGCACGACAAGCAGATGTGGGCGGTGCTCGCCCACGAGTGGAAGACCGGTCAGGCCTGACGGACCCTCAGCGCGCCGCGCCCAGCCTGCGCTTGCGGGTGCTCTTGGCCGGCGCCTTCTCCTGGTCGCTCTCGGCCCACAGGGTGCGTACGTGGCCGAGATGGCGGGACATGCACTTCTCGGCGCCCTTGGCGTCCCCGGCCAGCATCAGGTCGAGCAGTTCCAGGTGCTCTTCCGCCGACGGCAGCAGTTCGCCGCGCTCGTCCAGGCCGGTCAGGCCGTACAGCCGCGAACGCTTGCGCAGATCGCCGACGGTCTCCACGAGC
This sequence comes from Streptomyces sp. NPDC052114, assembly GCF_040680155.1. NCBI lineage: Bacteria > Bacillati > Actinomycetota > Actinomycetes > Kitasatosporales > Streptomycetaceae > Streptomyces > Streptomyces sp. NPDC052114. The sequence continues at coordinate 36,649 of NZ_JBFAWC010000032.1, read as the reverse complement.
CGGTCGTTGCCGGACAGCGCGAGCAGCGAGAGGTGGAAGCGCCGGTCGGCCTCCAGGTAGCCGATCAGGTCGTGGGCGCGCGCGGCGCGCACGATTTCCTCGGCGACCGGCCGCAGCGCCTCCAGGTCCTCGCGGGCCGCGGTGCGGGCGACCAGGCCGATCATGGGGACTTCGATGAGGGCGCGGATCTGCGTGTACTGGTCGAGGTCGCGTTCGTTGACCTCGGTGACCCGGAAGCCCTTGTTGCGGACGGGCTCGACCATGCCCTCGCGGGCGAGGTCGAGCATCGCCTCGCGCACCGGCGTCGCCGAGACCCCGAGCTCCTCGGCGAGCGCGGGTGCCGAGTAGACCTCGCCGGGCTTGAGTTCACCGGAGATCAGGGCCGCGCGCAGGGCGTGGGCCACCTGGTCGCGCAGACGCTCGCGGGTCGTGATGAGGTCGCGCTGTGACAGGTGGCCCATGGCGGTGGTGTTCCCTTCGTGCCTGCGCCCCGCGCCGTCGTGGCCGAGCGGATCACCAGCGTACAATGTCACGTTGTCTTTGCAGGTGGGCGTGCAGGACACAAGGTATAGGTACGGCCCGCGGTGTAGAACTCCAAGGCGGCGCGGCCCTGTTCGCGCGGTCCGATGCTCGAGTTCTTGGCGCCTCCGAAGGGCAGATGGAAGTCGACGCCGGTCGTCGGGGCGTTGACACGGATCATGCCGGTGTCCAACCGGTCCAGGCCGTGCAGGGCACGGTCGAGCGAGGCGGTGTGCACGGACGTGACGAGGCCGTACGGAACGGAGTTGGTGATCCGCACCGCGTGCTCCAGGTCGTCGGCGGGGACCAGCGCGGCCAGCGGCCCGAAGACCTCCTCGCGCAGGAGCGGGTGTTCACGGGGCACCTTCTCCACGAGGGTTGGTGCCGCGTACCAGCCGCGACCACCGTCGGGGGCGGGGGCCTCGGCCACCTCGGGCAGGTCGGCCCGTGCCCGGCGCACCCGCTCGCGGGCCTGTTCGCCGATGAGCGGACCGCACGCCGTCGAGGGGTCGGACGGCTCGCCCACGGGCAGGGCGCGCACGGCCTCCGCGAGAGCCTCCCGCAGGGGGTCGTACGCGGCGCCGACCGCGATCACCCTGCTGGTGGCCGTGCACTTCTGCCCCGCGTAACCGCCGAGCGCCCCCGCGATGTGCGCGGCCGCCTGGGCCATGTCCGCGTCGGGCAGTACGACGGCCGCGTTCAGCCCGCCCATCTCGGCCTGGACGGGAACACCGCGCGCCATGGCGTCGCGGGCGACCGCACGGCCCACGTGCGTCGACCCGGTGAACGACACGGCGTCCGCGGTCGACACCACCGCCTCGCCCTCGCCCGCCCCGCCGGGCACGACGGTGAACACCCGGTCGGGCAGAGCCCGTTGGAGTATCTCGGCGAGGCGCAGGGCGCACGCTGTCGCCTCTGGCGCGGGCTTGAGGACGACCGTGTTGCCCGCCGCGAGGGCCGGGGCCGCCTTCCAGCTCGGAATCGCGTAAGGGAAGTTCCAGGGCGTGATCAGACCGGCGACGCCATGCGGTCTGCGCCGGGTGACGAGCAGCCCCGCCCCCGCGGCCGTCTCGTGGACGGAGCCGATCTCGTCGTAGGGCGCCTGGGCGTAGTACCGCCAGATGGCGACTGTCCGCGCCACCTCGGCGCGTGCCTCGGTGACCGGCTTGCCGACCTCGCGTACGGCCAGCGCGGTCAGCTCCTCGGCGGCGGCCTCGATGCCGTCCGCGACCGCGCCGAGAGCGGCGGCCCGCGCGGCGGCGCCGCCCTCCGACCAGGCCGCCTGGGCGACGCGGGCCTCCTCGACCGCGGCGACGGTGGCGAACGCGCCGGTCGGGGCGGTGTCCAGGACGACGTCGGAGGGGTCCGCCGGATTGCGCGAGACGACCCTGGAGTGGGCGGTGTTCACAGGACGAAGCCTCCGGGGAAGGGGTCGTCGGGGTCGAGGAAGTACTGCGCGGTGCCCGTGATCCAGGCGCGCCCGGTGACGCGGGGCACGACCGCCGGGGCCCCGCCCACCGTCGTCTCCTCGATCAGCCGGCCGGTGAACCGCGTCCCGATGAAGGACTCGTTGACGAAGTCGCGGCCCAGCGGCAGTTCGCCGCGGGCGTGCAGCTGCGCCATGCGCGCGGAGGTGCCGGTGCCGCACGGCGAGCGGTCGAACCAGCCGGGGTGGATGGCCATGGCGTGCCGCGAGTGGTGGGCGTCGGAGCCCGGCGCCGTCAGATGGACGTGCTTGAGGCCGGCGATCTCGGGCCTCTCCGGGTGCACGGGACGGTCCGGAGAGGCGTTGACGGCGTCCATGACCGCGAGGCCCGCCGCCAGCAGCTCGTCCTTGTGGCCGAGGTCGAACGGCAGCCCCAGAGCGTCGAGTTCGACGAACGCGTAGAAGTTCCCGCCGAACGCGAGGTCGTACGTCACCGTCCCGAGGTCCGGCACCGCCACCTTGCGGTCCAGGCCCACGCAGAACGCGGGCACGTTGGTGAAGGACGCGGACTCGGCGACGCCGTCGGTGACCTGGACGTCGACGGCGACCAGGCCCGCCGGGGTGTCCAGGGTGACCCGCGTGACGGGTTCCGTCACGGCGACCATTCCCGTCTCGACGAGGACGGTGGCCACCCCGATCGTGCCGTGCCCGCACATCGGGAGCAGGCCGGAGACCTCGATGTACAGGACGCCGTAGTCGGCGTCGGGGCGGGTGGGGGGCTGGAGGATGGCGCCGCTCATCGCGGAGTGGCCGCGCGGTTCGTGCATGAGCAGCGTGCGGAGGGGGTCCGAGTGCTCCATGAAGTGCAGCCTGCGCTCGGCCATCGTGGCCCCGGGTATCACCCCGACGCCGCCGGTGACGACCCGCGTCGGCATGCCCTCGGTGTGGGAGTCGACGGCGTGGAAGACGTGGCGCGTACGCATCGTGTGATTCCGTCCCCTCAGCGGTGGCCGTCGGCGACGGCCTTCTCGGACGCGGACCGCACGGCCTGTTCCGCCGCCCCGGTCAGGGGCAGCCGCGGCGGCCGGGTCGGTCCGCCGTGGCGCCCGGCGAGGTCCATGGACACCTTGATGGCCTGCACGAACTCGATCCTGGAGTCCCAGCGCAGCAGCGAGTGCAGCGACTTGTACAGCGGCAGGGCCCGCTCCAGGTCGCCGGAGGTCGCCGCGCGGTACAGCTCGGCGCACGAGACGGGGAAGGCGTTCGGATAGCCGGCCACCCAGCCGACCGCTCCCGCGACCGCGAGTTCGAGCAGCACGTCGTCGGCGCCGACCAGCAGGTCCAACTCGGGTGCCAGCTCGGCGAGTTCGTAGGCGCGGCGGACGTCGCCGCTGAACTCCTTGACGGCCACGATGTGCCCGGCGGCGTGCAGCTCGGCCAGGAGCGGGGGCACCAGGTCGACCTTGGTGTCGATCGGGTTGTTGTACGCGACCACCGGCAGCCCCACCGAGGCGACCTCGGCGTAGTGGGCGCGCACCGCCGCGTGGTCGGCCCGGTACGCGTTGGGCGGCAGGAGCAGCACGCTGCCGCAGCCCGCCTCGGCGGCCAGCTCGGTCCACCGCGCGGACTCGGCGCTGCCGTACGCGGCGACGCCCGGCATGACACGGGCGCCGTCGCCCGCCGCCTCGACCGCGGTCCGCATCACTTGGACGCGTTCCTCGGGCGTGAGCGTCTGGTACTCGCCGAGCGAGCCGTTGGGGACGACGCCGTCGCAGCCGCCGTCGATCAGGAAGCGCACGTGCTCGGCGTAGGCGTCGTGGTCGACGGAGAGGTCGTCGCGCAGGGGCAGCGCGGTGGCGACCATGATGCCGCGCCACGGGCGGGCGGTGCTCCAGGAGGCGGTGCTGTTCATGAGTGCTCCAACGGGTGCGGTGGTGGGCGGGTGTGGACGTGCGGGGGTCAGTTCGGGTCGGCGGATGTGCCGGGCCGGGGCGGTGGTTCGGTCTCCGCGGGGAGAGCGGCCAGGGCCGACAGGGGGACCGGCGCGGCGAGGGGGCGGCGGTCGGGGGCGGGCGCGGCGCCGGGCGCTCCCGGCGCGGAGGCCAGGCACGAGACGGCCGTCGAGCAGATCCGGCCCTGGCACCAGCCCATCCCGGCGCGGGTGAGCAGCTTGACCGTGCGGTTGTCGCGCGCGCCGAGCTCCGCGACGGCCTCGCGGACGTGGTCCGCGGTGACCTCCTCGCACCGGCACACCTCGGTGTCGCCGGTGAGCCAGTCGGTCCAGCCGGGACCCGGGGCGTGCACGGCGGCCATCGCGTCGGCGAAGGACCGCATGCGGGTGACGCGGCGGCGCAGCCGGGCCGTGCGGGCGGGCGGAACGGCTCCGGCCCCGAGCCGGGCCGCGGCCATCAGGCCCGCCAGCTCGCCCTCGGCCAGGGCGAGTGCCGCGCCGCCCACGCCACGGCTCTCGCCGGCCGCCCACACCGTGGGCACCGAGGTCCGCAGATTCCGGTCGGTGGCGAGCGCGTACGCGCCGTCGACGGAACGTCGCACCTCGCACCCGAGGCCGGTGGCCAGGTCGAGCTGCGGCACCAGACCGTGCCCGACGGCCACGGCGTCGCAGGCGACGCGGCGCGCGGTGCCCGGAATCGGCCGCCAGTGCGCGTCGACACGGGAGACGGTGACGGCCTCGACGCGGTCCGTGCCGTGGGCCTCGGTGACCGCGCTGCGGGTGAGCAGCGGTACCCGGTGGCGCAGCAGCGCCGAGCCGTGGGTGACGGCCTCCGCGGCCTTGCCCGGGTTGGCGGCCAGGGCGCCGACGTGGCGGGCGTAGCCGAGGTATCCGGTGGCCTCGACGACCGCGGGGACGTCGGCTCCCGCCGTGGTCAGCGAGGTCGCGGCGGCCAGCAGGAGCGGGCCGCTGCCCGCGACGACGATCCGCCGCCCCGGCAGGACGAGCCCCGACTTGAGCATGGCCTGGGCGCCACCGGCACTGATCACGCCGGGCAACGTCCATCCAGGGAAGGGCAGTTGGCGCTCCACGGCGCCCGCGGCGATCAGCAGACCACGGGCCGTCAGCCGTACCGGAGTGCGGTCCGTGCCGTCCGGTCCGGTGAGGGCATGGACGGTCCACCCTGCGCTGTCGCCCGAGCCGACCACGCTCCACACGTGGTGCCGGGACAGGTGGGTGACGTTCGGGCAGCGGGCCAGCCGGCCGAGGAGCCGGGTGTACGCGGCCCAGGCGTGGTGCAGGGCCTGGGGCCTGCGGGCGCCGAGGCCGGGCGCGGGGGTGCGGTAGAACTGCCCGCCGGTCAGCTCGGCCGAGTCCACCAGGGCGACGCGCAGCCCCAGTTCGCCGCAGGCCACGGCCCCGGCCAGGCCCGCGGGGCCCGCGCCGACGACGACGAGGTCGAAGGCGCGCGCGGCTGCCACGGGTTCAGACGGCGAGGTCGGCATGGCCGGAGCCCTCCTGGGTGGTGACCGCGTCGCCGGGCCGGGCGGGCAGAAGGCAGGCGCGGCGGTTGGGCGTGCCGTTCACCGTCGCCAGGCAGTCGTGGCACTGCCCGATGCCGCAGAACGCGCCGCGAGGGCGGCCCTGTCGCCGGGTGGTGCGCCAGGCGAGGATGCCGGCGGCCCACAGGGCGGCGGCGATGGACTGGCCGGGCAGGGCGGGGACGGTCCGGCCGTCGAAGGTGATCTCGAAGGCGGGCCCTGGGGAGGCGTCGACCACGTCACGGGGTGTGCGTCGGCGAACCCTGGGGGATGCCGTGGCGTCGGTCGTGCGGCGCGACCTCACCTGTTCCACCCGCCCTCGGGCTCACGCGTCAGAGGTGTCATCAGGCTCAGGCTCCAGGGGAGTCGGGACAGGGGGAGACGGGGAAGCGTTCGGGACGGAAGGGGTGTGCGTCCACCGGGGGCTTCTTGCCCGTGAGCGCGGCGGCGATCAGCGCCCCCGTCGCGGGCGCGAGACCGATGCCGGCGCCCTCGTGCCCGCAGGCGTGCAGCAGGCCCGGGACGCGGGGGTCGGGGCCGATGGCGGGCAGGTGATCGGGGAGATACGGGCGGAAACCCGCGTACGTACGCATCGCCCGCACCCCGGCGAGCACCGGGAAGAGGGCGGTCGCCTGGGCGGCGAGGCGCCGCAGGACCTCCACGGAAAGGGTGCGGTCGAACCCGACGCGCTCGCGGCTCGCGCCGATCAGCACCGGCCCGGCCGGGGTGCCCTCGACCACTCCGGAGGTCTGGAGTGCCGCGGAACCGCTGGCGACGTCGGCGACGTAGTCCGCCGCGTAGACCTTGTGGCGGACGACGCGCGGCAGGGGCTCGGTGACCAGGACGTAGCCGCGCCGGGGGAGGACCGGCAGGTGGACCCCCGCCAGACGGGCCACGTCACCGCCCCAGGTCCCCGCCGCGTTCACCACCTGCGGTGCGTCGAGGCGGGTGCCGGACGCGGTGGTCACGCCGCGCACCGATCCGTCCGCGGCCGTGCGCACGGCGGTGATCTCTTCGCCGCAGTGGAGCCCGGCGCCCGACGCGCGCAGCAAGTGGGCGGCAGCGAGGGCGGGTTGGACCTGGGCGTCCTGGGGATAGTGGAAGCCGCCTGCCATGCCGTCGGCCAGGTGCGGCTCCAGGTCGCGCAGCCGGTCCGAGGGGACCTCGCGGGCGTCCACCCCGGCGTCGGCCTGTGCGGCGGCGAACGTGCGCAGGGCGGCCAGGCGGGTCTCGTCGGAGGCGACGACGACACCGCCCTTGGTCTCGAACTCGACGGCCGACGGCAGCTCTTCGGCGAGTTCGCACCACAGCGCGTTCGAATGGAGCGCGAGGTGCAGCTCGGCGCCCGGTTCCTTGTCGGAGACCAGGAGATTGCCCTCGCCCGCGCCGGTGGTGCCGCCCGCCACGGGGCCGCGGTCCACGACGGTGACGGACAGGCCCGCGCGAGCGGCGTAGTAGGCGCAGGCCGCGCCTACTACGCCGGCTCCGATGACGATCACGTCCGGGGTGCGGCTGCCCGGCGTGCGGTTGACGAGCGAGGGGGTTCTCGTGGGCACGTCAGTAATATTTCACATGGCACTCGGACTGCCAAGGGGGCGGTGGGAGTTGCCTTCCCTCAAAGCTGCGGGAGTTGCCTTCCCCCAGATGGGAACTCCCGGCTCTTCGGCCGCTCCGGTCGCTCCGGACTGTGTGAAAGGTTCATCACGCCGTGGGGCGGACCTCCCGGCCCAGCCAGGCCGCCAACTCGTCGTACGCGTCCGACCCTTCGGGGGCCGGGCGCACCGGCGCGAAGGGCGCCGGGCCGCCGCGACGCTCGGGCGGCAGGGCCCGGCGCGCGAAGGCGAGGGAGAACTCGGCGGGTTCCGGGGCGAGGTCGGGCTTGGCGTCGAGGGCCCGGCGCAGGTCCCAGGTGTGGGCGGCGATCTCCATGATGACCGCGCTCAGCGCGCCGTGCAGCGGCATGGCCGCGAAGCCGGGGTCGACCGTGCGCTCCAGGGCCTCGTCGTCCAGGTCCTGCCCGGCCGCGACGAGGCGCTCCGCGGCCGCCGCGGCCGCAGCCGCCCAGTCGTCGCCCGGGACCTCCGTGAAGTCCTCCAGTTTCGGGTCGGCGGACGCGCCCTCGGCGAGCTCCGCGTAGGCGTGCGTGCCGGTCAGCACGTGGCCGATGAGGGCGCGTACGTCGAACTCGCCACAGGGCGTGGGGTCGCCGAGGCGGCCGGGCTCGACGGTGGCGACGAGCGCGGTGAACTGATCGGCCGTGCGGCGCAGCAGGGGGCGGGGGTCGATGGCGGTGTTCATCAGGGCTTGCTCCTGTCCGTGGGCGTTCCGCTGGATGCGGGTGCAGAGGGAGCATCGCGCCATAACCTGACAACTACCGTCAGGTTTTGTGGAGGCCGTCAGGTGACGGGACGGGACTCCACTGCGGCGGGAGATCTCCTCTTCCGGGCGGGGCGGGGCGGGGCCGGGCCGGGGCGTGTCCGGGGCGGATTCCGGGCGAAGACGGGGTCGGGCCGCTCTTCCGCCTCCACATTTTCTGAGAGGGCGTCATGATGAGGTGTGGCAACGGTAGTTGAGGCCTTGAGGATGCGGGACAGCCCGAGGGGGACGAGTGGGCGAGGGTGAGGAAGGCGGCGGTGTCCTGGGGCTGCGGGCCTGGGTGGCCGCCGCCACGGAGCGGGCGGTGCGGCTGTTCCCGTTCACGGGAGGAGCGACGCCGACCGCCACGGAGTACGACGAATCCGTGGCCGAACTGACCGCGCTCGTCGACCTGCTGGACCACGATCCGGTGTTGCGCGGCGCCGTGACCGTGCGACTCGGCTCCGTGCTGACCATGCGGTACCTCGCGGGGGAGGGCGCCGCGGCGGACCGGGAGCGCGCGCGGCACCTGCTGAAGGACGCGCGGGATCCGGGTTCGACGGTCGGGGCGGGCACGCAGGCGCAGGACCGGAGGTGGGCGGCGCTCTTCCTCCTGCTGCTGATCATGCCCGTACGGGAGATGGGAGGCGGCGTCGACAAGGCGCCGTCGTTCTCGGCCCTGTTCGACTGGCACACGCGGCAGGGGGCCGGGGGAGCGGTCGGCGCCGCGGCCGAGATGCGGGAGCTGACGGCGGAGGTCGCCGAGCTGCCGCTGCCGCCGGAGGCGCTGCGGCAGATCCAGCAGGTGGGCGCGGTGATGTCCGCGTTCTCGGGGACCGGTGACCTCAGTGGCATGGGCGACCTCGTCGGCAGCCTTCCGGACGGGTTTCCGTACGCGGACGAACTACGGCTGATGATGGACATGGTGGGGGGACCGGGACCGGGGTCCGCGTCGCCGCCGACGCCGACGCCCGCACCCGCTCCCACGTCCGCCCCGGCCGTCCCCGCCCCCGGAGCCGAGGCCGCGGACGCCGACACCGCGACCGACTCCGAATCCGCCGCCGTCACCACCGCGCTCAACGCCATCGTCCCCACGGTCTTCTCCGCGATGGAGGCCGCCCGGAGCGGCGCCCCCGAAGTCCTCAACGAGGCCATCGCGCGGCTGCGCGCCGCGCACGGGGAACTGCCGCCCGGACACGAGATGGCCTCGCTCACCGAGGCCCTCATCGGATCCCTGCTGCATCTGGGGCAAGGCGTCGGCGGCAACCTTCAGGACCAGTCCGTGGCCCGCGCGTACACACGGGAGATGGTCGAGAAGTTCGCCGGGCTCACCGGGTCGCCGGACGCCGCGACCGCCGAGTTCAGCATGCTGACCGAGCTTTTCACCCTCATCGACCAGGTGCGCCAGGCGGACGAGACGGGTGACGCGGAACTCGCGCGCGAGCTGGTCGTCACACTGGAAGCCCTCGTCGACGCCACCCCGCAGGACCACGACTTCCGCCTCCAGGTCCTGCTGGGCGCCGGGCAGGCCTGCACCACGCTCGGCAGTCTCACCGGCGACACCGACATGCTGCTGCGTGGCGTCGCCCACCAGGAGCAGGCGGCAGCGGCGGGCGGGACGGGGGCCGCCATCGCCAAGGAGTGGCTCACCTCGCTCGCGACCAGTCAGGGCGCGATCCGCGCCGCCCTCACCCGGGACCCGTCCCTCATCCAGGACCGGCCCCCGCCGCCCGGCGCACCGACGGGTGACCACTGGACCTTCGCGCTCGCTCTGGTCACCCGGCACGGCCTCACACAGGACCCGGCCGACCTGGACGCGGCCCTCGCGGCGCTGGAGCGGGTCCGCGACGGCGTACGGAAAGGCGATATGCCGCACTTCGCCGCGGACGCCCTGTGGAAGTTGGCGGAGGGGTACCGCACCCGCTGGGCCCGTACCGAGGACCCCGCGGACCTCACCGCGGCGACGGACGCAGCCATGGAGGCCCTGCACTCACTCGCTGCCGACGTCGCTCTTCAACTCGGCGCGGAACACGGACTGTTGGCGGCTCGTTCCGGCGCCGAGCGCGGCGTGCAGGCCGCGATCTGGGCGGCTTCGCAGGGGCGGGTCGAGGAGGCGGTGGCCGCGCTGGAGCTGGGGCGCGCCCTGGTGTTGCGGGCGGCGTCCGCGTCGCGCGCCGTCCCGGAACTGCTCCGGGCGCGCGGCCACCACGACCTCGCCGAGGCCTGGCGCGCGGCCTCCCGCGACGGCCGCGCGGGCGATTCCCGCGCGGAGCTCCCCGCCGAACTCCCCAGCACCCTGCGCCGCCGCGCCCTCGAAGCGCTCGGCTACCGGAGCCAAGGCCTGTTCACCACACCCACGGTGGGCGAGCTGCGGGACGGCGTCCGAGTAGGCGACGCGGACGCGCTGGTCTACCTGCTCGCGGGCGAGGGCGAGACACCCGGCATGGCGGTCGTCGTGGGCCCGGACACCGGGTCCGGCGTGCGCGCGCTGCCGCTCCTCTCAAAGAGCGGGAGCGGCCCGCTGGAGCGCTACCTCACCGCGGCCGCCGCGCGCTCCGAGAGCCCGCGCGACCCGGTCGCCCACCAGGCATGGGAGGAGGCCCTGTCCGCCCTGTGCGACTGGGCGTACCCCGCGGTCCTGGTGCCCGTCCTGACCGGCGTCGCCGAACGGCTCGCCGCCAACGACCGGCGCCGCAGGGGCCGTCCGGGTCCGCCCCGCATCGTGCTCGTGCCGTGCGGCCGCCTCGGCGTCGTCCCCTGGCACGCGGCGCGCCTGCCCGCCGCCGCGCCCGCCGACTACGCCTGCCAGATCGTGGCCGTCACCTACGCCGCGTCAGGCGGCCAGTTCCTGCGCACCGTGCGCCGCGCGCGCCGCGATCCCGCAACTGCCCCGGCCGCGCTGGTCGCGGACCCGCGCCAGGAGCTGACGCGCGCCGAACAGGAGGCCACCGCGCTGTACGAGGCGTTCTACCCGCAGGCCCGGCTGTACGGCGAGTTCTACGAACCGCCCGCGGAACCGGCCGCCACCGGCACCCCCGACGACCTCCTCGCGTTCCTGCGGGAGTCACCCGCACTGCTGCACGTGGCCTCGCACGGTTCGGCCGGCGTCCGGCCCACCGTCTCGGCCCTGCACCTCGCCTTCCCCGACGGTGCCGAGGACCCACCGGCCGGGGACGGCCCGGGGAGGAGCGACCCCGACGCCGGGATGCTGACCGTGACCCGGCTGCTCGACGCGACCACCGGAGAACAGGACGCCACGGACGGGCCGTTGGTGGTCCTCAGTGCCTGCGAGACGGACCTGAGCACCCGCGACCACGACGAGGCGCTGACCCTGACGACGGCCTTCGTTTCGGGCGGCGCCCGGGATGTGGTGGGCTCGCGGTGGACCACCCAGGACGCCGCGTCCGCGCTGATGATGGCCGTGTTCCACCACTACCTCCACGTCGAGGGGCACAGCCCCGCCGACGCGCTGCGGGCGGCGCAGATGTGGATGCTCGACCCGGACCGCAAGAACCCGGGTTCGCTGCGCGGGGCGCTGCTGCGCGAGATGGACCGGCCTGGCCTGGAACGCCTGCCGGTCTGGGCGGCGTTCATCCACCAAGGGCACCCGGGCCCGGAAAGGCGGACGGCGTGAGCGCCCAGCGGCACCTCCTCGATCTGGTCGCCGAGCACCGCGACACCATCCGCGCGCACCTCGGGGAGCAGCCGCACGCGCTGCTGCTCGCCCGCGTGCGGGCGCTCGCCGAGACGGCCCCGGACGACAACAGGGCGGTCCGCAGGGCCCTCCAGGGTGTCCGACTCGCCCTCCTCCCGCTGCCGTTCGACCATCCGGTACGGCTCGCGGTGGACTCCGAGCGCCTCGCGGGGCCGCCGGTCGGTCCGGCCGCGGTGGGGGAGGCGCGCAAACTCCTCGCACGGCTCGCCGGTCCGCCCGACACCTCCGTCACCACGACGGAGATCGTCGAGACGTCGCGGCGCGCCCTGCTCACGGCGCCCTCCCTCTCCGAGGGCGAGGCGCGCGCCCGCTGCGACGGTGCCGTGCCGTCCGAGCTGATCCGGCTGCCCGATCCCGAACGGGGGCCGCGCTACCCGGACTTCCAGTTCGTCCGCGACGGCAGGCCGTACGCCGTCGTCCTCAGGGTCAACCGCACCCTCCTCGCCGACATCGACCCCTGGGGCGCCGCCGCGTGGTGGCTCGGCGGCAACACCTGGCTCGGCGGACCACCGGCCTCCTTCGTCGGCGAGCTCCCGGACGAGGAGCTGTGCGGCGCCGCCCGCGCGCTGGTGGAGGGCGACGGATGACCGGCACCGTGGCGCCGTCCGCATACGCGATGTCCCCTCGCCGCCGCACGCTCCCTGCCGGTACGCGGCTGTGGCGGATGCACCGCGCCAAGCGGCCGGCCGAGCAGTTCAACCCGGTGTCCGTGGACCCGCACTTCGGCGGCAACCGCTTCGACGGCACGTCCTACGACCCGTACTCCTACCTGTACGTCGCCGAGGGCCCGACCACGGCGCTCGCCGAAACGCTCCTGCGCTCCCTGGAGTTCGACGTCGCGACCCGCATGCGTCTGATCCCCTACGCGGCCGTGCACGGCAAGTCGCTGAGCCTGCTGACGATCCGGCGCGAGCTCCCCCTGGTCTCGCTGATCACCGAGGCCGACCTGGCCGCCGTCTGCCAGGACTCCTGGCTCCTGGAGGCGGAGGGGGACCGGTACGCGAAGACCCGGCGGTGGGCGAGCGAGATCCGCGCGCAGGCCCCCGACACCGCCGGACTCGTCTGGCAGTCGCGGCGCAACCGGCCCTGCCTGGCACTGGTCCTCTTCGGTGACCGCTGCGGCGACGACATGCTCGCGGAAGAGCCGGGCGGTCGCGTGGCGGACCTGGGTTCGCCCGCGGGCGTCGCGGAGGCCAACCGCCTGCTCGCGCCCCTGCGGGCGGCGATCGTGCCGCCGCCGGGCTTCGAACAGTCCTTGACCGCGGCGAAGACGCCTCCTTCGTGACGAGTCCGCCCGTCAGGGCTCCCCGGCGCGGGTGTGCGGCGGGGAGTGTTCCGCGGTCGCCCGGCTATGGGGAGGGAGTAGGGAGCGGGCGCGCGGCCGTGCTCGGGAGCCGGCCGGTGCGGCGGGCCCATACGTCGAAGGCCATGGTCATGAAGGGCAGTACGGAGGCCAGCAAGGCGTAGAGCGTCGTCCGGCCCAGCCGCCACTTGAGCCGGACCGCCACCAGGACGGTCAGGAGTACGTAGGCGATGAAGGCGGCGCCGTGGAGCGCACCGAAGATCCTTACGCCGAGTTCGGTGGTCCTGGGGACGTACTTGACGTACATCCCGATCAGCAGTCCGGCCCAGGTGCAGGCTTCGACGACCGCGACCCAGGTGAAGGCGCGCAGCAGGCGCCCCGTCCGGACGGCGGGGCCCGTCCTTGGTCCGGCAGGAGGTCGCGCGGCGTTGGCGGAAAGGGCCCTCGTGCGCGTGGGCCACAAGGCGTGGTCGCCGAGGAGGCGGACGAGGGCGGGGACCAGGAGGGGACGGATGACAAAGGTGTCCAGCAGGATGCCGAACGCCATGGCGAAGCCGAACTGGAAGAGTTCGCGGATCGGCTGGGTCATCAGGACCGCGAAGGTCGCCGCGAGAATGAGACCCGCGGAGGAGACGACGCCACCGGTGCGTGTGAGGGCGGCGCTGATGGCCTCGGCCGGGGGCAGGGCGCGCAGTTCCTGCTTGAACCGGCTCATGATGAAGATGTTGTAGTCGACGCCGAGCGCGACGAGGAAGACGAAGATGTAGGCGGTGACGCGGTTGCCGATGCCTTCGTCGCCGAGGACGGTCAGGGTGAAGAAGGTGGTGGCGCCCAGGGTGGCCAGGAACGACAGGATGAGGGTCGCGGCCAGGTAGAGCGGCGCGAGGAGTGAGCGCAGCAGGAGGGCGAGGACCGCTGTCACGATCGCCAGGACCAGGAGCACGATGAGCCTCGTGTCCCGGTCGAGGGCGGAGCGGATGTCGGCGTTCTGCGCCGTCTCCCCGCCCACGAGCACCGTGGCGTCCTTCACGTCGGCGGCGTCGGCCGCGTGCCGCGTGGCCTCCTTGAGGGGACCGATCGCGTCGAGTGCCTCCGAGCTGTACGGGTCGAAGCCGAGGACGACGTCGTAGAAGAGCGTCCTGCCGTCCTCGCCGAAGCGGGGTTCTCCGATGCGGCTGACGCCGTCCGTGTCGGCCAGTGCGGCCGCGATGTCGGCGGGGCCGGAGCCGGCGCGCAGGTCGTCCCGGGAGCGGACGACGACGGTGCCGGGTGCGATCTCGCCGGGGCCGAATTCCTGCTGGATGATGTGCTGTCCGCGCTCCGACTCGGTGGTGGTCCGGAAGCCGCTGAGGGTGTTGAAGGTTTCCTGATAGCCCAGCAGTCCGGCGCTCATCGCGACCAGCAGGACCACCACCGCCGAGGCGACCCGGGCCGGGGCCCGGGTGACGAGCGCGGCGACGCGGTGCCAGACGCCCGCACCGCGACTGCGTTCGGCGGCCTTGGCCACGCCTCCCGGCCAGAAGACGCCCTTGCCCAGCAGGACGATCAGGGCGGGGATGAAGGTGAACGCGACCAGCGCCATGACCGCGACGCCGAGTGCCAGGTAGGGGCCGAAGCCGCGCAGCGCGGGGGAGGCGGCCACCAGCAGGGCGAACATGGCGAGCACGATGGTCGAGGCGCCGGCGAGGACGGATTCGGCGGTCCGGCGCACCGCGGTGCGCATCGCGCGCGGACGGTCCGGCTCCTGGAGGAGGACCTCACGGTAGCGGGCGGTGATGATCAGCGCGTAGTCCGTGCCCACTCCGAACAGCAGCACGGTCATGATCGAAGCGGTCTGGGAACTGACCGTGATCATTCCGGCGTCCGCGAGGAGCGCGCCGATCGTCTCCGACACACGCATCGCCACCCCGACGGCGAGGAGGGGCACCAGGGCCATCAGGGGCGAGCGGTAGATGGCCAGGAGGATGACGAGGACGAGCAGAACGGTGGCCAGGAGCATGAGCTTGTCGCCACCGCTGAAGACCTTCACGGTGTCGGTGGCGATGCCGGCGGGGCCTGTCACGGCGACGTCGGCGGAGCCCGCACGGTCGGACGCCAGGGACCGTACGTCGTCGACGGCTCTCTGGAAGGACTCGTCCGAGGGGCTTCCCGTCATGCGTACGACGATCAGCTGGGCGCGGCGGTCCGGCGAGACCAGCTCTGCCGCGGCGTCGGGAGCGGTGACCGTGGAGACCACGTCCGCGACCTGGTCGGGCCGGGGGGTACCGGACAGGGCCGAGGTGATGCGGGCGGCCGCCTTCGCGGCGCTCGCCGCGGCGTCGGCCCCCTGACCGCGCACCACGATCACGGCCGGTGTCCCGTCCTGGCCCGGAAGCTGCGTACGGATGAGTTCGCGGGCCTTCATCGAATCGGCGGCGGCGGGCGGGAGGTTGGCGGAGGCATTGTCCTCGACGGATTCCAGGGTCGGGGCGGCTCCGGCGAGGAGGCCCGCGATCAACACCCAGAAAGCCACCACCACGGCAGCGCGTTTTCTCGATCCCAGAAGACATCGGAGCATGCGGGAGTACATCGGTTGCACCAGGGAGCCTTCGGCAGAAGGGGCAGGGACAGATCTTAGAGACAGGGGTGTCGCTAAGATGGCGTCAAGCTAGCACGGGGTTCCTGGGTGCTCCGGGCGCGGGGATAGATTGGAGGGAAACGGCGCAGCGCCCGAGGCGGAGCGGAGAGAATGCCCAGAATCGAAGCCGACAGTGTCCGCGAGCACCGAGCCCAGCGACTCGCTCAACTGATCGACGCGGCCGAGGCGGTCCTGAACGAGGGCGGCGTGGAGAGCCTCACCGCCGGCGCTGTCGCAGCACGGGCCGGCATCGCCCGTAACAGCATCTACCGCTACTTCGACTCCATCGAGGATCTGCTCGAACTCGTCGTCACCCGTGAGTTCCCCGCGTGGATCGAGGCCGTGGACCGTGCCATCGAGAGGGAAACCTCCCCCCAGGGGAAAGCGGCCGCCTATGTCAGGGCCAACCTCGAACAAGCCGCGCGCGGCACTCACGGCTGGCGGGCCTCGCTCTCCCGCGGCTCGCTCTCCCCGTCGGCGCGGGAACGCGTCAGAGATCTGCACACCTCGTTGCACGAGGCCCTCGGCCGGATCGTCCGCGAACTGGGAGACCCCCAGCCGGAGCTGACCGTCGCCGTGCTGCAGGCCGTCGTCGACGCCTGTATCCGCAGAATCGACCAAGGCGACGAACTGGCGACCGTGTCCGACTTCGCGACAGGAGCCGTACAGCGGCTGCTGTCACACGACCGTCCTTGATCCCGGTCGAGCGCGCATCGACCCCGGTCGAGTGCGCGTCGAGGGCGATCACCCGGACGGATATTCATTGGCACGTCCGACACCGTGTGATTACCCTTGGCGTCATGGCACGAGGTATCTGGTCGCAGAAGGTCCGCTCCGCCCGCTGACGGCGGCGCCTTCTCCCTGTTGATTCAGCGCTCGCCGTCCCGCTTCCCGCCGGGCGGCCACTGACCGCTGCCCGGCTCCCTGCGAGCTGCGGAGCACCCGTTGAACCCCACCACCTCCACCCACCCGGCCACGCCCCTGCCCACCGAAGCGGGCGGCAGCGCACACCTCCGTGCCGAGGACGTCACCGTCACCCGAGGGTCCCGGCGCGTCCTGGACGGCGTCTCCCTCACCGTGTCCCCCCGGTCGCGGATCGCCGTCGTCGGAGAGAACGGCCGCGGCAAGACGACCCTCCTGCACGTACTCGCCGGCCTGCTCACGCCCGACGAGGGCGTCGTCCACCGCGTCGGCACGATCGGCCTGGCCCGCCAGGAGCTGTCCGTGCGCGACGGCGAGACCGTCGGCGCCCTCACCTCCGAGGCGCTGGCCGCGTCGCTCACCGCCCTGGCCGCGCTGGACGAGGCGACGCTCGGCCTGGCCGAGGGCGACCCCGCCGCCGACGACCGCTACGCCGCCGCGCTCGACGCCGCCACCCGGCTCGACGCCTGGGACGCCGAACGCCGCGTCGACGTGGCCCTCGCGTCGCTCGGCGCCTGCACCGACCGCGACCGGCCGCTGTCGACGCTGTCGGTCGGACAGCGCTACCGCGTCCGGCTCGCGTGCCTGCTCGGCGCGCACCACGACGTCCTGCTGCTCGACGAGCCGACCAACCACCTCGACGCGGGCGGCCTGGCCTTCCTGACCCGCAGACTGCGCGAACACGCGGGCGGCCTCGCGGTCGTCAGCCACGACCGGGCGCTGCTGCGCGACGTCGCGGACCGGTTCCTCGATCTCGACCCGACCCGCGACGCCAAGCCACGCCTGTACGCCGGTGGTTACGACGCCTGGCAGGACGCCCGGCGCCGTGAACGGGAACGCTGGGAACAGGACCACGAGGAGCAGCAGGCCGAATACCGGCGCCTGCAGGACGCGGTGTCCAGGGCCCGCGACCGCCTCTCCACCGGCTGGCGCCCCGAGAAGGGCACCGGCAAGCACCAGCGCCAGTCCCGCGCACCCGGTGTCGTCCAGGCCCTGCACCGACAGCGCGAAGCCCTGGAGGCGCACCGCATCGACGTACCGCAGCCGCCGCCCGTGCTGCGGTGGCCCGACCCGGGTGTCCGGCCGGGCGCCCCGCAGCTGCGGGGCCACGGCGTCGCCGTCGAGGGACGCCTCGCGGGACCGGTCGACCTCACCCTCGACGGCGGCGACCGGCTGCTGGTCACCGGCCCGAACGGCGCCGGGAAGTCCACGCTCCTCGCGGTTCTCGCGGGAGCCCTCGAGCCCACGCGCGGGCACGTCCGGCGGGCGAACGGCACACGGGTCGTCCGGCTCACGCAGGAGACCGCCGAGCAGGACCCGTCGCTCACCGCCCGCGAGGCGCACGCCCGCCACGTGGGGCGGCTGGTGGCCCGCGGAGTGCTCCGGGACGCCGACGCCGTGCCGCTCGGCGCGTTCGGACTGCTGGACTCCGAGGCGCTGCGCACCCCCGTCGGGCGGATGTCGCAGGGGCAGCTGCGGCGCCTCGACCTGGCGCTCGCGCTGGCCGGACGGCCCGGGCTCGTCCTCCTCGACGAGCCGACCAACCACCTGTCGTCGACGCTGGTCGACGAGCTGACCGAGGCGATCCGCGCCACCAGCGCCGCGGTCGTCGTCGCGACGCACGACCGGCAACTGCTGCGGGACCTCGCGGACTGGCCGCGTCTGGACGTGGGCGACGCGACGGCGGCGGAACGGACGGACGGAGGTGCGCGGATGTCCTGAGGCTCCCCGGACGCGCCGCGTCGCTCAGGAGGGCCGGACGGAGGACAACTGCACCAGCAGCAGGAGCAGTCGGTACGCGTCTGTGAAGTCGGCGGTCGTGAAGGTGATCGTGCGCCCGCCCTCGGTACGCGAGACACCCGGCACGAGCGTCGCGAGGTCGACCATGTGTGGGCCCGCGAGGTCGACCTCGACGTCGAGCGGACCGGCGAGGACCAGCGGGGGAACCCGCCGGTAACGGGTGATGGCGTCGGCGGCCGCCCTGCGCAGGCGGTCCCGCGCCTCGGCCGGATGCAGGGCCAGGGCGGCTGTCTGCCCGAGCGCCTCCTTCACCGCGGCGGTGACCGCGTCGGGCACCAGCTCGGCCAGTTCGGCGCAGGCGGCGTCGTCGCCGCTCAGCAGCACGACGGGTACGCCCAGTTGCCCGGCCATCGCGGCGTTCAGGCCGATCTCGCCCAGGGAACGCCCTGCCACGCGTACGTCGAGGATGGCGTCGCTCATGGTGTGCGCGAGGACGCCGGGGCCCTGACCGGCGCGGGCGTGGTAGCCGACGAAGAGCGCCGCGTCGGTGTCCTCGTCGAGCCCGCCGAGCATGCCCAGCGGGCGGGGCTTGCCGCGCACCAGGCGGGCCCGCCGGTCGAGTTCCTCCGGCAGGAGGTTGCGGAAGGGCCCGTGCGCGTCGGCGACCCGGACGTCCGCCGTGGGCTCGGCGTCGAGGACACCGGCGATCACCGCGTTGGCCTCGGCGGTCATCAATGCCCGGCCGCGCTCGTAGTCGTAGCGGTC
Organism: Streptomyces sp. NPDC052114; assembly: GCF_040680155.1. Lineage (NCBI taxonomy): Bacteria > Bacillati > Actinomycetota > Actinomycetes > Kitasatosporales > Streptomycetaceae > Streptomyces > Streptomyces sp. NPDC052114. The sequence continues at coordinate 17,796 of NZ_JBFAWC010000032.1, read as the reverse complement.
AGGGTTCGTCTCGGTGGAATGCGCGATTCCCGAGATGCCCTCCATGTCGACAGAGATCAACACCTTCATGCCGGGGGAGTCTACGTACCAGGGGGCCGGGGTGGCCTGCCGCCAGGAGCACGGTCCCGTTTCCCTCCCGCCCTGCTGAGCCCGGACGCTGCGAGCGTGAGGAAGGCCGCCTCGGTGCCCACGGCAGCCCGGGGCGCTGACGATTTCCGCGGGGGCGACACCGGGGCGCCCGCCGACGATAGGTTCGACGCCATGACCGAACTACCGTGCGTCGCCTGGCCGCCTGCCCCCATCAAGACGGAACGGCTCGTGCTCCGCGAGCCCGAGGCCCGGGACCGCGCGGCCTTCGTCGACCTGTTCGCCTCGCCGGAGGTGGGCACCTACTTGGGCGGCCATCGACCGCGCGCCGAGTGCGAGCGCACGTTGCCCGAGATACCCGGCAGGCGCCCCGGCCATTTCGTGGTCGAGCTCGACGGAGAGATGATCGGCACCATCGAACTCAACCGGCGCGACGCCGAGCGTCGGAGCCACGCCCGCCCGGACGCCGGGGAGGTCGAACTCGGCTACCTGCTCCTGCCGGAGGCATGGGGACACGGGTACGCGGCGGAAGCGTGCGCGGCGGTGCTCGACTGGTACGCCGACGCGCGCCCCGGCGAGCCGGTGGTGCTGTGCACCCAGACCGCCAACGCCCGCTCGATGCGCCTCGCGGCGAAGCTGGGATTCACCGAGGCGCACCGGTTCGAGGCATGGGGCGCCGCACAGTGGATGGGCGTGCGGTCCGCCGGGTGAGCGCGCATTCGCCGAACCGCGTTGCGCTCACGGCGACGTCGGGCGGGATTTCACTTCCCCGGGTGCTCGTGCCGGTCCTGGCGGCCTACGGCAACGATCAACACCTTCGAGCGGCCCGCCACTTCCTGGTTGTCGGCACAGACCCGTACGCCCTCGTGGCGGGCGGACAACTCCGCTGCCGTGCCCCGACCGGTCGGCGCCACGGTCAAAGAGGCCCCCGGCCGCTGATAGCGTGCCCCTTTCCGGTGGATGGATCATGGGGAGGGCGACAGCCGTGCAGGAAGCCGTGGGGGACGTGGCACGCCACGAGGTGGACCGGCGGCACATCGACCGCGCCCTGGAGGACATCGCGGGGCGGGCGTTCAGCCGCTGGCACTCCCTGCGCTACGACGCCCTGTCCCTGGCGAAGATCCGGGCGATGCAGGACGAGCTCCTCGACCACGTCGCCGCGCGGACCGCGCGCGGCGCCGCCCTCGACGTCTCCGGACGCTCGGTCCTGCGGACCGCGGCGGAGTGCGCGCTCGGCGCGCTGAGCGTCGGGTGCTTCCCGGACGGGGACCAGGAGATCCCCTTCCCGGTCATAGGCGAAGTGCTGAGCAGCGAGAGCGTCTCGTTCGGGGACCACGTGGTGGAACAGGCCCCCACCGCCAGGACGTGGGTCGACACCTTCGCGATCTGCGTGGTCAGCGGCGCGGTCTGGGAGTGGCAGCGCGTCATGGGGCTGCTGCTGCGGGGGGATTACGCGTCCGAGATCCGCGACGGCGTCCCGTACTCGAAGCGGGAGTCGGTGTCACGGCCCGCCGATCTCGCGGAGATGGACGCCCTGTGCGGCTACCTGACCGAGGCGCGCGGTCATCTGCCCCGTCACTGGCCCAAGGTGCCGCTGTGCAGGCCGGACGCCGAACAGCGTGCCGCGGCCGCCGGGGCGCTGGACGCCGCGGGCCCGCTGACGCCGGATCAGCGTCTGCTGCGCGTACTTCTCGACGACGATCGGCAGGCCTTCGAAGAGGCCCTCGTGGCCCGGCTCGTCGCCCACCGGGAGAGCGCGGGCGCCGACGCGGCACCCCGAAGTCTGCTGCCGATCGGCACGCTCGCCCTGGCCGCCCTCGCGGTCCAGGTCCACGGCTGGGAACTGGGCGTCAGGTCCGGCTATCTGCCGCCCGACCTGCTGGGCACCCCCGACGCGCTGGAGCGCGCGGCCGACGGGCGCGAGAACTGAGGTCCTAGCGCGCGTCGCGCTCCGCCGCGGCGTGCCAGCACCGGGGCGGCGAGGGGCCGTTGACGGTCGCGGTGGGCTGGTCGGGGTGGAGACCGAGCCTGCGCAGCGCCTCGGCGTCCACGCGGACGTCGAACCAGCCGTGCCAGTGACCGTCGGCGCCGATGCCGCACGCCAGACTCCAGCGGACCTCGTCCCGGCCGAACGGCATCCAGTCGATGCCGCGGTCACGCAGCCACGCGCGGGCGGCCGCCATCGGTGGTGGGCGTCCCGGCAGGTTCTCGTAGGCGGCGATGGAGACCCACTCGGCGCTCGGTGAGTGCATGACAGCCATGATGCCCGCGCCGTGGTCCGCCCGTCGGCGCGGAGTCGACGGGCCGATGACCTTTCACGGTCGGGGCGGCAAAGGGAGCCTGCCACCGTCGGGGCGGCGCCGGGGACGGATCACCGTCGGGGCGGCAGAGGGAACTTGGCGACGTACGCGTCGAAGGGCTCGATGCCGACCTCCGCCCGCAGCTCGTCCATCCGCTGCGGCTCCGCGCACGGCCACGGCAGCGGCACTCCGTCCCGTACGCCCGCGATCTGCGTGCCGTAGACCTGCTTGCGGCCTTCGTTGACCAGTGTGCGGTCCCGCAGGAACGCCAACTCCCGCGCGCTTGAAGCCCCTTGGGCGACGGCCTGCTCCATCAACCGCAGCGCGCGCCGCTGCACGTCGAGCTGACGGTCCGCGTGCTGGGCGATCAGCCAGGCCGCGCTCGCGGCTTCCTCGCCGACCAGCTCCGCCGTCGGCCAGCCGTGGACCGTCATGATCTCGTCGAGCCGGTCGCCGTGCCGCGCGGTGAGCCGGCGCCAGGCCAACTGCTCGGCGGGCTCCTCGCTGTTCGCGTGGACCGCGGCCCGGTGATCGGCCGCGGCCATGTCCTTGAGCTCATCGGCGAGCCCTGCGATGTCGTTCTTCACTGTGAACTCCTCCGCGAAATGTGCCGGTTACGCCTCTCCTGCTGCGTCTGTAACCCTAGGCGCGCGCACGGCTCACAAGATCATTCCTGAGAACGGTGACAGGAGCCTCCGTGGACCTGGAGAATGGATCTACGCCCCGCGGCCTTCACCTGTGAGGGCGGCGCTCGGTCGTCCGAGGGGCGGCTGTTCCGGGCTGCTGGCGGCCCGGCGCGGGAATCATGCCGAGTAACCAGTTCAGTTCGTTGACGGAGATGCCGACCTCGGCCGCGACGGCGGCGGGCCGGACGCCCGCCGCCCGCAGCGCGTGGGTGATGCGGGCGGCGGGGAGTGCGGGCGAGGGCAGGGGCGACCGGCCGCCCGGCGCGGCGGGCCGGGCCTCGTGGAGGGCCAGTTCGCGGCAGAGTCGCCGGTGGTGGGTGTCGTCGAGCAGGCCGAGGCCGAGCATGCGGGTGGCCACGGCCTCCGGCGGTACGCCCCAGGTCCGCGCCGCCGCGACGACGTCGGCGAGGCGAGGGCCGCGCGGGAGTGGGAGTGCCTGCTCCTGTGCCTGCGCGCACGCAGTGCTCGCGGGGGCGGCCTCGGCGCCGGGCATGTCGACATCCGGCATGAGGAAGGCCGCGGCGAAGGCGTCGGCGTCCCTGTCCGCGAGCGGGCCCGTGCACGGCCGGCCGTCCCGGTGCAGGAGCAGGTGGCCCAATTCGTGGGCGGCGTCGAGACGCGCGTGGGCCGGGGCCTTCGCGGTGTTCAGGAAGAGATACGGGAACCCGCGATGCCACACGGAGAACGTCCCCACGCGCGCATGCTCGGCCGCCAGCGCGAAGACCCGCACGCCACGGGACTCCAGCAGTCGCACCATGTCCGGCACCGGGCCGGTCCCGAGCCCCCAGGCGTCGCGCAGCTCCCCTGCCGCGACCAGCGGATCCACCCCGACCGCCGGGGGGAGGTCGACGGGCGGGAGCCGGAACCGTCGGCCGATCCAGTCGTACACCTCCGCGCCCAGCAGCGCGGAGACCCGGGCGGCCTCCCTGGCCCGCGCGTGCGTGCGGTCGAAGTCCCGCCACGAGACCGACTCCGCCGGTACCTCCGGCAGCGGCGGCCCGTGGAAGAACGACTCGGGGAAGTCGAGGACCTCGGCCAGCCGCGTCAGCGTGGCCGGGCGCGGTGCGGTGCGCCCGGTCTCGTAGTTCGACAGGCTCTGGACGGACACCTTCACCCGGGCGGAGAGGCCGGCCAGTGTCAGGGCCCGGCGTCTGCGGGCGAGCGTGATCCGGGCGGGGGTCACCATGGGGTCCAACTGCCTCTACTCGTACGAAGGTTGTGCGGGCCCGGGCCATGGGGTGCGGGCGCACGGACCGGGCGGTGGAGAGGCCTCAGGGGCGCGGCGGAGCCACGGACTCGCTGGGCGTGGCACATCGTGCCAGGTGTGCGCGATGTGCACCAGGGGGTGCGGGGATCTGCGGTGAATGTCGGGTGCGGGTGGTCTGGGGGGGGCGCGGGTGACGCGGGTGGTCCGGGCAGCGCGAGCGGTGCGTGCGGTGCGTGTGGTGCCCGAGGTGAGGGCTGGGCGGCGGGGGCGCATGCCCCATTCGGCACAGCCCGACCCCGTCGGCCCCGCCGCGAAAGGGACGAAGGGCACAGGATGGCAGCATGAACAGCCTTCCGGTCATCACCGCCGTCGACGGTTCCGAGGACAGCTTCAGGGCGATGGAGTGGGCGCTCGGCGCCGCCCGCTCGCGCGGCGCGGAACTGTCCGTCGTCCATGTGGGGCACGCGCCCGCGAAGGCCCTTCCGGTCCCCGGGGTCCCGCCCGTCATGCCCCGCTCGGACGGGGACCGGCCCCCGGCGCTCGCGCGGGCGCGCGAGCTGCTGGAAGGCCGTGCGGACCTGCCGCCCGTGACGTTCTCCTCGCCCGAGGGGCACGCGAAGTCCGTGCTGGTAGAGCTCAGCGCCCATGCCGGGCTGCTCGTGCTGGGCTCACGCGGCCGGGGCGGCTTCGCGAGCCTGCTGCTGGGGTCGGTCAGCCGTGCCTGCGCCGCGCGGGCGGCCTGTCCGGTCGTCGTCGTGCCGCACGCGGCACGCAGCGACGGGGCCGGGGTGCGCGGCGAGTGGCGGAGGGTGGTGCTCGGCTTCGAGCCCGAGGAAACCGGGGACGACACCGTCGAGTTCGCGTTCGCCGAGGCGGAACGGCGCGGCGCACGGCTCCAGGTGGTCACCGCGTACCCCGATCCGCTGGCCACCATGGCGCTCATGGGCGGGTACGCGGGCGGCATGGCGGACGTGGCGAGCTTCGCCGTGCAGAAGGACATGCGGGACGCGCAGGAACAGCGGCTGCTGGCCGAGCAGCGGGACCGCCTGCGCCCCGGTATCGAGCGTCACCCCGACGTGGCCGTCGACCACGTGGTCGCTCCGGCCGACGCGGCCGGCCGTCTCGTGGACGCCTCGGAGGAGGCGGACCTGCTCGTCGTCGGCCGCCACCGCCGCCGCTTGAACCCCGACACCCTGCTCGTCGGCTCGGCCGCCAACGCCGTCCTGCTGCACGCCCATTGCCCGGTCGCGGTGGTACCGACCGAGGCGGCGGATCAGGGCTGAGCCCGACGGCTCCCGGAGCGGCGAGGCGGACACGCAGGACAGGCCCTCACGCCTCCGGGAGCGCGCCGTCGCTCCGCTGACGTGCCATCTCGTGCGCGAGCCCCCGCCGTTCCTGCGCGGTGCGGCCGCCCCAGATGCCCTCGGGCACACCGGCCTCCATCGCCCAGCGCAGACAGATCTGCGCCACCGGGCAGGCGGCGCAGATGTCCTTGGCCGACCGTGCCTGGTCCTGGGCGGGATGCGACGTGCCCACGGGAAAGAAGAGATCCGGATCCGCCCTCGCGCACAGGGCACGCCTGCGCCAGTCGTGTGCCTCGCCGCGCACGACGGCCCGTTCGGAGCGGCTGGGACGAGGGCGGCTGGGACGAGGGTGGCGCTTCATGGGATCCCTCTCCGGTGGCGGAATGATCGGGTCCGGCTCCCTCAGCCTCGTGAGGATCGAAGTGGGCGTCCAGGAACGAAAGTCCCCTCCGGGCGGGGCTTGCGGCCCGTCCCGCCCGGAGCGGGAGCCTTCGCTGTCACAGGTCGTCCGGCGTGCGGCCCTTGACGACCGTGTCCCCCTCGGGCACCCGGAGGTCGACGAGGTACTTCAGGACGGTGTCCTGCTCGGCGCCGGCGTTGAAGATCTTCGCGGCGTGGCCCCAGCCGTCGACCTCGACCAGAGCCGCCTTGTCGCCCAGCTGATCCCGCACGGAACGCGCCCAGTCGATCGGAGTGGCGTTGTCGTGGCGGGTGCCCATCAGGAGCAGGGGCGTCTCTGCCGTGCTGGATGCGGTCCGCCCGCCACCGGTGCCCGCGGAGTCACCCGCACCCGCGCAGAGATTGGTGTACTTGACGGCGTTGGGGGAGTAGCCGAAGCGCGGGGCCTTGTCGCGCGCGGCCCGCACGTCGTCCTGGTGCGCGGCGAAGTCCGGAGTGCCGAGGGCGAAGTCGGAGCACACGGCGAGGTCCGCGAAGGGGACCACGCCGGACGCGCCGTCGGCCGGGACCTCGGCGGGCACGTCGTCGGTCTTCTCGCCGGAGTCGAGCGCCTTGAGGTTCTCGGCGAGCGGGCGCCAGGACGGGGTGAGGAGCATGCCGTCGACGGTCGCGTCGAGTTCGGCGCGTGTGATCGGGCCGTCGGTGACGTCGCTCTTCGGGAGCTTCCCGTCCTCGGCCTTGCGCGCCACCCGCTCGTACGTCTTCCAGGCGCCGTCGTCCTTCAACGCGCAGGCGTCGTCCTTCGCGCACCACCGCGCGAACTGGTCGTACGCGTCCTCAAGGGACGCGGCGGCGGTGGCGCCGAACTCCCGGCGGCCGACGGACTGGTCCATCACGCCGTCCAGGACGGCGGCACGGACGTTCCCGCCGTACGCCGCCGCGTACCGCTGGGCGTACACCGTCCCGTAGGAATGGCTGTACAGAGACAACTGCTTCTCGCCCAGCGCGACGCGGATCGCCTCGATGTCGTGGGTGACGCTGTCCGCGTCGACGTGCCGCAGCACCTCGCCGTTGCGCCGGGCACAGTCGTCCGCGAGATCCCTGGCGGTCGCGGTGCGACGCTCGAACTCCTCGCGGGTGGCGGAGGGCGCGCTGTCGAGGGCGGACGCCATCGCCTTCTTCTCGGAACACCGCACGGGCCTGCTCGCGCCGACACCGCGCGGGTCGAAGCTCACCACGTCGAACCGCTTCTCCGCGCCGCCCCACTCGGGCAGCTGCCGTACCTGCTCCACCCCGGACATGCCCGGCCCACCCGGCAGGAACATGAGGGAGCCGACGCGCCGCGCCCCCTCCGGCGCGGTGCGCCGCGCCACGGCGATGTCGATCTGCTCGCCGCCGGGCTCGGACCAGTCGAGCGGCACCTTCACCGTGCCGCACTCGACGCCCCGGGGGCCGCCTTCCGACTCCGGGCAGGGCTTCCACCGCACGGACCGTTGAGTAGGAGAGACCTGCTGCGGTACCGCCCCCGCGCGGTCCGACGCCGATGCGCCGGCCTTCTCGCCGCCGGGGCCCGGCGAACAGGCGACGATTCCGGTGACCCCGAGCGCGACGACGACGGACCCGAGGACGAAGTTCTTCCTGTGCATGGCCCCAGCGTCACAAGCCGCCACCGCGCATACCGTCAGCCGATGAGCGGAGAACGCGCCCCGGCATCAGCCGAATGGCTGGTACGCGGCTCGGCACCGGCCGGGGTCGAAGCAGGGCCCCGCCACGAGAAGCCGCTCGCCCCGGGAACACGTAGGACAGCTCGCCACGGAAACACATGGAACCGCTCGCCCCGGAAGCACATGGAACCGCTCCCCACGGAAACACGTGGAACCGCTCGCCACGGAAAGCGGCAGCCGCCGGGCAGGCGGCCGTGATGGGATGGCTCGGCATGGAGCCCATGAAGGAATCGGCGACGGACGAGCGCGCCCTGCTGGTCGCGATGGAGCGGAACCTCGCCGAACACGCCTGCCACCTCCACCGGCAGATGAAGGGCGCGACCGTCACGGCGACCGACGACCTCCTCGTCGCCGACAGCGGCCTCGACGACGACACCTTCAACATCGTCGCCACGGCGCGCTTCACGCCCGGCACCGCCCCGGCGCGGATCATGGAGACGGTCCGCACGCTGGCCGCCACCGGCCGCCCCTTCTCGTGGTGGGTGGGTCCCGCCTCCACTCCGACGGATCTGAGCGCACGTCTGTCGGCCACGGGCCTGCCGGAGTCCGAGCACGAGGCGGCCATGTGGGCCGATCTGACGGAGACCCCGCTCCGGCCGGTCCCGACGAGCGCATCCGATGCCGTCGCCCTGGACATTCGCCCGGTGACCACACCCGAGCAGCTCGCCGACTACGCCATGGTCCTGGCCGCCAACTGGGACCCGCCCGCCGACACCGTCCGCCGCTTCTTCGACCGGGCCGCACCGCAGGCACTGGCCGCCGACTGCCCGGCCCGCTACCTGGTCGGCTACGAGGCAGGCCGCCCGGTCTGCTCGGCCGAGGTCTTCATGTACGCGGGCGTCGCGGGGATCTACAACATCTGCACGTTGGCCGCCCACCGCCGCCGCGGCCACGGCGGCGCCGTCACACGCGCCGCGCTCGGCGCGGCCCGCGACCGGGGCTCGCGCATCGCGGTCCTCCAGGCGTCGGCGGACGGCGAGCCGGTCTACCGCCGCCTCGGGTTCCGCACCTGCGGCCGGTTCACCGAACACGCCATCGCGCCATGACACCGCACCGGGCCGTGCCGCCGCTCCCGGCGATGGCACCGGACCGACCCGTGGCGCCGGAGCAAGGAGACCCAGCATGACGATTCAGCGGATGGACCACGTCGGCGTCGTCGTCGACGACCTCGACGCGGCCGTCGCGTTCTTCCTCGAACTCGGCATGGAGCTGGAGGGCAGAGGTCCGGCCGAGGGCGCCTGGGTGGACCGTGTCGTCGGGCTCGACGGCGTACGGGTCGAGTTCGCCATGGTGCGGACCCCGGACGGCCACAGCAAACTCGAACTGACGAAGTTCCACACGCCGCCGGTCATCGACACCGACCCGAAGGTCGCACCGGCGAACACGCTGGGCCTGCGCCGCATCATGTTCGCCGTCGACGACATCGACGACACCGTGGCCCGGCTGCGTGCCCACGGTGCCGAACTCGTCGGGGAGATCGCCCGGTTCGAGGAGATCTTCCGGCTCTGTTATGTCCGGGGCCCCGCGGGCATCATCGTCGCGCTGGCGGAGCAGATCGGCTGCCGTCCGCCGAAGGGACCGCGTCCAGCCCCCGAGGAGCCGCGACCGTAGCCGGAGGAGCCGCGTCCAGGATCGACGGACGCGAGAAGTCGGTGCGCCAGACGTCGATCACCTCGCCGCCGCCGTCGGTGACCAGGTAGGCGGGCCACCGGTCGAACGCGGAGCACGGGTGGGAGAGCCCGAACTCCACGACGTCCGTCACGGCCAGGTGTCCGGCGTCGGCCAGCACGGCATGGTGGTCGTACAGCGCGCGCACGGTCGCCGTGCCGACGGGCTTGCGCCGCCCGTCCGCGGTGGCGGAGGACACGAGCACCGGAGCCTCCGCGTCGTACGGCAGGTCGCGCTTGCCCGCGCCGACGACGGCGGTGCCGTCCCCGGGTACGGACACGACGACCGCGCGCACCGTCAGCGCCGGGACGAGGCCGGGGATCGGGCTGACGCGGGCGTAGACGCCGTGATCGTGCGTGACGTAGCAGCCGGACCGGAGCAGGCGGACCGTGCCCGGCACGTCGGCCTCCGTGGGGAGGTGGGCCACGACACGGTCGGGGAAGGCCGACCCGCCCATCGAGAACACGGGGCGGTCGGTCTCGAAGAACTCGGCGACGTCGAGGTAGATGTCGCGCACGCGCCCGCAGTGCGCGTCCACCGCCGCGATCGTCCCGGCGTCCCGGGTGTTCGGCGCGACCCCTTCGTACCCGGCGACTCCCACCAGCCGCAGCCCCGGAGCCGCACGGACCAGCTCCGCGAGGCGGCGGGCCTGCCGGACGTCCCGCACACCGGTGCGACCCCCGGGCGTCCCGACGTCCAGCAGCACCTCCAGCACGGGACCGTGCGAACCGCCATCGAAGACGTGATGTGCCGCGACGACGCCCGCCGCGGAATCGATGAAACACCTCACCTGCCGATTCCCGGGGCCCTCGGCGAGCAACGTGCGCAGCCGTGCCAGTCCGTACGGGTCGACCACCTCGTTCGCGATGAGGACGCTCCCGTGCCCCCAGCCGAGCACGGTCGCGGCCTGGTCGACCGTGGCCACGGTGACGCCGACGGCCCCCGCGGCCAGCTGACGCGCGACGACGGGGGCGGACATCGTCGTCTTGACGTGCGGAGCGAGGGCCACGTCGTGGTCCTCGCACCAGCCGGCCATGGCGCGGATGTTGCGGTCGAGGGCGTCGGCGTCGAGGCGCAGGTGGGGGTAGGTGGCGGGGGCCACGGCTGGTGCTCCTTGGGTGTTTCGGGCTGGGATGCGGCGCTGTGCCGCGGCCTGCCGCCGCCATGCGGGCGGCGCCGCACCTCAGTGTGGTGCGCGAGTGCGAGCAGGGCATGGTGCGGATTGACCGATCAAGAGGTGGGATTCGGTGCGGATTCACGAACCGGCGTAGAGTGCCGAGCAGCTACGACGAGTGGACGGTGCCCATGACGACCAGCCCCGGAGCCAGACTCGACACCGTCGTGAGCCGGTTCGCCGGCACCCTGCTGGAGGTGCTCGCCGGTACGGTCGACCCGGCGGCCGCCATCACTGACGTCGTCATCGACGACCCGCGCGAGCAGGCGCCCGGCCGACCGGGCGCCCTGCTGCTGTGCACCACCGCCGGTGTCGACGACGTCCCCGCGCTGCTCGCCCGCGCGGCCGGCTGCGGGGCGCCCGCCCTCGTGGTCCGCGCGCCACTGGACGTGGGGCCGGAGCTGCGCACCCGCGTCGAACACAGCGGCGTGGTCGTGCTCGGCCTGACCGCCGGAGCGACGTGGGCGCAACTGGTCGTCCTGCTCCGCACGCTGCTCTCCTCCGGCCCCGGCGGGGAGGAGCTGTCCGCCGGTATCCCCACGGAGGACTCGTTCGCGCTGGCCAACGCGATCGGGGCGCTCCTGGACGCGCCGATCACCATCGAGGACCGCGACTCACAGATCCTGGCGTTCTCCGACCGCCAGAGCGACACCGACCGGACGCGGGTCGAGACGATCCTCGGCCGTGGCGTACCTGCGTACGCCCGCCGCGCACAGGAGCGCGCGGGCGTCTTCAAACGGCTCTACGCCAGCGAGAAACCCCTCTTCATCGACACACCGCAGATCGAAGGAGCGCCGGGCCTGCCCCGGGTGGCGATGGCCATCCGTGCGGGCGACCAGGTGCTCGGCTCGATCTGGGCGGCGGTCTCCGAGCCGCTGAGCGAGGAGAAGGAGCGCGTACTCGTCGACGCCGCGAAGGTCGTCGCGCTGCACCTGTTGCGGCGGCGCATCGGTGTCGACGTCGACCGGCAGGTGCGGGCCGACCTCGTCGCGACCGCCCTGGGCGGCACCCCGTCGGCCCAGGGCGCGGTCGAACGGCTGCGGCTCGCGGGCCGGACGGTGGCCGTGGCCGTGGTGGGGCTGTCCCTGCCGGGCGCTGACGAGGGCCCGGCGGACGGGACGGCAGGCGCCGGCGGCCCGTCACAGGCACTGGAGCGCACGGCCGACGCGTTCGCCTTCCACCTCTCCGTCGCGGCACCCGGCGCGGTGGCCGCGCTCGTCGGCGACGCGTGCTGCGCGCTCATTCCCGGGTCGGTGCGCAAGGCCCCGGAGGACGCCGCCGCCCTGGCACGGCGCGTGGCCGACGACTTCCTCGACCGGGCACGGTCGCGGCCCGAGGGCGTGTCCATCGGCATCGGCCGGGCGGTCGACGCGTCCGATCCGGCCGGCCTCGCCCGCTCGCGCCGCGACGCGGACCGGGCCCTGCGTGTCCTGCGGCACCGCGCCCCGGGCCGCGAAGAGGACGGCGGCGCCGCGCTGTTCGCCGATGTCCAGGTCGACGCGCTGCTCCTGGACACCGGCGACCGGCTGCGCGACGAGGGCGGACTGTTGGCCAGCCCCGTGGTCCGGCTGCGCCACCACGACCGGGACCACGGGACGGCGCTCACGGAGACCGTGGCGCACTGGCTCGACCAGCTGGGCAACACCCTGAACGCGGCGGCGGCCATGGGCGTCCACCCCAACACCTTCCGCTATCGCCTGCGCCGGGCGGTGGACGTCGCCGGGCTGGACCTGTCGGATTCCGACGAACGCTTCGCGGCGATGCTGGAGCTGAGGCTGGGGCGGCCGTAGTCCCCTGCGCCCGTCGTCACTCCTCGAACGCCTGGGCCACCGCGAGGCTGTCCTCGTAGACGTGGTGCCGCGTGACCAGGCCGTTCTCGACCGTGAGGTGCATGGCGAAGCGCGCGCGGTAGGCGCGTCCGGTGAGCCGGGCGGTCTGGCGGATCTCGCCGAGCACGACCGCGTCGTCCCCGTCGACGAGTACGCGCTCGATCTGCGTGGCCGCCTCCCCGGCCACGTGGTGCTCGGCGAGCTCGCGGTAGTGGGCGGCTGCGTCGGCGCGGGTGGAGCGGTGGCGGATCCACGGGGTGGAGGCGCGGCCGTGCTCGGCCTCCGGCCAGTCGAGCTTCCAGTCGGCGCCCTCCGCGTAGAGCTCGGCGATGCGGTCGGGGTCGCCCTCGCCGATGCGACGCAGCAGTTCCTCGATCACGGCACGGGTGCCGGCGACCGCGGATCCGGACGTGGGAGTCGATGCCATGGTGAAGGCGGGTGACGTCATGAGCTGGTTCCTCCCCTGCGAACTCGCGTCCCTTGACGCGGAGATCGCCATTCTTGACGGCCGCGGCGGCACATGGCGATGACGTCGCAGGTAATGGTGGTGCGACCGCGAAATATTCCTTGACACGAATATGCGTCGATGAGAATAATGGGATCCATGGACGCACTCCTCTCCGCACTGGCCGATCCGGCGCGCTGGCGGCTGGTGAGCCTGCTGGCCGAGCGGCCCCGCTCGGTCGGTGTCCTCGCCCAGCTCGCCGAGGCACGCCAGCCGCAGACGACCAAGCACCTGCAGACCCTCGAGCGCGCGGGGGTCGTCACCTCGCGGCGCACCGGCCAGCGCCGTGTCTACGCGCTCCGGTCCCAACCGCTGCGCGACCTCGCGGCGGCACTCGTCGCACTCGCCGACACCGTGGAACAGGCCGGGGGCCCGCGCGAGACGTACGACCGTTACGGGCAGAGCGTCGACGCGGAGCGGCTCGCCGCACGGGAGTCGGGCTGGGCCGACGGACGCGCCTTCACGTTCGTCCGCTCGCTGGCGGCGCGGCCCGATGCGGTCTGGCGCCACCTGACCGACACGTCGCTGCTCGCCCGCTGGTGGACGCCCGACGACCTGCGCGTCTCCGAGCTGGTCTTCGAGGCGCACCCGGGCGGGCGGATCGTCCACGAGTACCGCGACGCCGAGGACGTCGACGGCTCGGACCCGGTCGTCGGTCGCGCGGAGGGCGTCGTCGTGGACGTACGCCCCGGCGAACGCCTCGCCTACCGCAACTCCCCGCAACTCCCGGACGGCAGAGCGGCCTTCACCGCCCACGTGGCCCTGGTGCTCCGGCCCACCGACACCGGCACGGACCTCGACGTCGACTTCCGGATCGCCGACAGCGCGGTCGACTCCGCGGACTTCGTCGCGGGCATCGAGATCGGCTTCGGCCAGAGCCTCGACAAGCTGGCGGCGACGCTCGCGGCGGAGTCGTCGTAGCCGTCGTAGAGCAAGGACGGCCGAGACCGGCGCACCGACATCACCCACCCGCACATCACCGACACAGGGAGCACGAAATGACCGAGCAGACCGGCGGCCGCAGGGTCGTCACCAACATGTGCCTCTCCCTCGACGGCCACTACGCACGGCTCGGCGACCCGCTCGACATGGGCTGGGTGATGCCGTACGCGGTCACCGACGTCGCACGCGACCACCTGACCGGCCTGTGGGAGTCGGCGACGACGGCCCTCCTCGGCCGGGTCAACGCGGAGGGGTTCCTCGGCTTCTGGCCCACCGTCATCGGCATGGAGGGTGCCGATCCGCGCGACGAGGCCTTCGCGCGATGGCTCGTCGACACCGACAAGGTGGTGCTGTCCTCCACCCTCGACAAGGCGCCGTGGGAGCGGACGGCGATCGTCGACGGGCCGACCGCCGACGTGGTCGCCGATCTCCGGGCGACCGAGGGAGGCGACATCCTCGTGCTCTCCAGCGCGAGCGTCATCAAGGACCTGCTGGCGGCGGATCAGGTGGACCGTCTCGCGCTCGTGATCTTCCCGGTGTTCCTCGGCGGCGGCCCGCGTCTCTTCGAGGACGGCCTGCCCGAGGGGCAGTGGACACTGACGTCCCAGTCGGCCGGTGAACACGGCACGTTGTCCCTCGTCTACGACCGGGTCCGCTGAGCGGGGGACCCGGCGCGGAGCTAAGATCTCCCGAGGTTTACGGACGGGCAAGGGGCCCGTTCCGGGTTGGGGGTTGTTGTGACGGTCGTCGGTCGAGTGGTGCGGTTCGACAGCGCGCGGGGTTACGGGTTCATCGCTCCGGAGAGCGGTGGCGAGGACGTGTTCCTGCACGTGAACGACATGTTGTTCCCCGAGGAGCAGGTGCGTCCCGGTCTGTCCGTGGAGTTCGAGATCGAGGAGGGGGACCGCGGCCCCAAGGCGTCGTCCGTCCAGCTGCCTCTGGGGGGTGGTGGGAAGGGGCCGGCGGTGCTGCCGCTGGCGTCCGTGCCGCCGAGACCGTTGCCGGACGGCGACGTGATGTGCGACGTGCTGAGCGCGGAGGAGTACCTCCGGGAGGTGACCGAGGCGCTGCTGCAGTCGGTGCCGTCGCTCACCGGCGAGCAGATTCTGAACGTCCGGGCGACCCTCGCGCAGGGCGCGAAGCGGCACGGGTGGATCGAAGGCTGACCCGCTAGCCAGCGGGTGTCCCGACCGGCGGGTGTCCCGACCGGTGGCGGTCAGGGACCGCCACCGGCTGCCGCCGGTCAAAGACTGGCCAGCAGGTCGTCCAGAGGCGTGGGTACGCGATCGGGGGCGAGCGCCTCGACGAGGACGTGACCGTAACGGATCTTGCGCCCCTTCTTCGTCCCCAGGAAACGCCGCAGCTGCTGATGCGAGCTGCGGCCCTGCTGGGCGGGCTGACGGCGGAAGGTCTGCAGGGCGCGCAAGTCGCCCTCCTCCTCGACGAGTTCCGCCACCCGTGTCACGCCGAGCGCGCGGATCAGCTCGTCCTCCAGGTCCGCCGCGCAGACGTAGATGCCGTGCCGCGGTGCGTCGGCGCGCTCCAGGCCGCGTTCGTAGAAGCCGAGTTCGGCCTCGTCGCACAGGCCCGTCAGACGGAGCCCCAGGCCGGGCGGCCCGAGCAACTGGGCGAACCGCGCGATGCTCATCGCGCCGCCCATCGGCAGGACGCACACGTCCTCGGCCGCCAGATCCCGGTCGCGGCGCGCGGCAAGCGCGTTGACCGCGGCGGCGTCGCTCGGACCTTCGAGCAGGACGACCGCCCGGACGGACAGCCGCGTGGCCAGTTCGCGCGCGGGGTCGCCGGGGCCACCGGCCGCCCACGCCGTGACCGCGTCCCGGAACGCCCCCATGTCAGCCATGAGGCGAGTCTGCGCCCTCTCCGGCCGGAGCGGTAGCGATTTTTCGATCAAGGAGAGAACCGAGGAAGCGACCGAGGAGAGAGCCAGGATCAAGGGCAGAGCGACGCGGGAACACGGGAAGAACGCGATCAACGGCCTCGGCGGTGGACTCTCCCACCGTGGGAGAGTCCACCATGAAGGCGTGCGCGACGAACTTCTCCCCATCGGCCGCTTCGCCCGCCTGTGCCGGCTCAGCGTCAAGCAGCTGCGGCACTACGACGAGGTGGGGCTCCTGGCCCCGGCCCACGTGGACGCCGCCTCCGGCTACCGGTACTACGCGGCCGACCAGGCCCGCGACGCCCTGACCATCGCCCTCCTGCGCGACATGGACCTGCCCCTGGCGGTGATCGCCCGCATGCTGGCGGCCGCGCCCGGGACCAGGGCACGGATCCTGCGCGCCGAGCGGGACCGGCTGGCCGAGCGGATCAGCAGGGACCAGGCACGGCTGGGAATGCTGGAGCGGCTCGCGGACAGCGGCCTGCCCGGCTACGAGGTGACGGCGGGCCGTGAACCGGAGCGACGACTGGCCGTGGTCCGCGCCGACTGCGCCCCCGCGCGGATCGGGGAGACGGTCGGGGCGTGCGTCGGCCGGCTGTCGGCCTCGCTCGGCGCGGCGGGCATCGCGTGGGAGCCGCCGCTGTGGGGGCTGTACCCGCTGGATCTGGACGACCGGATGGAGATCGCCGTGGGCGCGGCGGTGCCCGGGTCCGCAGGCGCGCCCGGCGTGGAGACCGAGACGCTGCCCGGCGGCGCCGTCGTCGAGACCGTGCACGCCGGCCCCTACGACCAGCTGCCCCTGGCCTACAACGCGCTCTTCGCCGCCCTCCACGAGTGCGGGCTCCGCCCGAAAGCACCCGTGCGCGAGGTCTATCTCGTCGGACCGACGGAGGCACCGCAGCAAGGCCTCGTGACCCGGCTGATCATCCCCGTCGAGGAGCGTGCGGCATGACCACAGTGAAGAACATCGATGCCCGTGGCGCGCTGCACTGCGAGACGACGGCCGTGGGCGTGCTGCTGCGCCACGAAGGACTCGACCTGTCCGAGCCCATGCTCTTCGGCCTCGGATCCGCCCTGTCCTTCGTCTACTGGGACAGCAAGAACATGGACTTCCCCTTCCTCGGGGGCCGCGTCAAGCCCTTCGAGCTGACGCGGAATCTCGCCGCCAACCTCGGTCTCGAGCTCCTCGTCCAGGAGACGGCCTCTGCCCGCAGGGCGTGGGAGAACGTGGTGGCGCCCATCGGCGCGGGGCGCCCTGTGGGGCTCCAGCTCGACAGCTACCACCTGGAGTACTTCGGGTCGAAGGTGCACTTCGGCGGTCATGTCGTCGCCATGTACGGCTACGACGACCACGACGCCCAGCTGGTGGACACCGACCAGCAGGGCGGCGCGGTGACGACGAGTCTGGCCGCCCTCACCCGTGCGCGAGCCGAACGGGGCCCGATGGCCGCCAAGAACCGTTCCTTCACCCTCACCGTGCCGAAGAACGCGCCCTGCCCACGGGACCGGATCGTGCCCGCCGTCACCGCCTGCGCCGACGCCTTCCTCCACCCGCCCATCGCCAACCTGGGCCATCGTGGGATCGAGAAGGCCGGCAAACTGGCGCCCACCTGGCTCCAGCGTGCCGGCGCCCCGTCACGGGACCTGCCCCGGGCGGCCCTCCTCATGGAGAAGGCGGGCACCGGCGGGGCCCTGTTCCGCAATCTCTACCGCGATTTCCTCGCGGAATGCGTCGAGTCGATCGACAGCGACCACCTGCGCACCGGACACGGGCTGTACGCCGAGGCCGCCGCTCTCTGGACGGAGACCTCGGCGCTGATCGCCAGGGCCGGTGAGTCGGGCGATGCGCAGTGGCTCACGCAGGCGGGCACGGTCCTGTCCGACCTGGCGCGCATCGAGCGCGAGGCCATGCGGACGCTGAGGCGCTTGGGCGACGAGTTCCCGGGCGCGATCACCCGTCGGCCCCGTGGATGACGTCAGCTCAGTGGATGACGTCGAAGATCTGCTTCTGGAGGCCGTTGGGGTAGGTCTGGTGTTCGGTGAGCTTGAGGTGCTGGGTGTCTTTGTCGGTGGT
>NZ_JBFAWC010000031.1:0-76242 GCF_040680155.1 Streptomyces sp. NPDC052114 | reverse complement strand
TTGGACAGCAGATCGTCCAGGTCGCTCTTGCCGATGATCGAACGCAGCGACGTCTGCGCCATCTGCGAGACCGCGAAACGGTAGTCCTCCACCTGCATCACCGCGTCGGCCGGGTCGACGACCTTGAAGTAGATGACCGCGTCCACCCGCACGGTGACGTTGTCGCGCGTGATGCCGTCCTGCGCCGGCACCGGCATCGTGACGATCTGCATGTTCACCTTGCGCAGCCGGTCGACCATGGGCACGATCATCGTCAGTCCCGGCCCGCGCACCGCGCGTTGCAGCCGGCCGAGGCGCAGCACCACGCCCCGCTCGTACTGTTTGACGACGCGCGCCGCCGCCAGTGCGTAGACCGCTCCGGCAGACCCGACGACCAGTCCCGCCGTCACGAGCTCCTCGACCATGCCGGCCCCCTGGGGTCCGAATTGGGCGTGTTGGGCGTCCACTTCGAAGGTAGCTCGCCTGCCCGGCACAGGGCGAGCCCCCGCCCGGCTTCCGGGCGGGGGCTCGTCCTGCTGCCGACTGCGGACCGTGCCGCCGTGCCGTGTCTCAGTAGACGCTGACGTTGTACGCGCGCAGCGCCTCGGTGACCGGCTGGAAGAACGTCGTGCCGCCCGACGAGCAGTTGCCGCTGCCGCCGGAGGTCAGGCCGAGCGCCGTGGAACCGGAGTACAGCGGGCCGCCGCTGTCGCCGGGCTCGGCGCAGACCGTGGTCTTGATCATGCCGTAGACGACGTCGCCGCCGCCGTAGTTGACGGTCTGGTTGAGCGCGGTGACCTTGCCGCTGTGCGTGCCGGTGGTCGAGCCGCGCCGGGTCACGTTCTGCCCGACGGTGGGGTCGGCGGCGCTCGTGATGTCCTGGCTGCCCACGGTGCCGGACTTGGTGACCGAGTTGTTGGTGTAGCGGACGATGCCGTAGTCGTTCGTCGGGAAGCTGGAGCCCGACGTGGTGCCGAGCACGGTGGTCTTCGCCGAGTTGGACCACCAGGTGCCCGCACCGTCGGTGCAGTGGCCCGCGGTCAGGAAGTAGTAGGCGCCTGCGCTGTTGCGCACGTTGAAGCCGAGCGAACAGCGCCAGCTGTCCGCGTAGATGGCGTCGCCGCCGGAGATGTACTTCTGGAACGTGCCCGACGTGCGCTGGATCTTCAGGGCGCCCGCGTTGGACCCGGCCGCTTCCTTGATCTTCGCGATCTCGGCCTTGGAGACCGTGCTGTCGGCGGTGACGACGACCTGCTTGGTCTTCGGGTCGATGCCCCAGGCGGTGCCCGCGACATCGGCGCCGAGCACGGCGTCATTGGCCTGTTCCAGCTGTGACGCGCTGAAGGTCGCCATGCCGTCCTGTGCGTTCGCCGCGGGTACGACGAGTGCTCCGGCGGCGACGAGACCGGTGGCCACGGCCAGCAGACGGGTGCGTCTCGCGGTGGCACTGCGGGGGATGGTGCGCTTGATCCTCACGTTGTTCCTCCCGAGGGAAGTCAGTGGGCCCTTGTGGGTTGAGGGCCCGTGAGGCGCAGCCAAAGGGCAGACCGGATTCCAGATATGCCGTGCCCCTGACAAGCGCTGCTCGGGAGTATTGGGGGGCGACTCCGAGCCGCACAAGGGCGCCTTTCGGCCGTCGGCCGAATACACGTCGACCGGCCCCGGTGGGTTCCGTACCTGTCGTACGCCACCGGGGCTGCGGTCGTCGGCCGTGGTGCCGAGGCCCGGCCGTCTGACGAATCAGCGGTCGAGAAGGTTCCGCTCCCCCGCCGCGATCTCCGTCGCCAGGGTGTTGCCGGGCGGCGGGAAGGGGCACAGGAAGTGGTCGGTGAAGGCGCAGGGCGGCAGCAGCGAACGGTTGAAGTCGACCGTGGTGCGGCCCCCGGCATCGGGTGCGGCGGGCCGCAGGAAGCGGAAGCGGTGGCTGGTGGTGCCGCTGGTGCCGTCGGCGAAGACGGCCCACAGCGAACCGTCGGCCTCGACGGCCACCTGGAGGGTGTGCTCGACTCCCCCGAGCCGGAAGGAGAGTTCGCCGCCGAGGCCGAGGCCGCGCTCCTTGCCGTCGGCGTTGCCGACCCTGACCGTGCGCGCCTGCTCGTACGGCGTGAAGCGTCCGGGCACCGCCCAGCGGGCGTCGTACGACGTGGCGTCGATGCCCGTGAAGGCGCGGCGCGCCGCGGCGTCCGGGTCGAAGTCGCGCACCGCCCACAGCCCTTCGCGCCGGATCACGACGAGGCGGCGCCCGCCGTGCGCCACGCGGGCGTCCCCGGCGGGACCGGTGTCGGCGCCGAGGCGGGCCTCTCCGGTCAGGGGCAGGCCGTCGACGGTCAGGGCGTCGTCGGGGCCCGCGGTCAGGACGACCGCGTCGGCGCTCCCGGTCCACCGCCCGGGGATCCCCGGCAGACGCCCGTCCGGATGGTCGGCGAGCCAGTGCGTGCCGGTGAGCGAGAGCGGCCCGTAGGGGGCCGACACCGTCCCGGTGCGCTCCTCGTGCCAGTGCTTCCAGTCCTGCGCGGCGTCGGTGTCCCTGCCGGCGCCGTCGTTCTCGTTGCTCATGGTGTTCCGTCCTTTCCCGCGGGCTCGCGCAGCCCGAGATGTGAGCGCAGCGTCGCGCCCTCGTATTCCGTGCGGTACACGCCCCGCTCCTGGAGCAGCGGCACCACCTTGTCGACGAACTCGTCGAGGCCGCCGGGGGTCAGGTGCGGCACGAGGATGAAGCCGTCGGCGGCCTCGGTGCGCACGGCCTCCGCGAGGTCGGCGGCGACCGCGTCCGGGGTGCCGACGAAGGACTGGCGGGCCGTGGTCTCCACGACCGTCTGGCGGATGGAGAGCCCCTTGGCCTCGGACAGCGCCCGCCACTTGGCGGCGACGGCGAAGGGGTCGGCGATCCGCACCCGGCCCTGGACGAGCTCCGAGTCGGGGACCGGGTCGATGTCGGGCAGCGGCCCGTCCGGGTCGTAGGCGGACAGGTCCACGCCCCACACCTGCTCCAGGGCGAGGATCGCGTTCTGCGGGGAGACCTGCGCGCGGCGGATCCCGGCGGCCTTCTCCTGCGCCTCGGCCGCGGTGTCGCCGAGGACGTAGGTGACCCCGGGCATGATCTTCAGGTCGTCGGCGGACCGCCCGTACTTCGCGAGGCGGCCCTTGACGTCGGCGTAGAAGGCGCGGCCCGCCTCGGGCGTGCCGTGCCGGGTGAAGATGACGTCGGCGGCCGACGCGGCGAACTCCCGTCCCTCGGAGGAGTCCCCCGCCTGGATCACGACGGGGTGCCCCTGCGGGGAGCGCGGCACGGGGAACTCGCCCTCGATCGTGAAGTGCTCACCGCGGTGCGTGACGCCGCGCTGCCGTCCGTCGGGCGTCCAGGAGTCCCACAGCTCGCGGGCCGTCGCGAGGAACTCGGCGGCGCGGGTGTAGCGGTCGGCGCGGTCGAGGTAGCCGCCGCGCCGGAAGTTCTCGCCGGTGAAGGCGTCGGAGGTGGTGACCACGTTCCAGGCGGCGCGGCCCGCGCTGAGGTGGTCGAGCGAGGCGAACCTGCGGGCCAGTTCGAAGGGTTCGTTGAAGGTCGCGTTGACGGTGCCCGCGAGGCCGAGCCGCTCGGTGACGGCGGCGAGCGCGGTCAGGACGGTGAGCGACTCGGGCCGCCCGACGACGTCCAGGTCGTGGATGCGGCCCTTGTGCTCGCGCAGCCGCAGCCCCTCGGCGAGGAAGAAGAAGTCGAACAGGCCGCGCTCGGCGGTGCGGGCCAGGTGCGTGAAGGAGGCGAAGTCGATGTGGGAGCCGGATCCCGGGTCGGACCACACGGTGGTGTTGTTGACGCCGGGGAAGTGGGCGGCCAGGTGCACCTGTTTGGGTCGCTGTGTCATGAGGACTCCCCCGCGAGCGCGGCGTAGCGGTTGGCGGGCCTGGCGAGCCCCAGGTGCTCCCTGAGGGTGCTGCCCGGGTAGAAGGTGCGGAACAGGCCCCGGTGCTGGAGCAACGCGACGGTGCCGTTGACGAGCCGCTCCAGGTCACGGCGCGGTTCGACGGGCGTGAGGTGGAAGCCGTCCACGGCACCCGCGCCGTGCCAGGCGGCGATCAGCTCGGCCAGGTCGACGGGCCCGCCCCGGTAGGCGGGCCCCTCGGCCGTGGTCAGCGGTCCCCCGCCGTGCCCCGGTTCGGCGGCGCACTCTCCGCCGCCGAGGTCGACGACGAGGGCGGCGAGCACCCGCAGCGTCCGCGGGTCGCGCCCGAACCGTGCCGCCAGGCCCCGCAGTTCGGCCCGCGCGGCGTCGGCCCGGTCGGCGGAGGCGACGCGCACCAGGGCGACGTCCGCGTGCCGGGCGGCGGTCTCGCGGGCCTGCGGCGCGGTCGCGTCGACGACGACCACGGGGTGGCCCTGCGGGGGCCGGGGCACGATGGACGGGCCCCGCACCGAGAAGTCGCGCCCCCGGAAGTCGACGTAGTGCAGCTTGTCGCGGTCGATGAAGCGGCCGGTCGCCACGTCCCGTATCTCCGCGTCGTCCTCCCAGCTGTCCCACAGCCGCCGGG
This sequence comes from Streptomyces sp. NPDC052114, assembly GCF_040680155.1. Lineage (NCBI taxonomy): Bacteria > Bacillati > Actinomycetota > Actinomycetes > Kitasatosporales > Streptomycetaceae > Streptomyces > Streptomyces sp. NPDC052114. Next base: position 71,736 of record NZ_JBFAWC010000031.1, on the reverse strand, counting down.
CCACCTCGGCGACGTCGCCGGCCTCGCGCCACAGCTCCTCGCGGGGCGCCGCGGGGCGCCGCCCGAAGAGCCGGGCCTCGGCCTCGGTCGCCGAGACGTCGACGGTCCAGCCGGCCCGCCCGTGGCTGACCCAGTCGAGGGTCGCCAGGGAGGCCTGTACGTGGAACGGCTCGGTGTGCGTGGTCGTGACGGTCGGCACGAGCCCGACGCGTCCGGTGCGGGGCGCGATCCGCGCGGCCACGCCGAGCGCGTCGGGCCCGGTCCGTGCGAAGGAGTCCCCGAGCGTCACGAAGTCCAGGGCCCCCTGCTCGGCGAGCAGCGCGAGTTCGGCGTAGGGAGCGGCTTCGCAGGTCCCGGGCAGATCGATGGCGGCGGCGAGGTGGAGCGGGCCGCGCCCGGTGGGTGCGGTGGTCATCGGCTGAACCTTTCTGCTGAGGGCACGGCTACGGCTTGGGCAGGCCCGGCGGATTGATCTCGGACTTCTCCACGGCCTCGCCGGACAGCCCCCACCGCTTCAGGACCTTCGCGTAACTGCCGTCCTTGATCACGTGGTTGAGCGCGGCGGCGTACGCGTCGACGAGCCCGCTCCCCTTCTTCGTGGTCGCGGCGATCTCCCCCTGGAGCGAGTCGCCCCCGCCGGAGAGCGAGCCGGCCACCTCGGTCTGTCCCGCGGAGGCCACGTGGTACGAGACCGCGGGGCTCGGTCCGAGGTAGGCGTCGATGCGCCCGGACTGGAGCGCGAGGTAGTAGTCGGAGTCCTTCTGGAAGTACTTGATGTCGACCGGCTCGCGCCCGGCCTTCTCGTTCTGCCTGCTCCAGTCGACGAGGATCTTCTCCTGGTTGGTGCCGGAGGAGACCGCGACGGACTTGCCCGCCACGTCCTCGGGCCCCTCGGCCTTCCAGCCGGCGCCCTTCTTCACCTCGAAGGCGATGTTGTCGAGCCGGTAGGTCGCGAAGTCGTACTTCTCCTTGCGCTCCTCGGTCACCGTGACGTTGCCGAAGACGCCGTCGAACTTCCCGCTGTCCAGGCCGACGAAGAGGTTCTCCCAGGAGACCTCCTCGAACACCGGCTTGAGACCGAGGGTGTCGGCGACGAGGATCGCGAGGTCGACCTCGGAGCCGATGCGGGTCTTGTCGTCGGTGGCGTAGAAGCCGAGCGGCGCGGTCGAGTCGGCGCCGCCGCCGAGCCGCAGCGTGCCGCGTTCTCTCACCTCTTCGGGCACGAGCGCGGCGATCGCGGCGGCCTTCGTGCCGCGTACGCGGTTCTGGTCGGGTCCGATGTTGATGGAGCCGACCTTCTTGGTGCCGGGTCGGCCGCCGCCGGTCGCGGCGTCGCTGTCGCCGCCGCAGGCGCTGAGCAGGGGCGCGGCGGCCAGGGCGGCGACGGCGAAGGTGAGGGTGGTGCGTCGGGACAGCATGCGGGGCTCCTAGAGGACCTTGGAGAGGAAGGCGCGCGTGCGCTCGTGCCGGGGATCGTCGAGTACGTCGGCGGGGGCGCCCCGCTCGACCACGCGGCCGTCGTCCATGAAGACGACGGTGTCGGCCACCTCGCGGGCGAAGCCGATCTCGTGGGTGACGACGATCATCGTGGTGCCCTGGCGCGCCAGGTCCTTGATGACGTCGAGGACCTCGCCGACCAGCTCCGGGTCGAGCGCGGAGGTCGGCTCGTCGAAGAGGAGCAGCTTCGGTTCCAGGGCGAGGGCGCGGGCGATGGCGACGCGCTGCTGCTGTCCGCCGGAGAGCTGCTTGGGGTAGGCGTCGGCCTTGTCGGCGAGCCCGACCCTCGCGAGCAGGGCCTCGGCGCTCGCCACGGCCTGCTTGCGGGGCCGCTTCAGCGCGGCGACCGGCGCCTCGACGATGTTCTCCAGGACCGTCAGGTGGGGGAAGAGGTGGAAGTTCTGGAAGACGAAGCCGATGTGGGTGCGCTGCTTGAGCACGTCCCGCTCGCGCAGCTCGTACAGCTTGTCCCCGGAGCGCCGGTAGCCGACGAGCGAGCCGTCGACGCTGACCCAGCCCCCGTCGACCTTCTCCAGGTGGTTGATGGTGCGCAGCAGCGTGGACTTGCCGGAGCCGGAGGGGCCGAGGACGACGGCGACCTCGCCCGCCGCGACCTCCAGGTCCACTCCCTTCAGCACCTCCAGGGAGCCGAAAGACTTGCGTACGGAGCGGAGTTCGACCATGGCGCTCATCGCGTGGCCCCCTTCGAGAAGTGACGTTCGACGTAGTGCTGGAGGACGGAGAGCGCGCTGGTCAGGAGGATGTACCAGACGGTGGCGACCATCAGGAGCGGCACGACCCGGCCGTTGCGGCCGTAGATGACCTGCACCTGGTAGAAGAGCTCGCCGATCGCCATGACGGAGACGATCGAGGTGCCCTTGAAGAGGGAGATGATCTCGTTGGCCGCGTTGGGCAGGATCGACCGCATCGCTTGCGGGAGCACGATCCTGCGCACCTGCCGCAGCTTGGGGATGCCGAGCGCGGCGGCGGCCTCCAGCTGTCCGCTGTCGACGGCCGCGACACCGGCGCGCACGATCTCGGCGGCGTACGCGGCCTGGTGCAGTGCCAGACCGAGGACGGCCGCGCTCATCGCGCCGACCAGCCCCATGGTGTCGAAGGAGAAGAAGCCGGGCCCGAACGGGATGCCGAACTGCAGCTCCTTGTAGAGGTAGGCGAGGTTGAACCAGAACAGCAGCTGCACGATGAGCGGGATCGAGCGGAACGCCCAGATGTAGGCGAAGGCCACCGACTTCAGGAAGGGGCTGGCCGAGAGCCGCATGAAGGCGAGGACGACACCGAGCGCGAAGCCGAGCGCCGTGCCGTAGAAGGTGAGCTGGAGGGTGATCCAGACCGCCTTGAGGATGACGTCGGCGGTGAAGAACTCCGCGAACACCTCCCACTCCCAGGCGGGGTTGGTGACGAGTCCGTGCGCGAACTGCGCGATCAGGACGGCGGTCGCGGCGACGGCGGCCCACCGCCAGGGGTGGCGCAGGGGTACGACCTCCAGGGCGCCGTGGTCGTCGGCCGCGGGCGGCGCGGCCCGGTCGCCCTTGCTGACGGGCGGATCACTGGTCAGGGACATGGGTTCCTCGGGTCGTGGAGGCGCTCAGGAAGTCGAGTACGGCGCGTGCGGTGGCGTCGTTCTGCCGGAAGGTGGGGCTGTTGGTCCGCGGCCGGGTGAACGCCCCGGCGCCGCGCGCGTCGGTGTGCGGGCCCAGCGCGAAGCGGCGCGGATGCGGCCGGCCCGCCCGGTCGAGGATCCGCCCGTCGGCGGGGTCGACGGCGAGGAGTCCCGCCGGCGTCTCCCCGACGCCCTCGGCGTGCAGGGCGCGCAGCAGCGGGTCCCGGGCGCGGGCGAGGGTGGGCTGCGGCAGCCGCGCCTCGACGAGCGCGCGGGTCTCGGTGACGTGGCCGGGCAGGGTGGGGCTCTGGGCGCGGAACACCCCGTCCTCGGCGCTCACCCGGACGTCCGCGCCGAGGAACCGGACGATCCCGGCGCGCGAGAGGGCGAGCAGCTGCCGCAGCCGGGGTCCCGGCGGGCCGGACGCGAGGTAGCTGAAGAAGCCGTGCCACCAGTCCCCCGGGTCGCCGAGCCGCACCAACTGCCCGTAGACGGACAGGAGTCCGAGGAACACGGCGAGGTCGGCGCTGTGCCCGGGGTCGTGGCGGCGCGCGAGGTCGTCGGTGATGTAGCCGCGCAGCCCGTCCTGCAACGCCTCGTACGAGGTGTGGCGCACCCCGGACAGGGGGTGGTCGAGGGCGGTGAGGTCGAGCCGGTCGGCGGGGTCGGGCACGGCGGACGCGACGAGGGCGTCCAGTTCGGGGCTGCCGGGCGCGCAGGCCTCGTACTTCTCGTCGAAGTCCGCCCAGGCGGTGCGGGTGCACTCGGGGTGGGCGGTGAAGAGGCGGTGGTAGTGGGCGAAGCCGAGCTCCTTCTCGATGAGCGGCCACACGTCGCGCCGGAAGTCGTGTCCGCCGGGCCGGGCGAGGAGTTCGTCGATCTGGGCGGGGCCGAAGTGGCGCGGCAGCGGCGGGCGTTCGCCGGTCCAGTCGTAGCCGATCTTCGAGTGGTACGGGACGCCGCGGCGCGAGCCGACGTACAGGACGGGCTCGCGTCCCGAGGGGTGATAGGTGTCGCCCTCGTACCGTCCGCCGCGCCCCTCGGTGAGCAGCACCATCAGGTCGACGAAGGCGAGGCCGAAGCCGCGCACGAGGACGGGTTCGCCGGGCGCGAGCCGCGACAGGTCGCTGTCGGCGGTGAAGTCGGGCGGCAGGTGCACGAGGCCGTTGCGTTCGGCGTACGCGGCCAACTCCCGCTGCTCGTTGTCGAGTTCGGCGTCCAGGTGCCCCTGGAGCAGCAGGACCAGGTCGGCGGCGAGCGGCTCGTCGAGGCCTTCGACGAAGACGTCCTGACGGGCGTCGTGCCCGCCGGTGACGCGCAGGGCCCTGCGCGGGTGGTGGTGGACGACGACGCCCTCGGGCAGGGCGGCGACGGCCCTCTCGTACACCCAGCGCAGGTAGGCGCTCTGCTCGTGGCGGCTGAGGAAGTCGCGTCCGTCGCGCCCGCTCCACTCGTGCAGCGCGGGACCCGGCAGGACCGGGCCCGCCAGCTCCACCGTCTCGTCGGTGAACATGGTGACGTCCTGGGCCTGCGAGTTCATCCAGAGCAGCGGCGACTGGTCGGCCCGCCAGACGCGTCCGCCGCCCGGCGGGTGCGGGTCGACGAGGTGGATGTCGAGCCCGTCGACGCCCGAACCCTCGTACAGTTCGGGCGCGTTGGCGGCGATGCGTTCCAGGATGCCGGTGCCGCGCGGGCCCGCTCCCACGAACACCAGGGAGCGCCTCATCGGGCACGCTCCGACCCGCGGGCGTAGTGCCGCTCGACGTAGTACTGGCCGACGCCGAGCACCGAGGTGACCACGACGTACCAGATGGTGGCGACCATCAGCAGCGGGATGACCTGGTAGGTGCGGTGGTAGACGAGCTGCACGGAGTAGAGCAGGTCCTGCACGGCGATGACGGAGACGATCGAGGTGCCCTTGAGCGTGCCGATGAGCATGTTCCCGGCCGGCGGCACGATGGAGCGCATGGCCTGCGGCAGCACGATCCGCCGCAGCCTGCGCCACCGCCCGAGGCCGAGCGACTGGGCGGCCTCGATCTGCCCGCGGTCGACGGAGAGGATCCCGCCGCGCACCACCTCGGCGGCGTACGCGGCCTCGTGCAGGGTCAGGCCGATGATGGCGATGGTGACGGGCCCGAGGAGGTTGACCGTCCTGACGCCGAACAGCTGCGGGTAGAGCGCCCCGATGTTGAACCAGAACAGCAGCTGCACCAGGATCGGCATCGACCTGAAGAACCAGATGTATCCCCAACTCACCGCTCTCAGCACGGGGTTGGCGGAGAGACGGCCCACGGCGAGCAGCGTGCCGAGGGCGAAGCCGAGCGCCATGACGAGGGCGGTCAGCCAGAGGGTGAGGCCGAGTCCGCGCAGGACGGACGCCGTGGTGAAGTAGTCGGCGACCACGTCCCACTGGAACGCCTCGTTGCGGACGACGGAGGTGGCGGCCAGCGCGAGCAGCACCAGGACGACGACGGCCGCCGTCCATTGGCCGACGCGCGGCCGGGGCACGATGCGCGGGACGTCCTGGGGCCGTGCGGAATCAGCGGGATCCGGGGAGGGCGGAGGGGTCGCGACTTTCGCGAGGGTGTCGGAAGACATGCGGAAGGCTCCGTGGATGCAGAAGCTCGAACACGGGTGGTGCCTTCACATGGACCGAGCCCCTCAGCACGATCCGTCCCCGAGATTACGGGGCGCGTCACCTGAACTGTCAAGGGTGTCCAGGATATGAGCGTTACGTCTCACGGCAGTTGACGCGGAAACGGATGCCTGTTCCACTTGGCCCATGCATCCGCAGCAGTGGCTGGTCACGCGCTCCCACATCGACTTCGGTCGAGTGTGGTCGGCGTCTTGTTGATGTCCTCCTGAGCCGACCCCCTGCCCTCGAAGCACCCTGAGCCCTTCGGGCCCACCGGGTCCCGGCTTCTGCGCGCTCTCCTCGTTCCCGACGTCCGCGCTCCCGCGCGGGCCTCGGCCCCGCCTTCACACGCGTACGTCACCGCTCCCCCGTCGCGAGCGGCGACACCCCTCCCCTCGTACGTCCGCTTCGCCCTGCCCTGCCGAGCTGGAGAACGTCACGCCATGAGCACGCCCTCGCAGTCCCGCCGCATCCCGGCGGCCTTCGCCCTGATCACCGCCGCCACCCTCGCGCTGACCGCGTGCGGCTCCGGCGCCGCGGACACCGCGGGCGGCGCGGCCCCCGCGGGCAGGAGCGCCGAGATCCCGACCGCGGACGTGGTGTCCTCCGTCAAGAAGAACCGGGCCGCGGCCGAGCTGCTGCCCGCGGACGTGCGCGACCGCGGCACGCTCAGCCTCGCCGCCTCCGTCGGCGGCACCCCGCCCTCCGCGCTCTATCTGGAGGACGGCCGGACGATCGTCGGCCAGGACGTCGACTTCGCGGACGCCGTGGCCAAGACCCTCGGCCTGAAGCTGAAGCGGGAGGCCGCGAGCTTCGAGGCGATCCTGCCGGCCCTGGGCAGCGGCAAGTACGACCTGGGCACGGGGAACTTCGGCGTGACCGAGGAACGCCGGAAGACCATCGACTTCGTCACGTACATCAACGACGGCCAGGGCTTCGCCGTCCGCGAGGACAGCAAGCTGAAGAAGGTCACCGACTTCGAGCAGCTGTGCGGACTGAACGTGGCGACCGGCGCGGGCACCACCTTCGAGGTCACGCTGGAGGACAACAAGCACGTCTGCGAGGAGGCGGGCAAGAAGCCCTACAGCGTGAAGACGTACGCCGAGCAGGGCGCGATCTGGGCCGCGCTGCAACAGGGCCGCGCGGACGTGGTGATGTCCACGATCAACGGCCTGCGCTACGCCGTGCAGCAGCAGGAGGGCCTGAAGTTCCTCGGCGCGTACCACCGGCTCGACGTCGGCTTCGCCTTCAAGAAGGGCACGAAGCTGGCCCCCGCCTTCCGGGCCGCGGTCGATCAGCTGATCAAGGACGGGACGTACGACCGCATCCTGAAGAAGTGGGGGACGCAGGGCTCGGCGATCGAGAAGTCGCAGATCTCCCCGCCGGAGATCAAGGACTGACCCCGCGTCACTCCGTGCCGACGGGGGCCGACGAGGGCCGCTACAGACCGCAGTCGCAGCAGGAACAGCACTCGCAGATGCCGCAGCAGCCGCAGTCGCAGTCGCAGTTGTTGCAGCAGCCCTCGCGCTTCTTGCGGGACCAGGGGCCCTCGTAGTGGTCGGCGCAGCACATCTTGCAGGTGCAGCACAGCCCGATGGCGACGGCGCACCCCGCCCAGAAGCCGCGCTTGCCGGGCTTCGGCGGCGGCTGCTGCCCGAAGTCGGGACCGCCGCCGAAGCCGCCGGGGCCACCGGGACCGCCGGGACCCTGGGGCCCGCCCGGACCGCCGGGCGCTCCGCCTCCGTACGGATTGCCGCCTCCGTACGGATTCTGCGGGCCGTACGGACCACTGGAGGGGGGTCCGTACGGCCCGCCCTGCTGCGGGGCGCCGTACGCACCGCCCTGCTGCGGCGGCCCGAAGGAACCGTCCTGATGAGCCGTCACCTGATGGGTGTGCCCGCAGCCGTCGGTCCCGAAGGCCCGGTCGACCGACCTGCCCAGTTCGTGCGCGAGCAGCATGTGGGCGAGCTTGCCGTCGGTGAACTCGGCGTCCCGCAGTGCCAGGCGGATGCCGTGCAGCGCGTCGTCGGCGAGGCGCCGCGCCTCGGCCAGGGACGTGCCCGTGGCGGCGAGCGGGTTCCACGCGCCCGACGCGGCGTCGGCCTGCCTGTCCTCCACGGCGTCGAGCAGGTGCGCGAGGCGGCCGAAGAGCCGGCCGGCCTCGGCGAGCGGCTGCGCGTTGCCGGGCCGCCCGGCGAGCACGGCGGTGTGCGCGAAGGCCGCGGCGGTCGCCGTCTCGGTCGGCTCGGTGACCGCGAGCAGCGAGGTGCCGGGGCCCGCCAAGGCCTCGATGCCGGCCTGCCGTTCGACGGCGTCGACCAGGACCGCCGTGTCGAAGCCCACGTCGGCGCCGGTCCGCGCGCCCGCCCGGTCCCAGCTGCGGGCCACGCGCCGGGCCGCGACGGCCACCGGCCTGCGCGCCAGGAGCCCGTCCCCGTCGACGACATGGTCGCGGACCTTCGCCGAGGCGAGCACCAGCGAGACGGCGGCGGCGAGTCGCGCGCCCTCGCCCTGCGCCACGGACGCCGTCCGCATCCCGCGCAGCGGACAGGGCCCCGCGGTGCGCCGCCAGCCGGTCGACCGCTCGGCCTGAGCCTCCGTCAGAACCGAGATGATGAGCCCGTCGTAGTTGGTGACGACCCGGGCGAACTGCCCGTGGTCACCGCGCAGCGCGAGACAGAGCCCGCACAGATGGGCCATCCACTGCGTCTTGAGGCCCTCCCCGAGACGATGACTGCAGGGCCTGACTATTCCGAACAAGACGACTCCCCCGAGAAGCCCGAAGCGATCAACCCGGGCATCGTAGCGAGGCCTCCGTTCACCCGGACGCACCGACCGTCACCCATACGCCGTGAAGAATCATATTTCACTCTCCGTCAGCAGCCGTACACGGCAGGACCCTTGGAGCGCAACGTGCGTCGGCGTGTTGACTCTGCACCAGTACCGTCACGAAAACCCCGCGCGGCGACTATCCACTTGGCGCACCATCCGCATCATGGACGACGATAGGGATGCGGAACTCAGGGAAACCGCGGTGAGAGGAGGCGTCCATGGGATCGGTGCGCAAGGCGAGTGCCTGGCTTGGCCTCGTCGACGACAACAATGACGAGCGTTACTACGACGACGGCTACGACGACGACCGGACCGAGGGGCCCGACCAGCCGGAGGCCTGGGTCACCGACCCGCGTGTGCGGGTGGCGACCGAGGCGGCCGAGGAGCAGGGCCAGCGGATCGGGACCGTGACCCCGGACAGTTTCCGGGACGCGCGGGGCATCGGCGAGCTCTTCCGGGACGGCGTCCCGGTCATCATGAACCTCACGTCCATGGAGCCCACCGACGCCAAGCGCGTGGTCGACTTCGCGGCCGGCCTGACCTTCGGCCTGCGCGGTTCGATCGAGCGCGTGGCGACGCGGGTCTTCCTGCTCACGCCCGCCGACACGCAGATCGTCAACGGCGAGGCCGCGAGCCGGCCGGCGGACGGCTTCTTCAACCAGAGCTAGGGGCAGGGCCGCTCACCGGAGCCCGCACCGGTCCCGGACGGGGACTGCGGACCGGTCACCGGAAGGCGTCGAGACCGGTGAGCGCCTTGCCCAGCACGAGCTGGTGCATCTCGACGGTGCCCTCGTAGGTGAGCACCGACTCGAGGTTCGTCGCGTGCCGCATGACGGGGTACTCCAGCGAGATCCCGTTGGCGCCCAGGATGGTCCTGGACGTGCGGCAGATCTCGATCGCTTCTCGTACGTTGTTGAGCTTGCCGAAGCTGACCTGCTCGGGACGGAGCCTGCCCGCGTCCAGGCGCCGCCCGAGGTGGTGGGCGAGCAGGATGCCCTTGTGCAGCTCGACCGCCATGTCGGCGAGCTTGGCCTGGGTGAGCTGGAAGCCGCCGATGGGCCGGCCGAACTGCTCACGGGTCCTCGCGTACTCCACGGCCGCCTCGAAGGAGGACCGGGCCGCGCCCATGGCTCCCCAGACGATGCCGTAGCGGGCGTGGGAGAGACAGCTGAGCGGGCCCTTGAGGCCGACGACCTCGGGCAGGACGGCGTCCGCGGGCAGCCGCACCTCGTCCATCACCAGTTCGCTGGTGACGCTCGCGCGCAGCGACCACTTGTGCTTGATCTCGGGCGCCGAGAAGCCGGGGCTGTCGGTCGGCACGACGAAGCCGCGGATCCCCTCGTCGGTCTGCGCCCAGACGACGGCGACGCCCGCCACCGAGCCGTTGGTGATCCACATCTTGCGCCCGGTGAGCACCCAGTCGGTGCCGTCCTTCTTGGCGTGCGTGCGCATGGACGCGGGGTCGGAGCCGTGGTCGGGCTCGGTGAGGCCGAAGCAGCCGATGATCTCGCCCGCGGCCATGCCGGGCAGCCACCGCTGCTTCTGCTCCTCGGAGCCGAACTTCCAGATCGCGTACATGGCGAGGGAGCCCTGTACGGAGACGAGGGAGCGGATGCCGGAGTCGGCGGCCTCCAGCTCCAGGCAGGCCAGGCCGTACTGCACGGAGCTCGCCCCGGCGCAGCCGTAACCCTCCAGGGACATGCCGAGCGCGCCGAGGGAGCCGAGCTCGCGGGCCAGCTCGCGGATGCCGGGCAGCTCGCCCTTCTCGTACCAGTCGGCGATGTGCGGCAGGACCCGGTCCGTGGCCCAGGTGCGGACGGTGTCGCGGATCGCGAGGTCCTCGGGGGCGAGGAGGTCGTCGATGCCGAGGGGGTCGGCGGGGTCGAAGGGCGGGAGCGGCGTGCGGGCGCTTGCGGACATGCGGGGCCTCCGGCGACACAAAACTAGCACTGGTAGTTAGCTACGGCTCGCGCTGACGTTACGACGCAGTCTCCCGCACGTCCAGAGCGCCCCGCGCCCCTGCCAGGGGGCGCGAGGAACCGCGCCCCCAAAGCAACCCGAACCCCCCTCAGGGGCGCGGGGAACGGCGCGACCGGCCACCAAAGCACCCGCACCCGGAGATCCGGCAGCCGCGGGGCTCAGGCGTCGGCGGACGAGGTGACGGGCACCCCGGCGTGGTCCCGGGGAGCAGGCACCCCCGTCTCGGCCCGCGCCGCAGGCGCCCCGCACTCCATGGCCCGCGGCAGCCTCAGCGCCGCGAGCGCCCCGAGCAGCAGCAGCCCCGCGCTGACCAGCAACGTCACATGCAGTCCGTGCACGAACGCGTCCCGCGCCGCGGTCCGCAGGGCCGCGCCCGAGCCCCCGCCGAGCCGCGCGGCGACCTCGTACGCCTCACCGAGCGAGTGGCTCGCCGCGGCGCTGTCCGCCGCCGGGACGCCCCGCACCGAGGAGAGCCCCGGCGCGTACGCCGCGTTCATGACGCTGCCGAGCAGCGCGATGCCGATGCCCGCGCCCAGCTGGTAGGAGGTCTCGCCGATCGCGGCGGCCCCGCCCGCCTGCGCCTGCGGCGCCTCGCTCAGCATCGACTCGTACGCGCCGAAGAGCGTGGTCTCCAGGCCGAAGCCGAGCAGCACGAAGCCGGTGAGGAGCAGCACGTCGTTGGCGTGGCCGCCCATGCCGGTGAGCAGCACCACGGCGGCCGCGGTCAGGCAGAAGCCGGCGCAGACCATCGCGCGCGGGCCGAAGCGGCTGAGCATCTTCGATCCGGCGAGGCCCGCGGCCATCGCGGCGACGGTGAGGGGCAGCAGCCGCAGGCCCGTCTCCAGCGGGGACAGGCCGAGGACGAGCTGGAGGTACTGCGCGGCGATCAGTTCCAGGCCCACGAGGGCGAGCATGGCGAGGACGATGCAGCCGACCGACGTGCTGAACGCGGGGCGCGCGAACATCGACAGGTCGACCAGGGGGTGCTCGCGCCGCCGCTGCCTGCGGACGAAGCCGATGAGCAGGGCGCCGCCCGCGGCCAGCGAGATCAGGGTGGTGGCACCGAGCGGCGCCTCGCCGCCGCCGAGCCGCTTCACGCCGAGCACGAGACCGAAGAGCCCGGCCGCCGCCATGAGCGCGCCGACGACGTCCCAGGGGCCGTTGCGCTCGCCGGTCGACTCGGGCAGCAGCCAGCGCCCGACGGGCAGGCTGACCAGCATCAGCGGAATGTTTATGAGGAAGACCGAGCCCCACCAGAAGTGTTCGAGGAGGAATCCGCCGAGCAGCGGTCCGACGGCCGCGCCCACGGCGGCCACCGCGCTCCAGATGCCGATGGCCAGCGCCCGCTCGCGCCGGTCGGGGAAGACCTGGCGCAGGATCGACAGCGTCGCGGGCATGATCATCGCGCCGCCGACACCGAGCAGCGCGCGGGCCGCGATCAGGACCTGCGCGTTGTCCGCGAGGGCCGCGACGGCCGAGGCCACACCGAAGAGGGCGTAGCCGAGGAGGAGGACGCGCCGGCGGCCGACGCGGTCGCCGAGCGTGCCGAAGAGGATGAGGAGCGAGGCGCAGACCAGCGGATAGATGTCGACGATCCACAGCAGTTCGATCGCGCCGGGCCTCAGGTCCTCGGTGACCGCGGGCACCGCGACGTGCAGCACGGTGGCGTCGACGGCGACGAGCAGCAGGCTGACGCAGAGGACGACGAGCACGACCCAGCGGTTGGCCCCGGCGCCGGCCCCGGAACCCCGACGGCCCTGCGGTGCTGCGGCCGTGGTCGTCCCGGACATGTGCGTACCTCCCAGTGGTCCCTCGCATCGGCGGCCTGCGGGATGCGAACTCCCTGCTCGGGCGGCGCAGACAAGGCGAGTGAGCCGTCAGAGTACGCGAGTTCACGCCTGGGGCGCGTGGCGGACCTCTCATGGTTGCGCGGATGTGGTGTGGCGTATGCCACGCCCCCACCCTTCGTCCACGCCCCGGACGGGCGTCCAGTTCCCCCGACGGCCGATAATCGAGCCCGTGACCGATCTTGATCAACATCTTCCGCCGGGCCGGGCGGCTCACGCGCTGCGTCGCGCGGCGCCCGCGCTCCTCGTGTACGCCGGGGTGCGCGCGCTGGGCCTCACCGTGCTCGCGGTGTGGGGCGCGGTGGCGGGCAAGAGCCCGCACACGCTGCTGTCCGCCCGCTGGGACTCGCTCTGGTACACCCGCGTCGCCGAGCACGGATACGGCTGGGAGGTGACGCTGCCGGACGGCAGCGTCCACTCGAACCTCGCCTTCTTCCCGCTGCTGCCCTGGCTGGAGCGGCTCGTCTCGGCCGTCAGTCCCCTGTCGTACGCGGACGCGGGCCTGGCGGTGAGCTGGATCGCGTCACTGTTCGCCGCGGCGGGGATCTTCGCGGTCGCCGACCACGTGTACGGGCGCCGGGCGGGGGTCTGCGCGGTCGCGCTGTGGGCGGTGCTGCCGGTCGGCATCGTGCAGTCGATGGCGTACAGCGAGTCGCTGTTCACGGCGCTGGCCGCCTGGTCGCTGTACGCGGTGCTGCGGGAGCGCTGGGTGACGGCGGGCGTGCTCGCCTCCTTCGCGGGGCTGACGCGGCCGGTCGGGGCCGCGGTGGTCGCCGCGATCTGGGTGACGGCGGCGGTGCGGCTGTACCGCGACCGGCGGGCAGACCGGCGCATGCTCCTCGGGGTGGTGCTCGCCCCGCTCGGCGCCGCGGGCTATGTCCTCTGGGTCGGCCACCGCACCGGCGGCGGTCTCTTCGGCTACCTCGACGTCCAGGCGGGCTGGGGCAACGGCTTCGACTTCGGCTACGCCTTCGTGCGGTTCATCGGGGAGAAGTTCACCTCCGTCCCCGGCGCGCTCGCGGGCCTCGGGCTGATCGTCGGCGTCGCCCTGGTCATCTGGCTGTACGTGCTCGGCGTACGCCAGAAGCAGCCACTGTCACTGCTCGTCTACTGCGGGATCGTCGTCGCACTGGCGCTCTGTGCGGCCGGCTACTTCGGCTCGAAGCCGCGGCTCCTGCTGCCCGCCTTCCCGCTCCTGCTGCCCCTCGCGGTGGCCCTGGCCAGGCTGCGTACGTCCAGGTCAGCGCTGGTCCTGGGGGGTGTGGCCGTGGCGAGCGCGGTGTACGGGGCGTTCTGGCTGCACGGCTCGGGCCCACCGTGATCACGTCATGATCATTTCCGCGCCCCCGGTGATCGGGCGGGAAATTCCGCGCCAGGCCCCGGTGAACGAATTGATAAGGGCCATAAAACGCCATTGGAAATGATCAACGAATTGAGTAAGGGAACGATCACGGAATAAGGAATCCCCGGGAATAAACTTCGGGCTGAGATCAATCCCACATCACATCGTCATCACAAAGCCACTGATTCGGCCTAGTGCCGCACTCACTCGCTGTAACGTCGATTGGGTGCGTACCGAACGAAACCTCACCCGTCTTGACCGGGTCTTCGCCCGGCTGGACCGTGAGCCGGAACGGCCGGCCCACCTCGATGTGCCGAGGATGAGCCGGCACAGAGTCGTGCTCTTCAGCGCGACTCTGGCCTTCTACCTGGCCATTGTCGTCGCCGTGCTGGTCACCTCGTGGCTGGTCCGGTTCGACTGGCAGGTCATGTTCTTCCGGCCGTATCAGCAGTGGCCCGAGATCCACGCCTTCCTCGACTACTGGGTCGTCCTCGGCCAGCGCGGCCCGACCGCCGTCATGGTCGCGGCCTGGCTGGGCTGGCGCTCCTGGCGCCAGCACACGCTGCGCCCGCTCCTGATGTTCGGCGCCGCCCTGCTGCTGCTCAACGTCACCGTCGGTGCCGCCAAGCTCGGCATGGGCCGCCTCGGCCCGCACTACGCCACCACGATCGGCTCGAACGAGATGTGGCTCGGCGGCGATATATTCCCCTCCGGCCACACCGCCAACGCCGTCGTGACCTGGGGAATCCTGGCCTACCTCGCCTCGACCCCGCGCACCCGCCGCTATCTGTCGGCCCTGTCCGCGGTGGTCTCCCTCAGCGTCGGCCTCACCACCGTCTACCTCGGCACGCACTGGCTGAGCGACGTCTTCCTCGGCTGGGCCGCCGGTCTGCTCATCCTGCTCGCGCTGCCCTGGTTCGAGCCGCTGATCGCCCGGGTCGAGGCCATGATCTTCAGCCTCCGCGAGGCCTGGCGGATCCGCCGCGCCGGTGTCGTCCCCGCGCCCGAGCCGGTCGTGGTCCCGGCTCCGCTCGGCGCCTCGGCGATGGTCCAGCAGCGCCCGGCCGCGGACGGCGGCGACGCGCCCGCCCGCGAGCCGGTCGGCATCGCCCGCGCCGCACGCCCCGGGGCCCGTCTCGCGCCGGGTCCGCACACGGCCCGCTCCGAGCGGACCCCGGTCACCCCGGCCGGCAGCCGCAGGCCGCCGCACTCCGACCGCGTGCCGCGCGGCACCACGTCGGCCCGCCCGGTGGCGGGCGGCTGACCCACGGACGGCGGGGGCCGGTACGCACAGCCCATCCCCCGCACCGCGAAGGCCCCGGCTCCTCATCGGAGCCGGGGCCTTCGTCATGGTCATGGGCCGGACAGGCGCCGCTCAGCCCTTCCAGCAGCGCTTGACGACGCCCTCGTCGACCTCGAAGTTGAGCCGCCCCGCGAGGTACTCCATGGTGATGATCGTGCCCGGCGGCAGCGACCTGACGGTGGACCAGCCGCGCTCGCGCGCCTGCCGCTCGGCGCCCTCGGCCCGCAGGCCGACATAGCCTTCCGGACTGTCCTGGGGCTCGGTGGGAGGGGTGGGAATAGGTGCCATGGCCGCCACGTTAGGCGGCGCGCGAGCGGCGGGGAAGGCCGGGGCCGCACACCATGCGTCACTGATACCTCTCCGGTCACGCTTTTGTCACAGGATCACGACGTGCGTTTCGACCGAACTCCGTCACACGTACGGGCGGTTCCGTACTTGTGGCGACGTAATTCAGGGGCGTCTTCGCGTCACTTCGCGGGCGTCCCCGCGATCACCTCAATACCCCTCTCCGAATATCGGGGCAGCCTCTTTACGAACCCTCCGCATTTCCGAATCCCGGCCGCTCCAGGGGATGTGACGCCGCATAGGGGAATTCATGATTCCGGCACAGCGGCCCGGAGCCGCGCGGCCCGAAGCGGTGTACGCCCCCTGTCGCGGTCGCGGCGACGCGAGCATCATGGCGTGAGCTCCGAGCAGGCTTCGGGCAGTCCCAGCACGCGATGGCGAAGGGGCAGACGATGGGGACCGAGACGGTGCGGGCGGCGGAGCGACCGGCGCGGGCGCGGCGCCCCGGACGGGTCCTCGTGGACTGGCTGACCACCACGGACCACAAGAAGATCGGTCACCTCTACCTGATCACGTCGTTCTTCTTCTTCCTCGCCGCCGGCCTGATGGCCCTGATGATGCGGGCCGAGCTGGCCCGCCCCGGGCTGCAGCTGCTGACCAACGAGCAGTTCAACCAGGCCTTCACCATGCACGGCACGATCATGCTGCTGCTCTTCGCGACGCCGACGTTCGCGGGGTTCGCCAACGAGATCATGCCGCTGCAGATCGGCTCGCCGGACGTGGCCTTCCCACGGCTGAACATGCTGTCGTACTGGCTGTTCCTCTTCGGCGGCCTGATGGTGCTCGGCTCGCTGCTCGTGCCGAGCGGGCCCGCCGCCTTCGGCTGGTTCGCGTACGCGCCGCTCAACAGCATGGACCGGTCGCCGGGCATCGGCGCCGACCTGTGGATCATGGGGCTCGCGCTCTCCGGCTTCGGCACGATCCTCGGCTCGGTGAACTTCCTGACGACCATCATCGGGATGCGCGCGCCCGGCATGACGATGTTCCGGATGCCGATCTTCACCTGGAACGTGCTGTTCACCTCGATCCTCGTGCTGATCGCCTTCCCCGTGCTGGCGGCGGCGCTGCTGGTCCTGGAGGCGGACCGGCGGTTCGGCTCGGTGGTCTTCGAGGCGGAGTTCGGCGGGGCGCTGCTGTGGCAGCACCTCTTCTGGTTCTTCGGGCATCCCGAGGTCTACATCATCGCGCTGCCGTTCTTCGGCATCATCACGGAGATCATCCCGGTCTTCAGCCGGAAGCCGATCTTCGGCTACCTGCCGCTGGTCGGCGCGACGATGGCCATCACCGGCCTGTCCGTGGTCGTGTGGGCGCACCACATGTTCGCCACGGGCGCGGTCCTGCTGCCGTTCTTCTCCTTCGTGTCCTTCCTCATCGCGGTCCCCACGGGTGTGAAGTTCTTCAACTGGACCGGCACGATGCTCAGAGGCTCGCTGTCCTTCGAGACCCCCATGCTGTGGGCGGTCGGCTTCCTGGTGAGCTTCCTCTTCGGCGGCCTGACCGGCGTCATCCTGGCCTCGCCGCCGCTCGACTTCCACGTCACCGACACGTACTTCGTCGTCGCGCACTTCCACTACGTCGTGTTCGGCACCGTCGTCTTCGCGACCTTCGGCGGCTTCTACTTCTGGTGGCCGAAACTGACGGGCAAGATGCTCGACGAGCGGCTCGGCAAGATCCAGTTCTGGACGCTCTTCGTGGGCTTCCACACCACCTTCCTGGTCCAGCACTGGCTGGGCGCCGAGGGCATGCCGCGCCGCTACGCCGACTACCTGGCGGCCGACGGCTTCACGGTCCTCAACACCATCTCGACCATCGGGGCGTTCCTGCTCGGCCTGTCCACGCTGCCGTTCCTCTACAACGTCTGGAAGACCGCGAAGTACGGCGAGAAGGTCGACGTCGACGACCCCTGGGGGTTCGGCCGCTCCCTGGAGTGGGCGACCTCCTGCCCGCCGCCCCGGCACAACTTCGTCACGCTGCCCCGGATCCGCTCGGAGTCCCCGGCGTTCGACCTGCACCATCCCGAGTACGCGGCGTACGCGGCGCGGGCCGGGAGTCCGGTGCCGCGGGACCCGCAGACCCGACACCCCGGTCCAGGGCCCGGCTCAGGAGGTCCCTCGCCGACCTGACCCGGTCGGCGAGCTCCGCGGGCTCGACGATCTCGAACTCGAAGCCCATGAACATCACGTGGAAGACCATCACGTCCAGGCTCGCGGCCCCCGTGCGCAGCAGGCAGGTCCCCTCGCTCTCGGCCTCCAGGGTGCCGTCGGACGGCGTGATCCGCTCGGCCGCCTCGGCCAGCGGCACCAGCAGTCTGACCACCGCCCGGGCGGCGTACGCACGCGTGGAGACGCCCTTGGAGACGTACGCGGCGAGGTCCTCGGCCGGCGGGGTGCGCGGCGCGAAGCGCGGGCCGTGCGGCGGCCGGGGCTCGATGCGGTCCGCGCGGAAGGTGCGCCAGTCGTCGCGGTCCAGGTCCCAGGCCACGAGGTACCAACGGCGCTCGGTGCACACCAGGCGGTGCGGTTCGACGGTCCTGCGGGTCGAACTGCCCTCGTGGTCGCGGTAGTCGAAGCGCAGCCGCTCGGAGTCCCGGCACAGGTGCGCCAGTTCGGTGAGCACGCCGGCGTCGACGCCCTCGCGCCGCGGGGTGCGCAGCATCGGCACGGTGAAGGCGTTCAGGGCGCCGACGCGGCGGCGAAGTCTGTTCGGCAGCACCTGTTCGAGCTTGCCCAGGGCGCGGACCGAGGACTCGCCGATGCCCTCGATGCCCTGGCCCGCCGCGGTGCGCAGACCGACCGCGACCGCGACCGCCTCGTCGTCGTCCAGGAGCAGCGGCGGCAGCTCGGCCCCCGCGCCGAGCTGGTAGCCGCCCCCGGTGCCGGGGCTCGCGTTGACGGGATAGCCCAGCTCGCGCAGCCGGTCCACGTCGCGGCGGACCGTGCGCGCGGTGACGCCGAGCCGGTCGGCGAGGTCCGCGCCGGACCATTCGCGGTGGGCCTGCAACAGGGAGAGCAGGCGGAGCAGTCGTGCCGATGTCTCCAACATGGACGTGATTGTGCCGGTGATCGAGGACAGCCGCTGTCCTCGGTGTCAGCTCTCGGTGCCGGGCTCCTCCTCGGCCTGCCGCTCCGTGGGCTCCGCGGCGCCGCTCGCCTCGCGGACGCGGACGGCCAGGTCGTTGTCGTTGGTGTAGTACGGGCCCGCCTCGACGGTGCCGTGCGCGGCCGTCGTGAAACGCGTCGCCGGGTAGGTGAAGATCGTCTTCTTGTCCGGGACGTCGTCCAGGAGGCGGGCAAGTCGCACCCGCGGCCCGTTCTCCCCCGCCGGGAGCAGCCACAGGTCCCAGGGCCCGGGACCGCTGTCGGCGAGCAGTCCGTGGCGCACCCCGAAGGTGAACCGCGGCCCCTCGACGGCGACGTCGCAGCGGTGCACGAGGCCGGGCTCGGCGCGCCGGACGGCCTCGGCGTACGCGCCGTCGGTGAGCGCGGTGCCGTAGAGGCGGCCGTGCACGGTCATGGCGGCGTCGCCGATCTCGATCTGGCCGGCCTCGGCGTGCGGCGCGCGCAGCCAGCTGCGCACGGAGAGGTTGCCCTGCTTCGTCGCGTACGGAATGCGCACCGCGACGTGGCCGCGGCTGCCGCTGGGGGCGCGGTCGACCAGGGAGCGCAGGTCGTTCACGCCCGGCATCAGCCGGCGCGGGTCGCCGCCCGCGACCTGGACGTACGCGTTCCAGCGGCCCTCGGCGAGCTCCACGCTGCTGGGCAGCGCGGCGCGCAGCCGGCCGTCCGCCGACGGGGACAGCGGCAGGCGCACCTCGTCGGCGGACTCGCGCAGGCGCAGCAGCAGATAGGCCGCGTCGCGCAGCCCCGGCTCCCCGGTGTCGGTGACGTCGAAGGTGAGACCGCCGGCGGAGTCGGCGATGCAGTCGGCGCGTGGCGCCGTCGCCGCCTCCTGGTCGTCCCCTGCGTGCGGCGTCGCCTGCGAGGTGGCCAAGGCCGTCATGCGGTCGATCCCTTCGTCTGTACCCGGCCGAGATCCCGCACGGCGTACGCGCCCCCGAGCAGTGCGCCGCGCGTGCGGTGGAGGGAGCCGCGCATCCGGCCCCCCAGCGAGGTCCCGCGGGCGAGCATCCCGGAGAACATCGCGTCGTAGCGCTCGGCGATGCGTTCCGGGTCGAAGCGCTCGGAGTCCTGGAGCGCCGCGCCCGCCATCCGCTGCCGGAGCGAGTCGTTGTTGATCAGTTCGAGCAGTCCGCCCGCGATGGCGTCGGGGTTGCCGACCTCGACGAGGCGCCCGTCGACACCGTTGTCGATGATTTCGCCGGGGCCGTGCGGGCAGTCGGTGGCGACCACCGGGAGCCCGCAGCGCATCGCCTCGACGATCGTCATGCCGAAGGACTCCAGGCTGGAGGTGACGGCGGCGATGGAGCCCTTGGCCCACTCGGGCTCGATGGGGTGGGCCGGGCCCATCAGGAAGACGTGGTTGTAGAGGCCGAGCTCGTCTATCAGCGCGCGCAGCTTGTCCTTCTGCTTGCCGCCGCCGTAGATCCGCAGCCGCCAGTCGGGCCGCTCGCGGCGCACCGTGTCGAAGGCCCTGATCAGCAGGTCGTACCGCTTGACGGGCGCGAGCCTGCCGGCCGCCACGACCCATTTGTGGGAGCCGTCGGCCGGCTCGATGCCGGGCGCGGGCACGGGGTTGGGCACGGCCTGGACGTGGACGCCGGGCAGCCGCATCTTGCGCTGGTAGGCGCGGGCGTCGGCCTCGGTCGTCGTGGTCAGGACGTCGAGGCGGGGGTAGACGCTGCGCAACTGGCGGCGCAGTTCCCTGGAGTGGCTGTCGAGCGTGAGGTGTTCCTGGCCCACCCGCAGGGGGCCGCGCCGGGTCTGGCGGGCGATGTGCACGTTGAGGCCGGGGCGGGTGCCGACGACGACGTCCGTGTCCAGGGCCGCGAGGTGGTCGGCGATGCGGCGGTCGGTCAGGGCGCTGTACTGGTCGTAGCGGCCCTCCGCGGCGGGGAAGGTCCGCGCGGGGGTCAGGTGCTCGGGGTCCTCGCCCTCGTATCCCGCGGTCCCCTTGCGCAGGTCGACGAGGTGGCTCAGGCGCACGCGCGGGTCAGGCGCGAACACGGGCTCGTCGCGGTGCCGGAAGACCGAGACAACCTCGACGTCATGCTGCTGGGCCAGCGTGTTCGCCAGGTTGTACGTCGTCCGGATCGTCCCTCCGATTCCGTACGCGTTGTGAATCAGGAAAGAGATGTGCATGCGTCCCCGTATTCCGCGCTTCCGTGCGGACAGTCCCCCTCGTCCGCCTACCGATGGGTTAGACGGGGATTCCTGGCCAAGGGTTGGGTTTCATCATCATCCTGTGTTGAAACGGATGCCTGATCGGTAGCGGGGAGGTGGAACCTTTTCGCGATCTCGCACATCAAGGCTGGTAGGAGAGCTGAGGGACGACGAAGCAGTTGTCGTCCATGTCCCCGCCCCGGGAGATCCAGCCCTTGCCGTCCTGCCAGCGTGCCACCGACACACACGTCCTGCGCGTGGTGGGCGGCTTCGCCCGGTGCTCGAAAGCGACCGGCACGAGCAACCCGCGCGCGTCGTAGGGCTCGTCACGGTTCATGAAGCGGTCGACGCACGCGCGCGTGATGCCCCCGCTTCCGCTTGCGCAGGACGTCGCGGCGTCCGTGAACCACATGGCGGCGGCCCAGCCCTCCAGCTGCCACTGGGAGAGGTCCTCGTGCCCCTTCATGGCGGCGCGGAACGCGCGGACGGCCGGGTGGCCCGTGTCCTCGTAGTTGCGGCTCGACCCGGTGGCCCACAGGGCGTTGCGGCAGCGCGGCGCGTCCTTGTAGTCCGCCTCGACGGTCGAGGTCCAGTTCTGCACGTTGGTGACCTTGGCGGTGACCTTCGCGCCGACGTCGTCCATCGCCTTGCACAGCTGGGCGTTGCCGTGGGTGTCCATCGCGTCGAAGACGAGGTCGGCGCCCTGCTCCTTCAGGTCGGCCGCGGCGGCACGGAAGTTGGGCAGCGCGAAGTCGACCTGCTCGGTGACGACCTTGTACCCCTCGGCCTGCAGGCCCCGGGTGACGAGCCGGGCGTACGCGGCGGAGGCGGCCTGGTTGTAGGAGACGACGGCGGCGGTCCGGGCGCCCTGCTCCCGCTTGAAGTAGCGGTAGACCTCGGTCCCGCCGTACAGCTTCCCGCCCCAGCCCGGCCTGCCCTCGCGCGGGGCGAGGCTGCCGTAGATCCCGTAGAGATGCGGATACGTCTCGTACGCGGACCCGATGGGCTGGCCCCCGACGTCGGGCACGCGCGCGCGGGAGACCCGTGCCGCGCCCGCGTAGTCAAGGGACGTCGTCGCCACGAGCGCGACCACCTTCTGCTCCTCGACCAGCTTGTGCACGCAGTCGTTGTTGCCGACGCCGCTGCCGCCGTCGTCGCAGGTGTGCACCTCGACCTTGCGCCCCTGGATGCCGCCGCGCGCGTTCAGGCGGTCGAAGTAG
This sequence comes from Streptomyces sp. NPDC052114, assembly GCF_040680155.1. Lineage (NCBI taxonomy): Bacteria > Bacillati > Actinomycetota > Actinomycetes > Kitasatosporales > Streptomycetaceae > Streptomyces > Streptomyces sp. NPDC052114. The sequence goes on along the minus strand of NZ_JBFAWC010000031.1, from coordinate 49,835 downwards.
GCCTTGGCACCGTCGCGCGGCCCGGTGAAGGCGGCGCCGCCTACCGGGCTGGTCGCGCTCGTGATGATGCCCACCGCGATCGGCTCGCCGCCGGCGGGGGCGGGCGCCGTGCCGCGCCGCTCGAAGTCGCTCTCGGGCAGCCGGCTCCCGCAGGCCGCGCTCGCCGTCAGGAGGGCGACGGCGAGCAGTGCCTCAGCAGCCCGGACCGGGCGACGCATTCCCGCTCAGCTTCACCAGGGCGCAGAGCGTCTTGACGGACACCTTCCAGGTGCCGTCCTGCTCGACGGAGGTGCCCGAGGCGTCGGGCAGCGCGGTGGCGCCCTTCAGGGTCAGCGCGTACGTCACGTCGGCCCCGGTCGCCGAGGTGAACTCGACCCCGGAGACGTCGGCGGCGACCTGCTTGCCGCGCTCGTCGCCGCTGAATCCCGCCAGGACGGCGCGCATCTCGGCGCCGTTCTCCAGGACGGCTTCCTTGTCCTTCAGGGAGACGTCGGGGTCGAAGAACTTCTCCCAGTTGGCGCGGACCTCCTTCTCGGCGGCGGCCGGATCGGCGGGCGCGGTCGCGCCGTCCTGCGGATCCTTCGCCGGTTCGGTCGTCCTCTCCATGGACGGCTCGGGCGGCTTGGCGCCGTCGCCGCCGCCGCTGTCGTCGCCGCAGGCCGCGGCGGCCGGTGCGATCAGCAGGACCGCGGCGGCCGCCAGCGCCGCGCTCCGCACCCTTCCCCGCCCGCGCGTCGTCCCCCGCCTGGGGCTGCTCCCGAGAACCATCTGGCTCACCACCGGGTGTCGGTCCGGGCCATCAGGGCCCGGTGCTTTCAGGGTCAGCTTGCAGAAGGCATAGTGCAAGCCATCGGCTGACATGGACAGACCGATGACCGGACCGGCGTCACCGACGTGACCGACAACGTGTCCCAGGGGGCTCGATGCGGGTGGATCGGACAGCTCGGACAGACAGCGCGTCCCGACCGGCCGGGGCGCGGGCCGTGCACCCCCTGCTCTGGGCGGCGTACGCGGCCCTCGCGGCGGGCGCGGTGCTGTGCGTGACGGGCTGGTACGGCATCTCCGGGGAGCGGTTCGCCGAGCGGCAGTTGCCCTATCTCGCGTCGTGCACGGTGCCCGGCGCCGCGCTGATCGTCGCGGGCGCGGTGCTGCTCGCCCACGGCAGGAGCGCCCTGGCCGCGGCGCGCGTCGAGGAGCTGTACGGCCTCCTGGTGGCGACGGCACCCGCCGAGGTCACGGAGCGGACCCCGGCCCCGGCGGCGACCGGCGACGGCCTCCTCATGGTCCCCGGCGGCACGCTCTGGCACCGCGCGGACTGCGCCCTGGTCGCGGGCAAACCGGAGGCCGTCCCCGCCGACGCCACGGTCCTGTCGACGGGCGGTCTGGCCCCCTGCCCGATCTGCGAACCCCCGCGCCCCGAGGCACGGAACGCCCCGCCCCCCGAGGACCCGCCGGACGCCCCCGCACCCGCCCCGGAGCGCTGACCCGGTGGCGTCCCTGAGCTACGACCTCACGCTGGCCGGGCTCTCGGTCGGCAGCGCCGCCGCCCTCACCGGAATCGGCCTGATCGTCACGTACCGCGCGACCGGCGTCCTCAACTTCGCGCACGGCGCCATCGCCATGGTCTGCGCGTACGTCCTGCGCCAGTTCACCGTCGAATGGCACTGGCCGCTCCCCCTGGCGGCCGCCGTCACACTGCTCGTGGTCGCCCCCGGCATCGGCCTGCTCCTGGACCGCGCCGTCTTCCGCCCGCTCGCGGTCCTCGGCAGCAGCCCCGCGCAGACCCTGGTCGCCTCGATCGGCGTCTTCGTCCTCTTGGTGGGCGGCGCGACCCTCCTGTGGGGACCGGGCGCCCGCGACGACGTGCCCGCGCTGCTCTCCTCGGATCCGTGGGTCCAACTGGGCACGGCGGTCGCGCTCGCGGCAGCGGTGGGCGCGGTGACCCGGTGGACCCGCTTCGGCGGCGAGCTGCGCGCCGTCGTCGACAACCGCGGCCTCGCCCGGCTCGCCGGGATCGACGCGGACCGGGTGGCCGCGGCGGGCTGGGCCTTCGGCGCCTTCACGGCCGGCCTCACCGGCGTCCTGCTCGCCCCCTTCGTGCGCCTGGACCCGTACGGCATGCCGCTGCTCGTCATGGAGGTCGTGGCGGTGGCCGTGGCGGCCGGCATGCGCAGCCTGCCCGTCGCCGTGACCGTCGCCCTCGGGCTCGGCGTCGCGCAGAGCCAGCTGACGCGCCTGCACCCCGGCGGCTGGCAGGAGCAGTTGCTCCAGACCGCGGGCGCGAACCTGTTCGTGATCGCCCTGCTCGTCGCGGCCCTGATCCTGCCGGGCATCGGCGCGCAGGACGCGCTGCCCCGCACGGCGACGGCCCGCGTCCCCACGCCGCCGGGCGCGTGGATCGTGGCGGCGGTCCTCTTCCTGATCCCCCTCGGCTTCGCGGGCCCGGACCTGACGACCTCGGTCCAGGTGCCCGCGCTCGCGGTGATCCTGCTGTCCCTCGTCGTCGTCACGGGCCGCGGCGGCCAGATCTCGCTGGGCCAGGCGGCGTACGCGGGCCTCGGCGCCCTGTTCACGGCCCTGCTCACGGCGGGCCGCTTCCCCGGCCTGCCCGAACTCCCGCACCTGCCGGCCCTGGCCGTGGCAGTGCTCCTCGTCGCGCCGCTGGGCCTGCTCACGGGCTGGCCCGCGATCAGCAGGCACGGTCTGGCGCTGGCCCTCGCGACCTTCGCGGTCGGCGTGGGCGTGAGCCGCTTCGTCTTCGCGCAGCCGTACGCGACGTCGGGCCTGGCCCCGGACCGCCCGGCGGGCTTCGGGGGCGACCGCGCGTACTACGTCCTCGAACTCGTGCTCCTGGCAGGGGCGTTGCTCCTGGTCACCGCGTTGCGCCGGGGCCGCACGGGACGCGCGCTCGCGGCGATGCGGGACCACGAGGCGGGCGCGGCGGCGGCCGGGGTGCCCGTGCGCACGCTCAAGCTCACGGCCTTCGTCACGGGGGCGGCGCTGGCCGCGCTGGGCGGCGGGATGCTCGCCATGGGGCAGCGGGCGTTCGACTCCGGTGCGTACGACCCCGTACGCGGACTCCTCTGGTTCGCTGCGGTGGTGGTCCTCGGCTCGGACAGCGTGCTGGGGGCGCTGGCCGCGGCGGCGCTCCTGGTGGGCCTCGACGCGGGGACGCGGGGCGGGGTGGCGGCGGCGCTGATCGGCGTCCTCGCGGTCCTGGTCGGGCGCTTCCCCGGAGGCCCGTACGAGGCGCTGCGCGCGGCCACGCGACGGCTGCGCCGCACTCCCCGGCTGACGCCCCTGGGCAGGGCGGTGCGGGGGGCGCTCGCGGGTGGCGGACCGGAAACGGCCCCGGCCGCGCAGGAGCGCGCGGCCACGCCCGCACCCCCGCCGCGGGCCACGGACAGCGCCCCGCCCCCACGACGGACCGGACGCACCGCGGCCCCCCGCGCCCCGGAGCCGCGCGCGCCCCGTCGTCCCACCCTCACCGCCCACCGCATTTCCCTCGCCTACGACGGCTTCACGGCCCTGGACGACGTGACGCTGAGCGTGCCCCGGGGCCGGATCACCGCCGTGGTGGGCCCCAACGGCGCGGGCAAGAGCACCCTCTTCCACTGTCTGGCCGGCACGCTGCGCCCCGACGCGGGCCGCATCACCCTCGGCGCCCGCGACATCACCCGCCTGCCCGCCCACGCCCGCACCCGCTCCGGCATGGCCCGCACCTTCCAGCAGCTCGCGGTCTTCCCGTCGTTGACGGTCGCGGAGAACGTCCGGGTGGGCGCGGACCAGGCGGCCGGCGCCCGGACCGACGCGGCCCATGACCGGGCCCTGCGCCTGCTGTCCCTGACCGACCTCGCCGACCGCCCCGCCGCCGACCTCTCCACCGGCGCCCTCAGACGCACGGAACTGGCGCGGGCGCTGGCCGGAGCCCCCCACACCCTCCTTCTGGACGAGCCGGCCGCGGGCCTGGACACCGCCGAAGCGGCCGCCCTGACGGCCCTGCTGCGGGCGCTCGCGGCCGACGGCATGGCGCTTCTGGTGGTCGAGCACGACCTCGATCTGGTGGCGGGCCTCGCGGACACCGTGCACGTGATGGCGGCGGGCCGCATCGTCGCCTCCGGCCCGGCGGAGCACGTCCTGGCGGAGGTCCGCTGAATGCACGGCATCGAACTGCGCGCCGCCCGCGTCCGCTACGGACCCCTGGAGGCCCTGCACGGCATCACGCTCGCCGTCCCGGCCGCTGCCCTCACCGTCCTCCTGGGCCGCAACGGCTCCGGCCGCACCACGGCCCTGCGCGCCCTGGCCGGTACGGTCGCCCTCTCCTCCGGCGCGGTCGTGCGCGACGGCCGGGACATCACGCGCCGCCCGGCCCACGAGCGCGCGGCGGGGGGTCTGTGCTTCGTGCCGGACCGCCAGGCGGTGTTCGCCGCCCTGACCGTCGCGGAGAACCTCGAACTGTCCCAGGCGAAGGGCGACGTCACCCGTGCCCTGGACGCGTACCCCGAGCTGCGGCCCCTGCTGTCCCGCGGCGCGGGCACGCTCTCGGGCGGCGAACAGCGCATGCTGGCCCTGTCCCGGGCCCTGCTCTCCGACGCGCGGGTGGTCCTCGTGGACGAGCCGACCCAGGGCATGTCCCCCACCGTCGCGGCACGGACGTACGCGCTGCTGCGCGGGCTGGCCGTGGCCGGCGCCTGTGTGGCGGTGGCCGAGCAACGGCTGCCGCCCGCCCTGCGCGGGGGCGCGGGACGGGCGGCGGTGCTGGTGCACGAACTGCGCCGGGGCGCCGTGGCGTTCAGCGGAGAGCCGGGCGAACTCAGCCCCGCGCCGGGGCCCCGGCCGCGGTACGGCCCGGAATGACCAGCAGGGTGCCCACGTTGAGCCGGTCGGGGTGGTCCCCGATCATGTCGCGGTTGGCCTTGTAGAGCGCCTTCCAGCCCCCCTTCACGTGGTAGCGGGCCGCGATCGAGCTGAGCGTCTCCCCGGCCTTCACCTCGTGGACGCGCCGGTCGAACCGGTCGATCCGCACCTTCTTGGAGCAGACGGGCCAGGCCCCCCACCCCTGGGTGCGCAACACCTCCTCCGCAACCTTGATCTGCTCCTCCTTGGTGGCCAGGTCGGCGCGCGGCGCGTACTTGAGCCCGCCGTGCTCCTCCCAGGTGGGCTGCCAGAACTGCAGCCCTCCGTAGTAGTCGTTGCCCGTGTTCACGTGCCATCGGCCGCTGCTCTCGCACTCGGCGAGGCAGTTCCACGGACCCTTGGCCAGCGAACAGTCGTAGGCCGCCGAGGGGGCTCCCGGCAGCGGTGGCGGTGCCGCGGACGCGGCTGCCGAGGGAAGTGACGCCACCGCCGCCAGGATCGCGCCGACGACCAGGGACACGGACCACGAACGCTTCGTCAACTTCGGGTGCATCGGGTCACGCTAGGCAGCCGGACGGCCGGTCCTCGCGTGCCGCGCCGCCCCACGGGGGCGGCCCCACCCGGTCGGACGACGCGGGTCAGACCCGCAGCCGCTGGCCCGGCACGATCATGTCCGGGTCGCCGCCGATGACTCCTTGGTTGGCGGTGTACACCCGCTGCCAGCTGGTTCCGTGCCGGGCCGCGATCAGGCTCAGCGTGTCGCCCTGGCGCACGGTGTAGTTCCCGGAGGCGCCGCGCGGGCCGCCCCGGTCGGCGCGGCCGGGCGTCGCGGACCGCTGCTTGAAGGCCTTGGGCGCCGGCTTGACGGCCTTGGGCACCGGCGCCGCGGCGGACGGCGCGCTGCCGTACGCTCCCGCGCGCGCCGAGCAGGTGGGCCACGCGCCCCAGCCCTGGGAGCGCTGGACCTTGGTGGCGACAGCGATCTGCTGCGCCTTGGACGCCTTGTCGGCCGTGGGCGCGTAGGCCCCGCCGCCGTACGCGCGCCAGGTACCGGCGGAGAACTGCAGCCCGCCGTAGTAGCCGTTGCCCGTGTTGATCTGCCAGTTTCCGCCGCTCTCACACCGTGCGATGCGGTCCCACACTCCGCTGTCCGCGGCACCGGCCTGGCCGGTGGCGGCGAGCAGGCCGAGCGGAGCCAGGAGAGCGGCCCCACCGATCACTGCCGTGGTGCGGGTGCGACTGGGACGTGCGGACATGGATATCCCTCTCGGAGGACCCGGGCTTCCCCCGGCCGTGCGGGCCCCTCACGCATCCGGCGCCTGGGGTCCGTGCGGCCCCGCCCGCCGGTGTGGTCGCTCGTGCTGGCTGATGCGACCGGCGGACGTACCCGAGCGGTGCTCGCTGCACACGGCGGTGGAATCTATGAGCGCTCTCGCCCCGACAACAACCAACTCCTTGTCGTTCGAGGCCAGTTGAGCGTTACCTCGGGTATCGGCGGGTTTCGGCCACCCACTTCATTCCCTGATATCCGGATTTGTCAACCGCACCCCGCGTCGATCTGTGACTCAGCTCACCGCCCCAACTTCCATGTGCACGACACGTGTTGGCGCGGAGTGACGGATTCCAGGGGCCAATTCACCCTCCGCTGCGGATGGTTCGATTCCGTTCGCCTTCGCGCGTGACCTGTGCCACTGATCCACCGTTGTCTTCCTATGAGCCGGGCGCCGTCCGGCCACCACACCCACCACATGCACCCCATGCGACGATCCCGAGGAGCCACCCGTGCCGCGCATGCTCGACGTCAGCGACGACGTACGCGCCGAAATCGGCGACGAAGAAGCCGACAGGCTGCTCGCCGGAGACAACACGCCGGGCAGTTACGACTGCACGTCCTGCCGCACCCCGGGCGACGCCGAACAGGAGCGCACCAGCACGGTCCTGTTCGTCGGCGACGAGACCGCCGTGCTCGCCTTCGCCCACGCCTCCTGCCTGCCCTCCCAGATCGTCACGGTCTCCGAGGAGCAGCTCCAGGGCGCCGTGCGGTCGATCACCGGCGAGGACGGCGCGGACTCCGCCGCCGAGGTCACGCCGAACCAGGCCGTCCTCGGTGTGACCAGCGGTCTCGTCCTGATCGAGGGCGAGCTGCGCCCCGCCCTCGTCGTCGAGCCGACCGGCCCCATCGCCCGCCCCGGCGCCGCGCCGGGCGGCGGCGACGACTTCCTGCCGCTCCTGATCGAGCAGGGCTTCATGCCGGTCACCTCGCTCGACGGCGTCCCCTCCGTGCTGCACGGCTGGTCCGTGCTCCTCGCCATGGGCCAGCTGCACGCCGTCCTGCAGCCCGGCACCGCCGGCGGCTCCCCCGTCGCCTGGTGGCAGGCGCACCAGCCGCTCCAGGTCACCGAGGCCTGGCGGGCCGCCGCGAACAAGACGCAGACCGTGCTGCTCTTCGCGGCCCCCGTCGGCTCCATCGGCCGCCAGCCGCGTGAGGACCTGCTGCGGGACGCCCTGGACAAGGCGGCCTCACAGGGCAGGCTCGTCGCGAGCGCGATGCCGCTCGCCGGCACCTGAGCCGCACCGAGCCGCATCTGAGCCACACCGGCGCCACCGGCCCCGACAGCCCCTCTCCCGGGGGGTGTCGGGGCCGCTTCCCGTTGATCACGGACACCGGCGCCCGGCGCCGAACGCGCCGGTCACACTCCTGCCGGACCCGGAAAGCCGCGCGCCCCCCGCATCCGCAGAGCGCCGGTTTCGTTGGCACATACGTGCACCCATACGACCCCTCACGCCACCGGCCGACGTACCAGAACCCCATCCCGTCCATGCGCTCGGCGCAGGACACGACGGGCGACCGCTCGGCCACACCCATCTACGACACGCTGTACTCGGAGTACCTGAGGGCCTTCAGGGCCCTGCCGGGCGACCGGACCGGCGAGGAGGAGCTGGGGTTCACCGCCTTCGGCACGGGACCGTACGGCATGCAGCACCACGGCGGCGGCCGGCACGACCAGCGCTCCGGCTCCTACGGCCAGTTCCAGGTCGCGCGCTACGGCCAGCACGACCACTACGCCACCGCGCACCACGCCACGGGCCACCACCAGTTCCCCGCGGCCCTGCCGCCGGGCCCGCGCCGCGAGCACTGAGACACCGGCTCCGGACAGCCGAAGGCCCGGCCCCCCGATGACGGGGGGCCGGGCCTTCGCGCGCGTACGACCGACTACTTCTTGCGGCCGCGCTTCTCGCGGACGCGCACCGAGATGTGGATGGGCGTCCCCTCGAAGCCGAACTCCTCGCGCAGTCGGCGCTCCAGGAAGCGGCGGTAGCCGGCCTCGATGAAGCCCGAGGCGAAGAAGACGAACCGCGGCGGCTTGGTGCCCGCCTGCGTGCCGAAGAGGATGCGGGGCTGCTTGCCGCCGCGCACCGGGTGCGGGTGGGCGGCCACGATCTCGCCGAGGAACGCGTTCAGGCGGCCGGTCGGCACGCGCGTCTCCCAGCCCTCCAGGGCCGTCTCGATCGCCGGGACCAGCTTCTCCATGTGGCGGCCCGTGCGCGCCGACACGTTCACCCGGGGCGCCCAGGCGACCTGGCCGAGCTCGGTCTCGATCTCCCGCTCCAGGTAGTAGCGGCGCTCCTCGTCGAGGGTGTCCCACTTGTTGTACGCGACGACGATCGCGCGGCCCGCCTCGACGGCCATCGTGACGATGCGCTGGTCCTGGATGCTGATGGACTCGCTGGCGTCGAGCAGGATGACCGCGACCTCCGCCTTCTCTACGGCGGCGGCGGTGCGCAGCGACGCGTAGTAGTCGGCGCCCTGCTGGAGGTGGACGCGCTTGCGGATGCCCGCCGTGTCCACGAACTTCCAGGTGACCCCGCCCAGCTCGATCAGCTCGTCGACCGGGTCGCGGGTGGTGCCCGCCAGTTCGTTGACGACCACGCGCTCCTCGTTCGCCACCTTGTTGAGCAGCGAGGACTTGCCGACGTTCGGCCGGCCGATGAGGGCGATGCGGCGCGGGCCGCCGATGCCGGGGCCGCCGAAGGTCTGCGCGGGCGCCTCCGGCAGGGCCTCCAGGACGGCGTCGAGCATGTCGCCGGTGCCGCGGCCGTGCAGCGAGGAGACCGGGTGCGGCTCGCCGATGCCGAGCGACCACAGGGCGGTGGCGTCGGCCTCGCCGCTGGGGCCGTCGACCTTGTTGGCGCAGAGCACCACGGGCTTCTTGGCCTTGCGCAGCAGGCGCACGACGGCCTCGTCGGTGTCGGTGACGCCGACCGTGGAGTCCACCACGAAGACCACGGCGTCGGCGGTCTCGATGGCGTACTCCGCCTGGGCGGCGACGGAGGCGTCGATGCCGAGGACGTCCTGCTCCCAGCCGCCGGTGTCGACGACCTTGAAACGACGGCCCGCCCACTCGGCCTCATAGGTGACGCGGTCGCGGGTGACGCCCGGCTTGTCCTCCACGACGGCCTCGCGGCGGCCGATGATGCGGTTCACCAGGGTCGACTTGCCGACATTGGGGCGGCCGACGACGGCGAGGACGGGCAGCGGGCCGTGGCCCGCCTCCTCGATGGCGCCCTCGACCTCCTCGATGTCGAAGCCCTCTTCGGCGGCGAGCTCCATGAACTGTGCGTACTCGGCGTCGCCGAGCGCCCCGTGGTCGTGCTCGGCGAAGCCGTCGCCCTCGGGCTGGATCTGGTCGTTCATGAAGTCCGTACCTCGTCGTTCATCGTGGTGATCGGTGCACCGGCCCGCACATCGGGCCGGGGCACTACTTGATAAGTCTCACTCAGCGCCCGGTCAGGCGCCTGGCGTTTTCCAGGTGGGCGGTGAGCCGCTCCTGGATGCGCACGGTCGCCTCGTCGAGCGCCTTGCGCGTGCGCCGCCCGCTGCCGTCGCCCGCCTCGAAGGGGTCGCCGAAGACGACGTCGACCCGGCTGCGCAGCGGAGGCAGCTGCTTGAACAACCGTCCGCGCCGCTCCGTGCTTCCCAGCACCGCGACCGGGACGATCGGGGCGCCGGAGCGCACCGCGAAGTACGCGAGCCCGGCCCGCAGCGAGGCGAAGTCGCCGTCGCCCCGGGTGCCCTCGGGGAAGATCCCGAGGACGCCGCCCTGCTCCAGGACGCCGAGGGCCCGGGTGATGGCCGTGCGGTCGGCGACCGAGCGGTCCACCTTCACCTGGCCGATGCCGTGGAGGAAGGAGCCCAGCGGCCCGATGAACGCTTCCTTCTTGATCAGGAAGTGCGTGGGCCGGGGCGCGACGCCCATGACCATCGGGCCGTCGACGTTGTGCGAGTGGTTGACGGCCAGGATCACGGGCCCGCTCGCGGGCACCCGCCAGGCGCCGAGCACCCGCGGTTTCCACAGGCCGTACATCAGGCCGACGCCGATGCGGCGGCCCACCTCGGCACCCCGCTCGGAGGCGGCGGCCCGCTCGGCCGGAGCCTCGCTCACTTCCCGGCCCGCTTCTCCTCGACGAGGGTGACGACGCACTCGATGACCTGCTGGAGCGTGAGCTCGGTGGTGTCGACCTCGACGGCGTCGCCGGCCTTGGCCAGCGGGGACGTCTTGCGGCTGGAGTCCGCCGCGTCCCGCTTGATCAGGGCCTCCTGGGTGGCCTTGACGTCGGCGCCCTTCAGCTCGCCGGAGCGGCGGGCGGCGCGCGCCTCGGGCGAGGCGGTGAGGAAGATCTTCAGGTCGGCGTCGGGCAGCACGGTCGTGCCGATGTCACGGCCCTCGACGACGATGCCGTCCTCGGCCGACCCGGCGATGGAGCGCTGCAGCTCGGTGATGCGGGCGCGCACCTCGGGGACGGCGCTGACGGCGCTGACCTTGGAGGTGACGTCGGTGGTGCGGATCGGGCCCGCGACGTCCGTGCCGTCGACCGTGATGGTCGGGGCGGCCGGGTCGGTGCCCGAGACGATCTCCGGCTTGCCCGCGGCGGCCGCGATGGCGCCCGGGTCGGTGAGGTCGATGCCGTTGTGCACCATCCACCAGGTGATCGCCCGGTACTGGGCACCCGTGTCCAGGTAGCTGAGGCCGAGCTGGGCGGCGACGGCCTTGGAGGTGCTCGACTTGCCCGTACCGGACGGTCCGTCGATGGCGACGATCACGGCTGCCGGGGCGGCGGTTTCCACGGTGTCGGACACCTTTCGCAGTACGCGGAGCGGGGAGGCGGGGCGCGAACACGCCCCGCACAAGGTTACTGGCTCGCGCACCCTGCCCCGACAGCCCCTGGGGCCGCCCGCACACCGTGGTGTGCGCCGGGGTGTCCCCGCCGTGTCCGCTGCCCGTCTGCTGCCTGTCTGCCTACTGCCGGATCGACCAGCCGCGCTCGCGCAGCGCCGCGCTCAGCACGGGCGCCGCCTTCGGCTCGACCATCAGCTGGATCAGGCCCGCCTGCTGGCCGGTGGCGTGCTCGATGCGCACGTCCTCGATGTTGACGCCCGCGCGGTCCGCGTCGGCGAAGATGCGGGCCAGCTGGCCCGGCTGGTCGTCGATGAGCACCGCGACGACCTCGTAGGCCGCCGGGGCCGCCCCGTGCTTGCCGGGCACCCGGGTCTGGCCCGCGTTCCCGCGCCGCAGCACGCTCTCGACGCCCGCCGCGCCCTCGGTCCGCTCGCCCTCGTCGGCGGACTGGAGCGCGCGCAGCGCCGTCACCGTCTCGTCCAGGTCGGTGGCGACCGCGGCCAGCAGGTCGGCGACCGGGCCGGGGTTGGCGGAGAGGATGTCGATCCACATCCGGGGGTCGGACGCGGCGATCCGCGTGACGTCGCGGATGCCCTGGCCGCACAGCCGTACCGCCGACTCCTCGGCGTGCTCCAGGCGGGCCGCGACCATGCTGGAGACCAGGTGCGGCATGTGCGAGACGAGCGCGACCGCGCGGTCGTGGGCGTCGGCGTCCATGACGACGGGGACGGCGCGGCAGAGCGCGACCAGCTCCAGGGCGAGGTTGAGCACCTCGGTGTCGGTGTCCCGGGTCGGCGTGAGCACCCAGGGCCGTCCCTCGAAGAGGTCGGCGGTGGCGGCGAGCGGGCCGCTGCGCTCGCGCCCGGACATGGGGTGCGTGCCGATGTACGGGGTGAGGTCGAGGCCGAGCGCCTCCAGCTCGCGGCGCGGGCCGCCCTTGACGCTCGCCACGTCGATGTAGGCGCGCGCGGCCCCGCGCCGCATGGCGTCGGCCAGCGTCCCGGCGACGTGCGCGGGCGGCACGGCGACGACGCAGAGGTCGACGGGGCGCTCGGGGGCCTCGTCGGTACCGGCGCCGAGCGCGGCGGCGGTGCGGGCCTGCGCCGGGTCGTGGTCGGCGAGGTGGACGGTGACGCCGCGGGAGGCGAGCGCCAGGGCGGCGGAGGTGCCGATCAGGCCGGTGCCGATGACGAGGGCGGTTCTCACTGTGCGATGTCCTTGCGGAGTGCGGCCGCGGCGCCGAGGTAGACGTGCGCGATCTCGGAGCGGGGGCGGTCGGTGTCGATGTGCGCGAGGACGCGGACGACGCGGGGCATGGCGCCCTCGACGTCCAGCTCCTGGGCGCAGATCAGCGGTACGTCGACGATGCCGAGGCCGCGCGCGGCGGCCGCGGGGAAGTCGGAGTGCAGGTCGGGCGTGGCCGTGAACCAGATGCTGATCAGGTCCTCCTGGGTCAGCCCGTTCCGTTCGAGGACGGCGGTGAGCAGGGCGCTGACCTGCTCACTCATGTGCCCGGCCTCGTCCCGTTCGAGCTGGACGGCTCCCCGGACCGCTCGTACCGCCACAGTGCCGCTCCTCGCTCGCCTTGTACGACTGTTGTACGGCAAGCGTAGTCAGGGTCCCGCACAGGAGTGCGCGGCGCCCGTCTGCCGAGACGGGCGCCGCGCGGTCCCCAGGAGGGTCAGAGGCGCTGCTGCTTGATGATGTCTTCCAGGGACTCGGTCGGGACCTGCCCTTCGGGGGTCAGCCTGTCGACGACCTGCGGGAGCTGCTCCGCGATCTGTCCCGCGGCCTCGTCGCGGCTGACGCCCGCCTCGTTCGCGACCTTGTCGAGGGTCTCGTCGGGGACGGCCTCCTTGACCTGGTCGGGGGTGAGCGGCTGGTTGTCGCCCTTGCCGACCCAGGAGTCGAGCTGTGCCTGGTCGACCAGGCCGGACTTCGTGATCATGTCGAGCAGCCCGCCCAGCGGATTGCCGCCCGCGGCCCCTGCGCCGCCCTGACCGCCGCCGCCCGCGCCGCCCAGGAGTCCGCCCAGCAGCGAGCCGAGGATGTTCCCGCCCCCGCCGCCGGCCGCGCCGCCCTGGCCACCGCCGAGAAGGCCGCCGAGAAGGCTGCCCAGATCGTTACCCGCCATGGTCACGCCTTTCAGAGAGTGGCCGGGCCCGTGCCGTGGGAGGCCGGGCCTCAGACCATGTCAATGTCACCCGAATCACCCCCTGTCGCCACTTGGGCCGATGGGGTGCCGTTGGGCTATGGACGCGCGGGGGCGGGTCCGCTTGCATGGAGTCGGCAGGTGCCGCGCCTCGGGGGAGGCTCCATGAAGCGCTCAGGTCCGCTCCTCACCCTTCTCGGCGGGTTGCTGCTCGCCCTGTTCATGCTGTCGCTCAACGCGACCACGGGGACGGGCAATTCGTCGTACGGAGGCACGGCACCCGGCACGGTGACGCCGAAGCCCTCCCCCACGAAGAGCTCGCCGAAGCCCTCCCCCGCACCCACGAAGAGCGGACCCACGAAGAGCGAGAGCCCGGCCGAGAAGCCCCCGGCCGACGCCGAGTACGCGGGCCGCACGGACGACGACACCTCGGCGGTCTCGATCTCGGTGCGCGACGGCCGGGCCATCGCGTACTTCTGCGACGGCCGCGACACGGAGTCCTGGCTGAAGGGCGACGTCGAGGACGACGGTTCGATGCGCCTGACCGGCAAGCACGGCGCGAAGCTGACCGGCCGGATCGCCGGCGAGAAGGTCCGCGGCACGGTCGACGTCGACAAAGAGACTTCCCGGTTCACGGCCAGGAAGGCCGAGAAGCCCTCGGGGCTCTACCGCGCCACCACCGAGGTGCGCGGCGCCAGGATCGACGGCGGCTGGATCGTCCTGCGGGACGGCAGCCAGGTCGGCATCCTCAACCGCGACGGCGAGCCCGCGAAGGCCCCGCGCCTGGACCCGGACACCGGCACCGTCCGCGTCGACGGCGCCGAGATCACCGCCCGGCCCGTGGAGCCGTAGCCCGCACCGCCGCAGTCCCGTACCGCCGCAAGGGAGCCCGCATGAGCGTCGACCCGAACGCCCCCACCCAGGGCGGCTTCCCCGTCCCCCCGCACGCGGGTGCGCGGCAGCCCGGCGCCGCCCGCTACCTCGTGCCCGCGCTGGTCGCGGCGGCCGTCGCGGTCGGCCTCGGCGCGTACGGCAAGGTCCACGACCCCGAGGGCACCGCCTTCAACCTCGCGGGGTTCAGCAGCACGAGCGCGGTCAAGTCCTGGCTGGCCACGACGGCGTTCGGCTTCGCGCTGCTCCAGGTCGTCTCGGCGCTGATGCTGTACGGCAGGATCCCGGGCCCGTCCTGGTCGGCGGCGCTGCACCGCTGGTCGGGCCGGATCGCCTTCCTGGTCGCCGTCCCGGTGGCGGTGCACTGTCTCTACGCGCTCGGCTACCAGACGTACTCGACCCGCGTGATGTGGCACTCGCTGCTCGGCTGCTTCTTCTTCGGGGCGTTCACCGCCAAGATGCTGCTGCTGCGCGCGGAGCGGCTGCCGGGGTGGCTGCTCCCGGTGGTCGCGGGTCTGGTCTTCGTGGCGCTCACGGTGATCTGGCTGACGTCGGCGCTGTGGTTCTTCCGTACGTTCGGGGTGACGACGTGAGCGGCGGCGGGCGGGCGTCACGGCGGGCGGTCCTCGCCGCGGGCGCGGCGGCGCTGGCGGCGGGGTGCAGCAAGTACGGCGACGAGGGCGCCGGGACTCAGGAGTCGGGGTCGGGGTCGGGGTCGCCGACGGCATCCGGGTCCGGCGGGACCTCCGCGTCCCCCGGCACGAAGCCGCCCGCGGGACCGGAGCTGGCGAAGACCTCCGACATCCCGGTGGGCGGCGGCAAGATCTTCAAGGACAGGAAGGTGGTCGTGACGCAGCCGGAGAGCGGCGACTTCAAGGCCTTCTCCGCGGTCTGCACCCATGAGGGCTGCATCGTCTCGACGGTCTCGGGCGGCACGATCAACTGCCCCTGCCACGGCAGCAAGTACCGCGTGGCCGACGCCTCGGTCGCCGGCGGCCCGGCCCCGCGCCCGCTGCCCCCGGAGAAGATCACGGTCACCGGAAAATCGATCACCCTCGGCTGACCGCGGCCCGTACGCTCGGCCCATGCACCCCCGGGACCTGGCCCTCGTACGCGACCACACCGTCTACTCCTGCGTGATGGGCTCGCGCGCCTTCGGCCTGGCCACGGAGGGCAGCGACACCGACCGCAGGGGCGTCTTCCTGGCCCCCACCCCCCTGTTCTGGCGCTTCGACAAGCCGCCGACGCACCTGGACGGTCCGGCGGAGGAACAGTTCAGCTGGGAGCTGGAGCGCTTCTGCGAGCTCGCCCTGCGCGCCAATCCGAACGTCCTGGAGTGCCTGCACTCCCCGCTCGTGGAGCAGCTCACGGACACCGGCCGCGAGCTGCTCGCGCTGCGCGACGCGTTCCTCTCGCGCCGGGCCCACGACACCTTCGCGCGCTACGCGCTGGGCCAGCGCAAGAAGCTGGAGGCGGACGTCCGCACGCACGGCGCCCCGCGCTGGAAGCACGCGATGCACCTGCTGCGGCTGCTGATGTCCTGCCGTGACCTGCTGCGCACCGGCGAGCTGACGATCGACGTGGGCGACCGTCGCGAGCCGCTGCTCGCGGTCAAGCGCGGCGAGGTCCCCTGGCCCGAGGTCGAGTCCTGGATGGCCCGGCTGGCGGCCGAGGCGGCGGAGGCGGCGCCGCGCAGCCCGCTCCCGGCGGAACCCGACCGGGAGCGGGTCGCGGACTTCCTCTTCCGCGCCCGCCGCGCGTCAGCCCTGGAGGCGCACCCGGACGACGAGGTCGTGCAGGGCGTCGTACGCGCGGTGGACGCCCGGCAGGGCTGAGTCCGCCTGGGCCTCGTCGAGGGCGGCGTGCAGCAGCGCCACGTCGGCGGCCACGCGCGCGTGGTCCACGTCGGCCCCGCCGTGCTCGGCCTCCGCCTTGGCGGCGACGAGCTCCGGCACATAGGCGGGCGCCTCCGGCACCTCCCCCGACAGGGTGGGCAGATGGGCGACCAGGGCTCCGCCGCGCATCAGATGGATGCCGGTCAGCAGCACCCGGAAGGTGTAGAGCAGCGGCTTGAGCCCGCCGTTCTTCTCGAAGAGCCGCCACTGCGTCCTCGCGAACCCCCGGTAGTGGTGGGCGTGGTGGCTGGTGAGCACGGTCGGCGCGAGCGCGACGAGCTCCGCGTGGGCGTCGGTGGTGTGCACCACCAGCGGGGAGAGCAGCTGTTCCAGGACGTAGCCGTTGTGCCGCAGCATCAGCCGCACGAACTTGCGCAGGTCGTGCGTGACGAGGTCCATCTCGACCCCGCCTTGGTCCCACATCCGCGACCGGGTCTCGTCCGGCTCCCGCAGGCCCACCAGATCGGCCACCGGCAGCAGGTGCACACCGCGCAGGTCCACGTCCGAGTCACGGGACGGGAAGCCGTACAGATGCGCGCCCGAGACCGTCGCGAAGAGCAGGGGGTCACTCTGCTCGGCGACGACGGCGTTCAGGTCGACGTCGAGACCCAGGTCGGAAGTCATGGCTCAAGAATCCCAGAGCGCGCCGAACGCCAGCAGCTCGTCCCGGTGTTCGATACGCGCCGTCCACGCGGCGGGCCACGCGTCGGCCCCGAGGTGGGCGCCCGCGAAGGCGCCCGCCAGGCACGCGATCGAGTCCGAGTCGCCCGACGTGCAGGCGGCCCTGCGCAGCGCGGTGACCGGCTCGTCGACGAACAGCAGGAAGCACAGCAGCCCGGTGGCGAGCGCCTCCTCGGCGATCCAGCCCGCGCCGGTGGCCAGACACGGATCGGTCTCGGGCGAGGGCGAGCGCAGCGCGTCCTGGAGCCGTTCGAGCACCCCGAGGCACTCGTCCCAGCCCGGCGCGATGAACGCCTCCGGCGTCGCGGCGCCGCCCCGCGCCCACAGCTCGCCGAGCCAGCGCTCGTGGTACGTCTCGCGGTTCTCGTACGCGTAGGAGCGCAGCAGCCCGACCAGTCCGGTCGGCTCGGCGCCCTCGGCGAGCAGCCGCACGGCGTGCGCGGTGAGGTCGGAGGCGGCCAGCGCCGTGGGGTGGCCGTGGGTGAGGGCGGACTGCAGCTGGGCGGCGCCCGCCCGCTGTTCGTCGCTCAGACCGGGGGCGAGGCCGAGGGGCGCGACGCGCATGTTGGCGCCGCAGCCCTTGGAGTGCAGCCGGCTGGCGTCCGCCCAGGCGCGCTCCTCGTCGGCGAGCAGCTCGCAGGCCTGGATGCAGGTGGTGCCCGGGGCGCGGTTGTTGTCCGGCGACTCGTTCCAGGCGACGTACTCCCGGCGCGTGAGGAGCGCGAACCGCTCGGGGCCGCACACGCCGCGTGCGGACGCGGCCTCCATGGCCCGGCACAGCGCCAGCGTCATCTGGGTGTCGTCCGTGATGAACGCCGGCTTCGGCAGTTCCATCTCCCGCCAGGGCCCGCACTTGGCGAGGATCGACGGGACGTCGTTGAACTCGGTCGGGAACCCGAGCGCGTCCCCGAGGGCGAGCCCCAGCAGGGATCCGGTGGCGGCGCGCTTCACGGCGTGGGTCCTTCCGGGGCGGGCCGGAGCAGCGGCGGGTGCAGGGTGGTGGCGGTGCCCGCCCGGAAGAGCGCCGCGGGCTTGCCGCGCCCGCCGGTCAGCCGCGCCGCGCCGGGGACCGCCTCGACGAGCCCGGCCGTGCCGACGACCTTGCGCCGGAAGTTGGCGGGGTCGAGCTCGGCGCCCCATACCGCCTCGTAGACCTGGCGCAGCTCGCCGAGCGTGAACTCGGGGGCGCAGAAGGCCGTGGCGAGCCCGGTGTACTCCAGCTTGGCGCCGACCCGGTCGTGGGCGTCGGCGAGGATCCGGTCGTGGTCGAAGGCGAGCGGACGGTAGGTCGCAGGGCTGTAGGGCAGCCAGGCCGCGCGGGCCGCGTCGCCGCCCCCGGTGACCTCGGGCGGATCGGGCACGAGCGCGGCGAAGGAGACGGAGACGACCCGCATGCGCGGATCGCGGTCCGGTTCGCTGTAGGTGCGCACCTGCTCCAGGTGGAGCCGGCCGACGTCCGCGATCCCGGTCTCCTCGGCCAGCTCGCGCCCCGCGGCCCGCTCGGCCGACTCGTCGGGGAGCACGAACCCGCCGGGCAGCGCCCAGCGGCCCGCGTACGGCTCCTGGCCGCGCTCGACGAGCAGCACGTGCAGCGCGCCGTCGCGGATGGTGAACACGGCCAGATCGACGGTGACGGCGAAGGGCTCGAAGGCGTACTTGTCGTATCCCTGCATGCACGATCACCCCCCTCTCTTTATGGTCCAGTTGACTATAAAGAGAGGGGGGTGACCCACGCAAGGGGTGCCGTCGCGCGGAGGGCGACTTTCGGAAGTCGCCTTCCAGAAGCCCGGCGCCTAGAGGTCGACCTCCTGCATCAGCATGCCGACCTCGGTGTTGGACAGACGCCGCAGCCAGCCGGACTTCTGGTCGCCCAGCGTGATCGGCCCGAAGGCCACCCGCACCAGCTTGTCGACCGGGAAGCCCGCCTCGGCGAGCATGCGCCGCACGATGTGCTTGCGGCCCTCGTGCAGCGTCACCTCGACCAGGTAGTTCTTGCCGGTCTGCTCGACGACGCGGAAGTGGTCCGCGCGGGCGTACCCGTCCTCCAGCTGGATGCCGTCCTTGAGCTGCTTGCCCAGGTCGCGCGGGATCGGGCCCACGATGTGCGCGAGGTAGACCTTCTTCACGCCGTACTTGGGGTGCGTCAGGCGGTGCGCCAGCTCGCCGTGGTTGGTGAGCAGGATGACGCCCTCGGTCTCGGTGTCGAGCCGTCCCACGTGGAAGAGCCGCGTCTCGCGGTTGGTCACGTAGTCGCCGAGGCACTGGCGGCCCTCGGTGTCCTCCATGGTGGAGACGACACCGGCGGGCTTGTTGAGCGAGAAGAACTGGTACGACTGCGTGGCCACGGTCAGGCCGTCGACCTTGATCTCGTCCTTCTCGGGGTCGACGCGCAGGCCCTGCTCCAGGACGATCTCGCCGTTGACCTCGACGCGGGCCTCGTCGACCAGCTCCTCGCAGGCACGGCGCGAGCCGTAACCGGCGCGGGCCAGCACCTTCTGGAGCCGCTCGCCCTCCTGCTCGGCACCCGGGAAGGTCTTGGGGAGCTTCACGTCCTTCTTGCCCGCGTACCGCTCGCGGTTGCGCTCCTCGGCCCGCGTCTCGTACTCACGCGAACGCGAGGGGGCCGTGCGGCCGCCGGACTGCTGGCCGCGCCGCGGGCCACCCTTGGCACCGCCGCGCGCCGAGGCGCCGCGGCCCGACTTCGGGCCGTCCTGGGTACCGCCGGGGCCCACGTCGTAACGCCGCTCCTCCGGACGCGGCTTCTTCGGACGGCCGCCGCCGCCCTGCTTGTCGTCGCGGTTGTTGCCGGCCCCGCGGTGGTTACCGCGGCCGCCGCCGTTCCCGCCGCGGCCGCCGCTGTTGCCACCACGGCTCCCGCCGTTGTTTCCGCTGCTGTTCCTGCCGCTGCTGCTTCGCATCAAATTTCCGTTAGTCGGCTGTGTGCTCGGTGTACTCGACACCCGGCGCATCGGGTGCGTCCGGGTCGAACGACGGAACCCCTTCCAGCGTGTCCGCCTCGATCGCGTCCGCCTCGGGGAGGAAGGGCGCGAGCTCCGGGAGCTCGTCCAGGCCGCGCAGGCCCATCCGCTCCAGGAAGTAGTTCGTCGTCCTGTACAGGATCGCACCTGTTTCGGGTTCCGCGCCCGCCTCCTCCACCAGTCCCCTCTGCAGGAGCGTGCGCATCACGCCGTCGCAGTTGACCCCGCGCACCGCGGAGACCCGGGAGCGGCTGACCGGCTGACGGTACGCGACGACCGCGAGGGTCTCCAGGGCCGCCTGGGTGAGCCGGGCCTGCTGCCCGTCCAGGACGAAGCCCTCCACGGCGGCCGCGTACTCCGGCCGCGAGTAGAACCGCCAGCCGCCCGCCACGAGCCGCAGCTCGAAGCCCCGCTTCTGCACGGTGTACTCGTCGGCCAGCGCCCGCAGCGCGTCGGCGACCTGGCGCCGGGGCCGCTGCAGGATCTTCGCGAGGTGCTCCTCGGTGGCCGGCTCGTCGACCACCATCAGGACGGCCTCCAGCGCGGGCCGCAGTTCGAGCTCCGCGACGGCGCCGGCGAGATCGCCCGCCGGGCTCAGCGCACTCATGCCTTCTCCTCGTCCTTCGCCGGCTCGGGGGCCCGGTCGAACTCGTCGGTCACGGTCGGCGCCTCGTCGCCGTCACCGCCGGTCCACCGCACCATCAGCTCCCCCAGGGGGTCCTCCTGGTCCAGGGCGACGGCCTTCTCGCGGTACAGCTCCAGGAGCGCCAGGAAACGGGCGACGACGGTGAGGGTGTCCTCCCCCACGTCCTCCACGAGCACCCGGAAGCTGAGCTCGCCCCGCTCCCGCAGCCGCGCGACCACGACGGCGGCCTGTTCGCGCACGGAGACCAGCGGGGCGTGGATGTGGTCGACGTACACCTGCGGCTTGGCGCGCGGCTGCATCGCCTTCACGGCCAGCTTGGCGAATCCTTCCGCCCCGATGCTGATGACGACCTCGGGCAGCAGTTCGGCGTGGTGGGGCTCCAGGCCCACGGTCCGCGGGTGGCGCCGCGCCTCCTCGTCGAGCCGCCCGCTGAAGATGTCCGCGATCTGCTTGTACGCGCGGTACTGCAGGAGCCGCGCGAACAGCAGGTCCCGCGCTTCGAGGAGCGCGAGGTCGGCCTCGTCCTCGACCTCGGCGGCGGGCAGCAGCCGGGCCGCCTTCAGGTCGAGCAGGGTGGCCGCGACGACGAGGAACTCGGTCGTCTGGTCGAGGTCCCAGTCGGCCCCCATGGCCCGGATGTGCGCCATGAACTCATCGGTCACCTTGGACAGCGCGACCTCGGTGACGTCCAGCTTGTGCTTGGAGATGAGCTGCAACAGGAGGTCGAAGGGCCCCTCGAAGTTCGCGAGGCGGACCTTGAACCGCCCGTCGTCGGGTTCGACCGGGAGCTCCGCGGAGTCGCTGCCGGGGTCGTGGGCGGGCGTTCCGCTCGGCGGAACGGGCGGGCACGACACCGCAGGGGCCGCGGGCGACGGCGCGTCCCCGGCCGCGGGCGCGGCCTCCGGCTCCGCGGGAGCCGTACCGGGCCCCCGGCCCAGGGCACGACGCCGGGCAGGCGGTACGGAGTCTTCGTTCAGGCGCATCGCCAGTGAACGCTACCCCTACCGCCCGCGCAGCCGCCGCACGAGAATGCTCGCGTCCCCGCGCGACTCCAGATCGGCGAGGACGACGGCCACCGCCTCCCGCACGATCCGCCCGCGGTCCACCGCGAGCCCGTGCTCGCCGCGCAGCACGAGCCGCGCGTGCTCCAGGTCCATCAGCTCCTCGGCGGAGACGTACACGGTGATCTTCTCGTCGTGCCGTTCCCGCCCGCTGGGCCGCCGGTTCGCGGCCCGCGCCCGCCGCCGCGCCTGCGCGGTCGACGAGCCGCCGGACTTGCCGGAGCCCTGGGTGGCCGAACCTTCCTGCGCCCCGGCCGACCGGCGTCCCGCGCTCTTCTCGCCCTCGGCGGCGCCCGCCGCCCGGCTGCGCGACTCGGCGCCCGCCTCGGCGTCCGTGGCCGCGTGTTCGGCGGGCTCACCGCCGTCGCCCTGCGCCGCCGCGTCCTCGGCCGAGGCCGCGGTCTCGTCGCTCTCACCCGCCGGCGCGGGCACCCTCGCATCGCCGTTCGCCTGGCGTCGCGGCGACGACGACTGGAGCGCCATCCCCCCGGTCGTACGGAACAGTTCGTCGGCCCCGGGCAGACTCACTCGGCGTGACACCGGGCGAGCACCTCCCTGGCGAGCTGGCGATAGGCTGCCGCGCCCACCGAGTTGGACGCGTACGTCGTGATCGGCTCACCGGCGACCGTGGTCTCCGGGAAGCGGACCGTCCGCCCGATGACCGTGTGGTAGACGTGGTCGTCGAAGGCCTCGACCACGCGCGCGAGCACCTCGCGGCTGTGCACCGTGCGGGAGTCGTACATGGTCGCGAGGATGCCGTCGAGCTCCAGGTCGGGGTTGAGCCGCTCCTGGACCTTCTCGATGGTCTCGGTCAGCAGGGCCACACCGCGCAGCGCGAAGAACTCGCACTCCAGGGGCACGATCACCTTGTGAGCGGCCGTCAGGGCGTTCACGGTGAGCAGGCCGAGCGAGGGCTGGCAGTCGATCACGATGTAGTCGTAGTCCTGCATCAGCGGCTTGAGCGCCCGCTGGAGCGTGGACTCGCGCGCGACCTCGCTCACCAGCTGCACTTCGGCGGCGGAGAGGTCGATGTTGCTGGGCAGCAGGTCCATGTTCGGGACCGCCGTCTTCAGGAGCACCTCGTCCGCGGACATGCCGCGCTCCATGAGGAGGTTGTAGACCGTCAGGTCCAGCTCCATCGGGTTCACCCCGAGGCCCACGGAGAGGGCGCCCTGCGGGTCGAAGTCGACGAGCAGGACACGGCGTCCGTACTCCGCGAGGGCCGCACCGAGGTTGATGGTCGACGTCGTCTTGCCGACGCCGCCCTTCTGGTTGCACATCGCAATGATCTTCGCCGGACCGTGGTCGGTCAGCGGTCCCGGGATCGGGAAGTACGGCAGCGGGCGCCCCGTCGGGCCGATGCGCTCGCGGCGCTGACGGGCCGCGTCCGGCGCGAGCGTCGCCGCGTACTCCGGGTCGGGCTCGTACTCGGCGTCGGGGTCGTAGAAGTGCCCCTGGGGCAGTTCCTCGTAGTCGGCGAGGTGGGTGTGGGTGTCATCGCCACTCCGGTCGCCGGCCATGGCGTTCACGTGATGGCCATCCATGCTCTGGGGTACTTGCTGTGTCGGCTGGGGGCTCTGCCGGGCTTCGAAGGTGCGGACAGCGACGGAGCCGACGGCCTCGAGCCCCACGGGCCCCTGGTCCCGCTCAGACGTTCCTGGTTGACCACCCCCGGGAGCAAATGTCGACTCATTCACAAGTCGTCTTACCTCCTTGGTGACCAGGAAATTTCTCGATAGGTCAGCGTGGCACCATGCCGACGGTTGGCGACTCTATGGCGTGTCACCGGTCCACAGCAACACAATCCGCCGGACCGGACCCGATGTGTCGGCAAAGGAACACCCTGATGTCAAGGGCGTATGGCGTGCCGTCGGCACGTTTCAGGGGTGGGCGAAACGGTTAAAGGGTTACGTTCAAGGCCAGTTGAGCGTGTCTGCGCGGATACGCATACGGCCGGACCCCTCTCAAGGTCCGGCCGCTGGCGTGAGATTGACGACTTTCGTTGACGAAAGTGTCGGAGACCGACCGGAGTCGGTCACCCGGGTCAGCCGAGGAGCGACTCCAGCTCGATGTGCTCGAGACCGTGGGCCTCGGCGACCTCCTTGTAAACGACCTTGCCGTCATGGGTGTTGAGACCCAGGGCGAGCGCCGGGTCGCGGCGCAGGGCCTCGACCCAGCCGCGGTTCGCCAGCTCGACGATGTACGGCATCGTCGCGTTGGTCAGCGCATAGGTGGAGGTGTTGGGCACCGCGCCGGGCATGTTGGCGACGCAGTAGAAGACCGAGCCGTGGACCGGGAAGGTCGGCTCGGCGTGCGTGGTGGCGTGCGAGTCCTCGAAGCAGCCGCCCTGGTCGATCGCGATGTCGACAAGGACACTTCCCGGCTTCATCCGCGAGACGAGCTCGTTGGTGACCAGCTTCGGGGCCTTGGCGCCCGGGATGAGGACGGCGCCGATGACGAGGTCGGCCTCCAGGCAGGCCTTCTCCAGCTCGAAGGCGTTGGAGACGACGGTCTGGATCTTCGTGCCGAAGATCTTGTCGGCTTCCTTGAGCTTGTTGATGTCCTTGTCGAGCAGGGTCACGTGGAAGCCCATGCCGATGGCGATCTGCGCGGCGTTCCAGCCGGAGACGCCACCGCCGATGACGACGGCCTTGCCCGCGGCCACGCCGGGGACACCGCCCGGCAGGACGCCGCGGCCGCCGTTGGCGGCCATCAGGTGGTAGGCGCCGACCTGCGGGGCCAGACGGCCCGCGACCTCGGACATCGGGGCGAGCAGCGGGAGCGCGCGGTTCGCGGTCTCCACGGTCTCGTAGGCGATGGCGGTCGTGCCGGACTCCAGGAGCGCGTCCGTGCACTCCTTGGAGGCGGCCAGGTGCAGGTAGGTGAAGAGGGTCTGGTCCTTGCGGAGGCGGTGGTACTCCTCCGCGATCGGCTCCTTGACCTTCAGGAGCAGGTCGGCGGTGGCCCAGACCTCGTCGGCGGTGTCCAGGATCTTGGCACCGGCCGAGACGTACTCGGCGTCCGTGATCGAGGAGCCGACGCCGGCGTTCCGCTCGATGACGACCTGGTGGCCGTGGCGCACCAGCTCGTGCACACCGGCGGGGGTGATGGCCACCCGGAACTCGTTGTTCTTGACCTCGCGGGGGATGCCGACCTTCATCGTCGATCACGGTCCTTGGCTCAGGGGATGTTTCGGGCAATGCGTTACAGACCGGTGCACACGAGGGCGCAGCGGGAGACACCACGGAAGTGCGCGGCGGAGCCAGTCTAATGAAGGATTTCTCGCTGTCTAGCCTTCCAATGCTTCAATCTTCTGCGGATGCGCTACGGATTTCGTAGGCGGAAGCCGGTGCTCCACCGTTCGTTTCAAGCCTCGCATCCTCCGGGAGCTCCGTTCCCAGCATGCGCTCGGCGGCGCCGCGGTGCAGCCGGGCCGCCGCCGGGTCGCCCAGGCGCTCCAGGGTGTCCGCGAGCCGGAGCTGCAGCGCGGCCTGCAGTCGTACGTCCTTGGCGTGCCGCGCCCACTCGACGGCGTCCTGGCAG
This sequence comes from Streptomyces sp. NPDC052114, assembly GCF_040680155.1. Classification (NCBI taxonomy): domain Bacteria; kingdom Bacillati; phylum Actinomycetota; class Actinomycetes; order Kitasatosporales; family Streptomycetaceae; genus Streptomyces; species Streptomyces sp. NPDC052114. Next base: position 24,952 of record NZ_JBFAWC010000031.1, on the reverse strand, counting down.
GTGCGCAGGGACTCCTCGGGCCGCCCGGCGTACTCCTGCACGCGCGCCATCTCGCTCAACGCCCGGGCCTGGGCGGCCACATCGCCGTTCTTGCGGTGCCCGGTGACCGCCGAGCTCCAGCTGCGCAGCGCCTCCCCGTAGCGCCCCGCGTAGGTGTGCACGGCGCCGATCCGGCCGTAGAGGCGGGCCGCGTCGACGCGCTCGCCGCGGGCGAGCCGCTGGGCGAGCGCCCGCCCGAACCAGTCCGCGGCCCGCTGCCAGTCCCCCAGCTCCTGGTAGGCGCCGCCTACGGATTCCATCGCGCGTCCGGTGGCGTACGGATCCCCGGCCGCACGCCCCGCGTCCAGCGCCGCCCGATAGCGCGCCAGCGCGTCCTGCGTCCGGCCCGTCCGCGCGTCCAGATCCGCGAGGTTCAGCAGCGCGGCGGCCTGCTCGCGCGGCAGGTCCCGCCGCTCGGCCACGTCCAGGACCAGCTGGTGGATGCCGTACAGCTCCGCCGCGGCGTCCTCGGTGCCGCGGTGCGCGACCAGGGCCCGGGTCAGGGCCGCCATCAGGCGCCGCGCCAGGGTGTCCAGCTCCCCGTCGGCGACCGCGAGGCGGGCGGCGGCGAGCAGCGCGGGCTCCCGGAGCCGCAGCCATTCGCAGGCGGCGCGGGGGCTCGGGAAGCGCAGCGCGCGCGGCAGCCCGGCGAGCTTCTTGCGGGCGGCCGAGCCGTCGGGCTCCGTGACCGCCCGGCACGACTGGAGCAGGCGCACGGTCCGCTCCAGCATCCGGGCCCTGGCCAGCTGGACCTCGGCCGGCCGGTCCTGGCTCTCGGTGCGGGCCCGCAGCAGCGGCACCAGACACCCCGGCACCTCGTACTGCGGCAGCGGCGAGGCGACGGCCCGCACGAGCCCGAGCCCGACGAAGTCGTCGAGCGTGGCGCGGGCCGCGGAGACCGAGCAGCCCGCGAGGGCGGACGCGGTGTGCGGGTCGACGTGGCCGGCCGGGGCCAGGGAGAGGAATCGCAGTATCCGCGCGGCGGGCGCGGGCAGCGAGGCGTAGGTGTGGGCGAAGACACGGGCGAGGGCCGAGCCCTCGTCGGGCAGGTCGTGCAGCTGCTTGGCCAGGTCGGCGACGGCGGCCTTGGGCCGCACCGAGAGCCAGCCCCCGGCGAGCACGAGGGTGGCCGGATGCGCCTGGCACGCCTCGACCAGGGACTCCGCCGAGCGCGGGTCGACGGTGATGCGCACGGGCCCCGCGGCGCGGGCCAGCAGTTCCACGGCGGCCGGCTTGTCCAGGCCGCCGAGGGTGCACGGCCGCACGTCGGGGATGCCGGTGAGGGGCCCCTCGGAGACCGCGACGACCAGGCAGTCGGGGGTGTCGGGAAGCAGCGGGTCGACCTGTTCGGCGTCGGCCGCGTCGTCGAGGACGAGCAGGGCGCGGCGGTCCTTCAGGGCGTCCCTCAGCGTCTCGGCGAGGTGGTCCTCGTCCGCGCCGGGCGGCGCGGGGACGTCCAGGGCGCCGAGCAGTTCGCGGGCGGTCCGCTCGGTGGGCACCGGGGTGCCGTCGGGCTCGGTGAGCCGGGCGCGCAGCACGCCGTCGGGGTAGTCGTCCGCGAGCCGGCGGGCGAGTTCCCCGGCGAGCGCGGTGCGGCCGGAGCCGGGCCGGCCCGCGACGAGCAGGACACGTGCGCGCGGCGCCTTGCGGCCCGAGAGGGTGTCGAGTCCGGCCCGGTCGATGTCGGCCCGGAGCTCTTTCAACTCCCGGCGTCTGCCGACGAACTGATTCTCCGTCGGCTCCAACGCGGCACCCGCGGGCGACGGCACGGCACCGCCCGCCGCCGCACCGTCCGTGTCGACCGCCTGATCCGTCACGGGCCACGCTCCCGTCCGCCTGCACGAACCCGCCGGGACTTCGGGCGGGACGCTTTCAGAGCCTAGTTCAGGCCCCGTGGCGCTCCCGGTTGCGCGGCACGCACAAGTCGCCCGATCGGATCAGTGGATCGTCATATCGGAACGCCGGGACGGGCCTACGCCTCGAAGGGGCGGGCCGGCCACGGCGCCTCGGCCGGGCGCAGCGCGTCGAGGCCGTCGCCCTTGAGCGCCGCGTACAGCGAGAGGACACCCACCACGAGGCAGTTGTTGTGCAGCTCCCCGGCCAGGACACCGCGCACGAGCTCGTCCAGCGGTACGCGCTGGAGCTCCATGTCGGCCTCCTCCTCGGAGACCTCGAACCGCTCGCCCTCGGCCTCGGCCAGGTCGCGGGCGAGAAAGACGCGCACGGCCTCGTCGCAGCCGCCGGGGGTGGTGAAGACGTCGGTGAGGACGCGCCAGTCCTCGGCCTTGACGTGCGCCTCTTCGTAGAGCTCGCGCTGGGCGGCGTGCAGGGGGTTCTCGCCGGGGACGTCCAGCAGGCCCGCGGGGATCTCCCAGAGCTTGTGGCGCACGGGGTGGCGGTACTGGCGGATGACCAGGACGCGGCCGTCGTCGTCGAGCGCGAGGACGGCCACCGAGCCGGGGTGGACCTGGTAGTCGCGGTGGGCGACGGACCCGTCGGGCATGACCACGCCGTCGACGCGCACGGAGGTCTTGTTGCCGACGAACGGGGTCCGCGTCTCCGTGATCTGCCACTCCTCGGCGGTGTCCTTGATCGTCATGTCGCGCTGTCCTCCCACACGTGCAAACAGAAGCCGGGGCGCGTGTCGCGAAGACACGCACCCCGGCAACCGTATCGCTCCGGTGTTACTTGCCCTGCTTGCCGCCCGTCTTGCGCTCGCTCTCCTGGCGCTCGACGGCGGCCTTCACGAGACCGGCGAACAGCGGGTGCGGCCGGGTCGGACGGGACCGCAGCTCCGGGTGCGCCTGGGTGGCGACCAGGTAGGGGTGGACCTCGCGCGGGTACTCGACGTACTCGACGAGCTTGCCGTCCGGGGAGGTGCCGGAGAACTGCAGGCCGGCCTTCTTCTCCAGCTCGGCGCGGTAGGAGTTGTTCACCTCGTAGCGGTGACGGTGGCGCTCCTCCACGTACTCCTTGCCGTCGTACACCTCGCGCGCGATGGAGCCCTCGGCGAGCTTGGCCGGGTACATACCCAGACGCATCGTGCCGCCCATGTCGCCGTCGCCCGCGACGATGTCGAGCTGCTCGGCCATGGTGGAGATCACCGGGTGGGCGGTCGCGGCGTCGAACTCGGTGGAGTTGGCGTCCGGGATGTCCGCGAGGTTGCGGGCGGCCTCGATGACGATGCACTGCAGGCCGAGGCAGATGCCGAGCAGCGGCACCTTGTTCTCGCGGGCGTACTGGATGGCGCCGATCTTGCCGTTCACACCGCGGTCGCCGAAGCCGCCGGGGATGAGGATCGCGTCGACGTCGCCGAGCTGCTTCTTGGCGCCCGCCGGGGTCTTGCAGTCGTCCGAGGTGACCCACTTGACCTTGACGCGGGCCTTGTTGGCGAAGCCGCCGGCGCGCATGGCCTCGGTGATCGAGAGGTAGGCGTCGGGCAGGTCGATGTACTTGCCGACCAGCGCGACGGTGACCTCGTGCTTCGGGTTGTGCACGCGGTCCAGCAGGTCGTCCCACTGGGTCCAGTCGACGTCGCGGAAGGGCAGGTCGAGCTTGCGCACCACGTAGGCGTCCAGGCCCTCGGTGTGCAGGACCTTCGGGATGTCGTAGATCGACTTGGCGTCGATGGCGGCGACCACGGCGGCCTCGTCGACGTCGCACATCAGCGAGATCTTGCGCTTGATGGCGGTGGGCACCTCGCGGTCGGCGCGCAGCACGATCGCGTCGGGCTGGATGCCGATGTTGCGCAGCGCGGCCACCGAGTGCTGGGTCGGCTTGGTCTTCAGCTCGCCGGAGGGGCCGATGTAGGGCAGCAGCGAGATGTGCACGACGAAGACGTTGTCGCGGCCGACCTCGTGGCGGACCTGGCGCACGGTCTCCAGGAACGGCAGGGACTCGATGTCGCCGACCGTGCCGCCGACCTCCGTGATGACCACGTCGACGTCGTCGGTGGCCATGCGGCGGATGCGGTGCTTGATCTCGTTGGTGATGTGCGGGATGACCTGGACGGTGTCGCCGAGGTACTCGCCGCGCCGCTCCTTGGCGATCACCTGGGAGTAGACCTGGCCGGTGGTCACGTTCGCCGAGCCGTCGAGGTCGACGTCGAGGAAGCGCTCATAGTGGCCGATGTCCAGGTCGGTCTCGGCGCCGTCGTTCGTGACGAACACCTCGCCGTGCTGGAACGGGTTCATCGTGCCCGGGTCGACGTTCAGGTACGGGTCGAGCTTCTGCATCGTGACCCGCAGACCCCGCGCCTTGAGCAGCGCGCCCAGGCTGGAGGCGGTCAGCCCCTTGCCGAGGGAGGAGGCGACACCCCCGGTGACGAAGATGTGCTTGGTCGTCGTGGACTTGGGCTGCATGGCCAAGAGGGGGCTCCCGTGGTCGCGGTCTGGAGGTGCGTACCGGCGTCCTCACCAGGGATTCGGGGGAGGTGCCGTCGCTGCGGTTCGGGGGTTCTAGGACCACCGGCTCACGGGCTACCAGGGTATCAGCGACGCGGCGAGGCTGCTTCCGGCCACGCTCCGCCACCGGGCGCACACAACACCGTCACGGCACGCGCACACCCGTCGCGACCCCGGTCACACCGCCTCTCACCTGGCGCTCACCCGTTCGGCGGAGCCTCGTTGCCAAGAGGGGCGCACAGATCACTAGGGTGCGTCGTATCCTGCTCGGACACTCGCTGCCGAGCCCCATCCGGCACACGGCATCACCCCGCCTTGCACCCGGAACTAGCGCTCGTCAACGATCACTTGACCGCTGACCAGTAAGCGCCCCGCGGGGCGAACGTGGCCGTTCGACTGGAGATGCACGTGGCCGGGCGCATCGAGGACTACGCACTCATCGGAGACATGCAGACCGCTGCCCTGGTCTGCCGGGACGGCACAGTCGACTGGCTGTGCCTGCCCCGCTTCGACTCCCACGCCGTATTCGCCGGCCTGTTGGGCACCGAGGAGCACGGCTTCTGGCGCCTTGGGCCCGCGCACAACCCGGAGGCGCAGCCGCCGGCTGCCGCTCGCCGCACCTATCGCGGCGACTCCCTGGTGCTCGAATCCGAGTGGGACACCTCACGCGGCACCGTCCGCGTGATCGATTTCATGCCGCCGCGCGACACCGACGCCCCGCAGCTGGTGCGGATCGTCGAGGGCGTGAGCGGCCGGGTGCCGATGCGCTCGGCACTGCGCATGCGATTCAGTTACGGCCGTGTGGTGCCCTGGGTGCACAAGGTCGACGGGCGCACGGTGGCCGTCGCGGGCCCCGACTCCGTATGGCTGGACACGTCCGCCGAGACCTTCGGCAAGGACCTGACCACCTACTCGGACTTCACCGTGGCACCGGGTGACCGGATCGCGTTCACCATCTCGTGGCAGCCCTCCCACAAGGAGCCGCCCGCGCTGCCCGAGCCCGAGGCGGCGCTCACCGCCACGGAGACCTTCTGGCGGGAGTGGGTCGAGCACTGTACGTACCACGGCCCCTACCGGGAGGCCGTGGTCCGCTCGCTGATCACGCTCAAGGCGCTCACCTACGCGCCGACCGGCGGGATCGTCGCGGCGCCCACCACCTCGCTGCCCGAGGACATCGGCGGCTCGCGCAACTGGGACTACCGCTTCACGTGGCTGCGCGACGCCGCCATCACGCTCTCCTCGCTGCTGCGCACCGGCTACCGCGAGGAGGCCCGCGCCTGGCGCGAGTGGCTCCTGCGGGCGGTCGCGGGCGACCCGGACAACCTCCAGATCATGTACGGCATCGCGGGCGAGCGCGAGCTCGGCGAGACGGAGCTGGACTGGCTGCCCGGGTACGAGAACTCCCGGCCCGTCCGGGCGGGCAACGGCGCCGCCCACCAGCTCCAGCTGGACGTGTACGGCGAGGTCACCGAGGCCCTGCACCTGGCGCACATGACGGGCCTGGCCCGCAACGACTACGCCTCGCTGCTCCAGCTCAAGCTGATCCGCTACCTGGAGGACCACTGGGACGAGCCGGACGAGGGCATCTGGGAGGTGCGCGGCCCGCGCCGCCACTTCGTGCACTCCAAGGTGATGGCCTGGGTCGCCGTGGACCGCACCATCAAGCTCATCGAGTCCGGCGACGCGGACGGCCCGCTGGAGAAGTGGCGCGAGCTGCGCGACGACATCCACCGGGACGTCTGCGAGAAGGGCTACGACAAGGAGCGGAACACCTTCACGCAGTCCTACGGCTCCAAGGAGCTGGACGCCTCGCTGCTGCTGATCCCGCAGATGGGCTTCCTGCCGCCGGACGACAAGCGCGTCATCGGCACCATCGAGGCGATCCAGCGCGAGCTGTCCACGCCCGACGGGTTCATCCTGCGCTACCCCACCTCCGGTGACGACGCGGGCGTGGACGGCCTGGAGGGCGACGAGGGCGCCTTCCTGGCCTGCTCGTTCTGGATGGCCGACGACCTCGCGATGATCGGGCGGGTCGACGAGGCCCGCAAGCTCTTCGAGAAGCTCCTCGCCCTGCGCAACGACCTCGGGCTGCTCGCCGAGGAGTGGGACCCGCGCCTGCAACGCCAGGTCGGCAACTTCCCCCAGGCCTTCAGCCACGTGCCGCTCATCGACACGGCACTGCGGCTGACCGCTTCGGGGGCGTACGGGGGCTAGGACCCTCCTGCCGTGGACGGCGACGGGCGCCCGCCCGTCGCCGTCCGTGCGTTCGGCCGCGGCCGTGACCGGCCCGGGATGTGCCCGCGGCGGTCGGCCCCGGTAGCGTCCGCGCCATGGACAGTCACGGCACCCAGGCCCCGCAGGGCACCACCACTCAGGGCGGCATCACCGTGCAGCGGGCGCTGGAACTGCCGGGGCTGCGCGGTGGGCTGCCCGAGGTCGTCGCGGGCGCGGACCGGCTGCAGCGGACCGTGCGCTGGGTGCACGCCGGCGAGGTGCCCAACATCGCCTCGCTGCTCAAGGGCGGCGAACTGCTGCTGACCACGGGGCTCGGGCTCGGCACCCGCCCCGCCGAGCAGCGCGCCTTCGTGCGCAAGCTCGCCGAGCGGGGCATCGCGGCGCTCGTCGTCGAGCTGGGTCCGCGCTTCGCCCGGCTGCCCGCCGCGCTCGTGGAGACGGCGCGCGCGGCCGGGCTGCCGCTGGTGCAGCTGCACCGGGAGGTGCCGTTCGTGACGGTCACCGAAGAGGTGCACACCGAGATCGTCAACGGCCACTACGCGCTGCTCCAGCGGGCCGAGGAGGTGCACAGACGCTGTACGGAGGCGCTGCTCGGCGGGGGCGGCATCCCCCAGGTCCTCGGCATCCTCGCAGAGTTCAGCGGCAACCCGGTGTTCCTGGAGACGGCGGACGGACAGCTGCTGTACGCCGCCGGGGCGGACACCGAGTGCGCGGATCCGCTCCAGGTGTGGGAGGGCCTGCGGGGCAGCGCCGTCGACCGCGAGGGCCCGCCCGCGAGCGCGGTCATCGTCGACGTGCCGGGCGGCGGCCCCGGCGCGGGCTCGGTGCGGGCCCGTCTGGTGCTGCTGGCCGTGGAGTCGGCGCCGCTGCCGGTGCACCGCATCGCGGCGGAGCGGGCTGCGGGCAGCCTCGCGGTGGTGCTGATGCAGGCCCGCCAGGAGGAGGAGCTCGCGGCGCGCGGCCGCGGCGACTTCCTCACCGATCTCGCCGAGGGCCGGATCACCGCCGAGGACGCCCCCGCGCAGGCACGCGTCCTCGGCTTCAAGCCCGGCGCGACGGGCGGCCCGCTGCTGCCGGTGGTGATGCGGATCCCGGACGGACTGCCGGCCGGGGGCGGCTGGGCGGTCCTCGCCCGGGCGGTCGCGGAGGAGCTGGCGTCGGTGGGGGTGCCCGCGCTGCTCGGCGTACGTCCCGTGGAGGGCCGGGTGCCGCTGCTGCTCGGCCTGCGGTCGGAGTCGGAGCGGACCGCGGTGGCCGACCGGGTCGCGGCGGCGCTGCGGGCGGGCGTCGAGCGGGCCGGGATGCGGCGGCCCGGCGCGCAGCCGCCGGTCGTGGTGGTCGGGGTCGCGGGCGGCTGGGCGGCGGCGTCGGCGGGGCTGCGGCACGCGGCGGAGACGGCGACGGCCGCGCAGGGCCTGTCCGACCGGCCCTGGTACGACGCGCGGCGCCTGGACATCGACCTGCTGCTGTGGCGGCTGCGCGACCACCCCGATCTGGCGGCGTTCGTGGACCGCGCGATCGGCCCGCTGCGCGCCCACGACGACCGTGCCAAGCCGCCGCTGCTGCCGACGCTGCAGACGTATCTGGCGCACGCGGGCCGCAAGGCGGAGACTGCGCGCGAGCTGCACCTGAACCGCCAGACGCTGTACAACCGCCTGGCCCGGATCAGCGAACTCCTGGGGACGGACCTGGACGACCCGCAGACGGTGCTCGCGCTGAGCCTGGCGCTGCGGGCCCGCAGGCACGTGCCGTAGCTCAGCTGTACGGCAGCGGCTGGGTCAACTCGTCGTAGACGCTGAGGACTTGGGTGACCGTCTCGTCCTCGGTCGGCCAGGTGGCGGCCTGGGCCTGCCCCTGCTCCTTGAGCTGGGCGCGGCGCACGGGGTCGGCGAGGAGGCGTACGACGGCGATGGCGAGGGCGTGCGCGTCGCCGTAGGGGACGAGTTCGGCCGCGTCGCCGACGAGTTCGGGGACGCCGCCGACCGCGGTCGCCACGAGCGGCACGCGCGCGTGCAGGGCCTCCTGGGCGAGGACGGAGCGGGACTCCCAGCTGCTGGGCAGCACGGCGACGTCGGCGGCCGCGAGGAGTTCGGGCACGTCGTCGCGGCGCCCCACCAGGCGGGCGGGGAGCTGCTCGTCCTCGATGCGGTGCTGGAGGGCGGCCCGTTCGGGACCCTCGCCCGCGACGACGAGCAGGGGCAGCGGGTCCAGGTGGCGCCACGCGCGCGTGGCGTCCAGGAGGACGTCGTAGCCGCGGTGCCGTTCGAGGGTGCCGACGGCCAGGATCAACGGGCGGTCGACGGCGCCGAGTTCGGCGCGGGCCTTGTGCAGGAGGCGGTCGGGTTCCTCGGCGGTGTCCTGGTGGCGCGGCGCAGGCAGGGCGACGGGCGCGAGGCGGGCGTCGCGGGCTCCCCTGCTGCGGGCCCGGTCGACGAGGTCGGAGGAGGTGCCGAGGACCACGGCGGCGGCCTTGGCGACCCGCCGCTCCAGGAGGTGCAGGACGCGGGCGCGGGCGCCCTCCGCGTGCGCGCGGGTGTGCCAGGTGACGACGAGGGGGGTACGGCGCCCGGTGAGGGCGACGGAGGCGCGCAGGGCGGCGTGCAGTCCGTGCGCGTGGACGAGGTCGGCGTCGGCGCAGGCGGCGCGGAGCGCGGCCACGGAGGCGGGGTCGCCGCTGCGGGGCACGGGGACGTGCCGGGCGCCGGTGCCGGTGAAGTCGTAGGCACGGGCGGCCTCTTCGGGGGCGCACACGGTGACCCGCACGCCCCGGGCGGCGAGGCCCGCGGCCAGCGATCGGACGTGCGCGCTGCTGCCCGCGCTGCCGCCGCCGAGGACCTGGACGGTGTGCAGCGGCGTCTGTCCGTGCGGCGAGTGGCTGCTCACGTGGCTCACGTGGCCGGGGCTCCTGGGTATGCGTCGGTCGGTGCTCGGACGGGTCTCGGGCAGATGCTGCGCCAAGGATGCCAGTCCGCACGGGCGTTCCGGCACCGCCGAAAGGTCACTTCCGTATTTGAATGGGCAACTCCGCGACCGGGATCACCCAACCGGGTGAGCCTTGCGAGGTTTGTACGCCGTCTTCCTTTCGTACGTTGCCGTGGCGGGCGCCTCAGGAACCACGCCCCTCCCCGTGGCCGCCGCCCGCCCGCACCGGGCCTGGAGCCACGGTCATCGCTGCCCCGCACCGGGGGTGTGCCCGCCTGCACCGGGGCGGGCGCCTCCTTGATCGCCACCCGGCACCGTGGGCTGTGCCCACCCGTTCCGCCTTGCGGAACGCCTGCCCACAGCGGAGCGGCACGGTCCCGCCCACCGCGGCGCGGGCGCACCGGGCCGCACGCGCCCGACCGGCCCGAGGGGACGTGGGGGTATGTGCGAACGGAGCACTGAGCGGGCGATGGCGTCTTTGGACTTGGGGCGGGGCGCAGGGATGGCGAGTACGCACATACCCCCGCGGCCCCGCCCCACCGACGAAGCAACCGCGCAGACGCCCGCCCAAGGCGCGGGCGCCAACGATGCCCGCCCCCCAGACGGACGAACAGCGCACCGCCCAAGGCGCCCCGCCCGCTACCCGTCCCCCCGAGCCGTAGCCAACAGCTCCTCCGCATGGGCCCGCGCCGTCTCCGAGTCCTCCTGGCCCGCCAGCATCCGCGACAGCTCCCGCACCCGGTCCTCGCCCTCCAGGACCTGGACCCCGGACCGCGTCACCATGCCGTCGTTCGTCTTCTCGACCAGCAGCTGACGGTCCGCGAACGCCGCGACCTGCGGCAGGTGCGTGACGACCACGACCTGCGCCGACTTGGCGAGGCGCGCGAGCCGGCGCCCGATCTCGACCGCCGCCTTGCCGCCGACGCCCGCGTCGACCTCGTCGAAGAGGTACGTCGGCACGGGGTCCGTCCCCGCGAAGACCACCTCGACGGCGAGCATCACGCGCGACAGCTCACCGCCCGAGGCCCCCTTGGCGATCGGCCGGGGCGGCGCCCCCGGATGCGGGGCGAGCAGCAGCTCGACCTCGTCGACGCCCGCGGGCCCGTACGCGACCGTACGCCCGCCGACCTCGACCCCGTCCCCGCCCTCGGGAACCTCCGTACAGCTGATGGCGATCGAGACGCGGGCGTGCGGCATCGCGAGCGAGGCCAGCTCCTCGGTCACCGCCGCCGCGAACCGCGAGGCCGCCTCCTGGCGCGCCTCGGTCAACGCCTGCGCGAGCCCGGCGAGTTCGGCCCGCAGCGCGTCGCGCTCCCCGGTCAGCTCGGCCAGCCGGTCGTCGTCGCCGTCGAGTTCGGTGAGCCGTGCCGCGCCCTCCTCCGCCCAGGCGAGCACGGCGTCGATGTCGGCGCCGTACTTCCGGGTGAGCTGCGTCAGCGCGGCCCGCCGCTCCTCGACCGCGGCGAGCCGCAGCGGGTCGGCGTCGAGGTCGTCGGCGTACCCGGCGAGCTCGCCCGCCACGTCCCCGAGCAGGATGCCGATCTCCCCGAGGCGGTCGGCGAGCGCGGACAGGGCCGGGTCGTGGGACCGTACGGCCTCAAGGGCGCGGGAGGCGCCCGCGACGAGCGTCGAGGCGTCGACGCCCTCGGGGTCCTCGGGGTTGCCGGCGAGGGCCGCGTGCGCGGACGTGGCGGCGGAGGCGAGGGCCTCGGCGTGGCCGAGCCGCTCGGCCTCGGCGGCGAGCTCGACGTCCTCCCCCGCGCGCGGCTCGACGCCCGCGATCTCCTCCAGGCCGAAGCGCAGCAGATCCGCTTCCTGCGCCCGCTCACGCGCGCGCGTGGTGATCTCCTCGACCTCGACGGTGACGGCCCGCAGCCGGCGATAGGCGGCCGTGTACTTGGCGAGCGGCACGGCGACCGCGTCGCCCGCGTACCGGTCGAGGGCGCCGCGCTGCCGGGCGGGCTTGAGCAGGCCCTGCTGGTCGGTCTGGCCGTGCACGGCGACGAGGTCGTCGGCGAGTTCGGAGAGCAGTCCCACCGGCACGGAACGCCCGCCGAGATGCGCGCGCGAGCGCCCTTCCGCCGAGACGGTACGGCTGATCAGCAGCGCCCCGTCGTCGAGTTCGGCGCCCGCCTCCTCCGCGCGCACGGCCGCCGAGGCGTCCGCGGGCACGCTGACGCGCCCCTCCACCACCGCCGACTTCGCGCCGATCCGCACCAGGGCGGGATCCGCGCGCCCGCCGAGCAGCAGGCCAAGGCTGGTGACCACCATCGTCTTGCCCGCACCGGTCTCGCCCGTCACGGCGGTGAAACCTGGCGACAGCTCGACGACCGCGTCGTCGATGACTCCGAGCGACCGTATCCGCATCTCCTCCAACACGGAACAAGACCTTACGAGGTCAGGGGCCCGGTGTGCGACGGGCCCCGGGCCCCTTTGGCGAAGGCGCAGGTCGAGACGGCGCTTCTGACACCGCTGTCACTCGCGGGGGTGGGGTTGTCCCCACCGTGATCCGTCCGGCCCGCCCCAGCAAGATCCACCGGCCCGCCCCCTCGTATCCCGCCGCTCCCCCGGCGCACCATGATCCACATGGCAACAGGACTGGCACAGGCGGCGCTGCGGGCGCACCGACCGGCGTTCGCGGGCACGGCGGTGGCCGCGCTCTTCGCGGCGACCGTGGTGAGCGCCTCGACGATGATGCTCGGCACGACGAGCGCGGACCGCCCCGACGGGCTCTCCGCGGCGGCCCGCAGGCAGATCACGGAGAACGGCGTCGGCGACATGGCCGTCGTCCTCCTGATCGGTTCTGTCTATATGTCGATCTTCGTGGTCGTCTCGACGATGGGCACGGCCGTCGCCCAGCAGCACCGCGAGCTCGCCATGGTCCGCTCCATCGGCGCCAAGCCCCGCCAGATCCGCCGTGCGGTCGCCGTCCAGGCGCTGGCGGCCTCGATCCCCGCGGCCCTCGCGGGATTCTTCCTCGGCGGCCTCGGCGCCCGCTGGTGGCACGCGGGGATGGTGGAGCACGGGCTGCTGCCCGCCGAGGCGGGCTTCCGCTTCAGCTGGCTCGCCCTGCCGGTGTGCCTCGGCGTGGCCGTGGTGACGACGACCCTGGCCGCCCTCCTGTCGGCGCTGCGCTTCTCGCTGCTGCGCCCGGCCCGCGCCCTGTCCGAGGCGGCGACGGGACGGCGCGGGCTCGGCGTCCTGCGGGCGCCGCTGGGCGTGCTCGCGGTCGCGGGGGCGTGCGTCGTCTCGGTGCTCCTGTCGCGGCAGCCCGCGGACGAGGCGAGCGAGGGGGCGTTCCTCGTCCTCATCCTGTTCTGCGCCGGCGCCGGGCTGCTCGGGCCGCGCATCATCGGGCCCGCGGCCTGGCTGGTGTCCGCGCTGGTCGGCCGGTTCGGCCCGAGCGCGCGCCTCGCGATGCTCAACGTCCGCTCGCAGCCCCGCCGCTTCTCCGCCGCGGTCGTCCCCCTCGTCCTGGTCGTCGGCTTCGGACTCACCAAGATCGGCATGCATACGACGGCCCGGCACCACACCGGTTCGGCGGGCAGCACGGGCGAGGTCTGGCTCGACTACGTGGGCACGGGGCTGTACGCGGGCTTCGCCGCCATCGCCGCGGCGAACACCCTCGCGATGATCTCCTTCGAGCGTCGCCGCGACGTCGCGCTGCTGCGGGTCGTGGGCAGCCAGCGGGCGCAGGTACGGGCGATGGCGGCCTGGGAGGCCGTGGTCGTGGCGGGCACGGCGCTGCTGCTCGGCACCGCCATCGCGCTGGGCACGCTGGCGCCCATCCTGAGCACGGCCTTCGGCAGCGCGCTGCCGTACCTGCCCTGGCCCGTGCCGACCGGCGTGGCGACGGGCACCCTGCTCCTGACGCTGCTGGCCACCGGCCTGCCGGTGCGCGCCGTCATGCGCAGGCGCGCGATCTCCGTGGTCGGCGCGACGTAGCCCAGGAGATCAGCACGACGCGCCGCGCCCCAGGAGATCAGCACGACGCGCCACGCCCCACGAGGTCAGTGCGGCGCGCCCCGCCACCCCGACACCGGCAGCGCGAACTTGGCGACGAGCCGGTCCGTGAACGACGCGTGGTGCAGCCGCGCGAGTCGCACCGGCACCTCGCCCCTGCGCACCTCCACACGGGCGCCGGAGGGCAGTTCCAGGGTCCGCCGCCCGTCGCACCACAGCACCCCGTTGGGGGCCTGCGGCTGGACCTCAACGGCGAGCACGGTGTCCGGGGAGGTCACCAGCGGCTTGGCGAACAGGGCGTGGGCGCTGATCGGCACCATCAGCAGCGCCTCGACCTCCGGCCACACCACGGGCCCGCCCGCCGAGAACGCGTACGCCGTCGAGCCGGTCGGCGTCGCGCACACGATGCCGTCGCAGCCGAAGCCGGTGACCGGCCGCCCGTCGATCTCCAGGACGACCTCCAGCATCCGCTCGGGCGACACCTTCTGCACGGCCGCCTCGTTCAGCGCCCAGTCCCGGTGCACGACATCGCCGTTGCGGTGCACGACGACGTCGATCGTCATGCGCTCCTCGACCTCGTACGCCTTGGTGACCACCCGGTCGACGACCTTGTCGAGGTCGTCGCGCTCCGCCTCCGCGAGGAAGCCCACGCGCCCGAGGTTGACCCCGAGCATCGGCACCCCGGAGGCCCGCGCGAACTCCGCACCGCGCAGCAGCGTCCCGTCACCGCCGAGGACGACGATCAACTCGCAGTCGTCGATGCACTCGGCCGTGGCCTCCTTGACCGTCTCGACCTCGTCGGGGAGCGGCAGATCAGCGGCCTCCGCCGCCAGGACCCGCACGCCGAGGCCGCTGCGCAGCAGCCCCTGGACGACGAGTTCGGCGCTGCGGATGGCCGCGGGCCGTCCGGTGTGCGCGAGCAGGAAGACGGTACGAGCTCGGGTCTGGGTCACTCGGGTCTGGGTCAACGGGGCCCCTCCGCCACGGCACGGTCAACGTCCGCCGGGTCCAGCTCATCGGCCCCGGCGCGCAGCCACAGAAAGTACTCGACATTTCCGGAAGGCCCTGGCAGCGGGCTCGCGGTCACCCCGCGCACCCCGAGGCCGAGCCCCCACGCCTGGCGCGCGACGCCGCACACGGCCTCGGCCCGCAGTGCGGCGCTGCGCACCACGCCGCCGCTGCCGAGCCGCTCCTTGCCGACCTCGAACTGCGGCTTGACCATGAGCACCAGGTCGGCGTCGGGGGCGGCGCACCGCACGAGGGCGGGCAGCACCAGGCCGAGCGGGATGAAGGAGAGGTCTCCGACGACCAGGTCGACGGGGATGCCGTCGATGGCGTCGAGCGTCAACTCGCGTACGTTCGTACGGTCCTTCACGGTGACCCGGTCGTCGCTCTGCAGCGACCAGGCGAGCTGGCCGTAGCCGACGTCGACGGCGACGACGTGAGCGGCGCCGGCGCGCAGCAGCACATCAGTGAAGCCGCCGGTGGACGCGCCCGCGTCGAGCGCGCGCCGCTTCTCCACGACCAGGCCCTGCGGCACGAAGGCGGCGAAGGCGCCCGCGAGCTTGTGCCCGCCGCGCGAGACGTAGTCGGGGTCGCCGTCGTCCTGCGAGACCACGATCGCGGCGGCCGTCTCGACCTGCGTCGCGGGCTTGGTCGCGACGGTCTTGCCGACCGTGACCCGGCCTGCGGCGATCAGCTGGCTCGCGTGCTCGCGCGAACGCGCGAGCTTCCTGCGGACCAGCTCGGCGTCGAGGCGGCGTCGTGCCACTCCTGCCACGTTCGGTTCAGCTCCTGTTGTACGAAGGTGTGGGGGCCGCGGCGGGGGCCGGCGGGCCGGGGCGTGCGTCGAGCGCGGTCAGCACGTCGCGCAGGCCCTGGTGTACATCCTCGTACACCTCGACGTGGCCGTCCGTGGCGAGGTGGTCGGCGTCGCCGAGCCGGGCGAGACGCTCGTCCACCTCGGCGTTTCCGGTGGGCGTGCGCTCGACGCCCAGGGGCGCGGGGGCGGCGGGGTCGTACGACGGTTCGCCCGGAACCTGAGGCTCCGGCTCCACCGCCTCCCCCTCTTCGGGGCCCGCGTAAGAGTCGCTCATGGCACGACGCTACCCCGAAGCGCTGGGGTACCGTCGATCACGATGGCGACCATGGCGGAGTGCCGTACCGCACTCGACAGACTCTCGGACAACCTCGCGTCGGCCGACGGCGACGTGCGCAGCGCCGCTGCCCTGAACCGCTCGCTGAGCTGCCACGTCACCGACCTCGACGCCACCTTCACGGGGCGTCTGGAGAACGGCCGGATCGCGGTGCACGACAGCCGCCCGGGCCCGCCCCGCGAGAGGGCCGAGATCCGTCTTGCGATGACGGGCGACGACCTGGTCGCCATGGTGGCGGGCGAGCTCAACTTCGCGAAGGCGTGGGGCTCCGGCCGGGTCAGGCTGGAGGCGGGCTTCCGGGACCTGCTGAAGCTCAGATCGCTGCTCTAGCCGCTCAGATCGCTGCTTTGGCCGCTCCGCTCGCCGCATCGGTCGCTCCGCCCGCGGACCGGCCCCGCCCCGAGCGCCCCGCCGGGATCACCAGCGGCGTCCCCGTCTCCGGGTCCTCGATGATCCGGCAGTCGATCCCGAAGGTCTCCTTGACCAGCTCCGCCGTGACGATGTCGGAGGGCGCGCCCTCGGCGATCACCGCGCCGTCGCGCAGGGCGATGAGGTGCGTGGCGTAGCGGGCCGCGTGGTTCAGGTCGTGCAGGACGGCCACCAGCGTGCGCCCCTGCTCCTCGTGGAGCTCGGCGCACAGGTCGAGGACGTCGAGCTGGTGCTGGATGTCGAGGAACGTCGTCGGCTCGTCGAGGAGGAGCAGCGGCGTCTGCTGGGCGAGCGCCATCGCGATCCACACGCGCTGGCGCTGCCCGCCGGAGAGCTCGTCGACGTAGCGCTCGGCGAGCTCGCGCACGCCCGTCGCCTCCATCGACTCGTTCACGATCCGCTCGTCCTCCGGCGACCACTGCCGCAGCAGGCCCTGGTGGGGGTAGCGGCCGCGCGCGACCAGGTCGCCGACCGTGATGCCGTCGGGCGCGACGGACGACTGCGGCAGCAGGCCCAGCGTCTTGGCGACCTTCTTCGCCGGCATCGACTGGATGACGTTCCCGTCGAGCAGCACCCGCCCGGCGGACGGCTTGAGCATCCGCGACAGGGCGCGCAGCAGCGTGGACTTGCCGCAGGCGTTGGGGCCCACGATCACGGTGAAGGAGTTGTCGGGGATCTCGACGGACAGCTTCGACGCGATGACGCGCTGGTCATAGCCGAGGGTGACGTCGTCGGCGATGAGCCGGTTCACAGCAGCACGCTCCTGGTCGTGGGGTGGTACGGGTTCGCGGCGGGGACTCATATCCGCCCCGCCTTGCGCTGGGTGACGAGCAGCCACAGCAGATAGCCGCCGCCGAGCACGCCGGTGACGACGCCGACCGGCAGCTGGTCCGCGCCGAAGGCCCGCTGCGAGGCCCAGTCGGCGACGACCAGGAGCGTGGCGCCCATGAACATCGCGGGCATCAGGTTGGGTCCCGGGGAGCGCGTGAGGCGGCGCGCCAGCTGCGGCGCGGTGAGCGCGACGAAGCTGACGGGGCCCGCGGCGGCGGTGGCGGCAGCGGTGAGCAGCACGGAGGCGACCAGCAGGACGAAGCGGGTGCGCTCCACGCGTACGCCCAGCGAGTTCGCGACGTCGTCGCCCATCTCCAGCATCCGCAGCGACCGCCCGTACACGAGCACGACGGGCACGAGGACGGCGCAGAGCACGAGCAGCGGCCAGACCTGTTCCCAGTCCCGGCCGTTGAGGGAACCGGTCATCCAGACCACCGCGCGGGCGGCGTCGACGAAGTCCGCCTTGGTGAGCAGATAGCCGTTGATCGCCGTCATGAACGCGGAGACGCCGATGCCGACCAGGACGAGGCGGTAGCCGTGCACACCGCGCTTCCAGGCGAGCAGATAGATGGCGAGGCCGGTGACCAGGCCGCCGACGAGGGCGCCTGCCGCGACCTGGAGCGCGCTGCCCTGGAACAGGACGATCATGCCGAGCGCCCCGGCGGTCGAGCCCTGGCCGAGGCCGAGCACGTCCGGGCTGCCCAGCGGGTTGCGGGCGATGGACTGGAAGAGCGCGCCGCCGAGGCCGAGGGCCGCGCCGACCAGCAGGCCGACCAGGACCCGCGGCAGGCGCAGTTCGTTGATGATGAACTCCTGGCCCGCGTCGCCGTTGCCGAGCAGGGTGCGCAGGACGTCGGCGGCCGGGATCTCGAAGTCGCCGGTGCCGATGAGGACGACGCTCGCGACGAGCGCGGCGACGGCGAGCAGGGTCACGACGACGGCCGTGCGGACGTCGAGGCGGACGGAGAGGCCGCCCCGGGTGCGGATCGCCTTCACAGCTGGGCCACCTTCCGCCGCCGGACGAGAAGGATGAAGACCGGCGCGCCGATGACCGCGGTCACGATGCCCACCTGGAGCTCCGAGGGCCGCGCCACCACGCGCCCGACGACGTCCGCACCGAGCAGCAGCACCGGCGAGAGGACGGCCGCGTACGGCAGGATCCAGCGCAGGTCGGGCCCGGTGAAGGAGCGCACGATGTGCGGCACCATCAGGCCGACGAACACGATCGGCCCGCAGGCGGCGGTCGCGGCCCCGCACAGCAGCGTCGCCGCGGCCATGGACAGCGCGCGGGTGCGCGTCAGACGGGCGCCGAGCGCGCGGGCGGTGTCGTCGCCCATGGCCATGGCGTTCAGCGGCCGGGCCAGGCCCAGCGCGATCACGGTGCCGATCACGAGGAAGGGCAGCACCTGCTTGATGGTGTCCATGTTGGCGGAGGCCAGGGAACCGACCGTCCAGAAGCGCATCTTGTTGAGCGCGGCGCCGTCCATGATCATGACGGCCTGCAGATAGCCGTAGAGCGCCGCGCTGATCGCCGTGCCGGCCAGCGCGAGCCGCACCGGTGTCGCGCCGCGCGCGCCGCCCAGGATGTAGAGCAGCAGGCCGACGAGGAGGGCGCCGACGAAGGCGAACCACACGTAGCCGCTCAGCGAGGTGACGCCGAAGAAGCTGATCGCGCTGACCACCGCGGCCGAGGCGCCGAGGTTGATGCCGAGCAGTCCGGGGTCGGCCAGCGGGTTGCGGGTGAGCGCCTGGAGGACGGCGCCGGACAGGCCGAGCGCGACCCCGGCGAGCAGTCCGAGCAGGCTGCGCGCGAGCCGCTCCCCGACCACGACGTCGTCATACGTCCCCGTGTCCTGGAACAGCCCGTGCCAGACCTGGTCCAGGGACATCGATTTGGCGCCGACCGCGATGCTCGTGAGGAAGACGAGCAGCAGGACCGCCAGAGCGGCGAGCAGCCCGATGCTGCGTATCGCGCGGCGCTTGGGGGGCGCGGGAGCGGTCTCCGCGCCGGGTTCTGGGGGACTGTCGACCAACACCAGGTTAGGTTAGCCTACCCTCCTAGTTCACTTCGACGGTCCCCGCTCCCCGCCGTCAGGGCCTACCGGGCCATGCCCCGGTAGATGGAGGAGCGCCACAGCTACGCCGGATACGCCCCGTCCCCCGAGCGGCTCGCCGCCGCCGTCGAGAAGTCGAAGAGGCTCAAGCGATGACCGAATCCCCCTACCAGTTCTTCGACGCCCGGGTCCTGCGCACCGAGCACGTCACCCCCGCCATGATCCGCGTCACCCTGGGCGGCCCCGACCTGTCCCGCATGGCCACGGCCGGCCGCGACCAGCGCATCAAGATCTTCCTGCCGCACCCGGGCCAGGACTCCCCGGTCATGCCGGACACCGACACCGGCGACGCCACCGACTGGTACGCCGCCTGGTGCGCCCTCGACCCCGCGGTACGCGGCATCATGCGCACGTACACCACCCGCGACCTGCGCCGCGACCCCGACGAGCTGACCGTCGACTTCGCCGTCCACGGCGCGGCCCCCTCCCCCACCGACGGCCCGGCCACCAGCTGGGCACGGACCGCGCGGCCCGGCGCGCGCATCGGCGTCCTCGCCCCCGTCGAGGAGGAGAACGGCGCGTACGACTTCCGGCCGCCGCACGACACCGACTGGCTGCTCCTGACCGCCGACGAGTCGGCGCTGCCCGCCGTCGCCAACATCCTCGAAATCCTGCCGCCCGGCCTCCCCACCCGCGTCTGGGTCGAGCTCCACGACCTCGCCGACCGCCAGCCCCTGCCCACCAAGGCCGACACCGAGATCCACTGGCTCACCGAGGAGGGCGCCACCACGGACGCGATCCGCGGCGCGGCCCTCCCCGAAGGCACCCCCTACGCCTGGGTCGCCGGCGAGTCCGCGACCGTCAAGGCCGTCCGCCGCCACCTCGTCGGCGACCGCGGCATCGACCGGAAGCGCGTCACGTTCTCCGGCTACTGGCGCAAGCACACCACCACCGACGAACTGATCGAACGCAACGAGAGCGCCTGAACCGGCGCCCCCGCCCGCCCCGTCCTCACACCCCGAGCCGTGCCAGCGCCTTGTCCGCGTCCAGCGTGCAGACCCCGTCCCCGGCATCGGTCCAGGCCGCGGCGCACAGCGCCCGCAGCCCGTCCATGGCCTCGCCCTCGCCGTCCAGCGCGAGCGCACCGCCCCGCACCGAAGCGGTCCACCCGCCACAGCCGAACCCGCCGTCCACGGCGGTGACTTCGGGTTGCCCGGTGAGCATCCCGCGCAGATCCGCGTCCACGTACGTCGGCCGGTGCTCGGGCGGTGCGGCCAGCAGCTGCGCGCCGTCGGTGACACCGGTCAGGACGAGCAGCGAGTCCACCCCGCCGTTGAACGCCCCCTCGATGTCCGTGTCGAGCCGGTCGCCCACCACCAACGGCCGCCGCGCACCCGTCCGCAGGATCGTCTCGCGGTGCATCGGGGGCAGCGGCTTGCCCGCCACCTGCGGCTCGGCGCCCGTCGCGATGCGTACGACCTCGACGGCCGCGCCGTTGCCCGGCGCGATGCCCCGCCCGCTCGGAATCGTCAGGTCCGTGTTCGACGCGAACCACGGCACCCCGCGCGCGATCGCGTAACAGGCCTCCGCGAACCGGCCCCACGCCATGTCGGGACCGCCGTACCCCTGCACGACCGCAGCCGGATCGTCGTCCGCCGAATCCACCGGCTCAAGACCCCGCTCGCGCAACGCGACCCGCAGCCCCTCGCCGCCGATCACCAACACCCGCGCCCCCGCGGGCACTTGCTCACTGACCAGGCGCGCCGCCGCCTGCGCCGACGTGATCACGTCCGCGGCGCCGGTCGGGATCCCGAGCTCCGTCAGATGCTCCGCCACCGTGTCCGGCGTGCGCAGCGCGTTGTTCGTCACGTACGCGAGATGCATGCCGCCCGCCCGCGCGCTCGCGAGCGAGTCGACGGCGTGCGCGATGGCCTGCCCGCCCGCGTACACCACCCCGTCCAGATCCAGCAGAGCCGTGTCATAGGCCTCGCTCAGCGCCCGCGCACCGGCCCCCGGACACGTCCGGACGCTCCGACCTGCACTGGGGTCCGCGGTCTGGCTCATTACACATCTCTCCTCGCTCGATCTCACCCCCCGATCATCGCCTACACGGCTCGCACACATACGATGCCCCAATGAATACAGCGGGTCACACGGACGCCCACGGCCTCGACCTGATCCCCTTCCGGGGGGTGCGCTACATCCCCGAGCGGGTGGGCAGCCTCGCCGCCGTGACGTCGCCCCCGTACGACGTGGTCGTCCGCCCCGACGGGCTCCTCCACCTGGAGTCCGCCGACCCGCACAACATCGTCCGGCTGATCCTCCCGCAGGCCACGACCCCGGCCGCCCGCAACCAACAGGCCGCGGACACCCTGCACAGCTGGCTCGCCGAGGGCATCCTCGCCCCCGACGCCGAGCCCAGTCTCTACGTATACGAACAGCGCAACAGCGACATCCTCCAGCGCGGCATCATCGGCGCGCTCCGCCTCTCACCGGCCGAGGACGGCGTCGTCCTGCCCCACGAGGACGTCATGCCCCACGTCGTCGAGGACCGCGCCGCCCTGATGCGCGCGACCTCCGCCAACCTGGAGCCGCTGCTCCTGACGTACCGCACCGACAGCGAGGCCGAGCCCACCGGCGCGGGGTCCGTGCTCGAACGGACCGTCCGGCGCGAGCCCCTCCTGTCGACCACCACCGAGGACGGCTTCCACCACCGCCTGTGGTCCGTGACGGATCCCGCGGAGCTCGCCGAGATCCAGTCAGATCTCTCCCGCCACCAGGCCCTGATCGCCGACGGCCACCACCGCTGGGCGACCAACCTGCGCGTGCGCGCCGAGCACCCCTCCCCCAGCGCCTGGGACTACGGCCTGGTCCTGCTGGTGGACACCGCCCGCTATCCGCTGCGGGTCCGCGCCATCCACCGCTATCTGCACCGGCTGCCGGTCGCCGACGCGCTCGCGGCCCTCGGCGACTCCTTCCGCGTACGCACCGTCGAGGGCCCGCTCGACCACGCGCTGGACGCCCTGGCCGAGGCCGCCGCCAAGGGCAACGCCTTCGTCCTCGTCGGCGACGGCTCCTTCCACCTCGTGGACCGCCCCTCCCAGGCCCTCCTCGACCGTACGATCCCGGGCGAGTACCCCGAGGCCTGGCGCACCCTGGACGCGACGGTCCTGCACGCCACCCTGCTCGACCACGTCTGGCGGATCCCCGACACCCCGGACCACATCGCGTACATCCACGACACGGCGGCGACCGTCGAGAAGGCGGAGCGCGACGGCGGCACGGCGGTCCTGATGCACCCGGTCCGCGAGGAGGTCGTGCGCGAGCTGGCCCAGCAGGGCGTCACGATGCCCCGCAAGTCGACGTCCTTCGGCCCCAAGCCCGCCACGGGCCTGGTGCTGCGCGACCTCTCCTTCTGATCCTTCCTTCCCTCCGCATACGCGGGAACGGGCGGCCCCCTCCAGGGAGCCGCCCGTTCCGTCTTCCGCGTGCCGATGACTCGGCGATCTCAGCGATCAGCGCTCGTCCGCGTCCTTGCGCTCGTCCGCGTCCAGGTCGGCGTCGACGTCCTCGTCGGCATCGGCGTCCTCGTCCGAGGCCACCGGCGCGAGAGCCTTCTCCTCGTCCTCGTCGTCCACCAGAGCGTCGACGAACTCGACGCCGTCCAGCTCGGCGAGCCGGTCGGAGGCGTCGGTGCTGCCGTCCTTGTCGGACTCGACGACCTTCGCGAACCACTCGCGCGCCTCGTCCTCGCGGCCCGCCGCCAGCAGCGCGTCGGCGTACGCGTACCGCAGCCGCGCGGTCCAGGGCTGCACGGAGTTCGAGGCCAGCTCGGGGCTCTGGAGGGTGACGATGGCGGCGTCCACCTGGTCCATGTCGCGGCGGGCCCCGGCGGCGACGAGCCGCATCTCGACCTGCCCCGCCTTGTCCAGCTTCTGCACCTCGGGCGCACCGGCCATCTCAAGGGCCTTCTCGGGCCGGCCGAGCCCGCGCTCGCAGTCCGCCATGACGGGCCACAGCTCGACGCTGCCGGTCATCCGGCGCGCGGCACGGAACTCGGCGAGGGCCTCGCTGTACTTCTGGTTCGCGTACGCGGCGAAGCCGGCGGCCTCACGCACGGCGGCGACCCTGGAGGCGAGCCGCAGGGCGACCTTCGAGTAGGCGTACGCCTGCTCGGGCTCCTCGTCGATCAGCTTGGCGACCATCACCAGGTTCTTGGCGACGTCCTCGGCCAGACCCTTGGGAAGGCTCTGCAGCTCCTGCTGTACGTCCTTGTCGATCTCGTACCCGGTGACGTCCTCCGGGATCGGCAGCCGCTTGATGGGCTCGCGGTCACGGTCGCGGTCGTCGCGTCCGCCGCGGTACCCGCCACGGTCGCCGTCACGCCGGTCGTCCCGCCCGCGGAACCCGCCGGGCCGCCCGCCCCGGTCGTCCCGACGCGGCCCGCGCCCGCGGTCGTCGCGCCCACGGAACCCGCCGCCACCACGGTTGTCATCGCGCCGGTCATCGCGACCCCGGAAGCCACCGCGGTCACCGTCACGGCGGTCATCGCGCCGGTCGTCACGGCGGTCATCACGGCGGAACCCACCACGGTCGTCGTCACGACGGAACCCACCACGGTCACCGTCGCGCCGGTCGTCACGACCCCGGTAACCACCACCACGGTTGTCATCACGGCGGAAGCCACCGCGGTCGTTGTCACGGCGGTCGTCGCGCCGATCGTCACGGCGGTCATCACGGCGGTCATCACGACGCGGCCCACCGGACCGGTCGTCACGACGGAAGGGAGGACGCCCGCCCTCACGGTCGTCGCGCCCACGGAACCCGCCGCCACCACGGTTGTCATCGCGCCGGTCATCGCGACCCCGGAAGCCACCGCGGTCACCGTCACGGCGGTCATCGCGCCGGTCGTCACGGCGGTCATCACGGCGGAACCCACCACGGTCGTCGTCACGACGGAACCCACCACGGTCACCGTCGCGCCGGTCGTCACGACCCCGGTAACCACCACCACGGTTGTCATCACGGCGGAAGCCACCGCGGTCGTTGTCACGGCGGTCGTCGCGGCGGTCGTCGCGCCCGCGGAAGCCGCCACCACCACGGTTGTCGTCGCGGCGGAATCCGCCGCGGTCGCGGTCGTCACGGCGGTCGTCCCGGCGGAAGGCGGGCCGGTCATCGTCCCTGCGGAAGCCACCGCGGTCGTTGTCACGACGGTCGTCACGACGCGGTGCGCCGGACCGGTCGTCGCGACGGAACGGCGGACGCCCACCACGGTCACGGTCGCCGCCGTCACGGCGGTCGTCGCGACCCCGGTAGCCTCCGCCGCGGTTGTCGTCGCGGCGGTCGTCACGCCCGCGGTAACCACCGCGGTCGTTGTCGCGGCGAGGAGCCCCGCGGTATCCGCCCCGGTCACCACCGTCCCGGCGGCGCTGCTCGCGCTCCGGACGCTCGTCGGGAGAGTTGGTGGACATCGGTGACTCCTAGTCTTCGGTACCGCAGTCATTCTTGCGCAGCATGGGTGCCGGCGCGCTTCGGCAAAAAACAAAAGGACCCCTGGTCCCAGCGTGAACGCTGGGACCAGGGGTCCTCCAAAAATTGTTCGGCGGCGTCCTACTCTCCCACAGGGTCCCCCCTGCAGTACCATCGGCGCTTTGAGGCTTAGCTTCCGGGTTCGGAATGTAACCGGGCGTTTCCCTCACGCTATGACCACCGAAACCCTATGAAATATCCAGCAGATCAAGATCGGCCGGATCTCAAACAGGGCAGCGAACAAGCACACTCTTCAATTAAGTAGTGACGCTGTTCAGCCGACACAACTGTTCGTTGTTTCAGAACCAACACAGTGGACGCGAGCAACTGAGGACAAGCCCTCGGCCTATTAGTACCAGTCACCTCCACCCGTTACCGGGCTTCCAGATCT
>NZ_JBFAWC010000030.1:0-77043 GCF_040680155.1 Streptomyces sp. NPDC052114 | reverse complement strand
GGCGTTGACTTTTGGCACGCTGTTGAGTTCTCAAGGAACGGACGCTTCCTTTGTACTCACCCTCTCGGGCTTTCCTCCGGGCGCTTCCCTTCGGTATTTCGTGTTTCCAACCCTACCAGATCCGTTTTCCGTTCCGTTCCCGGTTCGGATTTCATTTCCGGTGGCCGTTGGAGGGCCTTTGCCTTTCGGCTGCTCCGACTTTATCAGGTCTCATTCGACTCTCTGACCACAGTCACCGCAGACATGCGGAACCGGACCCAGAGATAGGATCTGATCTGAAGGATGCCGCCGGAGACCGGACGCTGTTCTGCGTCCCACGGCCTCAAGCGGAAGACCGACTCTACATCGGGTCCCCGGCGGGCGCAAATCGTTTGTGCACTGTCTCTACGTCCGCCAACCGGGACCTCTCGTGCGGAACCGGGACTTCTTATGACTTACCCTTCTGAACAGTGCGCCGTCCAGGACAGGCAGTGACGGCGACCCTGAATCTCCACCCCCTGGGAGGCTTGCCATGACCAGCGTTTCGTCCCCGCTTGCAGGACGCGCCATTGGGCTCTCTGCTGTACCCGATCCCGTGTTCTCCGGCGCGATGGTCGGGCCTGGCACGGCCATCGATCCTGTGCGTGAGGCCTCCGAGGCCGTCTCTCCCGTGGACGGCATCGTCGTCTCTCTGCACCCCCACGCCTTCGTGGTGGTCGACGATCAGGGTCACGGCGTGCTGACGCACCTCGGCATCGACACCGTTCAGCTCAACGGCGAGGGCTTCGAGCTGCTCGTCAACAAGGGCGACACCGTACAGCGCGGCCAGGCCGTCGTGCGCTGGGACCCGGCCGCCGTCGAGGCCGCCGGCAAGTCCCCGGTGTGCCCGATCGTGGCGCTCGAGGCCACGGCCGAGTCCCTCTCCGACCTCGTAGAGGCGGGCGACGTGAAGGCCGGCGACGCTCTCTTCAGCTGGCAGTGACGTCATCGCCGTCGCTGACGGCAGGCAGGACAACCACCGCGGCGGCTGGGCCCGTCGCACTATCGGAGACGGGTGAAATGGAGACAACGCTGCGAGGCGTCGGCGTGAGCCACGGTGTGGCGATCGGCGAGGTTCGGCACATGGGAACGGCGGTGCTCGAGCCGCCGGCCAAGCAGATTCCCGCGGAGGAGGCCGAGCGCGAACAGGGGCGCGCTCGCCAGGCCGTGGAAGCTGTGGCGGCCGACCTGATTGCACGCGGCAATCTGGCCGGCGGCGAGGCCCAGGCGGTGCTCGAGGCGCAGGCCATGATCGCCCAGGACCCGGAGCTCATGTCCGACGTCGACCGTCGCGTGACGGTCGGCAGCACGGCCGAGCGCGCCGTCTACGACGCGTTCTCCCACTACCGCGAACTGCTGGCCGGTGCCGGTGAGTACATGGCGGGCCGGGTGGCTGACCTCGACGACGTGCGGAACCGCATCGTCGCGCGGCTGCTGGGCGTTCCGATGCCGGGTGTGCCGGACAGCGACCAGCCGTACGTCCTGATCGCGCGGGACCTCGCGCCCGCGGACACCGCGCTGCTCGACCCGGCTCTGGTGCTCGGCTTCGTCACCGAAGAGGGCGGGCCCACCAGCCACAGCGCGATCCTCGCGCGTGCGCTCGGGGTACCGGCCGTCGTCGCGCTCCCGGGTGCCGGTGAGCTCGCCGAGGGCACGGTCGTCGCCGTCGACGGCAGCACCGGTGAGATCTTCGTGGACCCGAGTGCGGAGAAGCGGGAGCAGCTCGAGGCCGCCGCCGCCGAGCGCAAGGCCGCGCTCGCCGCGTCGACCGGGCCGGGCGCCACGTCCGACGGGCACAAGGTGCCGCTGCTCGCCAACGTCGGCGGTCCCGCCGATGTGCCGGCGGCCGTCGAGGCGGGTGCCGAGGGTGTCGGCCTGTTCCGCACCGAGTTCCTGTTCCTGGACGACAGCACGAAGGCGCCGTCCGAGGAGAAGCAGGTCGAGGCGTACCGCAAGGTGCTGGAGGCCTTCCCCGAGGGCCGTGTCGTCGTGCGTGTGCTGGATGCCGGCGCCGACAAGCCGCTGGACTTCCTGACCCCGGCCGACGAGCCGAACCCGGCGCTCGGCGTGCGTGGGCTGCGGTCGCTGCTCGACCACCCCGAGGTGCTGCGGACGCAGCTGACCGCGCTGGCCAAGGCCGCCGAGGGGCTGCCCGTGTACCTCGAGGTCATGGCGCCGATGGTCGCGGACCGCACCGACGCCAAGGCGTTCGCGGACGCGTGCCGCGAGGCGGGGCTGCAGGCGAAGTTCGGCGCGATGGTGGAGATCCCGTCGGCCGCGCTGCGGGCGCGCTCGATCCTCCAGGAGGTCGAGTTCCTGTCCCTTGGCACCAACGACCTGGCGCAGTACGCGTTCGCCGCCGACCGTCAGGTGGGCGCCGTGTCCCGGCTCCAGGACCCGTGGCAGCCCGCGCTGCTCGACCTGGTCGCGCTGTCCGCCGAGGCGGCGAAGGCCGAGGGCAAGAGCTGTGGCGTCTGCGGTGAGGCCGCGTCGGATCCGCTGCTGGCCTGTGTGCTGACCGGTCTGGGTGTCACCTCTCTCTCGATGGGTTCGGCGTCCATTCCTTACGTGCGTGCGACGCTCGGCAAGTACACGCTGGCGCAGTGCGAGCGTGCCGCTTCGGCGGCGCGTGCCGCGGACACCGCCGAGGAGGCCCGCAAGGCCGCTCAGGCGGTGCTGTCCGGCGAGTAGCCGTACGGTTCCGTTGTCTCCGAGGGGCGTCCCACCGATGTGGTGGGGCGCCCCTAGGGCGTTCAGTGGGTGTGGCCTCCTTCGGGCTCGTCGGCTTCGAGGTCGGGTGCGGCGCAGTAGTCGACACCGGATTCGGGGGCGACCAGTTCGCCCGAGACGGCGTCCGTGCAGTACGCGTCGAAGACCTCGGCCGCGGTGAGGGGGCGGAGCCGTCCGCCGCTCATGCGCCAGCCGTGGACGCGGTCGCGGGTGCCGGTGGCGCTGGAGCGCAGGACCATGCCGGCCGCGCGACGGGTGGCGATGCCGACCGCGAGGACCGTGGTGAACTCCAGGGCCTCGCTCTCCTCGAGGCGGGCGCGACCGTCGGCCTCGACCTCGACGTGCAGGGCGGCGAGGAGGGTGTCGGCGTCGGAGGGCACGCTGCAGACCAGGTGCCGGGTGCCGGGGCCGGAGGTGTCGAGGGCGCGGGTGATCAGGGCGGAGGCGCGGGCGAACGCGGCGCGTCCGATGTCCTCGCCGCAGGTCGCGCAGGTGCCGGAGCGGGCGAGCACCATCGTCGCGTACTCCCAGGTGGCCTGGCGGACCGCTTCGTCGACGAGGTCGGGGACGAGGTCGGCGAGGGGCTGGCCCTCGTACGGGACGGTGGGGCCGTCCGAGGCGAGTACGGAGGTGAAGCGTGTGCGGCTGTCAGGGGTGTCCGGCTCCAGGCCCGTCTCGGCGCAGTACTCCGCGAACTCCTCGGGGTCGAAGAGGGCAACGGTGGTGTGTCCGCCTTGGGAGGCCAGGGTTCTGAGCAGGTCCTCGACCTGCTGGAGGTAGGTCTCGTGGTCGTCGAAGGTGAAGGTGCGGTAGCGGCGCATCGCCGCGAAGTCCTCCTGGTCGGCCAACAGGCCGATGGTCCCGGCGACTTCGCGGCGCAGTGCGCGTCGCATCGTGTCGTTGCGGCTGTGCGCCATGGTTCCCCCTGCATTCGGTCGATCAATGCTCACTCACAGTAACGAGAGGCACTGACAACGACCGCTGAGCCGGGAGAACGCCGGGGGTCAGGCGCGCTTGCGGGCCAGGTCCTCGTAGAACTCGAGGAGGTCGAGGTTGTCGACCGAGCCCGGATTGACCGCCTTGTCCATGGGGGTGCCCTGGAGGAGGCGCTTGACGGGGACCTCGATGCGCTTGCCGGTGAGAGTGTGTGGGATGCCGGCGACTTCGATGACCTCGTCGGGGACGTGGCGGGGCGAGAGCTGTTCGCGGATGGTCCGCTTGATGCGGTCGCGCAGGCCGTCGTCGAGAGTGGCGCCCTCGGCGAGGTGGACGAAGAGCGGCATCCAGTAGCCGCCGTCCGGCTGTTCGACGCCGATGACGAGGGATTCGCGGATCTCGGGGAGTCGTTCGACGGCTTCGTAGATGTCGGCCGAGCCCATCCTGACGCCCTGGCGGTTGAGCGTGGAGTCCGAGCGGCCGTGGATGACGACCGAGCCGCGTGAGGTGAGCGTGATCCAGTCGCCGTGCCGCCAGACTCCGGGATAGGTGTCGAAGTAGCTGTCGTGGTAGCGGGTGCCGTCCGGGTCGTTCCAGAAGTGGATGGGCATGGAGGGCATGGGGTTGGTGACGACCAGTTCGCCGACCTCGTCGGTCAGCGGCTGGCCCTGGGGGTCCCAGGACTGGAGGTCGGTGCCCAGGCAGGGGGCCTGGAGTTCACCGATGTGGACGGGGAGGGTGGGTACGGCCCCCGCGAAGCAGGAGCAGACGTCGGTGCCGCCGCTCACCGATGCCGTCCACAGGCCGCCGGGTGTGTCGGCGAACTCGTCGCGCAGCCAGCGAAAGCCGTCGGGGGGCAGCGGGGACCCGGTCGTGGCGACGCACTTGACGTTGGAGAGGTCGAAGTCGCGGGCGGGGTGGACGTCGGCCTTGCGGCAGGCCATGACGTACGCGGCCGAGGTGCCGAAGAGGGTGGCTCCGGTGCGTTCGGCGATGCGCCACTGGGCGCCGGTGTCGGGGTAGCCGGGGCTGCCGTCGTAGAGGACGATCGTGGTGCCCGTCAGGAGCCCGGAGACGAGGAAGTTCCACATCATCCAGCCGGTCGACGTGTACCAGAAGAAGCGGTCGTCGGGGCCGAGGTCGCAGTGCAGGCCGAGCTGCTTGAGGTGCTCGACGAGGATGCCGCCCTGGGACTGGACGATCGCCTTGGGCAGGCCGGTGGTGCCGGACGAGTACAGCACCCACAGGGGGTGGTCGAAGGGGACGGCTTCGTAGGTGGGTGCCACGTCCGCCGCGGTGAGGGCGGACCATTCCAGGGCGCCTTCGGGGGCGTCGGTTCCGAGGAGCGGGATGTGGACGACCGCGCGCAGGCTCGGCAGTTCGGAGCGGAGTTCGGCGACGGTGTCGCGGCGGTCGTGTTCCTTGCCGCCGTAGCGGTAGCCGTCGACGGTGAACAGGACGACCGGCTCGACCTGCTGGAAGCGGTCCAGGACGCTGCGGGCGCCGAAGTCGGGTGCGCAGGAGGTCCACACGGCGCCGACGGCGGCGGTGGCGAGGAGGGCGACGACGGCCTGCGGGATGTTCGGCAGGTATCCGCTGACGCGGTCTCCGGGACGTACACCCAGAGCGCGCAGTTCCGCCGTGAGGGAGCCCACCTGGCGGCGGAGTTCGGCCCAGGTGACCGGTTGCGGGTCGTGGCTCTCGTCGACGTGGAGGAGCGCGGGGGTGTCCGCGCGCGTGGGGTCATCGGCGGCGCGCAGTGCGTGCTCGGCGTAGTTGAGGGTCGCTCCGGGGAACCATTCGGCGCCCGGCATGGCTCGGTCGCCCAGTACGCGCGCGTAGGGGGTGGTGAAGCGGACGTCGAACCAGTCGGTGACGGCCTTCCAGAACGTTTCGAGCTCGGTGACCGACCAGCGGTGCAGCGCTTCGTAGCCCCCGTCGGCCGGCGCTCCGTGGTGCTCGGCGGCCCAGGCCTGGAACCGCGTGACCTGTGCGTCCGCGATCCTCTCCGGGCTCGGCTGCCAGAGCGGCGCAGGGTTCGCTGAGGACGTCATGGGGCGGCTCCCGGACTGTACGCGTCGTATGCGTGTGGAGTGCGCACGGGCTGGGTGTGCGCGTGAACACGGATGAAGGGGACGATGCCACGTGATCGACTTCCGCACCAGGGTGTGCCCCACACAGTCGGCCCTGTGGTCATGTGCCGTAGCTCCAGGTGAACGGCAGTTGAACGGAGCACACGTGTGGCTTCTTCGATGGCAGGGTGAGCAGCATGAACGGTCGTGACCTGGTGCGTTCGGTGAAGGCGGTCGGCTCGGCGCAGGGGTTGCGCACGGTGCGCTCCTCGTGGCGCAGGTGGCGGGCCGACGCGACGGGGCTGGCTCCCCGGGGTGCGGAGCGCGCGCGGGTGCCCGGTGGTGTGACGGGGGTGGAGCCGGAGCCCGGCGGTGGTGTGGTGCGGTTCGCCCGTTCCGAGCTGCGGGTGCGGGTGACGGCCGGCGGTGCCGTGTTCTGGGGCTGGGACGGTGCGCGGCCGGAGCCTTCGTACGCGCTGTCGTGCGGGAGCCCGGAGCCGGACCCCCGGGCCGTCCTGGAGCCCGACAAGGAGGGCGGCTGGCGGGTGGTGTCGGAGCGCGCGACGCTCGTCGTGTCGCGGTACGGGGCCGTCGAGTTGCGTACGCCCGGCGGTGTGATGCTGCGGCGCGATCTTCCCCCGCGCTGGTGGGAGCCGGTCGAGGGCGGTGAGGCGCGCTGGGTGCAGCGGTCGGAGGTCGCGGCGGACGCTCGGTTCTTCGGCCTGGGCGGACGGGCGTGTGGGCCGCGGCTGCGGGACGGGACGTACCGGCTGTGGAACACCGATCCGGGTGGGTCCTTCGGGCCGGGGGACGATCCGCTGTACATCACGATGCCGGTGCAGATGGTGGTGGCCGACGTCGGCGCGCATCTGATCTTCCACGACAACACGTGGGAGGGGTCGGTCCGGGTGCACGAGGGCGAGGAGGGGGCCGGGTCCGGGCACGACCGGCCGGGGTCGTGCGAGGTGCGGATGGACGGCGGTCCGCTGCGGTGCTGGGCGATGGTGGGCACTCCCGCGCGCGTGCTGCACACCTGGGCGTCGTTGACGGGGCCTCCGGCGCTGCCGCCGTCGTGGGCGCTGGGGCACCATCACGCGCGGTGGGGCTTCGGCAGTGAGCAGGAGGTGCGGCGGATCGTCGCGGGCTATCAGGAGCACGGGCTGCCGCTGGACGCGGTGCATCTGGACATCGATCACTATGACGCGCATCAGGTGTTCACCGTCGACAAGGAGCGCTTCCCCAAACTGCCCCAGTTCGCGGACGAGTTGCGCAGGGACGGGATCCGGCTGGTGTCGATCGTCGATCCCGCGGTGAAGGCCGAGCCCGGCGTCGAGGTGTACGACGGCGGGGTGGCGGCCGACGCGTTCGTGCGGGACGCGGCGGGGCGGCCGGTGCGTGGTGTCGTGTGGCCCGGTGAGGCGGTGTATCCGGATTTCACCGACCCGCGCGCGCGGGAGTGGTGGGGCCGGCTGTACGGGGAGCGTCTCGACCAGGGGTTCGCGGGGTTCTGGCACGACATGAACGAGCCGGTGTCGTTCGCGACGTTCGGGGAGGCGACGCTGCCGCGTTCGGCGCGGCACTGTCTGGAGGGGCGCGGCGGGGACCACCGGGAGGCGCACAACGTGTACGGCCTGGAGATGGCCCGTGCCGGCTACGAGGGTCTGCGTGAACTGCACCCCGAAGAGCGGCCCTTCTTGTTCTCGCGTTCCGGATGGGCGGGAATGCAGCGCTACGGAGGGACGTGGTCCGGCGATGTGTCCACGGGCTGGCCGGGGCTGCGGGCGTCGCTGGCGCTGGTGCTGGGCCTCGGGCTGTGCGGGGTGCCGTACTCGGGCCCCGATGTGGGCGGGTTCGACGGCAGCCCTTCGCCGGAGCTGTATCTGCGGTGGTTCCAACTGGGTTCGTATCTGCCGCTGTTCCGTACGCACGCGGCGATCGACGCGGGGCGGCGCGAGCCCTGGGAGTTCGGGGACGAGGTACTGGGGCACGCGCGCGTGGCGCTCCTGGAGCGCAGGCGGCTGCTGCCGTACTTCGTGACGCTCGCGCATCTCGCGCGGCGTACGGGTGCTCCTTATGTGCGTCCCTTGTGGTGGGGCAGCCCGGAGGACCGGGCGCTGCGGGACTGCGAGGACGCGTTCCTGCTCGGGGACTCCTTGTTGGTGGCGCCGGTCCTGGAGAGCGGTGCGGTGCGGCGGTCGGTGCGGCTGCCGCGGGGGCGCTGGTACGACACGGCGACCGGGAAGGCGTACACGGGGGCAGGGAGGGTCCTGGTGGACGCTCCCCTGTCGCGGGTCCCGGTGCTGGCGCGGGCGGGCACGGTGCTGCCCGTGAGGGGGCGCGACGGTGGCATCGAGCTGGAGGCGTGGGCTCCCGCCGAGGGGCGTACGGGAGGCGGTCTCGTGATCGCCGACGCGGGTGACGGGTGGGAGGAGGCCGCGTTGGAGCGGTACACGACGCGCTGGAGCGAGGGGCGCGTGGTCGTCGAGCGGGACGGCGAGGAAGGACCCGCACCGGGGCGGCCGGTGCGGGTGAGGGGGTTGGACGGCCGGGGTCAGTGCTGACCTCCGGCCGAGCGGACCGGGGCAGCGCTCCGCGACCGGGCTGTCGAGGTCAGTAGCGGCCTTCGAACCACGCGCGTGCCGCGATCGTGTGCAGGGGGAAGGCGAGTTCCTCCGGGCGGCGCAGCAGGTGCCGTCCTTCGGTCTCGTCCGTGGGCTCGGACGGCGGCAGGTCGGCGGCCGGGCGTTCGGGGAGGAGGCCGAAGAGCAGGAGGTAGCCGTCGGGCGCGCTCATGGCGTCGGCCAGGCGCACGTCGCGGCTCTGCGCGCTGATGCCGGTCTCTTCCTTGAGTTCGCGTACGACGGCGTCGCGCCAGTCCTCCCGGTCGTCGATGAAGCCGCCGGGCAGGGCGACTCCCCCGCGCGCGGGAGGGATGGTTCGGGTGATGACGACCAGGCCGGTGCCCTGTGTGTCGTACACGGGCTGGAGGGCGACCGCCACGGGCAGCGGATTGCGGTAGGCGACGGCGTCGCAGGCGGCGCAGGTGCGGGGCCAGGCGGCCGACGGGCCTTCGTACGGCGCTCCGCAGCTCGAACAGTGCGAGCCAGGAACGGAGTTGGGGGATTGTGGAGATGCGGACACGCCGCGGACTGTATCCGATCGCCGACGCGTCGGTCTTTCGCGGGCGGGCATGATCCTGATAGACGCAGGGAACATGACAGGACTTCTCCCCGCCCTGCGGAAACTCGCCGTCGGTGCCGCCGCCCTGCTGGCCGTGGCCGCCGCCCCCTCCCCCGCGCACGCGAAGCCCGAGCCGAAGGCTCCCGAGGAGTTCGTGGCGCTGCGGGACGTCGACCCGACGATCATCCAGGAGATGCGCTATTTCACCCCGCACAACTTCGTGGGTGAGCGGGTCGACGGCTACAAGAAGCCGATGTGCATCCTGACCGAACCCGCGGCGAAGGCACTGCACAAGGCGCAGCGCGCGCTTCTGCGCAAGGGCTACTCCCTGAAGGTGTACGACTGCTATCGGCCGCAGCGGGCGGTGAACCACTTCGTGCGCTGGGCCGAGGATCTGGGCGATGAGCGCATGAAGGGCGAGTTCTATCCCCGTGTCGACAAGTCGCGGCTGTTCGCGGACGGCTACATCGCCGAGAAGTCCGGGCACAGCAGGGGCTCGACGGTGGATCTGACGGTGGTGCGGCTGCCGGCCGTGCCGACGCGGCCGTACGTCCCCGGGGAGCGGCTCACGCCGTGCTACGGGCCCAAGAGCGAGCGGTTCCCCGACAACACCGTGGACATGGGCACGGGGTTCGACTGTTTCGACACGTTGGCGCACACGGATGATCCCCGGGTGACGGGAGTGCAGCGGGCCAACCGGGATCTGCTGAGAGGCGTGCTCGCCAAGGAGGGCTTCGTCAATCTCCCCGAGGAGTGGTGGCACTTCACGCACAAGCCCGAGCTGTTCCCGGACACGTACTTCGACTTCCCCGTGTCGCGGCGTTCCCTGACGGGCCGGTAGGGCGGTGGAGCGTCCGGGACCACCCCCGTCGGCCCCGGACACTCTCTCCGATACTCGGACGCGACAGGGGGCCGTACGGTTCTCCGGCGCTCGCCCGTTCTGTGCCGCTCCTCCCCCTAACGAAATCCGGTTGCCCATGGCACACTTCTGACGTTCCGTCAGATACAGCACCTGGAGGAGCCGTGTCGCGTACGCGCACACCCGTAGTGGCCGATTGGTTCGCCGGAGAGGGTGAGGACTTCCGGCTGCTGGGCACGCGCTGCTCGGCGTGCACCGCCGTCTTCTTCCCCCGCGAGGACGCCTTCTGCCGCAATCCCGGCTGCGGGGGCGGCGAGCTGGTCGAGGTGCCGCTGTCGCGGCGCGGGCGCGTCTGGTCGTACACCGACGGGCGCTATCGACCGCCCGCGCCCTATGTGTCCGATCCGGAACTTCCCTGGCAGCCCTACACGTTGATCGCTGTGGAGCTGGCCGCGGAGCGCATGGTGGTGCTCGGCCAGTCGGTTCCGGGGGTCTCCGTCGCCGACCTGGAGGTCGGCATGGAGGTGGAGGTCGTCCCCGGGGTGCTCAACGAGGACGACGAGACGACCTGGACGACCTGGCACTGGCGTCCCGTGGGGGTGAGCGCATGAGCGGCGAGGTGGCGGTGCTGGGCGCGGGCATGCACCCCTGGGGCAAGTGGGGCCGCAGCTTCGTGGAGTACGGCGTGGCGGCGGCGCGCACGGCGCTCGCGGACGCCGGGGTCGACTGGCGCGAGGTCGGCTCGATCGTCGGCGCGGACACGGTCCGTGGCGGCTATCCCGGGTACGTGGCGGGAGGCACCTTCGCCAAGGCCCTCGGCTGGCAGGGCGCGCGGGTGGCGAGCGTCTACGCGGCGTGCGCGTCCGGCGCCCAGGCGATCGGGACGGCGCGTACACAGATCCTCGCGGGCATGGCCGACGTGGTCCTCGTGGTCGGCGCCGACGCCGCGCCCAAGGGCTTCTTCCGGCCCGCAGGCGGGGACCGGCACGACGACCCCGACTGGCTGCGGTTCCGCGTCCTGGGGGCGACCAACCCCGCGTACTTCGGGCTGTACGCCCGCCGCCGGATGGCCGTGCACGGCGACACCCTGGAGGACTTCGCCCAGGTCAAGGTGAAGAACGCGGCAGCGGGCGCCCTGAACGCGAACGCGCGCTACCGCAAGGCCGTCACCCCCGAGGAGGTCGCCGCGTCGGCCGTCGTGGCCGACCCGCTGCGACTCCTGGACATCTGCGCCACCTCGGACGGCGCGGCGGCCCTGGTGCTCTCCAGCATGGACTTCGCGCGCCGCCACGGAGCGCCCGACCCGGTACGCATCCGCGCGGTGTCCACCGTCACGCCGACGTATCCGGCCACGGCGCTCGACCTGCCGGACATCGCCACGGACTCGGCGGCGGCCGTGCCGCCCGCGGACGGGACGTTCCGCTCGTCCATCGCGCGAGCGGCGTACGAAGAAGCGGGCATCGGCCCCGAGGACCTGTCCCTGGCCGAGGTGTACGACCTGTCCACCTCCCTGGAGCTGCAGTGGTACGAGGACCTCGCGCTCTGCGGCGAGGGCGAGGGCGCGAAGCTGCTGCGCGAGGGCGCGACCGCGCCGGGCGGGCGGATACCGGTGAACCCCAGTGGCGGACTCGCCTCCTTCGGAGAGGCCGTGCCCGCCCAGGCGATCGCCCAAGTCTGCGAGCTCACCTGGCAGTTGAGGGGGACGGCAGGGGCGCGGCAGATCGAGGGGGCACGCGTGGGGATCACGGCGAACCAGGGGCTGTTCGGGCACGGTTCGTCGGTCGTGGCGGTCCGCTGAGGCCATCGCGGGCACTCCAGGGGGAAGCGCTCCCACCGGATAACCGTTGCCGTCCGCGACCTTGACGCTCCATCACCATCGGTGAACACTTCCGGGTGTCAGTCGGCGTCTTTGCACCGTTGGCTCCACGGCGCCCAGGGCCCCTGCGCGCGCCATGGGACGGCAGAAAAGGCCTGCTCGACGGGGCATCCCCCAGGGGCGATTCGACTGCGACGGCACGCTCGTCATGGATGCCGGGCGGGGCGCGGGAGACTCCCTGCCTCCGGCTGAGTCAGCCGGGCGTATCCAGGCAGTAGTCGTGGGAAACGCACCCTTCACGGAGTAGCCGGGGCGCACCGCCCCGGGCGAAGGCCTAGGAGCCGCCATGTACTCGAATGGGGACATCTTCGTCGGTGAAGTCATCGGCACCGCGATCCTGATTCTGCTCGGCGCCGGCGTGTGCGCCGCCGTCACTCTCAGCCATTCGAAGGCGAAGGCCTCCGGGTGGGTCGTCATCGCCTTCGGCTGGGGCTTCGGTGTGCTCGCGGGGGCCTACACCGCCGGTCCGCTCTCGGGAGGCCACCTCAATCCCGCCGTCACCCTGGGCATCGCCATCGACACCGGGAAATGGGACAAGGTCTGGATCTATCTGCTCGGGCAGATGGTCGGCGCGATGCTCGGCGCCGTCCTCGCGTACCTGGTGTACCTCGCGCAGTTCAACGCCAACGTCACGCGGGGCGCGAAGGGCGACTCGGAGGGCGTGCACCAGCCGACGCCGACGCTCGGCATCTTCTCCACCATCCCGGAGATCAGGAACCCGGTCGCGAACCTCATCACCGAGGCCATCGCGACGGTCGCGCTGGTGCTGCCGATCCTCGCGTTCGGACTCACCAAGGGGCTCGGCGAGTCCGGTACGCAGACGCTGATCGTGGCCTTCCTGGTCGTCGGCATCGGTCTCTCCCTGGGCGGGCCCACGGGCTACGCCATCAACCCGGCGCGCGACCTCGGTCCGCGCCTCGTGCACACGTTCCTGCCGATCCCCAACAAGGGCACGTCCGACTGGAGCTACGCCTGGATTCCGGTGGCCGGACCGCTGATCGGCGGAGCCCTCGCGGGGCTCATCTACAACGCAGCCTTCTGAGTCTTCTCATCAAGGGGTAGCCATGCCGGACAGCTCCGAGAAATTCGTCGCCGCCATCGACCAGGGCACGACGTCCAGCCGCTGCATCATCTTCAATCAGGACGGCGCGATCGTCGCCGTGGACCAGCGCGAGCACCGCCAGATCTTCCCCAAGCCCGGGTGGGTGGAGCACGACGCCACGGAGATCTGGTCCAAGGTGCAGGCGGTGGTCGCGGGGGCGCTCGCCAAGGCCGGGCTCCGGGCCGACCAGCTGAGCGCGCTGGGCATCACCAACCAGCGCGAGACCACGGTCCTGTGGGACCGCGCCACGGGCAAGCCCGTGCACAACGCGATCGTCTGGCAGGACACCCGCACCGCGGGCCTGTGCAACGACCTGGGCGGCGCGGACGGGCAGGACCGCTTCCGCGAGCAGACCGGGCTCCCGCTGGCGAGCTACTTCTCCGGCCCCAAGGCGGCCTGGCTGCTCGACAACGTCCCCGGGCTCAGGGCCCGCGCCGAGCGGGGCGAGATCGCCTTCGGCACCATCGACTCCTGGCTGATCTGGAACCTCACGGGCGGCACCGACGGCGGCCGGCACGTCACCGACGTCACCAACGCGGGCCGCACCATGCTGATGAACCTGGAGACCCTCCAGTGGGACGCCTCGATCCTGTCCGCGATGAACGTGCCCGAGGCGGTGCTGCCGGAGATCAGGTCGTCGGCCGAGGTGTACGGGACGGCCGTGGGCCAGCTCTCCGGAGTGCCCGTCGCCTCCGCGCTCGGCGACCAGCAGGCGGCCGTCTTCGGACAGGCCTGCTACGACACGGGGACGGCCAAGAACACCTACGGCACGGGCAGCTTCCTGCTCCTCAACACCGGTCACCGGCCCGTCCCCTCCAAGAGCGGCCTGCTCACGACGATGGGCTACAAGATCGGCTCCGAGGCGCCCGTGTACTGCCTGGAGGGGTCCATCGCGATCACCGGTGCGCTGGTGCAGTGGTTCCGCGACCAGCTCGGCATCATCCGCAGCGCCGATGAGATCGAGCCGCTCGCGGCGAGCGTGGACGACAACGGCGGCGCGTACATCGTGCCCGCGTTCTCCGGTCTGTTCGCGCCCTACTGGCGCTCCGACGCGCGCGGTGTCGTCACCGGCCTGACCCGCTACGTCACCAAGGCGCATCTCGCGCGCGCGGTCCTGGAGGCGACCAGCTGGCAGACCCGCGAGGTCGTGGACGCCATGTACCAGGACTCCGGGGTGCACATCACCACCCTCAAGGTGGACGGCGGCATGACCAAGAACAACCTGCTGATGCAGCACCAGGCGGACGTCCTCGGGGTGCCGGTGATCCGCCCGAAGGTCTCCGAGACGACCTGTCTGGGCGCGGCGTACGCGGCCGGACTCGCGACGGGCGTGTGGAACGACCTCGACGAGCTGAAGGCGCACTGGCAGCAGGACGTCGAGTGGTCGCCGCAGATGGACGCGGACACGCGCGAGAAGGAGTTCCACAACTGGCACAAGGCGGTGGATCGGAGCTTCGGCTGGCTGGAGGACGGCGAGGGCTAGCCGAGCGAGGCCGCGGCCCGTACCCCGGTCGGCGGGGGTACGGGCCGTGGGGTGCCCCGGGCTCAGGTGGTCGCCGGTTCCCTGGCTGCCGCCGCCGAGGTCATCGCGTGCTCGACGACGTCGATGAGGACCTCCTTGACGGACTCGCGGTCGCGGGCGTCGCAGAGCACCACGGGGACCTCGGAGTCGAGGTCGAGTGCCTGGCGCACGGTGTCCGCGGGGTAGCGGGTGGCGTCGTCGAAGCAGTTGACGCCGACCACGAAGGGTATGGAGCGCCGCTCGAAGTAGTCGACGGCGGCGAAGCAGTCCTCCAGACGGCGCGTGTCGGCGAGGACGACGGCGCCCAGCGCGCCGGTCGCCAGCTCGTCCCAGAGGAACCAGAAACGGTCCTGGCCGGGCGTGCCGAACAGGTACAGGACCAGGTCCTCGCGGAGCGTGATGCGGCCGAAGTCCATGGCGACCGTGGTGGTGTGCTTGCCCGCGACGCCGCTCGTGTCGTCGATGGGCCGGCCCGCCTCGCTGAGGGTCTCCTCGGTGCGCAGCGGCTTGATCTCGCTGACCGCGCCGACCAGCGTCGTCTTGCCGACGCCGAAGCCGCCCGCCACCAGGATCTTCAGCGTCACCGGCTCGACGGGTGCCTTGCCTCGCTCAGAACGCCTGAAGATCATCGCTCACTTCTCCTGGATCCGTGGTGTCGCGCGGGGCCGGTCCGTATCCGCCCCCGCCGGGGGTTTCGATCACGAGTACGTCGCCGGGGCCCAGGTCGGCGCTGTCGCTGCCGCCGAGCTCCAGGACGGTGCCGTCCGCGCGCAGCACGCGGTTGGCGCCGAGCGCGCCGGGGGCGCCGCCCGCCATGCCGTACGGCGCGACCCTGCGGTGCTGCGAGAGGGTGGACACCGTCATCGGCTCGCGGAAGCGGATGCGGCGCACGGCCCCGTCCCCGCCGCGCCACCTCCCGCCGCCGCCGCTGCCCGACCGCACCGCGAACTCCTCCAGGAGGACGGGCAGCCGCCACTCCAGGACTTCGGGGTCGGTGAGCCGCGAGTTGGTCATGTGGGTCTGGACGGCCGGCGCGCCGTCGAAGCCGTCACCCGCCCCGGAACCGGAGGCCACCGTCTCGTAGTACTGGTGGCGTTCGTTGCCGAAGGTGACGTTGTTCATCGTGCCGGAGCCCTCGGCCTGGATGCCCAGGGCGGCGTACAGCGCGCCCGTGATGGCCTGTGAGGTCTCCACGTTCCCCGCGACGACGGCCGCGGGCGGCTCGGGGGCGAGCAGGGAGCCGGGCGGCACGACGATGCGCAGGGGGCGCAGACAGCCGTCGTTGAGCGGGATGTCGTCGTCGACGAGGGTGCGGAAGACGTAGAGGACGGCGGCGTTGACCACCGCGAAGGGGGCGTTGAAGTTCGTGGTGAGCTGGGGCGAGGTGCCGGTGAAGTCGACGGTCGCGGTGCGCTCGGCGCGGTCCACGCTCACGCGGACGTGGATCGTGGCGCCGGAGTCGGTTTGATAGGCGAACTCGCCGTCTTCGAGGACGTCGATGACGCGGCGGACGGATTCCTCCGCGTTGTCCTGGACGTGCCTCATGTACGCCTGGACGACGTCGAGGCCGAAGTCGTCGATCATCCGGGCGACTTCGTCGACGCCCTTCTGGTTGGCGGCGATCTGTGCGCGCAGGTCGGCGAGGTTGGTGTCCGGGTTGCGCGAGGGGTAGGGCGCGTCGGTGAGCAGGCTCCGGGTCTCGTCCTCGCGGAAGCGTCCCTCTTCCACAAGAAGCCAGTTGTCGAAGAGGATGCCCTCCTCGTCGATGGTGCGGCTGCCCGCGGGCATGGAGCCGGGTGCGATCCCGCCGATCTCGGCGTGGTGGCCGCGCGAGGCGACGTAGAACAGGATCCGCTCCCCCGAAGTGCCGTGCTCCCCCGGCCGGTCGAAGACGGGCGTGATGACGGTGACGTCGGGCAGGTGCGTGCCGCCGTGATAGGGGTCGTTGACGGCGTAGGTGTCCCCGGGGCGCATGGTGCTGCCGCGGCGCTCGATCACCTCCTTCACGCTGGTGCCCATCGAGCCCAGGTGGACCGGGATGTGCGGGGCATTGGCGACGAGGTTGCCGTCGGGGTCGAAGAGCGCGCAGGAGAAGTCGAGCCGCTCCTTGATGTTCACGGACTGGGCCGTGGACTCCAGACGGGCGCCCATCTGTTCGGCGATGGACATGAAGAGGTTGTTGAAGACTTCCAGGAGCACGGGGTCGGCCGCGGTGCCCGCGGTGGAACCCGCCGGCTCCGCGACGCGTTCCATGACCAGATGCCCCGCCGCGGTCGTCGCGGCCTGCCAGCCCTCGTCCACGACCGTCGTGGCACTGGCCTCGGTGATGATCGCCGGTCCGGTGACGGTCTCGCCGGGCGGCAGCTCCTCGCGGCGGTGCAGGGGTACGTCGTGCCAGGTGCCGCCCGTATGCAGGCGGACGCGTTGCGGGGTGCCCG
Source organism: Streptomyces sp. NPDC052114 (assembly GCF_040680155.1). Lineage (NCBI taxonomy): Bacteria > Bacillati > Actinomycetota > Actinomycetes > Kitasatosporales > Streptomycetaceae > Streptomyces > Streptomyces sp. NPDC052114. The sequence goes on along the minus strand of NZ_JBFAWC010000030.1, from coordinate 60,310 downwards.
GCGAGACCGTGCCCGCGAGGGCCGAGAGGTCGGGCGGTTCGGTGACCCCGGTGGCCTCCACGGAGAGGGCCTCGACGACGACGGGCCGGTCGAGGGTGAAGGAGTAGGTGGCGCGGTGGCGGTCCTTAAAGGCACGGCTCATCGCGGCCGGGTCGGTGAGCTCGACGGTCAGGGTGGTGTCGGTGCCGTCGTAGCGCAGTTGGGCGCGGCGGGTGACGCGGATGCGGTCGGGCGGCACGTCCTCGGCGAGGAGTTCGTCGCGGGCGGCGCCCGCCAAGTCGTCGGCCACCTTGTGGACATGAGGCATCGACGACGCCTCCAGGGGTGCCTCCACGGACTGTTCGCGCATCGCCGTGGTGTCGGCCAGGCCGATGCCGAGGGCGGAGAGCAAGCCGGCCATCGGGGGCACCAGGACGGTGCGGATGCCGAGCGAGTCGGCGACCATGCAGGCGTGCTGGCCGCCCGCGCCGCCGAACGTGGTCAGGGCGTAGCGCGTGACGTCGTGGCCCTTCTGGACCGAGATGCGCTTGATCGCGCCCGCGATGTTGGCCACCGCGATCCGCAGATAGCCCTCGGCGACCTGCTCGGGCGTGCGGTCGTCGCCCGTCGCGCCGTGGATCTCGCGGGCCAGGTCGGCGAAGCGGTCGCGTACGAGCGCGTCGTCGAGGGGCTCGTCGCCTTCGGGTCCGAACACCCGCGGGAAGCAGGCGGGTTGGATCCGCCCGAGGGCGACGTTCGCGTCGGTGACGGTCAGCGGGCCGCCGCCCCGGTAGCTCGCCGGGCCGGGGTCGGCGCCCGCCGAGTCGGGCCCCACGCGGTAGCGGCTGCCATCGAAGTGGAGCACGGACCCGCCGCCCGCGGCGACCGTGTGGATGTCGAGCATCGGGGCGCGCAGCCGGACCCCGGCGATCTGCGTGGTGAAGACCCGTTCGTACGCGCCCGCGTAGTGCGACACGTCCGTGGACGTACCGCCCATGTCGAAGCCGATGACGCGGTCGAAGCCGGCCAGGTGCGACATGCGGGCCATGCCCACGATGCCGCCCGCGGGGCCGGACAGGATCGCGTCCTTGCCGCGGAACTGGCCCGCCTCGGCGAGGCCTCCGTTCGACTGCATGAACATCAGCCGCACGCCGTGGAGTTCCTCGGCGACGTGCCGCACATACCGGCGCAGGACCGGTGAGAGATACGCGTCGACGACCGCGGTGTCGCCGCGTGGGACGAGCTTCATCAGGGGGCTGACCTCGCTGGAGAGCGAGACCTGCGGGAAGCCCGTGCGGACGGCGAGGTCGCCGATGGCCCGTTCGTGCGCGGGGTGGAGGTGGCTGTGCATGCAGACGACCGCCACGGAGCGGATGCCGTCGTCGTACGCCTCCCGCAGCGGACCCGCGAGCGCCGCCAGGTCGGGCGGGCGCAGCACGTCGCCGTCGGCGGTGACGCGCTCGTCGACCTCGATGACCCGGTCGTAGAGGAGTTCGGGGAGCACGATCTCGCGGGCGAAGATGTGCGGGCGGTTCTGGTAGGCGATGCGCAGGGCGTCGCGGAAGCCCCGGGTGACGATCAGGACGGTGGGTTCGCCCTTGCGCTCCAGGAGGGCGTTGGTGGCGACGGTGGTGCCCATGCGGACGGCGTCGACGGGCGCGCCGTCCACCCGGCCGGCGGAGTCCGCGTGCCCGTCGGACTCCTCGTCACCGCCGGGCCCCGTGCCCTCGCCCGACCCGGACTCCGCGCCGGCGAGGAGCTCCCGGATCCCCGCGACCGCCGCGTCGCGGTAGCGGGCCGGGTTGTCGGAGAGGAGCTTGTGCGTGAGGAGCCGGCCGTCCGGGTGGCGCGCGACGATGTCGGTGAAGGTGCCGCCCCTGTCGACCCAGAACTGCCAGCCAGTCACGTTCTCACTCCCGCTTCCGCGCTGTTCAGAGCGCCCGGAGGCCGTTGATCACGTCGCGCAGAATACTCTCGTCCGGCAGCTCGGCGGGGGGCACGGGGCGCGTCACGTGCACCAGTTCGTCGTCGACGAGGTCGCCGATGAGGACGCGGACCACGCCGATGGGCAGGTCGAGTTCGGCCGCGAGTTCGGCGACCGACTGGGGCGTGTCACGGCAGAGCTCGACGATGTCGACGTGCTCCGGGGACAGCGTCTGGTCGGCCTCCCGGACGTCGCCCGCCCAGGACTCCGCGACGACGACCGCGATCAGGTCGAGGCGGTGCTGGCCGGGGCTCGTGGTGCGGCCGCGCGTCATGGCGTACGGACGCACGACAGGGCCGGCGTCGTCGTCGAACCAGCTGGGCGTCTCCTGCGCCCTCGATATCTCCCGTCTGGCCTCTGTCCGCTGTATCCCTCGCCCGTCGTCGCTCATGACCTCCCACTACCCCCCGGCGGGCAGGTCCGTGCGCGGCGCCGTACCCAGATGCACACCCACCCTCTTGACCAGCAGCGTCATTTCGTACGCCACCAGGCCGACATCGGAATCGGCGTCCGCGAGGACGGCGAGACAGCTGCCGTCGCCCGCGGCCGTGACGAAGAGGAACGCGTCGTCGAGCTCGACCACCGTCTGGCGGACCCGGCCCGCCTCGAAGTGGCGCCCGACGCCCTTGGCGAGGCTGTGGAACCCGGAGGCGACCGCGGCGAGGTGCTCGCTGTCCTCCCTGGTCAGGTTCTTGGACACGCCGGTCGGCAGGCCGTCGCCCGAGAGGACGAGAGCCTTGCGGATGCTGGCGACGCGCTGCACCAGGTCGTCGAGGAGCCAGTTGAGCTCTCCCCGTCCGCCGGTCGTGGTGGTGCGTGCGTCGGCCTTCGGTGCGGTCATCGACCGTCCCCCTCAGATGTCGTTCCTGGTGCTGTGCCGTTCGTGGCGTCGTCGCCCGCGGCGTTCTCGTCGCGGCCGCGCTGCCAGCCCCGCTGCAGCGAGGCCATGCGGCTGCGTACCTCGTCGGCGTCGCGCTCCTCCGGTCGGGTCCGGGCGCGGTCGGGGCGCTGGTCGGGGCTGTTCTTCAGCTGCGGGGCGAGGCTGGCCTGCCGGACCCGGCGGGGCAGTCCGCCCAGAGCGGTCGTGCCGGAGCCGCCGTCCTCGGCGGATCCGTTCCGGCCTGCGGGCCGCTCCTGGGGTGCCCGGTCCGGGGCGGTGGAGCGGCGGCCGCGCCGGGGAAGTTCCGCGGACGCGTCGTCGACGGCCGTGACGTCCCGGTGCGGCGGAGCGAGATCCGGCCATTCCGACAGTGAGCGCGGGCGCTCCGGAACGCCGTCCTCGGCCGCGGGGTCCATGGGCCTGCTCCCCCCGAGCCGGTCGTCCTGCGGCCTGCCGGTGAGCCTGCCGCCGCCACCCTGGAGCCTGCCTTCGGGAACCCGGCCGTCCTGGGTGCGGCCGTCCTGGGCCCGGCTGTCCTGCGTACGACTGTCCTGCGTACGGCTGTCGCGGGCCCGGCCGTCCTGGGCGCGGCCGTCCTGCGACCTGCCGTCCTGCGGCCTGCTGTGCGTCACCGGGCGGCCGTGCGAGCTGACCAGCTTCGGGGTCCTGCGGCGCGGCAGCGGCACGGGACCCGCCGCGTGGGAACCGTCGACGGATTCCGCGTCGACGCGGGTCGGCCCGGTCTCACGACGGGTCGGCTCCGCGCGGTTCGCCTCGCGGTCGTCGCGGGCCTGCTGATGCTGCTCGCCGGGCGTCCCCGCCACCCGGCGCCGCGGACGGAACAGGCCGCCGCGCTCGCTGTCCTCGTCGTCGAGGGCGCCGGGGAAGGCGTCGAGGTCCGCGATGCCGACGGGCGCCTCCAGTTCGACGGGGCCGTCGAGGACGGAGGCGGGCAGGCCGGGCAGCTGGACGGGCACCTGGGAGAGGGCCGCCGCGCGGTCGGCGGGCGTGTCCTTGCCGGCCACCGCCTCCGTGGGCTGGGGCCGGTCGAGCCGGAAGCCCACGCCCCCGGTGTCGGGCACGTCGTCGGTGAGCAGGGACTCGGGGATGAAGACGACGGCGGTCGTGCCGCCGTACGGAGAGGGCTGCAGCGAGACGCGGACGCGCTGGCGCTGGGCGAGCCGGCTGACCACGAAGAGGCCGAGCCGGTCGGTGTCGGACAGCTCGAACTCGGGGGTCTCCGCGAGCCGCAGGTTGGCGTCCAGGAGCGCGTCGGCGGTCATGCCGAGGCCCCGGTCGTGGATCTCCAGGGTGAAGCCGTTCGCGACGTGCTCGCCGAGGACCTGCACCGCGGTGTGCGGGGGCGAGAACACCGTGGCGTTCTCCAGGAGTTCGGCCATGAGGTGCGTGAGGTCGGCGACGGCGGGCCCGGTGACCGCGATGCGGGGCAGGCGGCGCACCTCGATGCGTTCGTAGTCCTCGACCTCGGCGACGGCGGCGCGGACGACGTCCATGAGCTGGACGGGCTTGCGCCACTGCCGCGACGGGGCGGCGCCGGAGAGGATCACCAGACCCTCGGCGTGGCGGCGCATGCGGGTGGTGAGGTGGTCGAGGCGGAAGAGGTCGGCGAGCTCGTCGGTGTCCTCGGTCCTGCGCTCCATGGTGTCCAGGAGGGTGAGCTGCTTGTGCAGCAGGACCTGGCTGCGGCGGGCGAGGTTCACGAAGACCTCGGAGACCCCGTGGCGCAGGTCGGCCTGTTTGACGGTGGCCTCGACGGCGGCGCGCTGGAGGGTGTTGAGGGCCTGCCCGACCTGCCCGATCTCGTCCTTGCCGTACGTCAGCCGGGGCGCCTCGGTCTCCACGTCGACCTGCTCACCGGCCGCAAGGCGACGCAGCACGCCCGGCAGGCGGACGCCGGAGGCCTCGTGGGCCTCCAGTCGCAGGCGGCGCAGGTCGCGGATGAGGCTGCGGCCGATGCGCACGGACATGAAGAGCGAGAGCAGCACGGCGACCAGACCGAGCACACCGGCGACGATCACGCGCAGGATCACGTCGAAGGCCTCGGGCTCGACGCGCTCGCGGAAGCGGTCGCTCGCCTCGACGTCGCGCTCGGACAGCTCCTTGAGTACGCGGCCCGAGGTGTTGTCCCAGTGCGTGGACGTCACCGCGCGCGGGGTGCCGGGCTCGGACTCGATGACCTCCTTCTCCGCCTTGCGGAGCTGGGCGGTCTCGGCGCCGTTCCAGTAGCGCTCGTAGCGGCCGCGGTCGTCCTCGGGCAGCTGCGCGAGGTTGACCTCGTACAAGAGTGTGCGCTGGGCGCGGAGTTCGGCGATCTGCCGGATCTCGGGGCCCGTCACGCGCCGCGCGACGAGGGCCGAGCCGAGCAGCGCGTCCTCGCGGGAGAGCAGCTCACGCGCGCGGGTGACGCCCACGATCGCGCGGCCCTGCTGGTCGAAGCTCACGTCGTCGAGGCCCGCGAAGCCGTTGAGGGTGTTGAGCAGGCTGAAGCAGGGGTCGACCAGCTTGGTGTACATCTTCAGGGCGCCGGCGCGGCTGATCGTGCCCTCTTCGACGCTGCGGCGCAGCGACTCGATGCCGTCGAAGGCTTCCAGGAGCGTGGTGAGCCGGCTGCGCGAGCTGCCGTCGATGCTGTCGCGGACGCTCGAGTCCTGCGCGTTCGTCCGGACGTCGGCGATCACCTCGTCCGTCGCGTCGCGGCTGCGGCGCAGCCCGGCGAGCGCGTCGGAGGCGCGCGGATCGGCGAGGTACACGACGGTCTGGCGGCGTTCCTGCTGGATCACCCGGATCGTGTCCTCGATCGGGTAACCGACCTTGTCGACGACCTTGGCGGTGTCGAGCAGTCGGGCCGCCTCACGGCCGGTGATGACCGTGGCGAATCCCCAGATCGCGGTCAGGGAGAGCAGCGGCACGAGCAGCAGTGCCACGATCTTCCGGCGGATGGACTTCCCGCGAAAGCGCATGGCCTCCCCTAGATCGGCCCCCTGCGGCCGTTGCACGGGCCAGGGGCACACATGTGCGTCAACAAACGGCGCGAGCCTACTACCGACTTACGAGCAACTCGAAGGCACTTCCGGGCACTTTTCAGCCGTGACGCGAAAGGGACATCCCTAGTTGTCCCTCCATTACGGGAGATTGCGTCCCAGCATGTGGGGCATGCCGCCCGCCCTCATTCTCCTTTGGGCGCACGCCAGTTGGCCGGATTTCTTCGCTGTGCGGAAGCGGAACGGGAATCTTTCCGATCTCTCGATCGTCGAACAGGAAGAGAGCGGCAGGTCGAGGACCGGCCACGGGGTGCGCCCCGGGGCGGGCGGAATATAGCGCAGCAAAACGGGCAGTCACTGGTGAGTTGATCCGGAGGGTGCTCCATGAACGGCCGCAAGGCATCCGGGGGGAGTGACGACATGATGGGCACGGCAGAGCGCCATGGAGCGTCCGAAAGCGGAGTATCAAGCTCCGTCGACGCGGGACGGGCGACCGGGAGCGCGAGCAGCGCGATCGAGGAGGTCGCCGAGGCGTGGGGCGCGGTGCGCACGGTGCCGCGGGAGCGTGAACACACCGCTCAGCGGCGGCCGTTGTGGGTCGAGGAGCCCGCCCGCCGCAGGCGTCTGCCCGATCCGGTGCGGACGGCGGCCGTCCGGGCCGTGATCATCGTGGCGCTCACCCTCGTCCAGGCGATGGTCGCCTTCCTGGCCGCCCTGGCCGGGTCCTGGCTCTCCTTCCCCATGGTCCTGAGCAGCGTGGCCAGCACGGTCGTGGCCACCTGGGGCGTCCTCGACGTCTGGGTGACGCGCCAGGTGTGGAACCAGCGGTACGGAGTCGTCTCGGTGCCGAGCAGCACGGCGCGACGGCTGCGGCGCGAGCGGCGCAGGGCCCGCCGTCAGGCACGGGCGGCGGCGCGCGGCAAGGAGCGGATACGGAACCGGGGCGGGGCAGGGCAGTTGTCGCACTCGTGAGCCGGTGGTGGAGCACGTCGCCCGGCACCTGATCCGCCCCCTCCGCTCCCCTCTCACTCCCTCCGCGGCCTGCCCTTCACTGCCGACAGAGTCATAGATGTCGCTTATGGGCGCATTAGCCGGACACCTCTACTTCGGTGATCCACTCGACCCCAAGCTGAGTCTCGGATCACCACAGCGCGTAGAGGGATGACGTAGTGAAGTCGAAACACCTGGCCGCGCTCGCCACTGCCGCCGCGCCGGCTCCCACGGTTCTCGGGGCCGCGCCCGCGGCGGCGGGCGAAGTCCTCGACACGGCCGTGACCACCGAGGGCGCGGCGCCTGCCGAGGCCGAGGAAGAGGCGGAGGGCGAGAAGGAGATAGAGACGCAGGAAGGCCGCGAGGCCACGGCCCCGGGCCTCACGCTGGAGGGCGTCCCGGATGCACTCGTGGCGGGTGACGACTGGGCGGAATTCTCCGTCGTTGTGGACAGCTGTCAGGGCGAGGAGCGGGACTGGACGCTCGACCTGGCCCTCAACACGGACGGCCTCCTCCTGTACGGGGACGATCTACAGGTCCAGGTGTACGTCGACGGCGGGTGGCGTGACGCCGTCGTCCTCAGCCCTCCCGACCTCGGGAACGTGGACCTCTGCCTCTTGGAGACGTTCTCGATGCCGGAGGGGCAACTCACCCTCCCTGTCCGCATACGCGCCGGGGCGGACGCCCCGCTCGTCGACTTCTTCATGGGCCCGCGGCTGTTCGACGAGGAGGTCCAGTCGGATCCCTCCTACTGGGTGTGGTCGAAAATCATCGCCCCTGAAGGGAGCGGTGAGGAACCTGGGAGCGGCGGGGAGCCCGGGGGCGAGAACGGGAGCGGGGAGGAGCCTGGGGGCGGGAGCGCGGGCGGGGAGCCCGGGGGTGGGAGCGGTGAGACGCCCGGTACCGGCGTCGTCACGCCCACCACTCCCCCCGCCCCCGCACCTCCCGCGCCCGGGAGCGGTGTCGTCGCGCCGGCCGCCGAGCTCCCCAGCGGGGGCGACCGGGCCGACGGGGCCGGCGAAGACAGCGGACGCGCCGACGCCCGCGCCTCGCCGGCCGCGACCGGCAGCGACGCCGCGGCGCGCTGGGCGCTCGGCACCGGCGGCGTATCCATCGTCCTGGGCACGGCGTTGGCCGTCGCCGCGGGCCGACGGCGCCGTCCCTACCCCTGAGCCGCGACGGCGTCCGCTCCTCTACGGGAACCTCGGCGAACCGGCCTCACGGAGTCTGGGCGTGGTGGTCTGCGCGCGGCGGGCGGGCGACCGTCTGCTCACGCGGCCCGTGTTCCTCCCCGCCGAGGCCATGGCCGATCCCTTGCGCCGCCTCCCCGCGGAGGCGTGGGCGGCGCACTGACCCCGGCCGGAAGAACCGTCGGCGGGACGCCCGCCCCTCGCCGCGCCCGACCACCGGCGGGACATCCGTTCCTCGTCGCGAAAGGGAGAGCCGTCATGCCCGCCCCACCCACGCAGGCCATCTTCACCGGCCATCGCACGGTTCATGGACAGGATCCGGTGCCGGTCCTGGTGACCGCCTCCTGCTCTCCCGAGCGCCCCTGGTTCATCCGCCTGTGCTGCGTCGACGAGCAGGCGCACGAGATCGCGACGTGGAGCTTCTCCCTCGGCGCGCTGTTCGACGGCCTGACCGCCCCCGTCACCAGCCAGGGCGTGACCGTCCAGCCCATGGCGTTCGCCCTGTTGTTCTCCCTGAGCGGCGGCACCCGTCGCTCTCTGGTCCAGCTCGACCGGGCGGAGGTCGGCGCGTTCCTCGTCCGGCTCTTCCTCTCCGAGAGCCTGCTCTAGTGCGGGTCCGTGCGCCCGAACAACCCCGCGTGTCCGGGCGGAAGCTGCGTGATGATGCGCCGGAGCAGGGCGTCGTCCACGGCGTCCGACAGCGCGCCGAGGACGGCGACCACCGCTCGCCTGGCCTCTGTCGGATCACCCGACTCCCGTTCCGCCACCGCGTCGATGAACGCGTCCGGAGTCAACGGTTCGCTGGCAGGGACCGCTTCGGCAAGGAGCGGGGCGCACTGCTGGGGCAGCAGCGCGGCGAGGTCCATGCGGTCGTCACCCACCAGGTGTCCGCCCAGGACTTCCAGCACGGCGCGCAGAGCCGTCGCCGCCTCGCCCTGCGCCTCGTACCCCCCGCGCTGCGCGACCGTGCCGAGGAAACCTTCCAAAGAGCTGTTCATGGACGCAGTATGGGCCCGGGCAGGTGGCGAGCCGCGCTTCTGCGAGGGTGATTCGCCGCCCGGCGGCAGGGGGTCCCGGTGCCGGTTCCGGTGCCTCGCCGTCAAGTCCGCGGAAGCCGTCGCGTCTCTGGGCAAGCTGCCGATTCTCCGCGGAAACTGTCACGTCTCCGCGGAAGCCGTCACATCTCCGGGGACTCGGTCAGGGCGATGTCCTTCGGATCCAGGCCGGTCAGCTGCGCGATGCGCGGCGCGGGGATGCCGGCGGTCAGGGCGCGGTGCACCAGAGCCTGCCAGTCCCGGGTGGTCTCCCGGAACGTCAGGAGTTCGCTCTCCATGTCGGTGACGGACTGCGGCGAACAGGCCTGCTGCACGCGCAGCGTCTCCTCCTCGCTCAGCGGCACGGGCAGCTGCTCGGCGTCCTCCGGGACGAAGGACTCCGCGCCGGCGGGCAGGATCCTCACCCGCTCCGACTCGGCGGGAACACCGTGCGCCTGGAGCCAGCCGTGCACCGCCGGTGTCCCGGCACACTCCAGTTCCCCTACTGCGGCAAGGGCGGCGCCCAAGCGGGGGTGACGTTCCGGAAGTACGAAAAGCAGGGCATCGTCAGCCATGGTCACGGCTCTCTCGAAGAGGACGGCATAGGACCCGAGGATCGCCCGATGTTAGCGCCCAGGAACCCCCTTGCCGGTCATCCTGCTCAACGATCAAGCGGCGAAACCGCCCCCTTCGGCCTCCGCCGCCCACGCGGCGGCGAGGCTCCTGCGTACCTTCATGAAGGGGCGGGCCCGGTCGATCGAGAGGGCAGCCGTGGTGCGGCCCGCACGTTCGTAGACCGCCAGGAGACCGCCCTCGTCGAGCGCGCCGGGCGAGCCCTCCACCATCCGTACGGTGTCGGCCTCGGCGCGCCGTCCGGCGAACTGCACGCGCGAGCCGTACTGGTCGGACCAGAAGTACGGCAGGGGACGCGACGTCTCGACCGTGCGTCCGGCGAGCAGGTTCCGCACCCCGACGCGGGGTTGCTCCGTCGCGCTCGTCCAGTGTTCGGCGCGGACCCCGCCGACGCGGGCCACATCGCCCACCGCGACGACCTGGGGCAGCGCGGTCACGCAGCCGTCGTCGCAGAGGACCCCGTCGGCCACCGCGAGCGGCGAGCCCGTGAGCCAGCCGGTGTTGGGGGTCGCGCCGATGCCGACGACGACCACGTCGGCGGGCAGCAGCCGGCCGTCGGCCAGCTCCACGCCGGTGACAGCGGCCTCCGGGCCCCGCGAGGAGCCCCGCAGGGCCGCCACCCCCACTCCCGTGAACAGTCGCGTGCCGCCCCGCGCGTGCAGTCCCGCGCACACCGAGGCCATCTCCGCGCCGAGTTGGGCGGCGAGCGGGAGCGGGGCCGCCTCGACGACCGTGACGTCGTGGCCGAGCGCCGCGCACGAGGACGCGGTCTCCGCACCGATGAAGCCGCCGCCGATCACCACCACGCGACGCGGCCCGCGGATCAGGTCGGCCCGCAGCGCGCGGGCGTCGTCCAGGGTCCGCAGGACGTGGACGCCCGCGAACGACGGACCGGGCAGGCGCCGCGCGGACGCCCCGGTGGCGATCACCACGCCGTCGGCCGCCAGGGCGCGGCCGTCGTCGAGGACGACGGCGCGACCGCGCGCGTCGAGCGCGCACGCGTGCGTGCCGAGGATCCAGTCGGCGGCGATCTCGCTGATCTCTTCCGGGTCGGTCAGGGCGAGTCGCCGCTCGCCCTGACCGCCGTCGTCAGCAGCGTCGTCGTCAGCAGCGCCGTCCGTGAGGAAGTCCTTGGACAGCGGCGGCCGGTCGTACGGCTCGTGCGGCTCCGCGCCGACGACGACGAGGCGGCCGTCGAAGCCCTGGGCGCGCAGCTCCCGGGCCGCGTACAGACCGGCGAGCGAGGCGCCGACCACGACGACGGTCCGCATGCGCCCCACGGTGACGGCACTCATGCGGCGGATCCCTCCTCGGCGCCGGCCAGCCGTACGTGGATCATGCCGTCCCGTACGTACACCTGATGGGTGCGCACGGCCCTGCGCGCGGGCAGGCACATGGGCCGCCCCGTGCGCAGATCGAATGAGGCGGCGTGCAGCGGGCATTCGACCAGACAGCCCTCCAGCCATCCCTCGGACAGGGACGCGTCCTGGTGGCTGCACGTGTCGTCGATGGCGAAGAGCTCGCCGTCGGCGTTGAACACCGCGACGGGCGGCGTGGTGTCGAGGCGGACGGACTCGCCCGCGGGGAGGTCTTCGAGGCGGCATACGGGAATCATGGGCCCCCCTCTTCGTGTCGTTCGGCCCGGTCCTGGGCCCTTCTGGGACCAAGACCCTTCGGTAACATGATGTTTCGCATGGCGCACGAGGGAGCGCTATGCGCAACAGAATCCGGTCGGGGTGCCCACCGCGTCAAGGGCTTCCCGCAGACGCGGCTTCAACGGGCCGCCAGGTGGTGAGAGTTCAGATATGACGGGCACGCGGAAACAGGCTGATCAGGACAGGGCGACGCGCGGAGAGTCGCGCGAGCGGAACGCGAAGGGATCAGCCGCGTCCGTCCAGTCCGTGGACCGCGCGGTGAGCGTGCTGGAGATCCTCGCGCGGCTCGGGGAGGCCGGAGTCACCGAGATCGCCGATGAGTTGGGGGTGCACAAGTCGACGGCGTTCCGGCTCGTCGGCGTGCTGGAGAACCGCGGCCTGGTGGGGCAGGCGAAGGACCGCGGCAAGTACTTCCTGGGTGCGGGCGTACTCCGCCTCGCGGGGGCGGCGGCAGTGCGCATGGACATCTCCCAGGAGGGCGGCCCCGTCTGCCGCGAGCTCGCGGACGAGCTGGGCGAGACGGTCAACATCGCGGTCCTGGACGACGATGCCGCGGTCAACATCATGCAGGCGCGCGGCCCGGCCTCGGTGACGGCCCAGAACTGGCTCGGCCGGCGCACCCCCCTGCACGCCACGTCCAGCGGCAAGGTGCTCCTCGCGCACCTGCCGACGACGCTGCGCGAGGGGCTGATGGCCCGCACGCTGCCGCGCCTGACCGAGCACACGGTGACGGGCACGGCGGCGCTGCGCGGCGAGCTGGAGTCCGTGATCGAGCAGGGATTCGCCGTCGCCGTCGAGGAGTTGGAGGTGGGCCTCGCGGCCGTCGCCGCGCCGGTGCGCGCGCACGACGGCAAGGTGATCGGCGCGCTCAGCGCGTCCGGGCCCGTCTACCGCCTGACCGAGGACCGGCTGACCGAGCTCGCCAAGCGCACCGTTGCGGCCGCCGTCGAGCTCTCCCGGCGGATGGGGTACGGCTTCTGACGGACGGCCCGGGGCGGCGGCCACGAGGGCGGAACCGGGAACTCCTGGTCCCGCCCTCGTGCGTGTCCGCCGTGTTTCGCGGCTCCCCGCGGATTTGCCAAGGCTTAACTCCGCCCTCTTGACGGCCTCTTGATGGCGTTCCCACTATGTCTCTCATAGCGCAACCGATCGTGCACAGCGCAACAACACCTTCCTGCCGTACGCGACAGGGGCCATCCCCGCCGTACCCACCCACGCCGTCCCGACGTGCGCAACAGCAGAGGAGTCTGGCCGTGCCCCACGAGGTCCGTGCCGTCGTCGCCGTGAAGAAAGGCGCACCCGTAGAGGTGCAGACGATCGTCGTGCCAGATCCCGGCCCGGGTGAGGTACTCGTCTCCGTGCAGGCCTGCGGGGTCTGTCACACCGATCTGCACTACCGGGAGGGCGCGATCAACGACGACTTCCCGTTCCTGCTCGGCCACGAGGCGGCCGGCACCGTCGAGGCGGTCGGCGCGGACGTCGCCGATCTCGCGCCCGGCGACTGTGTGGTGATCGCCTGGCGCGCGCCCTGCGGGGCCTGCCGCTCCTGTCTGCGCGGCCGCCCCTGGTACTGCTTCGACTCGCGCAACGCCGCACAGCCCATGACGCTCCTGGACGGCACACCGCTCTCCCCCGCCCTCGGCATCGGCGCCTTCGCCGAGAAGACCCTGGTGGCCGCGGGGCAGGCCGTGAAGGTCGACCCGGCGGCCCGCCCCGAGGCCGTGGCGCTCATCGGCTGCGGCGTGATGGCGGGGTACGGGGCCGCCGTGAACACCGGCGGAGTCGGACGCGGCGACACCGTCGCGGTCATCGGCTGCGGAGGCGTCGGCAACGCGGCGATCGCCGGGGCGTCGCTGGCCGGGGCACGCCGTGTCATCGCCGTCGACATCGACGACGCGAAGCTGGACGGCGCGACCCGGTTCGGCGCCACGCACACCGTCAACTCCCGTGGCACGGATCCGGTCGCCGCGGTCCGCGAACTGACCTCGGGCCACGGCGTCGACGTGGCGATCGACGCGGTCGGCACCCCGTCGACGTACCGGCAGGCCTTCTTCATGCGCGACCACGCGGGCGTGCTCGTGCAGGTCGGGGTGCCCGATCCGGAGATGACCGTCGACCTGCCGCTGATCGAGCTGTTCTCGCGCGGCGGCGCCCTCAAGTCGTCCTGGTACGGCGACTGCCTGCCCACCCGGGACTTCCCGATCCTGGTCGACCAGTACCTCAGCCGCCGGCTCGACCTGGGCGCCTTCGTCTCGGAGACCATCTCCCTGGAGCAGGTGGAGGAGGCCTTCGCCCGGATGCACCGGGGCGAGGTGCTGCGTTCGGTGGTGGTCCTGTGAGCGGCCCCCGGACCCAAGAACCCCGCGTCGTCGTCATCGGCGCCGGTGTCGTCGGCTGCTCCCTCGCCGACGAGCTGACCGCCCGCGGCTGGACCGACGTCACCGTCCTCGACCAGGGGCCGCTGCCCGCGCCGGGCGGCTCCACCTCGCACGCGCCGGGGCTGGTCTTCCGGACGAGCCCGTCCAGGACGCTGACCGCGTTCGCCGCGTACACCGTGGAGAAGTTCGGCGCGCTGGAGGCGGACGGGCTGCCCTGCTTCCACGCCGTCGGCGGCCTGGAACTCGCCACCACGCCCGAGCGCTGGGCCGATCTGCACCGCAAGGCCGGTCTCGCCGCGTCCTGGGGCATCCGGGCCGAACTCGTCGGCCCCGCACGGTGCGAGGAGCTGTGGCCGCTCGTCGACGCGACCAAGGTGTACGGCGGGCTGCACACGCCCGACGACGGCCTGGCCCGCGCCGTGCCCGCCTGTCGCGCCCAACTGGAGCGGGCACGCGCGCGTGGCGCACGATTTCTCGACCGGCACACCGTGACGGGCATCGAGCGGGACGGCGGCCGGGTCACCGCCGTCGTCACCGACCGCGGCACGTTCCCCGCCGACCACGTGGTCTCCGCGGCCGGGTTCTGGGGACCGGTGATCGGCAGGATGGCCGGTGTCGACGTGCCGCTGCTGCCGCTCGCCCATCAGTACGCGAAGACGGCGCCCCTGCCCGAGCTCTCCGGCGTCGACGGTCCGCGGACGGAGGCCTCGCGTCCGATCCTCCGCTTCCAGGACCGTGACCTGTACTTCCGCGAGCACCACGACCGCATCGGCATCGGCTCGTACGCCCATCGGCCGCTGCCCGTCGACCCGTTCACGGTCCCGGCCTACGACGACGCCGAGGACATGCCGTCCTCGTACCCGTTCACCGAGGAGGACTTCGCGCCCAGCTGGGAGGACTGCCGGTGGCTGCTCCCCGCCCTGAAGGAGACGGAGATCGAGGAGGGCTTCAACGGCGTCTTCTCCTTCACGCCCGACGGCATGCCGGTGCTCGGCGAGTCCCGTGGGCTGCGCGGGTTCTGGCTGGCGGAGGCCGTGTGGGTCACGCACTCCGCGGGCGTAGCCAAAGCGGTCGCCGAGTGGATGGTCGACGGGCGTCCCTCCCTCGACCTGCACGAGTGCGACCTGACGCGCTTCGAGGACGCGCAGCGCTCCCCCGCGTACGTCGCCGAGCGCGGCGCGCAGCAGTTCGTCGAGGTGTACGACGTGATCCACCCGCTCCAGCCGATGGAGCGCCCGCGTCCCCTACGGGTCAGCCCCTTCCACACCCGTCAGCAGGAGCTGGGCGCGGTCTTCCTGGAGGGCGGCGGCTGGGAACGCCCGCACTGGTACGAGGCCAACGCCCCGCTGGCCGACGAACTCCGGGCCGAGGGCGGGCCGGCCGAGGTCATGGGGCTCGCCGAGCGCGACCCCTGGGCCGCGCGCCACTGGTCCCCGATCGCGGCGGCCGAGGCCCGCGCCACCCGCGAGAAGGTCGCCCTCTACGACATGACGCCGCTGCGCCGCCTGGAGGTCACCGGCCCTGGCGCCCTCGCCTTCCTTCAACGGATGACCACCAACAACCTCGCCAAGAAGCCCGGTTCGGTCACCTACACGCTCCTGCTCGACACGGCGGGCGGCATCCGCTCCGACCTGACCGTGGCACGTCTCGCGCCCGACCGCTTCCAGGTCGGCGCCAACTCGCCCGCCGACCTGGACTGGCTGCTCCGGCACGCGCCCGACGACGTCCACCTCAGGGACATCACCTCAGGGACCTGCTGCGTCGGCGTCTGGGGCCCGCTGGCCCGCGCGCTCGTCCAGCCGCTCACCCGCGACGACTTCTCCCACGACAGGTTCGGCTACTTCAAGGCCAAGGAGACCTACCTCGGGCATGTCCCGGTGACCGCGCTGCGCCTGAGCTACGTCGGCGAGCTGGGCTGGGAGCTGTACACCACCGCCGACCTGGGACTGCGTCTGTGGGACACGCTGTGGGAGGCGGGCCGCGAGCACGGCGTGATCGCGGCCGGACGCTCCGCCTTCAACAGCCTGCGCCTGGAGAAGGGCTACCGCGCCTGGGGCCACGACATGACCACCGAGCACACCCCCGAGGAGGCGGGCGTCGGCTTCGCCGTCCGCATGAACAAGGGTGATTTCGTGGGGCGTTCGGCGCTCGAAGCGACCGGTGGGCCGACGCGGAAGCTCACGCCGCTCCTCCTCGACGACCCCGCCGCCGTCGTCCTCGGCAAGGAACCGGTGTACGTCGACGGCGGCCCGGCCGGGTACGTCACCAGCGCCGCGTACGGGTACACCCTGGGCCGCTGTGTCGCCTACGCCTGGCTGCCGCCCCTGGAGAGCGGCACCGGAGTGCACGTCGAGTACTTCGGCGAGAAGGTTCCCGCCACCGTCGCCGAAGAGCCCCTGTTCGACCCGGAGATGACCCGCATCCGCCGCTAGCCGCCAGGAGACTCCCCTCATGTCCCCCACCTACGACGTGATCGTGATCGGCCTCGGCGGCATGGGCAGCGCCGCCGCCCACCACCTGTCCGCGCGCGGCGCCCGCGTCCTCGGCCTGGAGAAGTTCGGCCCGGTCCACCACCACGGCTCCAGCCACGGCGGTTCCCGCATCACCCGCCAGTCCTACTTCGAGGACCCCGCGTACGTACCGCTGCTGCTGCGCGCCTACGAACTCTACGAACGCCTCGAACGCGACACCGGCCGCGAGATCGCCACCCTGTGCGGCGGCGTGATGCTGGGCCGCCCCGACAGCCGCACCGTCGCCGGCTCCCGGCTCTCGGCCGAGCGCTGGGACCTGCCCCACGAGATCCTCGACGCGAAGGAGATCCGCCGCCGCTTCCCGACCCTCACCCCGCGCGACGACGAGGTGGCGCTGTACGAGGCGCGGGCGGGCCTCGTCCGCCCCGAGAACACCGTCGCCGCACACCTGCAGATCGCCACGCGGCAGGGCGCCGACCTGCACTTCCAGGAGCCGATGACGCGGTGGGAGCCGTACCGGGACGGCGTGCGCGTGCACACCGCCGAGGACACCTACACGGCCGGGCAGCTGGTGATCTGTCCGGGCGCGTGGGCGCCGGGGCTGCTCACCGACCTCGGGGTGCCGTTCACCATCGAACGCCAGGTCATGTACTGGTTCCAGCCCACCGGTGGGGTGCGCCCCTTCCGCCCGGACACCCACCCGATCTACATCTGGGAGGACGCGGAGGGCGTCCAGGTCTACGGCTTCCCCGCCATCGACGGGCCCGCCCTCGGCGCGAAGGTCGCCTTCTTCCGCAAGGGCACGCCCTGCACCCCCGAGACGATCGAGCGGACGGTCCACGACCACGAGGTCGCGGCCATGGCCGACCAGGTGGGCCGGCTGATCCCGACCCTGCCCGGCTCCTTCCTCAAGGCAGCCACCTGCATGTACTCCAACTCCCCCGACGAACACTTCGTCATCGCGCGCCACCCGGCGCACCCCGGGTCGGTCACCGTCGCGGCCGGCTTCTCCGGCCACGGCTTCAAGTTCGTGCCCGTGGTCGGCGAGATCGTCGCCGACCTGGCGCTGGACGGCAGCACCGGGCACCCCATCGAGCTCTTCGACCCCAGCCGGCTCACGGCCGCGCCCGCATGAGGAGTACGACAACCGTGACGACGAGCCCCTTGCCCCCGAGTCTCATCGCGACCCTCCCCGGCCACTACTACACCTCCCCGGAGATCTTCCGGCAGGAGCAGGAACGCGTCTTCGAAGCGCTCTGGTTCTGCGCGGTGCGCGCCGCCGACCTCGCTGCACCCGGCGCCTTCCGCACCGTCCAGGTCGGCCGCGAGAACGTCCTGATCAGCCGCACCCGCACCGGGGAGCTGCGGGCCTTCCTCAACGTCTGCCGTCACCGCGGCGCCCGCCTGTGCACCGAGGAGTCCGGCCAGGTGCGGCGCGCCCTCCAATGCCCGTACCACGCCTGGACGTACGACCTCGAAGGACGTCTGGTCGCCGCGCCCGCTCTGACGAAGATGCCGGACGTGGACCGTGCCGCGTACGGCCTGGTCACGGTGGCCCTGCGGGAGTGGCTCGGCTACGCCTGGGTGTGTCTGGCCGACGATCCGCCCTCGTTCGAGGAGACCGTCGTCGGCGCCGCCGTCGAGCGGCTCGGCGACGCGGCGTCCATCGAGCACTACGGCACCGAGCACCTCGCGCTCGGCAAACGCGTCAGGTACGACGTGCGCGCCAACTGGAAACTGATCGTCGAGAACTTCATGGAGTGCTACCACTGCGCGACGATCCACCCCGAACTGACCGACGTCCTGCCGGAGTTCGCGGACGGCTTCGCCGCGCAGTACTACGTGGGGCACGGCGCCGCGTTCGGCGAGGACGTCGGCGGCTTCACCGTGGACGGCGGCACGGGCTTCGGGCGGCTGCCCGAGGTGTCGCAGGAGCAGGACCGCCGCTACTACGCGATCACCGTGAAGCCGACCGTGTTCGTCAACCTCGTCCCCGACCACGTGATCCTGCACCGGATGTTCCCGATGGCAGAGGACCGCACCGTCGTCGAGTGCGACTGGCTGTACGCACCCGACGTCGTCGCCTCCGGGGCCGACCTGAGCAGGTCGGTCGAGCTCTTCCACCGGGTCAACGCCCAGGACTTCGCGGCCTGCGAGCGCACCCAGCCCGCGATGGCGTCACGCGCCTATCGGGCGGGCGGGGTGCTGGTGCCGACCGAGCACCACATCGGTCTGTTCCACGAGTGGCTCACCAAGCTGCTCGCCTAGCGGTGCCCCCCGGGGAGCGCCGCCTAGGCGGTCGCGCCCGAGGCCTGGGCCGTCACGCCCGTGGCCGTCGGCGAAGGCCGCTTGTACATCCGCGTCGCGGTGATCTCGCCGTGCACCGTCTCGCCGTCCGGGTCCTGCTGCGGCAGGCCCGGACGCAGGTGCTCCTCGACGCTGATGTACTTCAGGCCCGCGCGCAGGTCCGCGTCGTTCCGCAGGCGGATGACCAGCGGGAACTCCGCGAGCGCGGTCGTGTCGAACAGGCCGGTCGTGTAGAGCAGCTGCACGCCGAGCGCGTCCGAGACGGCCCGCTGGAGCTCCAGGAGGTACGTCGCGTTGGCGCGGCCGATGGGGTTGTCCAGGAAGAGCGTGCCCGCGTGGCGGTGCTTGTCGCGGCCTCGGTCGTTGCTCCGGAGGGCGGCCATCGTGCAGTACAGGGCGATGGCGGCGGTGAGCAGCTGGCCGCCGGAGAACACGTCGCCCATCTGCCCGACCGGCACGCGCTCGGCGCGCAGCACCGCGTCCGGCTTGAGGATCTCCACGGCGATGCCGCGCGGCTCCAGGGCGGCCTGGACGCCGCGCAGCAGCAGGGACATGCCGTCGCGCCGCATGTCCGAGTTCTTCTTCACCGCGGCGCGCGTGGCCTCGTCGATGACCTCGCCGAGCCGCTCGACGAGGGTGGCCTGGTCGGGCTCCTCGAAGCGGACGCGCAGGAACTCCTGGCCCGACCACTCGCCGAGGCCCTCGGGCAGCCGGGACAGGCGCTGGGCGGAGCGCAGGGTCGCGAGGGCGGACTCGACGAGGCCGCGGAGGCGGTCGACGATGCTGTCGCGGTTGCGCTCCAGCTGCTCCAGCTCGTCGGTGAGGACGCGCAGTCGGGGCGCGAAGGCGTCGGCCCACTTCTTGGCGTGCTCGGGCAGCGCGGAGGCGGGCAGCTCGCGGATCTGCTGGCGCGCGGGGGTGCGCACCTGCTCGTACCGGGTCGCGTTCGCGTGGCGTACGAGGACGTCGCTGGCCTCGCGGACCGCGGACTCGGCGGCCGAGAGGTCGGCGGCGCAGCCGCGCAGGGAGCGGCGGGCCTCGGCGGCGGACTGGCGGGCCTCTTCGAGGGAGCCGGGGTAGGCCTCGGGGGCCTCCTCGCCCTCCTCTTCCTGGTGCTCGCGGAGCAGGTCGCGCAGCAGGGCGGCGGTCTCGTCGAAGCCGCCGGCCGCGTCCTCGGTGGCGCGGTGGGTGTGCAGGAGGGCGGCGTGGGCCTCCTTGGCACGGGTCAACGCCTCGGTGCGCGCGGCCAGTTCGCCCGTCGCGGTGCGCAGCAGCGCCTGGGCCTGCTCGGCGTCGGCGGGGACGAGGTCCTCGGGCAGCTCGGTGTGGGCCCCGCCGTCCTCGGGGGCGTGCCGCTCGGCCTCGCCGCGCAGCCGGCCGAGCTGCTCGCTCGCGGTGGAGGCGCGCGCCTCGATGAGCTGGACCTGGGCCTCGGCGCGCGCGGCGGCGGCCTGCCGGGACGGTCCGTCGGAGCCGTCGGGGCCTTCGAGGAGCAGGGCCGCGCGGGTGCGGACCTTGTTGCTGAGCCGGTCGAGCTCGGCGAGGGCGGCGGACTCGTCGCTCTCGGCGCGGGCCTGCTCGGCGCGCAGGTCGGCGCCGACACCGACCTTCTCGTAGAGCTGGGAGGCCGCGCGGTAGGCCTCGCGCAGGGCGGGCAGCGAGGTCTTGGGGGCCTCGGTGTCCTCCGGTACGTCCTCGGGGGCGCCGGCGATCTCGGCACGCTCGGCGCGCAGCGCGCGGGCGGTGCGGCGGGCGTCGTCGGCGGCCCGCTGGGCGGCGCGGCGGTCCTCGTCGGCGGCGCGCGCCCGGTCCAGGCAGGTCTGGGCGCGGGCCTCGGACTCCACGGCGTCGTCGGCCAGTTCGCGCAGCTTGGCCTGCCAGCCGGCCCGCTCGCGGAGCCGGAAGGCGAGGCCCGCGAGGGCGTCGGCGGCGCGCCGGGCGCGCTGGGCGGCCTCCTGGCGCTCGTCGCGTACGCGGGCCGCCTCGCCCGCCGCCTCGTCGGCCTCGGCGCGCGCGGTGCGGGCCTCGGCCAGCTCGGCCTCGGCCTCCTCGGCGAAGGCGCGCGCCTCCTCGGCGGCGGTGGCGAGCTCGGCGAGGCGGCCGCTCGGGCAGCCCGCGCGCCAGGAGCCGAGGCGGGCGGCGAGCTCGCGGTCCTTGCCGAGCCGGACGGCGAGCGCCCGGATCTCCTCGTCCCGCTGGGCGGCCCGCGTGCGCAGCGCCTGCCGCTCCTCGTCGGCGGCGTGCTCGTCGTGCATGGCCGGGTTCGGCGGTACGAGGAAGACGCCGCTGTCCGTGCTCTGCTCACCCGGGGTGGGGGCGAGGAGGGCGGCGGCGGTGCCCACGGCGACGGCCGAGCGGGGCAGCAGGGCGGCGTCGGCGAGTGCGTCGCGCGCGCGGGCGTGCGTGTCGGGGTCGGTGATGACGACGCCGTCGACGAGTTCGGGCCGGGCGGCCAGCACGCGCGCGTGGTCGGCGGGGTCGACGGCCTGGGCGAGGTAGCGCCAGCCGGGCAGCGCGGGGATGCCGTGCTCGCCGAGGAACTCGACGGTGGCGAGGACGTCGGGTCCCGGCGGCAGGAGTCCGCCGTCGCCGAGGGCGCCGAGGATGCGGGAGTCGTCGGCCGCGGCGGTGCGCAGGTCGAAGAGCTGGCGCTCGGCCGAGGCGACACTGTCTTCGAGGAGGGTGCGCAGGTCGTCCGCGGAGCGGTCGAGCTCGGCCACGGACAGGGCGCCGTCGGCCGGGGCCGGTTCGCCGGAGGCGCCCGCTCCCTGGCGGGGCAGGGGCACGCCGCCGCCGGTGGGCAGGCTCAGCAGCTCGGCGAGGCGCTCGTTCTGTGCGAGGGACTCGGCGGCGCGGCGCTCGGCGTCGTGGGCGGCCTCGGCAGCGGTCGCGGCGTCCGAGGCGCGGGCCGCGGTCAGTTCGGCGCGGGCCTCGGCGGCGGCGGTCTCCTTGGCGTGGTCGGCGGCCCGGCGGGCGGCCTCGCGGGCGGTGTCCCAGGCGGCGACGGTGGTCTTCTCGGCGTCGCTCGCGGCGAGGGCGGCGCGGGCCGGGTCGGCGTCGGGGGCGGTGTCGTCGAGCCAGCCGGCGCGGACGGCCTCGGCGGTCTCCTGCTCGACCTCGGCGAGGCGCTGCTTGAGGTGGCCGAGCTCGCTGCGGGCGCGCTGGGCCTCGGTGGCGGCGGCGGTGGCGTCGCGGTGGGCGGCCTCGCCGGTCTCCTGGAGGGCGGCGGAACGCTCCTCCTCCTCGTTCGCGAGGTTCTCCGCGCCCTCCGCCGCGGTGTGCAGGGCGCGGACGAGGTCGGAGGCGGCCTTCGCGCGGGCGGCGAGCGCCGGGGCGGCGTCGCGCTCGGCCTCGCGGATCGCGACGGCCACGCGCGCGGAGCGGTCGGCGGCCGCGCGGTGGCGCAGCACGGCTTCGGCGGCCTGCCAGGCGGAGTGCAGGGTGCGGGCGTCGGCGAGCTCGCGGCGCTGGGCGGCGGCGGCCTTCTCCGCGACGGTGAGTGCCAGGGAGGCGTGGCGGTAGGCCAGTTCAGCGGAGATCAGCGCGCTCGTGCCGCGGGCCTGCTCGGCGCCGGTGACGGTGTGGGCGGCGGCGGTGACCTGCTCGGCGAGGTCGGCGGCGCGGCCGCGCTCCTCGACGGCGCGCGCGGAGAGCCTGCGCGCCAGGGTCCTGGTGCGGCGCTCGGCGCCCGCGTGCACGTCACGCGCGCGTGCCCGGGTGTCGGCGGCGTCGACGATGCGGCCGAGCAGGTCGACGGAGCCGGCGGTGAAGTCCCGCTCGGCCATCAGCTCGGCGCGCCGCCCCAGCTTGTTGCCGAAGCCGTGCACGAGGTCGGCGAGGCCGTCCGTGTCGCGCGTGTCGGTGACGGCGCGCAGCAGCAGGTCGGTGAAGTCGGAGTCCTTCTTGACCGCGAAGAGACCGGCGGCCTCGCCCTCGTCGGCGTTCATCTCCCGCTGGTAGCGGAAGAGTTCGGGGTCGAGGCCCAGGTCGCCGAGGTGTTCGTTCCAGCGGTCGTGGATCTCTTCCCAGTGCACTTCGAGGTGGGGGTACGCCTTGACCGCCTCGGTCATGGCGTCGCGGAAGCCCTTCATGGTGCGCCGCCGGCCCTGGGCCCCGGAGGCGCCCTCGACGGGCGGGCGCACGGCGGTGGACTCGGCGACGGGCAGCGAGTCCAGGCTCAGGCCGGGTCCGGGCCGGAAGGAGTACCAGGCCTCGGCGAACTTCCGCGGGTCGTTGGAGACCTGGCGTCCGCGCCATTCGCTGACCTTGCCGACGACGACGCACTCGCCGGTGAGGGTGTGCTGCCACTCCAGGGCGACGTGCCCGCAGTCGTCGGCGAGCAGGAACTTGCGCAGCACGCCGGAGCTGGCGCCGCCGAGCGTGTTGCGGTGGCCGGGCAGCATCACCGAGAAGATCAGCTTGAGCAGGACGGACTTGCCGCCGCCGTTCTCCAGGAAGAGCACGCCGGCGGGGGCGGGGCGGCGCGGCGGGCCGACCGGCTCGTCCTCGAAGAACTCCGCCTGGGTGGGGGCGGGGTCGGGCACCTCGGCGCCCACGCCGCGCAGGTCGAGCACGGTGTCGGCGTAGCGGGCACCGGCTGGACCGATGGAGTAGAGGCGGACCCGGGACAGCTCGTACATGGCGGCGGACTCTCGTCGTAAGTCGTGCGGAACGGCAGGAAGGTGAGGGGGGCGGGCGGTGGCCCGTCAGGAGTGGAACGGCAGCCCGGCGTCGGCGGCCAGCTCCAGGTCGTCGGCGTCCTGGGGCGGCAGCAGGGTCGCCGATCCGTCGGTGACCGGCACGATTCCGAGGTCCAGGAGCTCGGCCATGGCGGCGCTGCCCGCCATGTCGCGGACCTGGAGCTGATAGCGGGCGGTGGTGCGGTACGTGCCTCCGGAGTCGTCCCCCGTGCGCTGCAGGAACCCGGAGTCGGTGAGGAAGGCGACCGCCTTGCCGATGATGCCGGTGGTGGATCCGGCGAGGCGGCGGGCGTCCTTGGTGGCGCCGGTCGAGCTGCGCCGCGCCCAGATCCGCCAGGCGGCCTCCAGGCCGGGGGCGTCGGTGGCCGGGTCGGTGTTCTCGCCCTGTTCCCCGGCGCGCTCCTCCAGGCGGTGGCAGGCCTGGCGCACGAACGCGTCGACCCCGTTGACCGTGACGCGGCCGATGTATCCGTCGTCGGCTAGGTCCTCGGGGCGCGGGAAGGCCATGGCGGCGACGGCGAGGTGTGCGAGGCCGTGCAGGAAGCGGTCGGTGGAGTCGGTCGCGGCACGGCGGGCGTAGTCGCCCATGCGGACGGCGAAGACGGAGTCCTCGGCGGCGGTGACGGCCATCCCCGCGCGCGGGGACACCTCCAGGACGACGAGGCCGAGCCCGGCGGCGACGGCGTCGGCGAACCGCGCGAAGGGCGGGTCCTCGCGGTAGCGGCGGAGCAGTTCGGCGTACTCCTGGTCGCGGGCGGGCTGGAGCTTGGGCTGCAGGCCGAAGGCGACGAGCCGCGCGGCGTCGGCGGCGTCCGCGGGGGTGACGGGGGCGGTGGCGGCGGGCGCCGCCGTGGAGTCCGGCTCGCCCCACGCGGCGTGCTCTGCGGGGTGCTCGGTCACGGCGTGTGCTCCTTGGTGAGGTGGTGCGTCAAGGGGTGGGACATGGTCACGCGGCCTCCGTGCGGTCGGCGGCCATGCCGACGGCGTCCAGGAGGGCCGTGCCGACGATGAGGTCGGCGCCGCCGAACTCCTCGTCGTCCAGCTCGGTGCCGTCGTCCACGGCGAAGAGCAGCTTCTCCTCGCCCTGGCGGTAGGCGGTGCCGACCGGCGGGCTGGCCGCGTGGACGGCCAACAGGGCGACCAGGTACGGCAGTTCGGCGTCGCGCAGGCGGGCCTCCGCGAGCAGTCCGGAGAGCCGGCGCGGCGCGTCGGAGGGCAGGTCGAGCAGCTCCATGGCACTGGCGAGCTGCTCCTCGCTGAAGCGGCTGTCGTCCGGGGTGGCGATGAGGTCGGGCTCGGGCATCTCGGCGCCGAGGTGCTCGCGCTCCACGGGCGGCGTGAGCAGTATGTCGACGAGGTCGCCCACGCGCACGGACACGGGCGTGCGCAGGCCGGTGCCGCGCGCGAAGTAGGCGTCCGTCACGCGGGTCGCCTGCTCGGCGGGGAGCGGCAGGAGCGGGGCGACGAGCTGGCCGTACAGATCGAGGCCCGCGCGCGCGGTGGGCGTCGCGAAGGCCTGCCGGTCCTGCTCGGCGCGGAACAGCGGGCCCGCTTCCAGGAGGCGGGACTGGAGCTGGGTGTGGCGGCGGATGCAGTCCTTGACGATGTCGACCAGCTCGGCGGCACGGCGCTTGTGCTCGGGGTCCTCGGACTCGTCGCGGGCCTTGCGGATGTTGGTCAGGATCGCGTTCTCGTGGCGGTAGCGGTCGGCGACGTGGTCGAGCGCCTCGGCGATCATGTCGGGGACGGCCTGGAGCCAGTCGACCGCCCGGACGTTGCGCCGGGTCGCGTCGAGGGCCTTGCGCAGGGTCTCCGAGTACTGCACGGTGCGGTAGCGCGCCTGCTCGGCGGCGAGCTGGGCGTCGGCGAGGCGGCCCCGGCGGATCAGGACCTCCAGCTTCACCTCGGCGGCGATCTGGGCGCTGGTGACGTCCGTGTCGAGGGCGCCCACCAGGACGTTGACCGCCTCGTCGGTGGTGCGCAGATAGACACCGCCGCCGTAGCCGGGGACCTCTTCGAGGAGCTTGAAGTCGTAGTCCCTGCGGACATAGGTCCCATCGGGGGCGAACGTGCCGTACACCGCGCGGAAGCCGCGGTCGACACTGCCGACGTTGATCAGGTTCTCCAGGACCCAGCGGGCGACGCGCTCGTGCTCGGCGGCCGGGCGGCCCGGGGCCTGGGCCGCGACGCGCGGGAGCAGCCTGGCGACGATCTGCTCGTGGTCGGCGCCGGTGTCGAAGTCCATGTTCAGCGTGACGAGGTCGATGGCGGACAGGGCCACCTCCGCCATCGCGTACACCGAGTACTCGCCCGCGAGATTGGCCTTGCGGGCGTCCAGGTCATGCAGCGGAGCCGTGCAGGCGAGGGCGCGCAGGCGGCGCGCCAGGCCCTCGTCGGCGGCCGGGCCCGGAGCGGGGCGCGGCCCCGCGCTGAGCTGGGGCGGAGCGGTGTCCGTAACGGCAGGCGAAGTCACGGTGCACAGACTAGGTCCTCGGTCTGACAACGGTCGAAACGGCGCAGACCCGGCAGGGTTCAGCCGCCGGTCCGCTCACCCTCCGCGCCGCGCCGACCGTACGCGTCGAGCACCCTGCGGAGCGAATCGTCGAGGTACTCGGCGAGCAGCGCCTCGGCGTCGTCGCGGCGGCCCTCCCGGAGCGCGTCGAGGAGCCGCTTGTTGCGTGCGAGGTAGGGCTCGTGGAGCCGCCGGGGGTCGTCCACCACGTGGAAGGCCAGGCGCAGTTCGGCGAAGACGCTGCGCATCAGCTCGTCGGTGCGGGCGCTCCCGGCGAGCGCGACGAGCTCGCGGTGGAAGTGGATGTTGGCGGTGGACACGCCCTTCCAGTCGCCGGTGCGCGCGGCCCGCCGGCCCTCCGTCACGGCGTCGGCGAGCCCGTCCACCGCGTACGGCGGTTCGCCGAGCCCGCGCACGACCGCGCATTCGACGAGGGACCGGGTGCGGTAGATGTCCGCCACGTCCTCGTCGGTCAGCACGCGCACGAAGACGCCCCGGTTGAGCTGGTGCTCCAGCAGGCGCTCGTGGGTGAGTAGCCGGAAGGCCTCGCGCAGGGTGTTGCGCGAGACGCCGAGCGCCCCGCCGATGCTGTCCTCGGACAGCCGCGTGCCGGGCGGGAAGAACCCCTCGGCGATGCGGCTCCTGAGGATGTCCGCGACGCGCTCGGCCGTGCTGGTGCGCCCGAGGAGCGCGCGGTCGTCCGCCAGTCCGCTCACTGCAGCCATCCCCTCCGCCATGCCCGGATTCAATCGCAGATGGCAGAACGAAACAACAGGGGTATTGAGGGATCGTTCAACGATCCTCTACCTTGTCGGGCACGGCTCACCGCTCCACCCTCCCCACAGCCGCTCCCAGCACCCTCCGTCCCTCATCTGCGAGGTGCCCATGAGCACGACCCCACCCCCCTCGTCGGCTCCGGCCGACATACGCCCCGACCAGGGCGGACTGCCCGACGACAGCGGCGCGTTCGGCTGGCTGCGCGCGCTCGGACCGCGCGGCCGGCGCGCCTTCGCCGGTGCCTTCGGGGGCTATGCCCTCGACTCCTACGACTACTTCACGCTGCCGCTGAGCATGGTGGCGCTCGCGGCGTACTTCGGCCTCGACAGCGGCCAGACCGGCCTCTTCACCACCGTCACCCTGGTCGTCTCCGCGGTGGGCGGGGCCGTCGCGGGCGTCGTCGCCGACCGGATCGGCCGCGTGAAGGCGCTCATGATCACGGTCGTCACGTACGCGGTGTTCACCGTCGCCTGCGGATTCGCGCCCAACTACGAGACGCTGCTGGTCTTCCGCGCCCTCCAGGGCCTCGGTTTCGGCGGCGAGTGGGCGGTCGGCGCGATCCTGGTCGCCGAGTACGCCACCGCCAAGAACCGCGGCCGCACGCTCGGCGCGATCCAGAGCGCCTGGGCCGTGGGCTGGGGTCTCGCGGTGATCGTCTACACCCTGGTGTTCCAGTTCCTGGACGACGACGTCGCCTGGCGCGTGATGTTCTGGACCGGCGCGCTGCCCGCGCTGCTCGTGGTCTATGTGCGGCGCAACGTGCACGACGCCCCGGAGGCCGCCGAGGAGCGGCACAAGAGCGCCGACAAGGGGTCGTTCACGGCCATCTTCAAGCCGGGCCTGCTGCGCGTCACGCTGTTCGCGGTGCTCCTGTCCACCGGTGTGCAGGGCGGCTACTACACGCTGGCCACCTGGGTGCCGACCTACCTCAAGAGCGAGCGCGGCCTCACCGTCGTCGGCACGGGCGGCTATCTCACCTTCCTGATCACCGGCGCCTTCATCGGCTATCTGACCGGCGGCTACCTCACCGACAAGCTCGGCCGCAAACGGAACATCACGCTGTTCGCGTTCCTCTCGGCGGCCTGCATCCTGGCGTACACGAACATCCCGGACGGGGCCAACGGCCTTCTCCTTGTGCTCGGTTTCCCGCTCGGCTTCTGCATGTCGGCGATCTTCAGCGGCTTCGGTTCGTTCCTCAGCGAGCTCTACCCGGCCGCCGTGCGCGGCACGGGTCAGGGCTTCACGTACAACACGGGCCGCGCGGTGGGCGCCGTCTTCCCGACCATGGTCGGCTTCCTCGCCGACAGCTGGGGCGTCGGCGGGGCGCTGGTCTTCGGAGCGGTCGGCTACGGCCTCGCCGTCCTCGCGCTGCTCGGCCTCCCGGAGACACGGGGGAGGGAACTGCTGTGAGCCACGGGGCCAAGGAGGCCCGCGCACGGTTTCGCGCGGGCGAGACGACCCCGACGGCGGGGCAGGCGAGGGGCTTCACCCAGGCCAACCTCATCTCCGTGCCCGCCGACTGGGCCTACGACATGCTGCTGTTCTGCCAGCGCAACCCCAAGCCCTGCCCGGTGCTCGACGTCACCGACGCGGGCTCCTGGGCCACCCCGCTGGCCCCCGGCGCCGATCTGCGCACGGATCTGCCGCTGTACCGCGTGTGGGAGCACGGCGAGCTGACGGAGGAGCCCACGGACGTCGTCGGCCACTGGCGCGAGGACCTGGTGACGTTCCTGATCGGCTGCAGCTTCACCTTCGAGTGGGCGCTCGCCGGCTCCGGAGTGCCGCTGCGCCACATCGAGCAGGGCCGCAACGTCCCCATGTACGTGACCGCGCGCCCCTGCCGCCCCGCGGGCCGGCTGCACGGCCCGATGGTCGTGTCTATGCGCCCGGTGCCGCCCCGGCACCTGGCCGACGCCATCAGGGAGAGCTCCCTGATGCCCGCCGTGCACGGCAGCCCGGTGCACTGCGGCGACCCCGCCGGGCTCGGCATCGAGGACCTGGACCGGCCCGACTTCGGCGACGCCGTGGACCTGGCACCGGACGACATCCCGGTGTTCTGGGCGTGCGGGGTGACACCGCAGGCCGCGGTGATGGCCTCCAAGCCGCCCTTCGCGATCACGCACGCGCCGGGCCGGATGTTCGTCACCGACGCCAGGGACGAGCAGTACCGCGTGGCCTGACCCGGCACCGGGCACCCCGGGTGCCGAGAACGACAGAGGAGACCCACCCAGATGAGCACGGCCCCCATCGATCTGAACGCCGACCTGGGCGAGGGCTTCGGCCGCTGGCGCCTGACCGACGACGAGGAACTGCTGTCCGTCGTCACCAGCGCCAATGTGGCCTGCGGGTTCCACGCCGGGGACGCGGCCACCATGCGCCGGGTGTGCGACCGCGCGGCCGAGCGCGGGGTGCGGATCGGCGCGCAGGTCTCCTACCGCGACCTGGCGGGCTTCGGGCGGCGCGCCATGGACGTGCCCGCCGCGGAGCTGGCCGCCGAAGTGGCATACCAGATCGGCGCCCTGGAGGTGTTCGCGCGCGCGGCGGGTACGCGCGTGTCGTACGTGAAGCCGCACGGCGCGCTCTACAACCGCGTCGTCCACGACGAGGAGCAGGCCCGCGCGGTCGTCGACGGCGTGCTCCTCGCGGACGCCTCCCTGCCCCTGCTGGGGCTGCCGGGGTCGCGGCTGCTCGCGGTGGCGGAGAAGGCCGGACTCCCGGTCGTCACCGAGGCGTTCGCGGACCGCGCCTACACCGAAGAGGGCACTTTGGTGCCGCGCGGCAGCGAAGGGGCGGTCATCACGGAGGCGGACGCCGTCGTCGAACGGTCCGTCGGCATGGCCCGGTTCGGCCTCGTCACCTCCCGCGGCGGCCACGAAATCGCTGTCCGCGCGCGGTCGCTCTGCCTGCACGGCGACACTCCGGGCGCGGTGGACCTGGCCCGCCGGGTGCGCGCCGAGTTGGAGTCGGTGGGCGTGCGCGTGGCGGCCTTCGCATGAGGGCCCTGCCGGTCGGCGACCGCGCCCTGCTCGTCGAACTCGCCGACGGCGCCGAGGCCCAGGCGCTCCACGCCGAGCTGCTGCGCCGCCGCGCGACGGGCGCCCTGCGGGTGCGGGAGATCGTTCCCGCGGCCCGCACGGTGCTCCTCGACGGCCTCGACGAGCCCGCCCGCGTCGGTGCGGAGCTGCCCGCCTGGGACATCCCGCCGCTGCCCGCGCGCACCGAGGCGGTCCTGGAGATCCCCGTGCGCTACGACGGCCCCGACCTCGTGGACGTCGCGGCGCACTGGGACGTGCCCGTGCCCGAGGTGGCGCGGATCCACGCGGCGGCCGAATTCCGCGTCGCCTTCTGCGGGTTCGCGCCCGGCTTCGGCTATCTGACCGGGCTGCCCCGGCGCTACGAGGTGCCGCGCAGGGCCACGCCCCGCACCGCCGTCCCCGCGGGCAGCGTCGCCCTGGCCGGTCCGTACACCGGCGTCTATCCCCGTACCTCGCCCGGCGGCTGGCAGCTGATCGGCTCCACGGACGCGGTGCTGTGGGACCACGCGCGCGTGCCCGCCGCGCTGCTCTCCCCCGGCACCCGCGTACGCTTCGTCCCCGACCGCGCACCGGAGGCGCGATGACCGACCGTGCCCTCGCCGTCGTGCGCGCCGGGGCGCTGACCACCGTGCAGGACCGGGGCCGCCCCGGCCACGCCCACCTCGGGGTGCCCCGCTCCGGGGCCCTGGACCTGCCCGCGGCCCGCCTGGCCAACCGCCTGGTCGGCAACCCGCCCGACGCCGCCGTCCTGGAGACCACCGTCGACGGCTGCGCCGTGCGCCCGCGCAGACCCGTGACAGTCGCGGTCACGGGCGCGCCCTGCCCGGTGACCGTCGACGGCCGTCCCGCCCCCTGGGGCGCACCGGTGCGGGTGCCCGCGGGGGCGCTGCTCGACGTGAGAACCGTTGTCTCCGGAGTACGTTGCTACATCGCGTTCGACGGGGGCGTGGCCGTCGACCCGGTGCTCGGGAGCCGCTCCACCGACCTCCTGTCCGGTCTCGGCCCGCCCCCGTTCGCGGACGGCGCCGTGCTGCCGCTGGGCGCCCCCGACGGCACGTACACGCGCGTGGACACCGCCCCGCAGCCCGCGCCACCCCGCGAACTGGTCCTGCGGGTGACGCTCGGGCCGCGCGCCGGCTGGTTCACGGAGGCGGCCCTGAACACGCTGACCACGCGCGCGTACCGGGTGTCCCCGGCGAGCAACCGCATCGGGCTGCGCACCGAGGGCCCCGCCCTGGAGCGCTCCCTGCACGGCGAACTGCCCAGCGAGGGGATGGTCCTGGGGGCCGTCCAGGTGCCCCCGGACGGCCGCCCCGTCGTCTTCCTGGCCGACCACCCCACCACCGGGGGCTACCCGGTGGTGGCGGTCGTCCGGGAGGCGGACCTCGCCTCTGCGGCACAGGCTCCGCCGGGGACGCCGGTGCGCTTCGTCGGCGCCGGGCGACGCTGACCCGGGCAGGACCGGTGCCACAACACGGCCTCGGGTCGCAGGCCCGGTCGGATCTCAGACCCGGTCGGGTCGTAGGCCCGGTCGGACCTCAGGCCGGGAGCGACGCCAGCGCCGACGCCACCGCCAGCGTGGCTCCCCGGTCCAGGCGCACGCTGGTGCCCCGCAGCTGATGCCGCACCTCCTCCGCCGCGAGGGCGAGGAGCTGGGGCAGCAGATCGGTGCAGCGGCGCGCGACCCAGCCGGTGCCCGCGGTGGCGAGCCACCACAGGCTCGCCGACCGGGTGGGCGGCGGCAGTGCGGGCTCACGGGCGGGCGCCCGGCCGGCGGCGAGCCCGCGCGCCGCGAGCAGTCCGTGGCACCGGGCCGCGAAGAGACGGTGGCCGCGCTCGCCCGGGTGCAGCCGGTCCGCACTCCACAGGGCCCGGTCGGCGGCCAGGTCGCCCTCGGCGGCGTGCAGATGAACGGCCTCGTACCGCTCGGAGAGGGCGTGGACGACGGCGTTGACCGCGCGCTGCCTGCGGGCCAGCGGCCGGGCGAGGGCGCCGGGCAGGCCGAGCATCGCGCCGGGGTCGGGCAGGCAGGCGGTCAGGAGCACGGCGCCCTGGTCGGCGCAGGCCGCGTAGACCTCGTCGAGGCGGGCGGCCACGGAGTGGATGTCGAAGGTGCGGCGCAGGGTGTCGTTGACCCCGACGACGACGGACACGAGGTCGGGCCGCAGGGCGAGCGCCGCGGGCAGTTGCCGCCGCAGCACGTCGGCGGTCTGGGCGCCGCTGACGGCGAGGTTGTGGAACTCCACGGAGGCCTCGTCGCCCCCGAGCCCTTCGGCCAGCAGGGCGGCCCAGCCGCGCCACGCCCCGTCGACGGGATCCCCCACGCCCTCGGTGAGTGAATCCCCGAGCGCCACGAAGCGCAGCCGCCGCCGGACCTCGGTCCGCACCGGCACAGCCGTCCCGTTCATGCCCACTCCTCCGTACGGTTGCGCGCGGACAGGACCGGCGCGGCGTCGTGCGCCGCGAGGAAGGCGGCGACCGACGCGTCCCAGCCGAAGCGTTCGGCACGCGCGCGTGCCGCCGCGCGCCGGGCCCGTTCCGGGCGCGCCAGGACGTCCCGCACCGCGTGCGCGAAGGCCTCACCGGTGTCCCGTGCCGCCGCTCCGGCGCCCGCGACGGTCTCCGGCAGCGCCGACGAGGCGCTGGCCACCACAGGGGTGCCGCACGCCAGCGCCTCCAGGGCGGCGAGCCCGAACGTCTCGCAGGGCCCCGGGGCCAGACAGATGTCCGCCGCGGCCTGCAGCGCGCCCAGTTCGGCGCCGTCCGCGACATGGCCGAGGAAGGTCACCGGCAACCGCCGCTCCCGCGCCCGCTGCGCGAGCCGGCCCCGCAGCGGCCCGTCGCCCGCGACGACGAGGACGGCCCGCACCCCGCCCCGCCGCAGCTCCGCCAGCGCGTCGAGGGCCGTGCCGGGGCGTTTCTCCACGGACAGCCGGGAGCACAGCAGGAGCAGCACCTCGTCCCCGCGCGCGTGGCGGGCCCGCACGCGCGGATCGCGCAGCCCCGGGTGGCGGTGGGCGAGGTCGACGCCGAGCGGTGCGCGGACGACGTTGCGCGCCCCGATCCGCAGGAACTCGCGCTCGGCCCATCGCGTGGTGCACACCACGCGCGCGTAGGCGTGCGCGGTACGGGAGTTGAGGGCGTCGGCGGTGCGCCGGGCCGCCCCGGGCGCAAGGCCCCAGCTCCTGAGGACCCCGTCCGCCGTCTCATGGGAGACCATCACGGCCGGGATCCGGGCCCGCCGGGCCCACGCGCCCGTCCAGCGCAGCGTGGTGCGGTCGCTGACCTCCAGGCGGTCGGGGGCAGCCGCTCCAGGAGCCGGGCGACCCTGCGGCGGTCCGCGAGGACGCGGTAGCCGCCGGTGCCGGGCAGCACGGGCCCCGGCACGGTCAGGATCCGCCCCTGCTCGTCGTCCTGGACGGCGGCCCGCTCGCCGGGCACGATCAGCACCGCCTCATGACCGGCCGCGCGGTAGCCGCGCCCCAACTCCCGCAGCGCGGTCCGCAGTCCACCGGACGCGGGCGTGACGAAGTTGGCGATCCGCACGATCCGCAGCGGGCCCGCGCGCCCCGCCGGGACCCCACCGCTCCCCGCCGCGGTGCCCGGCCCACCGCCGCCCGGCGCCCCCGCGCGGGGCGTACCGCACCCCAGGGGCGTACCGGATGCCTCCGGCGGCCTCACCCGCGTCTCCACGGTCCCGGTCACGCCGCCACCCCCGTCCGCGCCGCGAGCACCTCTTCGTAGTGGCCGATGAGCTGGTCGCCGACCGCTTCCCAGGTCCGGCCGGCGACCGCGGCCCGTCCGGCCGCTCCGTAGGCGGCCCGCAGGCCGGGGTCGCCCGCGATCAGCCGGACGGCGTCGCGCACCGCGGCCGCGTCGTCCGGCGGCACCAGGAGGCCGGTCCTGCCGTGCGCGACGAGGTCCAGCGGACCGCCTGCCGCGGGCGCGATCACCGGCACACCGCTGGCCATGGCCTCCTGCACGGTCTGGCAGAAGGTCTCGTGGGGGCCCGTGTGCACGAAGAGGTCCAACGAGGCGAAGATCCGGGCCAGTTCGCCGCCGGTGCGCCGCCCCAGGAACCGCGCGCCCGGCAGCGCGGCCCGCGCCGCGCCCTCACTGGGCCCGTCGCCCACGACGACCACGCGCACGCCCGCGAGACCGCACACTCCGGAGAGCAGCTCGATCCGTTTCTCCGGCGCGAGGCGCCCTACGTAGCCGACGATCACCTCGCCGTCCGGGGCGAGTTCGCGGCGCAGGGCGGTGTCCCGCAGTCCGGGCCGGAAGCGGACGGAGTCCACCCCGCGCGGCCACAGCCGCACCCGCGGCACCCCGTGCGCCACGAGATCCCGCACGGCGGCGGAGGACGGGGCGAGGGTCAGGCCGGCGGCCGCGTGGACGCCGCGGATGCGCCGCCAGGCGGTCGACTCGCCCCTGCCCAAATACGTACGGGCGTAGCCGCCCAGGTCGGTCTGGTAGACGGCGACGGTGGGTATCCGCAGCCGCGCGGCGGCCGCCATGCCGCGCGCGCCGAGCACGAACGGGCTGGCCAGATGGACGAGTTGGGCCCGGTGCGCGGCGAGCGCCGCGGCCACTCTGCGGCTGGGCAGCGCGACCCTGACCTGCGGGTAGCCGGGCAGCGGGAGGGAGGGGACACGGATCACGGGGCAGGGGGCCGCCGCGTCGGCGGCCGCGCCCTCGGCGGTGGCCGGGGCGACGACGAGGGCGTGGTGACCGCGCGCGGCGAGCTGCCGCACGGTCTGGGCGGCGCAGTGCGCCACGCCGTTGACGTCGGGCGGAAAGGACTCGGTGACGATGACGACACGCATACCGGTGGTGACTCGCATACCGGTGTTGTCGTCGCGCGGGGCATGGCCGCGTCAACGTGGATCTTTCCTGGCGAGGAACGTCCCATGAGCGTTCCCCTCCGCGCCCGTCCGGGGGCGGGCGCGGCACGAGGGGTGCGGTGGGCCGGGTCGGGCGCGGCCCACGGGAGGCGGCGGCCCGGGGCGGGGGCTACACCGCGGGCGCGTCGGGTCCGATCCTGCTGCGCACCGCGGTCTGTACCTCGTCCTCCTCGGCGGGGTCCGCGGCGAGCCTCCTGAGCCGGTTCACGACGCGGGCGTCACCGGTCTCGGCGTGCCGTGCGGCGACTTCGCGGGTGGACTCCTCGCAGTCCCACAGGCACTCGACGGCGAAGCCGGCGGCGAAGGAGGGGTCGGTGGCGGCCAGCGCGCGGGCGGCGCGGCCGCGGAGATGGGACGAGGTGGTCTCGCGGTAGACGTGCCGCAGCACGGGGGCGGCGCAGGCGATGCCGAGGCGGCCGGTGCCGTCGACGAGGGTCCACAGCGTCGGCGCGTCGGGGCCCTCGCCTCGGACGGCCTCGCGCAGCGCGGCGAGGACGAGCTTGCTGTCCTGGGCGCCGCCCCGGCAGGCGAGCATGCGGCCCGCGGCGGCGCCGAGGGCGTCGGGCCGGTAGGCCCAGCGCCGGGCGCGCTCGACGGCGGCGACGCTGCGCATCCGCTCGAAGGCACCGGTCGCGGCGTCCACCACGACCGGGGAGGGGCTCTCGGCGGCGAACTCGATGAGGTCGAGGACGTCGGGGTCGTGGGCGTCGGCCAGGTACCGCAGGGCGGTGCCGCGGGCGCCGTCGGAGCCGCTGCGGGCGGCCTCGACGATCTCGGGCCGGTCCTCGGGTCCCGCGACGGCGGTCAGGCAGCGGGCGGCCGGCACGTGCAGCACGGCGCCGCGCTCCAGGCCTTCCTGCGCCCAGTCGAAGACGGCCCGGACGCTCCAGCCCGGACGCGGTCCCGAGGGCCGCATCTGGCGCTGCCAGCGGTCGAAGGAGCCCTGTTCCCGCGCGGATCGCACGCGGGCGCCGATATCGGCCCGGGGGTCCTCCTCCCACAGGCTCCAGGGCCTCGGTTCGTAGGCGTCGCGGACGGCGGCGGCCAGCTCGGCCTCGCCCTCGGCGTCGGGCGCGAACCGGGCGAGCACGGGGGCTCCGAGGGCGCGCAGGTGCGCGTCGTCGTCCCGCAGCGCGAGCTCGTCCAGGGCCCAGGCCCAGTTGGTGCCGGAGGCCGCGTACCTCCGCAGGAGTTCGAGGGCGTCCTGCCTGCCGTAGGAGGCGAGGTGCCCGAGGACGGCGAGGGCGAGTCCGGTGCGCGAGTCGTCCGTGTTCAGGACGTCCTCGGCATCGAACAGATGCCGCTCGATCTCGCCGAGTCCGCCGTGCAGGTCGAGGTAGAGCCGCGCGTAGTAGAGCGAGCGGTTCTCCACCTGCCAGTCGTGGCGGGGATCGTTCAGCACACAGTGGTCGAGGGCGGCGAGCGCCTCTGACCGTGGTGCGGTGAGTGCGTGCAGCGTGCCGTCGCCGCGGCCCCGCTGCAGCAGGCCGAGCAGCGTACCGCTGGGCGCTATGACCGGATCGAACATGGGAAACAGCCTCACATCAAGCGTCGACGCAACCGGGAATCACGCAATTACCTGGCCGTGCGCCAACACGTCGGGCCGCCCGCCGTCTCTTGCTTGTCGAAGACCATTTTCCTCTGCCTCTCGTCGGTGGCCCAAGGGTCCCGGACGGGAGGTCCGGGGGCGGGCCGATCACGGTCCACGCGGTGCGGCAACATCTGCCCCGCCGTCGCGTCCGTGAATCACGTCGTCATGATGACCCGGCGGTCATGTCCGCCGCGACCACATTTCCAGCGCCCCCGTCGTTGCTGGTCAGGTACCCCGCTCAGGCGGTCCCGAACAGCTGAAGCAGCTCCACCTTTCCGAACATACGTGCGGTGTCGATGGCCGACGGCATGCCCGCGGCCGGATCCGCGCCGCCCTCCAGGAGGGCCCGGACCACCGCGTCCTCACCCTTGAAGACGGCCCCGGCGAGCGGCGTCTGCCCCCGGTCGTTGGCACTGTTGGTGTCGGCGCCGCGGGCCACGAGGGCCTTCACCGCCTCGGCGTGCCCGTGGTAGGCCGCGAGCATCACCAGCGAGTCGCCGCTGTCGTTCGTGAGGTTCGCCGGAACGCCCGCGTCCACGTACGCGACCAGCGCCGCGGTGTCGCCCTGGCGCGCCAGATCGAAGATCTTGGTCGCCAACTCCACGACCTCGGGGTCGAGGGCCTCGCTCATGAGGCGTCCGCCTTTCTGGGTGTGCCGCCTTTGCAGCCGTACGAGTGAATCGACAGGGTACTGCCCCCGCGGGTACATGACCCGGCCCGGCCGCGGCAAAGATCACGAAGGGTACGGGAGACCCCCCGGACCCCCTCCCTGATGGCCCAGCAGACCGCCCCCATTCGGGGGAAATCTCGCGAAATTAACCCATTTGCACCTTTTACCGTATGGATACATGCTGTGAGCCTGGAAGAACTCATGGTGACTGTCCCCATCAACCAGGAGAACCCTCATGATCCTGTCCATCTCAGGCGTCGTGCTGCTCGGAATCATCGTCTTCCTCTTCTTCCGCAAGGACGGCCTCAAGGCCTCGCACGCGCTGGTCTGCGCGCTCTTCGGCTTCTACCTCGCGGGCACCGCCATCGCCCCGAGCATCAAGGCCGGCGGCGCGAGCCTGGCGAGCCTCCTCGGCGGGATCAAGTTCTGACGCCCCTGCCTTTCGTACGCACTTTCAGGAGACCCACGTGGCAAGGCGCCCACTCCCCCGCATTCTGAGCAACGGCACCGCCCCCATCGCCCGGAGCCGGGAGCTGGCACGGTCGGCAGCCGACAGCGCCACCGACGTTCTCCACCCGCTGATCACGATCACTCGTGGACTGCGCCGGCTGGCAGCCGCCGGGCGGCGCAAGTGGGCCGACACCCCCAAGGACAAGCGCGGCCCGCTCCTGTTCCTCGCGGCCTCCGTGGTGCTGGTCGTGGCACTCGTCCCCTACGGGCCGCTGCTCGCGATCATCACCGTGATGGCGGCCGCCGCGTGGACCGGCCGCGAGCGCACCGAACCGGCGCCGACCGGCCCGGACGAGGCACAGGTCCAGCGGCTGCAGTCCCTCTACGAAGCGCTCGTCCCGTACTTCTCGGTCCCCGAGGACCCCGCACCGCTCTTCGCGCACGGCGGCGAATGGGACAAGGCCTTCCCCTCCTACGACTTCGACGACACCGGCCGCATCTGCCGTCTCGTGGTGCGTTATCCCGCGTACTTCACGGACGGCGAGGCCGAGTCCCGCGCGCGGATCGAGCAGTTGCTGCACGCCAAGGCGGGCCGCGGCCGCGAGTACCACTTCGCCTGGGACGAGGAGGGCAACCAGCTCACCGTCACGGTGCTGGCCCCGCTGCCCACCGACATCGCCGCCCAGCGATTCGTCACCGCCCCCGGGGAGACCGTCCTCGGCTTCACCGACGAGACCGGTGTGCAGCGCACCCTCCCCCTGGCCGACGGCGAGGAACAGCGCGACGTGCCCCCCGTCGTGTGGCGCACCGGGATCCGCTCCACCGAGCCGCACCTGCTCGTCGCGGGCCAGCCGGGCAGCGGCACCACCACACTGCTGCGCTCCATCGCCCTCCAGGCCCTGCAGTACGGCGACATCCTCGTCGTCGAGGGCAGCGGCACCGGTGACTACGCCTGCCTGACGGGCCGCGACGGCGTCCTGGCCATCGAGTGCGGGCTCGCCGGGGCCCTCGCCAGCCTCGAATGGGCGGCGCACGAGACCGAGCGCAGGCTCATCTCCGCCAACCGCGCCCGACAGGCGGGCCACCCGCCGCCGGAGGACACCAAGCGGCCGCTGTGGATCCTGCTCGACCGCCCGAGCGCGCTCGGGCACCTCGCCGCCGCCGACGGGCGCAAGGACCCCCAGTCGCTGCTGCAGGTCCCCCTGCGGCACGGCAGGGCGGCCAATGTGACGGTCGTGGTGGCCGATCAGCTCGACAGCCTGGACGCGCTGATCGACCCCGTGCACCAGCACACCCGCGCGCGTGTGGTGCTCGGACCGGCGACGCCCGCCCAACTGGAGGAGGTCCTCGGGGTGCCGCCGCACACGACACCCACCGCGGACGTGCCGCCCGGCCGCGGCTACGCCCGGCTCGGCACGGGCCAGGTGCACCGCCTCCAGGTGCCCGCGACCCCCGACCCCTACGACGACGCGACCAGCGAGGCGCACCGCCGAGCCGTCATGGAGCTGCTGCCGGAGCGGAGCACTCCGGCAGACGCCGCGGCCACCGAGGAGGCCACGGAGGCGGAGCCGGTCCCGGCCGAGAGCTGAACCGGCCGAGAGCTGGACCAGAGGTCTACGGAGACGGGCGTCAGGCGACGAAGGTGTGCGGGCTCTCCGCACCCCCGCCGGCGCCCGTCGCCACGAGCCGGGCCGCCGCGGCCAGCCGTACCGCCGCCTCCTCCGCCACCGCGCCCCCCACGGTGAACGGCAGCCGCACATACCCCTCGAAGGCGCCGTCCACTCCGAAGCGCGGCCCTGACGGAACCCGCACTCCCACGCGCTCGCCCACCTCGGCGAGCCGCGACCCCGAGACGCCCCCGGTCCGCACCCACAGGGTGAGCCCGCCGCTCGGCACCTCGAACTCCCACTCGGGCAGCTCGCGGCGCACGGCGGCGACGAGCGCGTCACGGTTCTCCCTGGCCTGCGCCCTGCGCACGTCGACGGCGGCCTGCCAGCCCCCGGTGTTCAGGAGCCAGTTCACGGCGAGCTGTTCCAGGACCGGGGTGCCGAGGTCGGCGTACGCGCGCGCCGCGACGAGGCTGCGGATCACGTCGGGGGCGGCCCGCACCCAGCCGATGCGCATGCCCGCCCAGAAGGCCTTGCTGGCCGAGCCGACGGTGATGACGGTGGAGCCCGCGGGGTCGAAGCCGCAGACGGGGCGCGGCATGGCGAGGTCCGGGTCGAGCCCGAGCTCGCTCATCGTCTCGTCGACGACGAGGACGGTCCCGGCCGAGCGGGCCGCCTCGACCAGCTGCCTGCGCTGGTCCTCGCTCGCGAGCGCGCCGGTGGGGTTGTGGAAGTCCGCCACGACATAGGCGAGCCGGGGCGCCGCGTCCCGCAGGACCTGGCGCCAGCGGTCCATGTCCCAGCCCTGGAGCCCCTCGGCCATCGCGACGGGGACGAGCCGGGCGCCGGCCTCGCGCATCAGCTGGAGGATGTTGGCGTACGAGGGGGACTCGACGGCGATGCGCTCGCCGCGGCCCGCGAAGAGATGACAGATCGCGTCGATGGCGCCCATCGCGCCGGTCGTCACCATGATCTGCTCGGGCATCGTGGGGATCCCGCGCGCGGTGTAGCGCTCGGCGAGCATCTCGCGCAGCGCGGGCAGTCCTGCCGGGTAGTCGCCGTGCGTGTGGGCGTAGGGCGGCAGCGCTTCGAGGGCGCCCTGGACGGCCCGGGTGAGCCAGGGCTCGGGCGCGGGCAGCGCCGCGCAGCCCAGGTCGATCATGGAGCCGAGCGCCTCGGGCGGCAGCGGTTCGAGGCCGCGCGCGGGCAGGGGGTTGCCGGCCGGGACGGCGGTCCAGCTGCCCGCTCCCCTGCGGGACTCCAGGAACCCCTCCGTACGCAGCGCCTCATAGGCGGCGGCCACCGTGGTGCGGCTGACGGCGAGGGCGAGGGCGAGCTCCCGCTCCGCGGGCAGCCGCGCGGCGACGGGCACGCGGCCCTCCAGCACGAGCAGCCGGATGCCGTCGGCGAGCGCGCGGTAGGCGGGCGGACGGCGGCTGCCCGAGCCCGCCGGACGGTCCTGCTGGGAGGCGAGGAGGCGGGCGAGCTGCGTCGAGCCCATCGCCGAAGTCCACTGAGCCATGATTACCAGTCCACCTTCCCCGAATTGGCCATGGTTGGCTCCTCTGTACAAGCCACAGAGTGTCACGGGTCAGGCCACTACCACCACCAGCAGGGGGAACCTCTTGTCCGGCACGACACCTGAGGCGACGAAGCGGCATCTGCCCCGGAGAATCACGCAGCTGTACGTGGGCCTCGCGCTGTACGGCGTGAGCTCGGCGCTCCTCGTGGTGTCGGGGCTCGGCCTGGAGCCGTGGAACGTACTGCACCAGGGCCTCGCGGAGCTGACGGGGCTCTCGATCGGCGTCGTGTCGATCGTCATCGGGGCCGCCGTCCTGCTGCTGTGGATCCCGCTCAGGCAGCGGCCCGGCCTCGGCACGGTCTCCAACGTCTTCGTCGTCGGCCTGGCCATGGACGGCGCGCTCGCGCTGCTCCCCGACGCGCACGGCCTGGCCCTGCGCGTCCCCCTCCTGGTGGCCGGGATCGTCCTGAACGGCGCGGCGACCGGCCTCTACATCGCGGCCGCCTTCGGTCCTGGCCCCCGGGACGGCCTGATGACGGGCCTGCACCAGAGGACCGGACGCTCCATCCGTCTGATGCGGACGCTGATCGAGGTGGCGGTGGTCGTCACCGGCTTCGCGCTCGGCGGCACCGTGGGCGTCGGCACCGTCCTGTACGCCCTGTCCATCGGCCCGCTCGCCCAGTTCTTCCTGCGCCGCTTCGCCATCCCCACGACCGCCGCGGGAGGGGTCGTCGCCTCCGGCGGTCCATCGGAGCAGGCGATACTGCAGCGGTGACCACCCGCGTACGCCACCCCTATCTCGACCAGCCGGGTCCGCTCGCCCTCGCCCACCGGGGCGGGGCCGCCGACGGCCTGGAGAACACCGCCGCGGCCTTCCGGCGCGCCGTCGACCTGGGCTACCGCTACATCGAGACCGATGTGCACGCCACGGCCGACGGCCGTCTCGTCGCCTTCCACGACGCCACGCTGGACCGGGTGACCGACCGCGGCGGGCGCATCGTCGACCTCCCCTGGAGCGAGGTGCGGCGGGCGCGCGTGGCGGGCAGCGAACCGGTGCCCCTCTTCGACGAGCTCCTGGAGGCGTTCCCCGAGGTCCGCTGGAACGTGGACGTGAAGGCCGAGCCGGCGCTGCGCCCGCTGCTCGACCTGCTCCGCCGCGCGGACGCCTGGGACCGCGTCTGCGTCGGCTCGTTCTCCGAGGCGCGCGTGGCCAGGGCCCAGCGCCTTGCGGGCCCCCGCCTGGCCACCTCCCTGGGCACACGGGGCGTGGCGGCGCTGCGCCTGCTGTCCTACGGCGTGCCCACCGCCCCGCGCCGCTCGGCCGTCTGCGCCCAGGTGCCCGAGACGCACGGCGGGATCCGGGTGGTCGACCGGCGCTTCGTGCGGGCCGCCCACGCGCGCGGGATGCAGGTCCACGTGTGGACGGTGAACGACGCCGACCGCATGAGGGCCCTTCTCGACCTGGGCGTGGATGGCATAGTTTCCGATCACATCGAGACGCTGCGCGAGGTGCTCAAGGACCGGGGGACCTGGGTCTGACCGCCCCGCGGGCGGCATCGCACCACGGGGAACAGCGAGGTCACGGGTGGGCACCGACACCGTGCGAACAGCGGACGACGAGGTCGCCGAGCGGCGCCGGGAACAACGGGGCTGGTACTTCTACGACTGGGCCTGCTCGGTCTACTCGACGAGCGTCCTGACCGTGTTCCTGGGGCCCTACCTCACGGAGATCGCGAAGACCGCCGCGGACGCGGACGGATACGTGCACCCGCTGGGCATCCCGGTCAGCGCGGGCTCCTTCTTCGCGTACGCGGTGTCCGCGTCCGTGATCCTTTCGGTCTTCGTGATGCCGCTGGCGGGCGCGGCCGCCGACCGCACGGGCCGCAAGAAGCCGCTGCTCGCCGTGTCCGCCTATCTGGGGGCGACCGCGACGGCCGGGATGTTCTTCCTGGACGGCGACCGCTATCTCCTCGGCGGCTTCCTGCTGATCGTCGCCAACTCCTCGCTCGCCGTCTCCACGGTGCTCTACAACTCCTATCTGCCGCAGATCGCGCCTCCGGAGGAGCGCGACGCGGTCTCCTCGCGCGGCTGGGCCTTCGGCTACGCGGCGGGCGCCCTGGTCCTCGTGGCGAACCTCGTCCTGTTCCTCGCCCACGACGGCTTCGGCGTCTCCGAGGCGACGGCGGTCCGCATCTGTCTG
Source organism: Streptomyces sp. NPDC052114 (assembly GCF_040680155.1). Taxonomy (NCBI): domain Bacteria; kingdom Bacillati; phylum Actinomycetota; class Actinomycetes; order Kitasatosporales; family Streptomycetaceae; genus Streptomyces; species Streptomyces sp. NPDC052114. The sequence goes on along the minus strand of NZ_JBFAWC010000030.1, from coordinate 17,839 downwards.
GCCTCGGCGGGCCTGTGGTGGGGTGCCTTCACCCTCGTACCCCTGAAGCGGCTGCGGGACCGCCGGAGGCCGGTGGCCGAGGCCGGGGCGTCGGCGCGGGGCGGGTGGCGGCAGCTGGCGGCCACGGTGCGGGACATGCGCCGGCATCCGCACACGCTGGCGTTCCTGCTCGCGTACCTCGTCTACAACGACGGGGTGCAGACGGTGATCTCGCAGGCGTCCGTGTACGGCTCGGAGGAGCTCGGACTCGACCAGTCCACGCTGATCGTGGCGGTGCTGCTGGTGCAGGTGCTCGCGGTCGCCGGGGCGCTCGCCATGGGGCGGCTCGCCCGGACGTACGGCGCCAAGCGCACCATCCTGGGCTCGCTGGTGGCGTGGACGGTGACGATCGGGGCGGGGTACTTCCTACCCGCGGGGGTGCCCGTGTGGTTCTTCGTGCTCGCCGCGGGGATCGGCCTGGTCCTCGGCGGCAGCCAGGCGCTGTCCCGCTCGCTCTTCTCGCATCTGGTGCCGCGCGGCAAGGAGGCGGAGTACTTCTCCGCGTACGAGATGAGCGACCGCGGCATGTCCTGGCTGGGACCGATGATCTTCGGCCTCACGTATCAGCTCACCGGCAGCTACCGGGACGCGATTCTCTCGCTCGTGGCGTTCTTTCTGATCGGGTTCGCCCTGCTTGCCCGGGTTCCGGTGCGGCAAGCGGTGCGGGACGCGGGAAATCCCGTACCCGATCGGATTTAGCAACTGAAGCCAAAGGCCGGTAGTGTACGCCTTTGGCCTGCCAGGCGGACCGTTACTGCGAGCTGAAGATTCAGAAACGCTGGGTGACATCTGCTGCCAGATGTGACAAACCGGGCGCTGGTGGGTACAACAAGGGGCGGCATACGACGGCGACGCATGACCCTGAACGGGAATCTTTACCGCCGACCGGACGTTGACCGGATGACGACGACAGCGACACCTGTCCTGTGGGCGACAAGCCCGGGAGGCACGATTCATGAGTGAGCGAGCTCTTCGCGGCACGCGTCTCGTGGTGACAAGCTACGAGACCGACCGCGGCATCGACCTGGCCCCGCGCCAGGCCGTGGAGTACGCATGCCAGAACGGACATCGTTTCGAGATGCCGTTCTCGGTCGAGGCGGAAATTCCGCCGGAGTGGGAGTGCAAGGTCTGCGGGGCCCAGGCACTCCTCGTGGACGGGGACGGCCCCGAAGAGAAGAAGGGCAAGCCGGCGCGTACGCACTGGGACATGCTCATGGAGCGCCGTACTCGAGAAGAACTCGAGGAGGTCCTGGAGGAGCGCCTGGCGGTCCTCCGGTCCGGCGCGATGAACATCGCGGTGCATCCGCGGGACAGCCGCAAGTCCGCCTGACGGCGAACAGCGCGGGGTACCGCACAACGCATCACGCATAAAGGGCCGGGGCCACTGCTGAGCAGTGGCCCCGGCCCTTGCGCGTTCTTTCGCCGTACAGACCCTTCGCGTCCCCCGCCGGAAGCGCCGGAAGCGCAACCTCCGGTGCCGGACCCGACGGGATCGGGCCCGGCACGCGGTGAATCAGTGCGCCCGTGGCATCAGTGGGCCCTCGGCATCAGCGCGGCAGCTGCGGATCGTCCGGGCGCGGGCTCCGCGTCCCCGGCTCGTCGTCCCTGATGACCTCGCCCTGGACGACCTTGCCGTCGGGGCGGTGCATACGGGCCTGCTGGAAGGCGTCCCCGAGCCCGCCGGGGGTCGCCTCGCGCACCTTGCGCTCGAAGGTCCGCTCCGCGAACTTCCCGAGCGCCTTCTGGACCGGCGGGATCAGGAGGATCAGCCCGAGGGCGTCCGAGATCAGTCCGGGCAGGATGATCAGCAGGCCGCCCAGCATCGTCAGGGCGCTGCCGCCGCCCGAGTCCGGGGTGGGCGTGATCCCGCCCTGCTGCTGTTGCACCGCCTCGCTGAGCCTGCGGAAGGCCTTGCGCCCCGCCCGCTTGATCACCGCGGAACCGAGCACGAGGCCGCCCACCAGGAGCAGGAAGACCACGAACCCGCTCGTGGCGCCCGCCACGACGGTGAGCAGCCAGATTTCCAGGACCAGCCACGCGGCGATGCCGAGCGGCAGGAACCTCAGGGGCCCGGAGCGCCGGGGCCGGGCGGGTCGGATGGGAGGCGGTGCGCCAGTCGTCATGCTCCCAGTGTGCCTGGGCCCGCCTCAGTCCGGGATAAGGGGATGATCAAGAACGCCGGACCTCGACGATCAAGAAGGCCGTCCCCCGGCCGCGCTCACGGCTGCTTGCGGCCGATGACCTTGCCGACGCGCTCCCCGACGCCCCACGCGGTGACCCGCCACAGCGCCTCGACCACGATGTTCTGGCTCATCTTGCTGTCGCCGAGCTCCCGCTCGACGAAGGTGATCGGCACCTCGACGACGTGGTAGCCCGCCTTGACCGCGCGCCGCGCGAGGTCGACCTGGAAGCAGTACCCCTGCGACTCGACCTCGCCGAGTCCGAGGCCTTCGAGGGTCTCGCGGCGGAAGGCGCGGTAGCCGCCCGTCACGTCGCGGATCGGCACGTCCAGCAGGAGGCGCGAGTACGTGCTGCCGCCGCGGGAGATGAACTCGCGGTGCTTGGGCCAGTTGACGACCCGTCCGCCCGGCACCCAGCGCGAGCCGAGCACGAGGTCGGCGCCCTTGAGCGCGGTGAGCAGCCGGGGCAGCTCCTCGGGCTGGTGGGAGCCGTCGGCGTCCATCTCGACGAGCACGCCGTAGTCGTTCTCCAGGCCCCAGCGGAAGCCCGCGAGGTAGGCGGCGCCCAGCCCCTCCTTGCCCTTGCGGTGCAGCACGTGGACCTGGTCGTCGTCGGCCGCGAGCTCGTCGGCGATCTTGCCGGTGCCGTCGGGGCTGTTGTCGTCGGCGACCAGGACGTGCGCGTCCGGCACGGCGGCCCGCACCCGGCCGACGATGGACTGGATGTTCTCCGCCTCGTTGTAGGTCGGAATGATCACCAAGGCCGTGCCGAGCGAGCCGAACCGCCTCCCCTGGTCCCCCGCTTCGGAGACCCCGCCGCCGTCGTTCACTACTGCCCCTTCGTTCGTACGCAGAGGACCACCATAATGGCCGCGGCCTGCGCCGCTGCGGCGGCACGGAGGTCAGGGGCGAAGTGCCCGTCATGTACGGGAGAAGTACCGCACGCGACGGGAGGAAGTACTGCGGATCGGGGCCCGGCGCCCTTCGGGCCGACCTGGGACCCGCTGGCTGCGGATCGACCGAAAGCCGTTGTCTACTGAGCGTCCGGGCCCGACCCGGGTCACACCTGCCGGCCGGCTGATACGTTCCCTCGCCTCCGCGTCGCGGGCGCTGGACCTGGCTCCCAGTGGTGGTGCGCCGGTGCGGCACACCACCCATGACCCAGCGGCGTTCGACGACCACGTGGAGGTTCGCCGGTCGGACGTCCTGTGGTGGACCCGGCCGAACCTACCGGCCCACGGCGGCAATCTGTCAATACCCCCCTGAACTGGGGCGATCGCCGAGACCACCAGGTCAGTGCCGAGGATTCCCAGGTCGTGCGACGCGGCGGCGGACCATGATCCGTGCCGCGCACCGCCGGGACATCACTCGTCCGGCCCCACGAAGACCGGCCGGCCGGCCACCACGGTGCTCAGGCAGACGGGCAGTTCGGCGCCGGGCGACAGGTCCGGGAGGCCGGGGGTGCCCGAGCGCGGGTCGGTCGACCAGCGGGCCACCCGGTCGTCCGGGGCCTGGACCACCAGATCGGCGGTGCGCCACACGGCGTAGTCCGCGGGCGCGCCCGGCACCAGGACGCCCGCGTCGTCGCGGCCCACGGCCCGCCAGCCGCCCCGGGTGTGCGCGGTGAACGCGGCGCGCACCGAGACGCGGTGCTCGGGGGTGCGGTGGAAGGCGGCGGCGCGGACCGTGCCCCAGGGGTCGAGCGGTGTGACGGGGCTGTCGGAGCCGAACGCGAGGGGCACACCGGCGCGCAGGAGGGCCGCGTAAGGATTGAGGGTGCGGGCCCGCTCGGCGCCGAGGCGCTGGGCGTACATGCCCTCCTCGCCGCCCCACAGCGCGTCGAAGGCGGGCTGCACGGACGCCGTGAGGCCGAGCTCGGCGAAGGCGGCGATCGTCTCGGGGGTGAGCATCTCGGCGTGCTCGACGCGGTGCCTGGCGGCGCGGACACGGGCCGAGCCGACCTTCTCGGCGGCCGCGCGGACGCCCTCGACCACGGAGGTCACCGCGGCGTCCCCGATGGCGTGGAAACCCGCCTGCAGGCCCGCCTCGGTGCACGCCACGACGTGGGCGGTGACGGCGGCGGTGTCCAGGTAGGCCCGGCCGGTGTGGGCGGCGTCGGCGTACGGCTCGTGGAGGCAGGCGGTGTGCGAGCCGAGGGCGCCGTCCACGAAGAGATCACCGGCGGCGCCGGCCGCGCCGAGCTCCCGGGCCCGCGCGACGTCCGCCTCGGCCCAGTAGCCGACGACGCGCGGCCCTGCCTCCTCGGCGGCGAGCCGCAGCAGCCCCGTGAAGTCGTCCTCGTCGGAGATGTCGGGGCCCGCGCACTCGTGCACGGAGCCGATGCCGAGCGAGGCGGCGCGCCCGAGGGCGGCGCGCTGGGCCTCCGTGCGCTGGAGCGGGGTGATCGCGGCGAGGGCGGCGGCGCGCACGCCGTGGTGGGCGTCGGCGGTCAGCGGGGCGTCCGGCTGGAAGCCGGTGCGCCCGGTGATGCCGGGGACCAGGTCGAGCAGCGCGGTGGTGACGACGGCGGAGTGGACGTCGATGCGGGAGAGGTAGAGCGGCCGGCCGCCGGTCGCCTCGTCGAGCTCCGCGCGCGTGGGCGGGCGGCCGCCGGGCCAGCGGGCGGCGTCCCAGCCGTGGCCGAGCAGGACGGTGTCGTGCGGGCGCGCGGCGGCGTGTTCGCGGACGAGAACGAGCGCGTCCGCGAGGGAGCGGGCCCCGGTCAGGTCGAGTCCCGTCAGCGCGAGCCCGGTGGCCGTGGTGTGCACGTGGGCGTCCGTGAACGCCGGGGTGACCAGGGCTCCTTCGAGGTGGACGACCTCGTCGACGCCGTCGACGAAGGCGTCCGCCGCCCCCTCGGAACCGACCCACGCGATCTGACCGCGTTCGACGACCATCGCGGTCGCGAACGGATCGGCGGGGCTGTGGACGTCGCCGCCGCGCAGCAGCACGGTGCGGTGGTTCTGCGGATCCCGGGGGTCGCGGTCCTGGGGGTCCGGGGAGTCCTGGGGGGCGGTGCTCTGGCTCATGGGACCAGTCTCGCCCCTGCGCGGGGGCGGCCGGACCCGGGGGTGGCCGGCCGGACCGGAAACGGGCGGTCGGTACGGAGGCGGGCCGTCAGACCTGCGGCGGGCGCGCCTCGTACGGAGTGGAGAGCACGACCGTCGTGCGCGTGGAGACGCCGGCGAGGGCGCGCAGGCGGCTGAGGAGGTGCTCCAGCTCCAGCGGGGTGGCGACGCGCACCTTGAGGATGTAGTTCTCGTCACCGGCGACGCTGTGGCACGCCTCGATCTCCGGGACGCCCGCGAGGCGTTCGGCGATGTCGTCGGGGGCGCTCGGGTCGAAGGGTTTCACCGAGATGAACGCCGTGAGCGGCAGCCCGACGGCCTCGGGGTCGACGACCGCGGCATAGCCGCGGATGACGCCGCGCTGCTCCAGCCGGCGCACCCGCTGGTGCACGGCCGACGTGGACAGGCCCGTGGCCTTGCCCAGGTCGGTGTAGCTCATCCGCCCGTCCTTGACGAGCAGCTGCACGATCTGTCGGTCCAGCTCCTCCATGCGCCGAACCTACAGGGCTCTTGATCCCCCCGGATACCTGAGCGCCCGAAGGTCCCGCGCACCGGTGACCTTCGGCGCGCTCCCGCGGGCGGCCGGGGGCGGAGCATGGAGGGGCGGGCGCGGACCACCGACGGGGCGCGCGCCGAGAGGAAGTGACGGTCGATGAGGCGGATGACGGCGCTTGCCATCGGGGCCCTGTTCACGGGGTGCGTGGGGTTCATCGTGTTCTGCGCCGAGCAGTACGCGACGGTCGCCGGAGGCCTGTGACCGGGCGGCTCCCCCCGGCGCGCGGCACCTTCCGCACCCCCGTTGGCCAGGCAACTCCCCTTGGCATGTGACGAACGACACACGCTTATGGCCGTGTCCAGCGGGCAGCCGCGATTACCTCCCCCGCGTGGCGGGAAGTGCTTGCTGTGGTCGAGGCCGCAGCGCCTTGTCGGCCCACCCGAGGGGGAGATTCCCATGCAGAATTTGAAGCGCCCCGGCAGGTCTGCCCGCGTCAAGCAGCAGCCGATCGCCGAGCCCGAGCCGGAGGGCGTCGAACCGGCCGACGACCTTCTGGACGCCTACGACACCTTCGAGATGTACCGGGTGAGTTGCCCCGACTGCGGGCAGCCCATCGCGCTCCTCGCCGACGAGGACGTCCTGCCCGAGCACGCGCTGTGCCCGACCCCGTGGAATCCGTTCGGCCTGACGGTCTGCGCCGGCACCGGTCGCGCCGCGGCCGAGGCCAGGCCCGCCGACGACTCGATGGAGGCCCAGGAGCAGGACACCGCCCTGCTCCTGACGCTCCCTCAGGGGCTCGACTGGCGGACCCAGCCCTTCTCGCACGTGGGCGGTCCCGGCTCGCGGCCCATCCGCGTGCCGACACAGCACCGGCCCGCCGCCTGACTCACCAGTAGCTGCCCTGCACCATGGCGGTCAGACTGCCGTGGTGCAGGATCAGCCTGTCCGCGGCCTCGGCGGTCGCGGGCGCCTCGGCCTCGCCGAAGTGGACCTGGCGGTAGGCGACGCGCAGCATGACGACGGCGTGCCTGAGCGCCGCGTAGAGCGTGTAGAACTCCATGGCCCGCGGGGTGTGCCCGGTGAGCCGCGCGTACGCCTCCTCGATGTGGTCGCGGCGCAGGAACTCCGGCAGCCCCGGCTGGCCGAAGCTCACCGTCAGGTCCTGGAAGAAGCGGTGGAGATAGACCATCCAGCCGAGGTCGACCTCGCGCGGGGCGAGCGCCGCCATCTCCCAGTCGAGGACGGCGGCGGGCTCGAAGCCGTCGTAGACGATGTTCCCGATGCGCGCGTCGCCCCAGTTGAGGACGGCCTCGCCCTCGGTGCGCGGCCACAGCTCCTCCAGGCGGTCGAACGCGCCCTCGATGAGGGGTGAGCGGGGCAGTCCGCTCACCACCCAGTCGTAGTAGGCGCGTTGGGCCGTCACGTGGCGGCGCAGCGGGCCGCCCTCGCCGGGCAGGGCGAGGAAGTGCGCCGCGTCGGCCGGCACGTGGTCGTGCAGGCGGGCGAGGATCCGCACGGAGGCGGCCTCCAGGTGGGCGCGTTCGGCGTCGCTCGCCTCGTACAGCCAGTTTCCCTCGTACGTGTAGGGCATGACGTCCGGCGGGACGCGGCCCGCGACGCGCTCCATGACGAAGAAGGACGCGCCGAGCGGGCCCGGGTCCTCCTCCAGCCACAGCACGCGCGGCACCGGCAGGTCGGTGCGCTCGGCGACGAGCCGCATCGTGCGGTACTGCCGCGGCATGTCGTAGACGGGGAAGATCGTGTACGCGGCGGGGTCGGCCGCGAGCCGCAACGCGCAGTCCCTGAGCGGCGGTTCGGGGTGCTCGACGGCGAAGAGCAGGGTCTCGCTGGACATGCCGTTCGACTCGGGGACGGTCACGTCGACCGCCTTGGCGCCGGGCAGCCGGGTGTCGAGCCAGGCGGTGAGGCGGCGGGCCAGCTCTTCGGGTTCGCGGGTGGTGGTGCGGGGGCGGGGTGCCGTTGCCATGTCCGTGCTCCTTCCTCCGGCCCGGGTGCTCAGGGCGCCGTGGAGTCGAATCCGGTGAACCCGCTCGGGTCGTGGCGGCCGAAGCTGCCGTGCTCGAAGATCCCGTAGCCCGTCCGCCCGTTCAGGGTGAAGCGCGCGGCGTGGTCGATGACGCCGTACGCGGCCAGCGGGTGGGCGGCCGGGTCCGCCAGGTCGTAGGTGCGGCGGTCGGTCCAGTCGCGGCCGCGCCAGGTGCCGTGCTGCCAGTCGTCGGCGGGCGGGTATCCGGCGCCCACGGCCAGCGGCAGCGAGGCGAGCACCTCGACGCCGAGCTCCAGGGGCTTGCGGCCATCGGGGTCGGTGAGGTGGACGACGGCGCGCTCGGGGTGACGGGTGCCGGAGCGGTAGGCGATGTCGGCCTGGGGCCAGCCGAGTTGGCGGTCGGGCAGGCCGGGGCGCACCAGGGTGGCGTCGTTGAGGGTGCGGTAGCCGTCGGCGTCCTCCTGGACGACGACCATCAGGAAGCGGTCCTCGAAGCGCACCGGGCACCAGATCCAGTGGAAGCCCTCGGTGGCGAACTCCTCCTCCAGACGCCCGCGTTCCTCGCCGGGGATGGGTCGCACGCCCCAGCTGCGGTCGCGGGTCGCGGTCCACTCCCCCGCCGCCACGGAGATCTCCCGGCCGCCCGCGCGGATCACCCCGCTCGGGCGGCCCGCCTGCACGAAGCGGCGGCCTTCGAGGCTGAGCCGGTCGCCGCGCCGCTGGAGGTGGTGCGGCTCCCACAGGGCGGGGAAGTCGGCGGCCCAGGTGAGGTCGTAGGAGAGGGAGCCGGACTCGCCCGGGTCGGCGGCGCACTCCAGGCGGATGCGGTGCAGCGGCTCGTCGACGGTGATGCGCAGCGGTCCGACGGAGAGGTTCATCCGGTCCTCGCCGAGGGCGTCGCTGGCGCGTACGGCATGGAGCGTGTCGCCGATGCGCAGGGTGGCGTACGCGTCGATGACGCCGGTGTTCGGATAGACGCCGAGGCCGAGGATGAGCAGCGCGCGGCCCTGGTGGTCGAAGAGGTGGAAGATGCACCGGTCGTAGGCGTTGCGGTCGCCGGTGGCGACGTGCTTCATGGAGAGCGGCACCTGGTGCACGGGGTATTCGTCGAGCGGGACCGGACGGTCGTCTGCCACAGCAAACCTCCCTGGATGCACGGCAGTTCAGGGGTGGCGGGAGGCGCGGGGCCCTCCGGCGCGGAGTTGACGGTACGTCAGTTCTGCAGACGGAGCCAGACACGTGTCAGCCCGCGTTCCCCGGGACCGCGGGGGCGGGTTCCGGGTGCGTACGACGATCCTCGCGGGCCCGTTTCCCGTGTGCCGCGGGCGCACTCCTGGTGCGTACGACATCTCGTAGGGCATCCCGTACGACGTCCCCTACGACATGCCGTACGTCCGCCCCGGCGCGGGCCCGCCCCGCCGCCCTCGCCCACGACCGTCGCGCCGCACGGACGCGCCGTGAACTGACGCTCGAATCAACCCGAGGGTGACTTCGGCACGGCGACGGGCGTTGCCCTGACATGACCCCCACGGACATGGGCACGGACATGGGCCCGAGCCACCTCCCCACCGGCCACCGGCGGCGCACCCTGGTGACGGTGCCCGCCTCCGCAGAATCGGTTCCCCAGCGGCCCCAGCAGCCTCCGCCGCACCACCAGCCGCACGCGTCCCACCAGCCGCACCCCCAGGCACACCAGGGGCATCAGGCATACCAAGGGCACCAGCAGCTCCACCAGGCGGCGCACCAGCAGTTCCACCCGCCGCGCCCGCAGCCCCTCCCGCAGCCTCTCCCCCAGCCGCCGCACGTCCAGCCGGCGCATCTCCAGGACCCGCCGATCTACCGCGCCCTGATCGGCCACTGGGCCGACCGCGGCCGCACCCTGCCCGGCTGCCACGACCCGGAGTGGGCCCGGCTCGTGGCGCCGCCGGTGCACCGGGGCCAGTTCAGCGCGAGTCGGGACCCGCTAGGTGACGTGCGATGACCATCCGCTGGATCTGATTGGTGCCCTCGACGATCTGCAGCACCTTGGCCTCGCGCATGAGGCGCTCGACGGGGAAGTCCAGGGTGTAGCCGTATCCGCCGAGCACCTGCACGGCGTCCGTCGTCACCTTCATCGCGGCGTCCGTGCACAGCAGCTTGGCCATGGCCGCCTGCTTGGAGAAGGGCCGGCCCGCGTCACGGAGCCTGGCCGCCGCCAGATAGAGCGCCCGGCCCGCCTCGATCTGCGTCGCCATGTCCGCGAGCATGAAGCGGAGCCCCTGGAAGTCCGCGATCGGCCGGCCGAACTGGCGCCGCTCGGTGGCGTACGAGACCGCCTCGTCCAGCGCCGCCTGGGCCACGCCGATCGCGCAGGCCGCGATCCCGAGCCGCCCCGAGTCGAGCGCGGAGAGCGCGATGGCGAAGCCCTGGCCCTCGTCGCCGATACGGCGGGAATCGGCCACGCGCACGCCGTCGAAGTGGACCTGCGCGGTGGGCGAGCCCTTCATGCCCATCTTCTTCTCGGGCACCGCGGCGCTCAGCCCCTCGGCGTCGCCCGGCACCAGGAAGGCCGTGATGCCGCGCGCGCCCTCGCCGCCGGTGCGGGCCAGGACGGTGTAGAAGTCGGCGACGCCGCCGTGCGTGATCCAGGCCTTGGTGCCGGTGAGCACCCAGTCGTCGCCGTCGCGGACGGCCTTGGTGCGCAGCGAGGCGGCGTCGGAGCCGGAGGAGGGCTCGGAGAGGCAGTACGCGCCGAGGAGGCCGCCGCCGAGCATGGCGGACAGGTGCTCGGTCCGCTGCTCCTTGGTGCCGTACCCGGCCAGCGCGTGGCAGGACAGGGAGTGGACGCTGACGCCGAGGCCGACGGTCAGGCGCGCGGCGGCGAGCTCCTCCAGGACCTGGAGGTAGACCTCGTACGGCTGGTCGCCGCCGCCGAACTCGGAGTCGTAGGGCAGTCCGAGCAGACCGGACTCCGAGAGCAGGGAGAAGACCTCGCGCGGGAAGCGTCCGGCGTCCTCCTCCTCGGCGGCCTTCGGGGCGATCTCGCGCTGCGCGATGTCCCGGACGAGCGAGAGCAGATCCCTGGCCTCATCCGTGGGCAGCTGGCGGTCCACCGGGGTGTGGTCGGGCATGACGCTCTCCTCCCTGTCGGGCTACGACGGCTCCGCACTGGGTGGGGCGGGGCCGCCGGGAAACGATGCCGAGCCGGGGCCTGGTTCCGGGTCACGGAAGCGGCTGACCAGCGGCTGTGGCGCGTTGAGTATGCCCGATCGACGGCAGCCAGTCACTAGTTAACGACCGCTTACTCGAAAGATAGCCGAAGATCGTTCATCCCGGCGGGATTGGTACGAACCATTGACCGCACTGGTCTAGTCCTCCTACTGTTCCCCCGAACGTCTTAACGCGTTCATGCCAAGTCTCATGCGCAGGTCCACAGCACCACTTCCCCCCTCCCTGTTTCCCCCCACGAGGAGACACGATGTTCAGACCGCACACCCACCGCACCGGCTTCAAGGCGCTGCTCGCCACCACCTGTTGCGCCGTCCTCGGCGCGGGCCTGCTGGCCGGCGCCGGCAGCGCGGCGGCCGACCAGAACTCCGGCGCGGCGAAGACCGCGAAGGCCGAGGCGGCCGCCGGGAACAAGGTCGTCGGATACTTCACCGAATGGGGTGTCTACGACCGGAATTACCACGTCAAGAACATCGACACCTCCGGCTCGGCCGACAAGCTCACGCACATCAACTACGCCTTCGGCAACGTCCAGGGCGGCAAGTGCACGATGGGCGACGCCTACGCGGCGACCGACAAGGCCTACACCGCCGACCAGTCCGTCGACGGCGTCGCCGACACCTGGGACCAGGAGCTGCGGGGCAACTTCAACCAGCTGCGCAAGCTGAAGAAGAAGCACCCCGACCTCAAGGTCCTCTGGTCGTTCGGCGGCTGGACCTGGTCGGGCGGGTTCACCGAGGCGGCCAAGAACCCCGCGGCCTTCGCCCAGTCCTGCTACGACCTGGTCGAGAACTCCAAGTGGGCCGATGTCTTCGACGGCATCGACATCGACTGGGAGTACCCCAACGCCTGCGGTCTGACGTGCGACACGAGCGGGCGCGAGGCCTACAAGAGCCTGATGTCTGCGGTCCGTTCGAAGTTCGGCGCGAACAACCTCGTGACCGCGGCCATCCCGGCGGACGGCTCGGACGGCGGCAAGATCGACGCCGCCGACTACGCGGGCGCGGCCCAGTACGTCGACTGGTACAACCCCATGACGTACGACTTCTTCGGCGCCTGGGACGCGAAGGGCCCGACCGCCCCGCACTCGCCGCTGACCTCCTACAGCGGCATCCCGAAGGAGTCCTGGAACTCCGACGCCACGATCAAGAAGCTGAAGGGCCTCGGGATCCCGTCCGAGAAGCTGCTGCTCGGCATCGGCTTCTACGGGCGCGGCTGGACGGGCGTCACGCAGAAGGAGCCCGGCGGCACCGCGACCGGTCCGGCCGCGGGCAAGTACGAGCAGGGCATCGACGACTACAAGGAACTGAAGACCAAGTGCCCGGCCAACGGCACGGTCGGCGGGACCGCGTACGCGCACTGCGGGACCAACTGGTGGAGCTACGACACCCCGGCGACCATCGCGGGGAAGATGGACTACAAGAACCAGCAGGGCCTCGGCGGCACCTTCTTCTGGGAGCTCAGCGGGGACACGTCCAACGGTGAGCTGATCAAGGCCATCAACTGACCCTGGTCGCGCAGGACTCGGGGCGGGAGCCGGTCGGCGGCTCCCGCCCCGTTCTCATGGGCGCGCCGGCGCGGGGTAGGACGGCTCGAAGTCCTCGATGACGCGCAGCGTGTCCCCGAGGGTCCGCACCAGCAGGGCGCAGACACGCTCGCGCGGCAGGTCGTGGTGGCCGATCCAGTCGAGGGTGACGCCCTCGACGCTGCACAGCCAGCCGAGCAGCGCGGTGCGCGCCAGCCGCGGGATGTCCCTGCGGCCGTACGCCCCCTCGGCGATCGTCCCGATCAGCGCCTCGCGCACCCCGTCGCGTATGGCGTGCACCTCGGCGTCGAAGCCGACGCCGCCGCTGATGATCGTGCGGTACGCGGCCTGGTGGTGCTCGGCGTAGCGCAGATAGCCGTCGACGGTGCGCTGGACGCGGTCCACGGGCGGCAGGTCGTCGTGGCGTCCGGCCCGTGCGACCAGGTCGGCGACGGAGTCCTCGACGATCGCGAGGTAGTAGCCGCGCTTGGACTTGAAGTAGTAGTAGATCAGCCCTTTGGCGACGCCCGCCTGCTTGGCGATGTCGTCCATCGACAGGGCGTCGTAGGACGTGTCGGCGAACAACTTCCGGCCGATGGCGATGAGTTCGGCGCGACGTGCCGTGGAGCGGTCCGTACCGCGCTGTTGACTATTATTCAATTTCGGCCCTAGTCTCCAACTGCCTCGGGATGGTCCGCAGTATGGCAGAACGGTGCCCTGTGCCGGTCCCGCTCCCGTTGGAGCTTCACGCACTCCCCTTACGCACGCTTGACGACGCGGAACGACGTACGGGAGGAAGACAGTGGGCACAGCACGCACCGCGTTACGCGAGGGCAGAACCTCCTGGAAGAAGACGGCCGTGGTGGCCGTGCCGGCCGTCCTGGCCGTCGGCGTGATGGCCTCCGTGATGGCCGAGGGCGCGCTCGCCGCGTCCTTCGCCGTCTCGGGCACCAGCTTCCAGGTCTCGTCCGGCAAGCTGACGAGCCAGGGCCTGTCCTCGTACGTCCAGACGGACCGGGACATCGACGGCAAGGGGCACCCCGTGGCGCTCCTCGGGATCGGTGACGCGACCCTCTCCGACATCTGCCAGGCCGCCGAGGTCAAGACCCCGGTGGGCACCGTCGTGTTCAAGCTGACCGCGGGCGGCGAGGCGGGCAACGTCACCGCCAGCAACCTCGTCATCGACGGCGAGGACCTGGTGGGCGACGCCCGCTTCGGCACCGCACAGATCGGCCGGGACGCCTCGACCCTCGACGAAGTACCCGGGGTCAAGGGCGAGAAGGGCAAGTTCGGACTCCAGGCCGGTGACATCACGGTGTCCGGCGTGAAGTCGCACGCCTGGTCGGCGACCGGCGGCAACTTCCGGCTCAAGGGCATGAAGGTCGATGTCAGCATCGGCGGCAAGAAGTGCTTCTGACCGGCGGCGGCAGAGGCGGCGTCAAGGCCTTCCGCAGGGATGGCGGCGGCTGGCTCGACCGGCGCCTGCCCTGGCCCGAACAGCGCCGGACGGTCCGCAGATGGCGGCGCACCCGGCCGTTCTGGGGCGGGCTGCTGCTGATCCTCGGCGGGGCCGAACTGCTCCTGGTCCCGCTGTCCCCGCTGACCGTGCTCGTCAGCCTGGGGCTCGGCGGGCTCGCGGCGCTCGGCATCGGGATCGCGCTGGTCGTGGCCGGGCTCTTCCTGTGGCTGCTGCCGCACACGCACCACTATGTGAGCGTCAACGCCCTGATCCTGTCGGTGCTCTCGTTCGCGGCCACCAACCTCGGCGGGTTCCTCGTCGGCATGCTCCTGGGCATCGCGGGCAGCGCCATGGGGTTCGGCTGGACGCCGGTGCCCGAGGACGCCGAGGACGACCCGGCGCGGCCCCGGGTGCGCGACGGACAGGGCACCCGGACCCTCGGCGTGCTGCTGCCCGTGGCGATCGTCGCGGGCATCGCCCTGCAGGGCGGCCCGGCGCGGGCGGCACCCGCGGAGGCGATCACGGCGGCGCGCGTGCCGCCGACCGTCACCACGACGCTCTTCGCGCCGAAGGGTTTCCTGCTGGCGGGCGTGACCGAGATCCCGACCGCGGACGGCCCGCTGAAGGTCATGGTGCTGCGGATGAACGCCGCCTCGCTCACCGACTACCGGCTCAGGACGCGGGACGGCCGTGAGGAACTCGCCCTGGGCGCGGACACATTGGAGCTGGACGGCCGGGTCACGCTCTATCTCACCAAGTTCAAGGGGTGCCTTGAGGGCATCCTCTGCCTCACCTTCACGCCCGACAAGCTGCCGGTGCCGCCCGTCGTGCCGCCGTTCGTCTTCATGACGGACGTCAGCGCCGAACAGGCCCTGGTGACCTCGGACTCCATCGTGGCGGGCGGGCTCTCCCTGAAGGCCTCGGCATGATCCAGATCCAGGCCGCGCTCTTCTGGGCGTACGCGGTCGGCGCGACGTTCGCCCTCTCCGCCGGGCGGCAGCTCCAGGTGTGGGAGCGGATCAACGCGGGTGAGGGACCGCGCACCCGCAGCCGCGCCGCCAACCCCTACCTCGCGCTCACGGCGCTCTTCGCCGCCGTCCTGATGGTGCCGACGGGGCTCTTCCTGCTCTGGCAGAACCCCTCCTGGGCGACCATGCACGTCGCGAGCGGCCACGCGGGCGTGTGGGCGGGCTTCGTCCTGTTCTACGCGGGCGGGATCCCGGTCGCCGCGATCCTCGGGTTCCTGGTGGCGCAGTCCCTGGTCCTGGTGGGCGCGGGCTACTGGGCCTACCTGCAGTGCGTGGGCGGCTACTTCCTGCTGTTCGGGACGCTGATCCACGGCTGGGACGGCCGGGGGTACGAGCGCTTCCTCTCCCCCGGGGCCCGCGACTTCGCCGACTGGCCCAAGGACAGCGTCGTCAACCATCTCCTGGACTTCCTGACATCCGGGACATTCCTGGCGTTGCTGCTCTTCGGTGCCGCGGTGATCGGGACCATGCTGGCGACCGAGATCGGCTGGCTCCTGGAGGGCTGGTCGCTGCCGGGCGCCGACGAGGACCGCAAGGTGCCGCGGATCCTCGCCGTCGCCATCGCGGGGGCCGGCGTCCACGGCCTGCCGTTCGCGGGCGCGCTCCTGGCGAGCGCGCTGGTGCGCCTGCTCGGCGGCTGGCTCGGCCTGCCGCTCTTCGCGGTGGTGGCGGGCGTCGTGCTGCTGCACGGGCGCTCGCCGGTGCGGTGGCTGTACGGCCTGGTGGGCGTGCCGGGGCGGCACTGGCGGGCCGGCCTCGACGACGGAGACGACCAGGCCGACGAGAACGGCAAGGACGGCAAGGGCTACGGGAGCGGGGTCACAGCAGACCGATCTGCGTGACGAGCATCGCCAGGACGACGACGAGGGTCCAGCCCGCGAGGTGCTCCAGGACGTTCGGTCCGTCCTCCTCGGGGCCGCCGGTGCGGGCGGTCGCGCGGGTCTGGGGTGCGATGGCAGAGGTCGCGGTCATGGCATCTCGCTGATGTTCGTCCGGCGGGGCACGGCCCCGCGAGCGGTTGTGGTTTCCCCCCACAAACACCCCTCCACCTTGCCAGCCGGACGCGCGGTTGCGGGAGAGACCTTGGTCACCCACAACTGAGACGGACTGCTGTGCGTCTAAGACGGAACACGACTGTCGCCGATGGCGGGAGTCGCCGTACGTCCGCGCAGCATCCGACCGAAAGGTTCCCGATGAGCACGAACCGGACGCACCGCCGCAGAGCGCGGCTCGCCCTCGCGGCCGCGATCACCGCGGCGGCCGCCCTCACCGCACCGGTCTCGCAGGCCGCGCCGGCGGGCGCCGAGAAGCCGTCGCCGGGCGCACCCGGCCTCGGCGACCCGATGTTCCCGCTGGACGGGAACGGCGGGTACCGGGTGGACCGGTACTACCTGGACTTCGACTGGCAGGCGCCGAAGACGCCGTTCGAGGCCGCGACGACGATCAGGGCACACTCCACGCAGGCGCTGTCGCGCTTCAACCTGGACTTCGGCGGCAACACCCTGCACACCGTCACCGTGAACGGGTCCGAGGCCGGTACGTCACGCGCCGGCGACGAGCTGACGGTCACGCCCAAGTCGCCGATACCGAAGGACAGTTCCTTCACGGTCAAGGTGACGTACACGGCCGACCCGACGCAGACCCGGCACCGCGACGACGCGATCGAGGACTACGGCTGGATACCCACGCCCGACGGCACGGTGGTCTACCCCCAGCCGAACGGCGCCCGGCTGATCTTCCCGGCCAACGACCATCCGAGCCAGCGCGCGCCGATCACCTTCCGGATCAATACGCCGGGCGACCGCACGGCGGTGGCCAACGGCAAGCTGGTCTCGCGCGTCGCCCGGCCCGACGGGCGGGTGCAGTGGACGTACGACTCCGAGCAGCCGCTGTCCACGCAGCTGGTGCAGCTGGCGGTCGGCAAGTTCCAACTGGTCGACGGCGAGGGTCCGGGCGGACTGCCGCTGCGTGACGTCGTCCCCGACGCACTGGTCGAGCCGACCGCCGAGTACCGCAAGCTCACGCCGGACCATCTGAAGTGGCTGGAGGAGAAGCTCGGCCCCTACCCCTTCAACCGCTACGGGCTGCTCGTCGGCGACACCGACCTCGGCGTCGCCCTGGAGACGCAGACGCTCTCGCTGGTGCCGAAGGCCGACCTGCTGGGCACGAAGGTCGACGCCGAGCGGAACATGGTGCACGAGCTCACCCACCAGTGGTTCGGCGACAGCGTGGCCCTGAAGTCGTGGTCCGACCTGTGGCTGAGCGAAGGGCACGCCCGCTTCTACGAGCGGGAGTACTCCGAGCAGCACGGCGGCGACAGCTTCGAGGCGGCGATGAAGACCGCTTACCAGAACCACGACATCTGGCGCCGCGACTTCGGCGCGCCCGCCGAGCCCACCGAGCCGAACCTCTTCAAGCGGATGCGCTACGACGGCTCGGCGCTGGTCCTGTACGCGCTGCGCGAGCAGGTCGGCGACGCGACGTTCCAGAAGATCGAGCGGGCCTGGGTGAGCGGCTTCAAGGGCCGCACGGCCGACACGCAGCAGTTCATCGACCTGGCGTCGAAGGTCGCGGGCGAGGACCTGTCGGACTTCCTGCGCCCCTGGCTGTACGGGCCGAAGACGCCGCCGATGCCGGGCCATCCGGACTGGGTCGTGGATCCGGCGACCTGACGGGCACGCCGAAAGGACCTCAAGGGCACCTTTGACAAGACCTGACGGGCAGGTGGGCGAAACATTTCTGGGCACCGCTTCGTGAAGCCCGGCACCGGCGGTTGTGCGCGGTCGTATGTTCGGGTGGCTCCACAGGGACGTGGTCCGTCCAGATAGG
>NZ_JBFAWC010000029.1:3785-80491 GCF_040680155.1 Streptomyces sp. NPDC052114 | reverse complement strand
GGCCCAATGCTTCTCTGCCGGGGTTCTTGGGGTGGGGGCGGCCCCACCTCCGGGGGGTAGGCGGGCGCCGCCCCCCCCCCCGCCTCCGCCGGACGGGACTCCGCCCGCATCCCCATCACGACCACCACGATGACGCAGAAGGCGATGACCGTCTCCGCCCAGAGGAACGCGACGTAGTCCAGGAGGGAGCCGATCGGCGGGGTGCCGGGGGCCGTGTTGCGGAAGGCGGCCAGGGCGAACAGCGTGGCGGCCATCCAGCCGAGGGCCGGCCAGGTCAGGCCCTTGCGGCGGGTGAGCAGGAACCACGCGCCGATCAGGACGGCGATGGCCAGCGCCCACATCGCGGCCATCATGAACACCGCGAAGATCAGAACGCTGGTGGAGCGCGCGAGGCCGACCTCGAAGACCGCCGCGTCGTCCACCTCGGACGCGTCGACGTCGGCCGCGAACAGCGCGTCGTTGTTGGTGAGCGTCATCCGGACGGGCACCGCCTCGTCGTCCCGCGTCGCCGCGCCGAACTCGAGGGTCGTCTCGTAGGCGTCGAACGGATAGTCCGTGATCGAGCCCGCCGACAGGGTGACGGGCACGTCCACGGTGGAGATCCGGCTGTGGGCGGGGAAGGACAGGTCTCCCCGCACGGCCGCCGACGTCTGGAGCGTGAGGGTCTCGGCGGGGGAGACGCCGCCCGCCTCCGCGAGGCTCCCGCGCGGCGTGACCAGGAGGCGGAGCACCAGCTCGCGGCCCGCCGCGTCGACCCGCTGGACCGACGCGGCGATGTCCACCCGGTCGGGCGGGGAGCCGCCCGCCCGGTACCGGGTGTCCAGGGCCTGGCGCTCGCCGAACTGGAGCCAGACCCCGACGGCGGCGGCCGCGGCCACGGCGCAGAGCACCAGGCAGGCGGCGAGCAGTCTGCCGCGGGGCCGGGGGAGGCGTCGCTTCGTGGGCACAGCCGCTCCGTGGGGTGGGGCCGGGGTCAGTCGACCGGCTTGCCGGGCTCGTCGTGCGTGGAGCAGTGGATGCCGCCGCCACCGGAGGCGATGGTGTCGATCTCGACCTGCACGACGTCGCGCTTGGGGAAGTGCTCCTGGAGGATGCTCTTCGCGCGCTTGTCGGCCTTGCGGTCGCCGAAGCGGGGCATGAAGACGGAGTCGTTGGCGACGTAGAAGTTCGCGTACGTCGACACGAAGTCGTCGCCCTCGCCGGTGATCTCGTACAGGTCGGGCTGCGGCAGATCGACGATCTCGAAGGGGCGGCCCTTGGCGTCGGTCGCCTTGCTGAGCACCGCCTTCGCCTGGTCGGCCGCGCGCGACCACGAGTCGGCGGGGGTGTCGGGGTGCGCCCTGTCCAGGAGCACCACGCCGGGCTCGGTGAAGCGGACCAGGCTGTCCACGTGCGCGTCGGTGATGTCCTGGCCGCGCACACCGGCCAGCCAGATCACCTTCTTGATGCCCAGGGTCTTCTTGAGCTCGTCCTCGATCTGGTCGCGGCTCTTGCCGCGGTTGCGGTTGTCGTTGACGATCGAGCTCTCGGTGATCAGGAGCGTCCCCTCGCCGTCGGTCTCGAACGAGCCGCCCTCGGCCACCAGCGGAGCCTTCGTGCGCGGGATGTCGTACTTGGCGAGCAAGGTCTGGCCCACCCGGCCGTCGTTCGTGTGCTCCTGCTTGTTGCCCCACCCGTTGAAGTTGAAGTCGACCCCGAGGACCTTGCCGTCCTCCTCGACGAAGACCGGCACCGTGTCGCGGGCCCACAGGTCGTCGACGGGCAGGGGGATGACCTCGACGTCGCGCCCGCACGCCTTCTGGGCGGCCTTCACCTGGTCGGGCCTCGCCATCATCACGACGTACTCGTACTCCGCGATGGCACGGGCGACGCGGGCGATGTCCTCGCGTACGTAGCGGAGGTCGTCCTCCCACACCGACTCCAGGGCGGGCCACGACATGAACGTGCGCGCGTGGCTCTCCCACTCGGCGCCCATGCGGCGTCCCTCGGTGTCCGTGCCCTGGTCGGCGGCGGCGCTCGCGACATTCGAGTCGCCGGGTCCGCAGGCCGACGCGCCGAGGACGACCGCGCCGATGCCGGCGATCGCGCGGAGGGCCGAGCGGCGGGAGGGGAGGAGGTAGGACACGGTGAACTCCGATCATCGTGATGGGGACAAGCTAGCCGCCGGTGCGGCAGGTCGCTCGACGAGCGCGGTGCGGCGCGGTCCGGCGCGGGCGACGCGGGATGGGTGGGGGTGTCGGCTCGCGGGCTGAGGCTCGCGGGTCTTCGGCGGTGTGTGCCGCGCCGGGGGAGGGAGGGACGGCCGGGTGCCACGAGGGCGGAGGGGCGGCCGTGCCGTCACGCTGTCTCTTTGTCCCTCCACTGTGGCATGAACTGAAAATTCAGTCAAAGACGGTGACGGGATGCGCCGCCAGGCGGGAAAGCTCCACGGCCATGGACTCCCGCATCAGCTCGCGCGCGTGGTCCAGGGGCAGGAGTTCGCTGAGCCAGCGCGTGCTGAGGCCCTCCAGCGTGGCGGTCAGCCGCTCGGCGGCGACGGTGCGGGCGGGCCGCGGCGCGGCCGGATGGACGCGGCCGAGGGCGTCGGCCAGCTCGTGGATCCAGATCAGGCGCGCCCCGGCGAGCGCCTCGCGCAGCTCGGGGTCGAACACCGCGGTGGCCTGTAGCTCGCCCCAGGCCGTGCTGTTCTCGCGCACCTCGGGCCGGTCCTGGAATTCGAGGAGCAGCGAACGCTCCAGCGCCCGACGGGGGTCGTCGTCGCGGCGCTCGTCGGCACGGCGCCGGCTGTCGTGGTGCTCGCCGTCGCGGTGCCCGTCCCCGTCGCTGCCGTGCCCGTCATCGCCGTGCCCGCCCTGCGGGCGTCCCACGGTGTAGCGCTCCGCGCGGTCGCTGATGAACTCCAGGGTCCGGTGCAGCAGGCCCGCGCGGTCCTTGAAGTGGTAGTAGACGAGCGCCGTGGAGATGCCCGCCTCGGCGGCGACCTCCGATACGCGCAGGCCCCGGACGCCGCGCCGGGCGATGACTCTGGCCGCCGCCCTCAGGATGTCCGTCGCGCGGTCCGCCCCCACGTCCTGCCCTCCTCGCGCGCCGGCCGTCCACCGGCTGATCATCGGTCCGCATCGTCTCACATTGACTGAAACTTTAGTTAGCGGCACGATCGTCCCTCGTGGCGGTCCAGGGCCGTCGCGCCGTCGCACCCTCACGTCGTCGGCCGCCGCGCCGCCTTCCGTCGCGTCACCGGGTGCCGGTCCCCTCCCGCCCCGCACTCCTCCCACGCCCCTCTCGCCCCGCACTCCTCCCGTCCCGCACCCCGGCCCCGCCCTCTCGCCGAAAGAGCCACCGCATGTCCCCTCAGCCTCCCGGCGTGCCCGGCCTGTCCGGCGTGCCGTTCGCCCACGCGCCCCTGTCGGCCGACGACCCCCGCGAGATCGGCGGCTATCGCCTCCACGCCCGGCTCGGAGCCGGCGGCATGGGGGTCGTGTACCTCGCCCACACCCCGGGCGGACGGCCCATCGCCCTCAAGGCGGTGCGGGACGAGTTCGCCGCCGACCCGGAGTTCCGCAGCCGCTTCGCCCACGAAGTGGCCAGCGCGCGGAGCATCCACGGCCTGTTCACGGCGCAGGTCGTGGACTCGGGCGTGGACGCGCCCACGCCGTGGCTCGCCACCGCGTACGTGCCCGGACTCTCCCTCCAGGAGGTCGTCGGGCGGCACGGCCCGCTGCCCGTGCGCACGGTGCTGCTGCTCGTGGCCGGCATCGCCGAGGCGCTCCAGGCCATCCACCGGGCGGGCGTCGTCCACCGGGACCTCAAGCCCGCCAACGTGCTGATCGCCGGGGACGGTCCCCGCGTCATCGACTTCGGCATCGCCCGCGCCGCCGACGCCACGGGCCTGACCGGCACCGGGCTGCGGATCGGCACCGCCGCGTACATGGCGCCGGAGCAGGCACAGGGCCTCGCGGTGACCCCGGCGACCGACGTCTTCGCCCTCGGGGCGGTCGCCGCGTACGTGGCCGGGGGAGCGCTGCCCTTCGGGGGCGGGCCCGAATCCGCGGCGCTGTACCGGGTGGTCCACGAGGAGCCCGACCTGTCCCGCGTCCCCCACGAACTGCACGAACTGATCGGCCGCTGCCTGGCGAAACGGCCCTGGGACCGGCCCGCCCCGGCCGACCTGATCGCCGCCGCGCACGCCCACCCCGCCATGGGGGCGCATCCGGAGTTCGCCGAGGGGTGGCTGCCGCGCGGGGTCAGCAGCGAGATCGCGACGCGGGACGCGCCCGGCGATCCGCATCAGGGGCCGGGGCCGGTGTCCGGAGCCGGGGCCACCGAGCGGGTCCACGCCCAGCCCACGGTCGCGGCCGCCCCCGCGACGCGGCGCGCCCCCGCCACCGGGCGGGCCCCCGACGGCGAGGGGCGGACCGGCCCCGCGCCGCGCCGCCGCCGACTGCGCAGGACCGTGGTCGCCCTGGCGGTCGTGACCGCCGTCCTCGCGGCGCTCGGCGGCGCCGCGTACTACGTCCTGGACCGCCGCCACGACGCGGCGCGGGACTCGTCCGACGCCTCGCGCCGCCCCCACCCGCCGTCCGACCGCCCCTCGTCGCAGCGGCCCTCGCCCCCGCCTTCGTCCTCGCCCGCGCCCTCGTCGGGGCCCGCGTACGTCCCCGACTACACGGACGCCGAACTCACCGCCCCCGACCCCGACTACGAGTTCGATCTCGCGGCCGGGAAGGTCGTCCCCGCCGAGACCGCCGAGTGGTACCTGGAGCGGACCGACACCGAGTTCGTCCTCTCCGACGACAGCGACGCCTTCGTGGCCGCCGGGTACGTGCTGAGCCCCGCCGACTGCGTACGGGGCATCGAGACGGAACCGGTGACCGAGCTGCCGTTCGACGACCTCGCCGACGAACGCCCCTTCTGCGTCCGCAGCCCGGACGGGAAGAGCGTCGTCATCGCCCGCCTCGTCGAGGCCGTGCCGGACGAAGGGCCCGTCACGGTGGTCATGAGCCGCCACAGCCAGAGCGGTTGAGACCCGGCCGGGGCGCCCTTCCCGGCGCGCGCACGCGGTGCCGGTACCGGCGATCGGCCGAGATCACCGGTACCGGACCGGCCCGGTAGGGTTCGGATCCATGGCGCCTCGCACTACTCAGATCCTCGAAGCGGCCGCACGGCTGATCGCCCGCCGCGGTGTCCGCGGCCTGCGCGTCGAAGAGCTCGCCGCCGAGGCGGGCGTCTCGACCGGGCTGATCTACTACCACTTCAAGGACCGCACGGGGATCCTGCGCCACACCCTCGAATTCATCAACGACCGCGCCGAGCGCTACACCACCGGCCGCGACCCCGAGGCCGAACCGCTCGCTCCCCGCGAGGAGCTGGACGAGATCCTCCTGCTCGAACTGCAGGACACCCCCGAGGTCAGGGAGAACAGCTCCGCCTGGGGCGAGTTGCGGGCGAGTGCCGTCTTCGACGAAGTGCTGCGCGAGGACCTCGCCCGGGCGACCCTGGTGTGGGTGCAGGAGGTGGCGGCCCTCCTCGGCCAGGTGCGGCCGATGACGCCGGCGCCCGCCCTCGCGGCGGCGGGAGAGCGGCTCACCGCCCTCCTGGAGGGGCTCAGCATGCGCTGGCTCAGCGGCGGACTCCAGATCGATCACGCGCGTGATCTGATGCGCGGCGCCATCGACGCGGAACTGGCGCTGCTGCGGGAGAAGTAGCTCCCAGGAGCTCCGGTCGCCCCGGTACCCCCGCTGCCCCCTGGTCACGCCGGTGGGTCACCCCGGTCGCCCCGGCGAGTCACCTCGGTCACCCCGGTCACCTTCGTACCGACCCACCGCGTTTCGTCGGCTCCAAGCCATTGACTGAAAATTCAGTCAGTGTCACAGTGATGCCGCCGGCCCGCCGATGAGGTGATGCCGCCGGCCCGGCCCGCCGATGAGCGGTCCACGGTCATGCCGAACCTCCCGGAGCGAGTGATGCCCCCATGCCGCTGACCCCCACCGAACGTGACCGGCTCCTGCTGTTCACCGCCGCCGAGCTCGCGCGGTCCCGGCAGGCGCGCGGCCTCCGGCTCAACGTCCCCGAGGCCACCGCCCTGATCGCCGACACCGTCTGCGAGGCCGCCCGCGACGGGCTCCGGCTGGCCCAGGCCGTCGAGCGGGGCCGCTCCGTCCTCGGCCCCGACGACGTCCTGCCCGGCGTCCCCGACGTGGTCACCGAGATCCAGGTCGAGGCCGTGTTCGACGACGGCACGCGGCTGGCCGCCGTCAGTGACCCGTTCGGCGCGTGGCCCCGGAACGACGCCGCCCCCGGTGCCGTGCTCCCGGCGACGGAGACCACCGTGCCCGAACCGGTCGTGACGCTGGCCGTGCACAACACGGCGACCGTGCCCGTCTCGGTGACCTCGCACTTCCATTTCTTCGAGGCCAACCCGCGGCTCGACTTCGACCGGGCCGCCGCGTACGGCATGCGCCTCGCCGCGCCCGCCGGCGCGTCCACCCGGTTCGACGCGGACGGGACCGTCGAGGTCGGGCTCGTGCCGATCGGCGGCGCCCGGATCGCGATCGGCTTCGCGGGCCTGGTGGACGGGCCCCTCGACGCGCCTGGCGCGAAGGAGGCGGCGCTGCGCAGGGCGGCGGCGTGCGGCTACCTGGGCGCGAGCGCCACCGACAGCCCGGAAGGGGCGTACGCATGAGCAGGCCCACCCGGCACAGCGATCACTGTGCGCCCGCCAGCCGGCACATCGATCCGCACGAGTACGCCACCGTGCACGGCCCCCGCGCCGGTGACCGGGTCCGGCTCGGTGATTCGGGTCTGACGGTCCGGGTGGAGTCGGATGCGCAGTTGTACGGGGACGAGTTCCTCGCGGGTTTCGGGAAGACGGCCCGGGACGGGTTGCATCTGAAGGCTGCCGCTGTGCGTGAGACGTGTGACGTCGTCATCAGCAATGTCGTGGTGATCGATGCGGTGCAGGGCGTTCGGAAGGTGTCGATCGGGATCCGGGAGGGGCGGATCGCCTCCATCGGGCGGGCGGGGAATCCCGACACCCTCGACGGCGTCGACGTGGTCGTCGGCACCGGGACCACGATCATCTCCGGTGAGGGCCTGATCGCGACCGCGGGCGCCATCGACACGCATGTGCATCTGCTCTCGCCGAGGATCATGGAGGCGTCCCTGGCGTCCGGCGTGACCACGATCATCGGGCAGGAATTCGGGCCCATGTGGGGCGTGGGCGTCAACTCGCCCTGGGCGCTGCGCCATGCCTTCAACGCCTTCGACGCCTGGCCGGTCAACATCGGCTTCCTGGCGCGGGGTTCGTCCTCCGACGCCGCGCCTCTCGTCGAGGCGCTGGCCGAGGGCGGTGCCTGCGGTTTCAAGGTGCACGAGGACCTCGGTGCGCATGCGCGCGCCCTCGATACGGCGTTGCGGGTGGCGGAGGAGCACGATGTTCAAGTCGCTCTGCACAGTGACGGGTTGAACGAGTGTCTGTCGGTCGAGGACACCTTGAGCGTGCTCGACGGACGCACCATCCATGCCTTCCATATCGAGGGGTGCGGTGGTGGTCACGTACCGAATGTGCTGAAGATGGCGGGCGTGCCGAATGTGATCGGCTCCTCGACCAACCCGACGCTGCCCTTTGGGCGGGACGCGGTTGCCGAGCACTACGGGATGATCGTGTCGGTCCACGACCTGAAGACCGATCTGCCCGGGGACGCGGCGATGGCCCGCGACCGCATTCGTGCCGGGACGATGGGTGCGGAGGACGTGCTGCACGACCTGGGCGCGATCGGGATCACCTCCTCGGACGCGCAGGGCATGGGCCGGGCCGGGGAGACCGTGCGCCGTACGTTCGCGATGGCGGGCAAGATGAAGGCCGAGCTGGGCCCGATGGAGGGCGACGGCGCGGACGACGACAACGCGCGCGTGCTGCGCTACATCGCCAAGCTGACCATCAACCCCGCCCTCGCCCACGGCCTGGCCCACGAGGTCGGCTCCATCGAGGTCGGCAAGATGGCCGACATCGTCCTCTGGCGGCCCCCGTTCTTCGGGGCGAAGCCGCAGATGGTCCTCAAGTCAGGCGTTCCCGCCTACGGGGTCACCGGCGACCCGAACGCGGCCACCGACAGCTGCGAACCCCTCGTCCTCGGCCCGCTGTTCGGCGGGCATGGCGCCGTACCGGCCGACATCTCCGTGGCCTTCGTCAGCCGGGCCGCCGCCGAATCGGGCTCCTCCGGCAGGCCGTACGACGCGATGGCCACCCGGCGGCGCCGCGTCGCCGTGCGCGGGACCCGGGGGATCGGGCCCGCGGACATGGTCGGCAACAACCGGCTCGGGCAGGTCGACGTCGACGCGCGCACCGGCCTGGTCACCCTCGACGGCGCGCCCCTGCGCTCCGAGCCCGCGCAGGAAGTCTCCCTGAGCCGCCTCTACTTCCTGTGACCTCCCCGCACTTCTCCCCTCCTCTCTCACGAAGCCTCTCTCCCGAACCCCTCCCTCCTGAACCCCTCCCAAAGAAAAGAGACACCCCATGACCGCGTACCGCATGCCCGCCGAATGGTCCGAGCACGAGGGCTGTCTGATGGCCTGGCCCACCCGCGTCGACCTGTGGGGCGGGGTGCTCGACCAGGTGCAGGGCGAGTACGCCGAAGTCGCCCGTGCCATAGCGGAGTTCGAGCCGGTCACCATGGTCGCGCCGCCCGGTCACGGGGAGGGCGCCCGCGCGCGGTGCGGTGCCGCCGTCGACGTGATCGAACTGCCCCTGGACGACTCGTGGTTCCGCGACTCGGCCCCGCTGTTCGTCCTCGCCGGGGACGGCCGCCGCGCCGGGGTCGACTTCCGGTTCAACGCGTGGGGCCGCAAGCACCACCCGTACGACTCCGACGACCGGATCAGCGGCCTGCTGCTCGACCACCTCGGCGTCCCCCGGATCCCCTCCGACATGATCCTGGAGGGCGGCGCGATCACCGTCGACGGCGAGGGCACGCTGATCACCACCGAGCAGTGCCTGCTCCACCCCAACCGCAACCCGGACCTGGGCCGCGCGGAGATCGAGGCCGAACTGAAGTCCCGGCTGGGCGTGGAGAAGGTGATCTGGCTGCCGTACGGCGGGCTGCTCGACACCGAGACGGACGGGCACGTCGACGGGGTCTGCGCGTTCGCCGCGCCCGGCAAGGTCGTCGTCTCCCTGCCCGACGACCCCGCGCACCCCGACCACGCCCGGATGCGCGCCAACCGCGCCGTCCTGGAGGTCGCCACCGACGCCCGGGGCAGGTCCCTGGAGATCGTCGACGTGCCGCAGACCGTGTTCACGGAGGTGGCCAGCGGCGAGGTCGAGGTGTCGTACCTCAACTACTACGTCGCCAACGGCGGTGTCGTCGTGCCGGTGGCCGGGCTGCCCGCGGACGAGGACGCGCTCGCGGTGATCGCCGCCGCGTACCCCGGCCGCAAGGTCGTCGGGGTGCGGGCCGCGGCCGTCGCGTACGGCGGCGGGGGAGTGCACTGCATCACCCAGCAGATCCCCGCCGCTCGCCCCAGCGCGTGACGACCGGGTGAGCGCCCCCATGACCACCCCGTCCCTGCCCCGCGCCGCGAGACGCGGCCGGCTCCGGCGGCTCGTCGCCGCGGCCGCCGCCCTGGCCTCGCTCGCCGCGCTCGCGGCCTGCGCCGGTCCGCCGAGGAACGCCTCCGGCATCGACTTCGCCCTGTCGGCCTCGACGCCCCGGGCCAAGGGCGACATCGACTCGTTCACCTGGGCCCTGTACGCCGAACCGCCCACGCTCGACTACACGGTGGCCTTCGACTACCCGCAGAACATGGTGCTCTCCAACGTGTGCGAGAGCCTCATGCGCTGGACGCCGGGGCTCACCACCGAGCCGGGCCTGGCCCGCAGGGCGTCGCACCCCGACCGCACCACCTGGGTCTACGACCTGCGGCCCGGCGTGCGCTTCCACGACGGCCGGACGATGACCGCCGACGACGTGGTGTTCAGTC
Source organism: Streptomyces sp. NPDC052114 (assembly GCF_040680155.1). NCBI lineage: Bacteria > Bacillati > Actinomycetota > Actinomycetes > Kitasatosporales > Streptomycetaceae > Streptomyces > Streptomyces sp. NPDC052114. The sequence continues at coordinate 70,513 of NZ_JBFAWC010000029.1, read as the reverse complement.
TCGACCGGCAGCGCGACCCGGACAACGCCGCCGCGTGGGCGCAGGTCTTCCAGAACGTCACCTCGGTGAAGAAGACCGGGCCGCTCCAGGTCACCGTCGCACTCAAGAAGCCCGACTCGCAGTTCCCCCAGTACATGGCGAGCGCCGCCGGAGTGGTGGCCTCCAAGGCCGGGGTCGAGGCGGCCGGGAAGGACTACGGCACCTCGGGCGGCCTCGCCTGCACCGGCCCGTTCGAGCTCGGCACCTGGAACAAGGGCCAGTCCATCGAACTCGACCGCTTCGACGGCTACTGGGGCAGGAGGGCCAAGTCCAAGGAGGTGGTCTTCCGCTTCCTGCCCGACGCCTCGGCACGGACCAACGCGCTGCTGAGCGGCGACGCCGACGGCGGCTATCTGATCCCGACCGAGAGCTACGCCAGGCTGCGCGGCAGCGGCGTCGGCACGCTGTACTTCGGCGAGGGCCTGAGCACCGTCAACCTCGCCATCACCGACATGAAGGGCCCGCTCGGCGACCTCCGCGTGCGGCGCGCCCTCTCCCTCGCCCTCGACCGCGCCGGGTTCGTCCAGGTCGGCCTCGGCGGCGCCGGCACCCCCACCGGAGCGCTCACCACCCGCGCCGCCTGGGCCGACGCGTCCGAGCGGACCAGGAAGCGGGCCTTCGGCGGCGCCCGGCCCGCCGCCCCGGACCTCGCGCGGGCCAAGGCACTGATCAAGAAGGCGGGCGCCACCGGCAAGTCCCTCACCGTCGCCACCAGTTCGGTGGGCCAGGACGTCTCGCTCCTCGCCACCGCCGTGCAGGACGCCGGCACCCGCATCGGCCTGGACATCCGCCTCAAGTCCATCGCGCCCAACGCGTTCACCGCACTGTTCACCGACCCGGGCGCGCGCAAGGGGATCGACATGTTCCCGCTCACGTACTACGACTCGATCACCGACCCGCTGGACCTCCTGACGAACTTCAAGACCGGCGCCTATCTGAACTTCGCGGGCCACAGCGACAAGGCGTACGACGAACTGGTCGAGCGGGCCACCGCCGTCGACGACCCGAAGCGGCGTCTCGCGATCGAGGCGGAGCTCCACCGCCGCGCCGGCCGGCAGCTGCCGTGGATCCCCGTCGCGGAGTGGCCCACCGCCGTCTTCCTCAACAAGAGGATCACGGGCGCGCCCACCACCATCGCGTACATGTACTACCCGTGGGCCGCCGACGTGGGGGCCGCGCGATGACCTTCCTCAGATTCGCGGCGCGGCGCGTCGCCGAGATGGCCGCCACCCTGCTCGCCGCGTCGTTCGTGGTCTTCGGCGCGATGTACCTGGCGCCGGGCAGTCCGGCGAGCTTCCTGCTCTCGGGCCGGTCGGCGTCACCGGAGGCGGTGGCGGCGATCAACTCCCAGTACCACCTGGACGATCCGTTCGCCGTACGGTATTTCGACTGGCTCGGCGGCGTCCTGCGCGGCGACTTCGGGCGGTCCATCACCTACCGCACCGACGTCTCCCGCCTCCTCGCCGACCGGTTGCCCACCACCCTGCTGCTGATCGTCATGGCGCTCGCGGTGGTCGTCGTGGGCGGTCTGCTCCTCGGCCGGATCGCCGCCGTGCGCGGTGGGCGCACCGACTCCGCGATCCTCGTCGCCACGACGTTCGCCGTCGGCACGCCGTCCTTCGTCGCGGCCGTGCTGCTCCAGGGGCTCTTCGCCGTACGCCTCGGCTGGTTCCCCAGCGGCGGCGCGGGCGACGGTCTCGGCGACATGATCCGGCACCTGACGCTGCCCGCGGTCGCGCTCGCCCTGTATCTGATCGGCATGCTCGCCCGGGTCACCCGCTCGGCGATGGTCGAGGCGCTCGGCAGCGAGCACGTCACCGTCGCCCGCAGCAGGGGCGTGCCCGAGCGCCAGGTCATCCGCCGCCATGTGTTCCGCAACGCGCTCGGCACCGTCCTGACCACCGGAGGCCTCGTCGTCTCCACGCTCCTGGTCTGCACGATCCTCGTCGAGACCGCGTTCAGCGTCGGGGGCATCGGGCAGCTCCTCGAACTGTCCACCACCACCAAGGACTTCCCGACCGTCCAGGCCATCGCGCTCATCGTCGTCGCCCTGTTCATGGCCGTGAACCTCGTCGTCGACCTGCTCCTTCCGCTGGTCGACCCGCGGCTCACGCTCGGCACGAGAGGGTCCGCCGCATGACCGCCGTCCTCACCCGCCGCCCCGGCCTGGCCCGGATCCGCGCCGTCGGTTCCCCCCTCCACCTGCTCTGCCTCGCGTTCGTCGCCCTCGTCGTCGCCGCCGCGCTGCTCGCCCCCTGGCTGGTGCCGCACGACCCCAACGCCGTCGACCTGGGCGGCGCGCTCGCCGGACCCTCCGCGGAGCATCCGCTCGGCGTGGACGCCGCGGGGCGCGACACCCTCTCGCGGCTGCTCCTGGGCGCCCGCACCTCGCTGCTCGGCCCCCTCGGAGTGGTGGTCTTCTCCACCCTCGCCGGGGTCGCCGTCGGCACGGCGGCGGCCTGGCGGGGCGGCTGGCTCGACTCGGTGCTCTCCCGCAGCACCGAACTGGTCTTCGCCTTCCCCGGGCTGCTCCTCGCGATCCTCGTCATCTCCGTCTACGGGGAGGGCCTGCTCGCCCCGGTGATCGCCCTGGCCGTCGCCTACCTCCCCTACGTCAGCCGCCTCACCCGCTCCCTCGTCCTCGCCGAGCGGGCCCGCCCCTACGTCAGCGCCCACCAGGTCCAGGGCCACTCGGCGCTCCAGATCTGCCTGCGCCACGTCCTGCCCAACATCGCGCCCGTCGTCCTCGCCCAGGCCACCATCAACTTCGGCTACGCCCTCATGGACCTCGCGGGCCTGTCCTTCCTGGGACTCGGCGTGCCACCGCTCACCCCGGACTGGGGCCGCATGGTCTTCGACGGCCAGACCGCGATCCAGCACGGCTACCCGCTCTCCGCGGTGCTGCCCTGCGTCCTCGTCGTGCTGACCGTGGTCGCCTTCAACGTCGTCGGCGAACGCTGGGCCGACCGGGTCGCCAGGAGGGACCGATGAACACCGCATCCGCCCCGGACCACGCCCTCGACGTCCAGGGGCTCCGCATCACCCTGCCCGGCACGGCCCGGCCCGTCCTGGACGGCGTCGACCTCACCGTCGCCGCCGGGGAGACGGTCGCCCTCGTCGGCGAGTCGGGCTCGGGCAAGACCCTCACCTCGCGCAGCGCGCTGCGGCTCCTGCCGCCCGGCGCCGTCACCGAGGGCGCCGTCCGCGTCCACGGCGACGACGTGCTCACCATGGACGACGCCCGGCTGCGCGCCCTGCGCACCGGCACCGCCGCCATGGTCTTCCAGGACCCGCGCGCCGCCCTCAACCCGCTGCGCCGCATCGGCGACTTCCTCACCGAAGGCGTCCGCGCGACCCGCGCGGACGCGACCGCCCGTGCCGCCGAACTCCTCGACGCGGTCGGCCTCGACGCGGCCGTCCTGCGCAAGTACCCCGGCCAGGTGTCCGGCGGCATGCTGCAACGCGTCATGATCGCCGCGGCCCTCATGGGCGATCCGGCCCTGCTGCTCGCCGACGAACCCACCACGGCCCTGGACGCCACCACCCAGGCCGAGGTCGTCGCCCTCCTCGTGCGGCTGCGCGAACGCTTCGGCACCGGGCTGCTGTTCGTCACCCACGACCTCGACCTGGCCGCGGCCATCAGCGACCGCGTCTACGTCATGTACGCGGGCCGGATCGCCGAACACGGCCCCGCCGAGGCCCTGTTCGCCCGGCCGCGGCACCCCTACACGGCGGCGCTGCTGGCCTCCACGCCGCGCCTGGGGACGGCCGGCCGACGCCTGCGGGCCATCGAGGGGCAGCCCCCCGACCTGCGGGCGGCCCTCGACGGCTGCGCCTTCGCGCCCCGCTGTCCGCTCGCCACCGAGGCGTGCGACCGGGAGGCCCCCGCCCCGCGCCCCGCGCCGGGCGCGCCGGAGCACCGGGCCGCCTGCCACCACAGCGACCGCCTCGAAGGGAGCACCGCCGATGTCTGAGACCGCGGACGCGAAGGTGCTGGACGTCAGCGGACTGCGGCGCGGCTTCGGTGCCGTGCGTGCCGTGGACGACGTGTCCTTCGCGGTGCCCGAGGGCGGATCCCTCGGCATCGTGGGGGAGTCGGGCTCCGGCAAGACGACGACGGCCCGGATCGTCGTCGGCCTGGAGCGGGCCGACGCGGGGGAGGTCCTGGTGCGCGGCAGACCCCGGGCCGCACGCGTGCGCGGCCGCGCGCAGCGCCTGGCCAGGGCCCGCGATGTCCAGATGGTCTTCCAGGACCCCTACCTCTCCCTCGATCCGCGCACCAGCGTCGAGGCGGCGCTCCGCGAGACGCTGCGCCTGCACTTCCCCGGCGCCGACCACGCGCGACGGGTGCGTGAACTCCTCGACCAGGTGGGCCTCGGCACCCGTGCCGCCGACGCGCTGCCCCGGCAGCTCTCCGGCGGGCAGCGCCAGCGCGTCGCCATCGCGCGGGCCCTGGCCGTCGAGCCGGCGGTGCTCGTCCTGGACGAGGCGGTCGCCGCGCTCGACGTGTCGGTGCAGGCGCAGATCCTCAACCTGCTCGCCGACATCCGCGAACGCACCCCGATCGGCTACCTCTTCATCACCCACGACCTCGGCGTGGTCCGGCACGTCACGGACGACGTGATCGTGATGCGCCGCGGCCGCGTCGTCGAGGCCGGCGCCACCGCCGACGTCCTGTCCGCGCCCCGTCACCCGTACACGCGGCTGCTCCTGGAGTCCGTCCCGCACCCGGGCTGGGACCCGGAAGGCATCGCGGCGGCCCGCCGGGCCCTGACCGACTGACCCGCACATCCCACTCATCGCACGAGGAGGCACCAGTGCACGACCACCCCACAGCACCCGGCCACAAGAGGCCGTCACCGAGCAGGCGTACGTTCCTGACGGCGGCCGCCCTCGCCACGGCGGGCGCGGCCCTCGTCGGCGCCGAAGCCTGGGCCGGAGGCACGCCCGGTCCGCGCAGGGCGACGCGGGCGGGCTCCTTCGCCGTGCCCGCCGAGGACGTCCGGCACACCAGGACCTGGATGGCGTGGCCGGACAGCAGCGCGATCTGGGGCCGCCAACTCGGCGGGGTCCAGGCCGACATCGCGCTCATCGCACGGACGGTCGCCAAGCACGAGCCCGTCACCCTGTGCGCCAACCCGGCGAGCGCCGCCAAGGCCCGCTCGATGTGCGGGAGTTCGGTCGAGGTCGTCACCACCGTTCCGGTCGACGACTGCTGGATGCGGGACTCCGGTCCGGTGTTCCGCACCGACGGCGCGGGCGGCCTCGACGCGGTCGGGCTGCACTTCAACGGCTGGGGCGGCAAGCAGCAGCACACCAAGGACGCGCGTGTCGCCGAGCGGATCGCCGCCCTGGCCGGGGTGCGGTTCACCGGCGCCGACCTGGTGGGCGAGGGCGGCGCGATCGAGCAGGACGGCGCGGGCACCCTGATGGCCACGCGCAGCAGCCTCCTCAACGCCAATCGCAACCCCGGGACGTCCGAGGCGGAGCTGACGGACGCGATGTGCGAGGCGTACGGCGCCGACAAGGTCATCTGGTTCGACGGGGTGCGCGGCCAGGACATCACCGACGACCACGTCGACGCCACGTCGCGCTTCCTCGCCCCCGGCAGGGCGCTGGTGCAGTGGCCCCTGGACACGGACGACGACGCCTACGCCAAGGACGCCCGCGCGCAGTACCGGGTGCTGTCCGACGCCACGAACGCCGCCGGACAGCCGATCGAGGCGAGCCGGCTCCAGGGCCCCGACTACGACAGGATCCGTTCCAGGAACCCCGACTTCCTCGCCTCGTACGCCAATTACTACCTCTGCAACGACGCCGTGATCTGCGCGCACTTCGGCGACGCCACGGCCGACGCGGCGGCCAGGGCGGCGCTCGCCCGGCTGTACCCGGGCCGGGTGGTCGAGCAGATCGACATCGACCGGCTCGGCGCGGGCGGCGGCGGCATCCACTGCGTCACGCAGCAGCAGCCCGCACCGTGACGACGCGCGGTGTCCGGGCGGCCCGACGGCCGCCCGGACACCGCTCAGTCGGCGGCGGTCTCCTCGGCGACGCGCTTGGCGAGTGCCTCGGCCGTCAGCACGCCCGGTGCGCGGCCCAGGCGCACGCTCTCCCGGGCGGCGTGCTGCAGGGCCGCGTTCACCGGAGTGGGGACGCCGTGTGCGCGGCCGAGCAGGACCACCTCGCCGTTCAGGTAGTCCGTCTCGACCGAGCCCGCGCCCCGGGCCAGGCTCTGCCAGGTCGAGCTGCGGGCGCGCTCGCCGGGGACCGGCTGCGGGTCGACCGTGCCGCCGCGCAGCTCGGTGAGTTCGGCGCCGGTGGCGTGGGCGATGCCCGCGGCGGCGAGGGCCGCGGCGCCCTCGGCCTTCGCGCGGGCGACCAAGTCCTGCGCGGCGGGGTCCGCGGCGGAGCCGCACACGGCCTCGACGGTGTTGGCGAGGTTGCCGAGGAGCTTGCCGTACTTCCAGCGCATCACGTCCGCGGCCACCGGCGCCAGGAAGCGGGACTTCTCCAGGTCGTCCGCGATGCGCCGGGCGGTCTCGTCCGAGCCCGTCCCGTACCTGCCGATGACCAGGGCGCCGGTGTAGGGGCCGCAGGGCGCGAGGACCTCGCCCGGGTCCAGGTGGCTGCTCGGCAGGATCACGCAGACCCCGTACACCTCGCGGAAGCGGCGCAGCGCCAGACGCTCGTTCTCCACGCCGTTCTGGGCGCACACCACGGGCAGGCGCTCGCCCGCCGTGCCGCCGCCCGCCACCGGCCTGGCCGCCCAGGTGTCCAGGGCGGCCACGCTGTCCTGGGTCTTGACGGCGAGCACGAGCACGTCGTCCGCGCGCAGTTCGACGTCCTCGGGCCGTGCCACGACGGGTATGTCCAGGGTGAGCGTGCCGGTGGGGACCGTAAGGCGCAGGCCGTTCTCGCGCAGCGCCTCGAAGTGCGCGCCGCGGGCGACCAGGACGACGGACCGTCCGCTCTCGTGCAGCCGTCCCCCGATCGAACCGCCGACCGCTCCGGACCCGATGATGATGTAGCGCATTCCGCTCCCTGGCTCTTGGCGGCCGGCTTGTTCCGCTGTCACTCGGGGGCCCCGAGGCCGTCCTCGGCATGGCGTCCGGTCCAGCGCACCCCCGCGGCGTACCACTCGGCGAGCTCCCGTGCGCGCCGCTCGACCTCCTGGTCGTCGGCGCCGGTCAGGACGTAGGCCGCCAAGTAGTGGGCGGACTTCACGCCCCCCTGGTACGCGGTGCCCACCGTACCCCGCAGGCGTTCCTCCACCACGAAGGGCGGGGGGTCCCCTGGGAGGGCCGCGAGGGTGGCCCGTTCGGGATAGAAGACGACCCAGCCCGCGCTGCTGCCGGGCGCGACGCCGTGCATCCCGGTGCCGGTCGGGCCCCGCGGGTCGACCTGGGCCCGGAACCACTGCTCGTCGAGGTCGAAGCCGGTGGCGGCGCGGATGGCGGGGGAGGTCAGGGCGCCGCCGGTCCTGCTGCCGATCTCGCACAGCACCAGGCGGTCGTCCGGCGTGTGGAAGACCTCCAGGTGAAAGGTGGTGCACTCGGGGGTGGGGAGGGCGTCGAGGACCGTACGGGCATAGCCGATGAGCCGGTCCGTCAGCGGGTGGTCGCGGGTGAGCTGGGCCGAGCCGAGGTAGATCCCGTCGTGGAAGGACAGGCAGTCGTTGAGGTAGCGCGAGACGAACGCGGCCACCGGCGTGCCGGCCGCCACCAGCCCGTCCACCACGTACATCTGACCCTCGACGAACCGTTCTACTTCGGCATGTTCGGGCAGACCGTCGGCGAGGAGCCGGGTAAGGTCCTCGGGACCGCGCAGGACCCGGGTGCCGGTGGAACCGGAACCGAGGGCCGGTTTCACCACCACGGGGTAGCCGTGCTCGCGGACGAAGCCGAGCAGGTCGAAGAGGACCCGTATCGGGGCGAACTCGGGTACTTCGAGGCCGCTTCGGCGCACCAGGGTCTTCATGTGGATCTTGTCGCGGAACGCGAGTGCGCCGGCGTAGTCCTGGCCCGGCAGACCGAGCAGCTCCCGCAGCCGCGCGGCGCGCAGCAGGTCGCTCTCCATGCGGGCGACCACCGCGTCGAGCGGCACGCGGTCGGCGAGTTCGAGGGCCGCGCGCTCCGCCGCGCCGCCCTCGCGGTAGTCGGCGACGCAGACGGCGTCCGGCACGTGCCGGTACTGCGGGAATTTGTTCTCGGAGACCAGGAGATGCGGCCGTATTCCCGTATCGGCGCCCCATTTGTCGTACGGAGTGTCCGCATAGTCACTGTCCACAAAAGCCAGAACACGCCGCTCTGCGCCAGATTTCACCCAGCACCTCCCAGGACTCCTGATAAGCGCGCACACGGTCACGCGCGGAATCCAGGCTAGAGGGAGTGAGCCCAGGTCAGGGCGGTCTTGGCACATACCTTGGCTTTACCTCGGAAAGATTGTTCTGCTCATTCTGACCGTGTAGGAAGAGAGTGGAACTCAAGATCTTCATCTTGCGCATGTACTGGGGGGAAGTTGAAGAACCAACGGATTCTCGATGCGACGCCATGGGCCCGTGACCACGAACTGGCGAATTACCTGCACACCCTCGCAGGCCTGCTCGATCTGGAAATGTACGCACGGGCGCGGCAGTTCGTGGCGGAGCTCTCGGGCCATCCCGCACCGGAGCGGGATCCCGCTCCGGATCCCCGTCCGGCCCCGGCGCGCGAGAGACGGACCGAGCCGCTCCTGCACGCCCTCCTGGCCGGCAAGCGCGCCGCCGCCGCCGAGCGGGGCGTCACCCTCAGGCTCGCCGACAAACCGTCGCCGTCCCGTCCCGCCGTCGCCCCGCGCGACCTGGTGACGGTGCTCGGCAACCTCATCGACAACGCCGTCGACGCGGCGGCCGCGCACCCGGCGGCGAAGCCCTTCGCCGAGGTCGGCATGTGGGCGGAGCCCGGCGCCACGGTCCTGAGCGTCGCCGACAACGGTCCCGGTGTGCCGACGGCCCTGCGCACGGCGGTCTTCCGCGAGGGCTGGTCGACGAAGCAGGCGCCGCCGCACCGCGGCCGCGGGGTCGGCCTCGCGCTCGTCGACGGCGTCGCGCGGCGCTACGGCGGCTCGGTCCGGCTGACCGAACGGCCCGGCGGAGGAGCCGTGTTCACGGTCCGGCTGCCCCGCGATCCGGTCGCGACGGCGGGAGCCGCGCCGTGATCGACGTCCTGGTCGTGGACGACGACTTCTACGTCGCCGAGGTCAACTCCGGCTATGTGTCCCGCGTGCCGGGCTTCCGTGTGATGGGCCGGGCCCACACGGCCGCCGAGGCCCTGATGGCCGTCGAGCGCGGCGGCGTCGACCTGATGCTGCTCGACCACTACCTCCCCGACGAGGACGGGCTGCACCTCGTGCGCAGACTGCGCAGGATCGGCCACGAGACCGACGTCATCATGGTCTCGGCGGCCCACGGGGCGGAGCTCGTGCGCTCGGCGCTGCGCAACGGCGTCCTGCAGTACCTGGTCAAACCGTTCACCTTCGCGGCGCTGCGGGCCAAGCTGATGTCGTACGCGCAGATGCGGGACCGCCTCGACGGTTTCGACTCCCTGGGGCAGGGCGAGGTGGACGAGATCTTCGGCACGCTCCACGCGCCGGTCCAGGCGGAGGTGCCGCCCAAGGGGTACTCGGCGGCGACCACCGAGCGCATCCGCGACGAGCTGCTCCGGGCCGGCCGGGCGCTGTCCGCGCAGGAGGTGGCCGACCTCACCGGAGTGAGCCGCTCCACCGCGCAGCGTTACCTCAAGCACCTCCAGGAGCGCGGCAGCGTCCAACTCGCCCTGAAGTACGGGGGCGCCGGACGGCCCGAGCACCACTACGAGTCCGCGCGCCCCGGCTGAGCGCGCCTCCCTGACGCCACTGGGCCCCGCCCCCTTGGGGGCGGGGCCCAGTGGCGTTCCCTGGCGCAATCCAGCCGTTACCACCCGGTAATCAAAAGAAGCAGAAGGAGCTTTCCGCAGTAAAACCACAGTGCACGCAGAACCGTGTCCGCACCCGGCTCCTGATCTAGTGTCCGTCTCGATCCAAAGCTCCTCACCTGCAAGGACACCGGAGACCTGCCATGGGCGTGACACGCCGTACGCTCCGTCTGGGAGCCTTTCTCCTTTCCCCCGGCTACCACGTGGCCTCCTGGCGGCACCCCACGGCCCCCGCGGACGGCGGCCATGACTTCGCCCACTACCGTCAGCTTCTGCACACCGCCGAGCGCGGCAAGTTCGACATGTTCTTCGTCGCCGACGGGGTGGGCATCCGCACCCCGTACCGCAACGCCGACGACCTGAGCCGCTGGGGCCGCTTCCTCCAGTTCGACCCGCTGACGCTCCTGTCCGCCCTCGCCGTGCACACCACGCACATCGGTCTCGCGGCGACCGCGTCGACGACGTACAACGAGCCGTTCCACATCGCGCGGAAGTTCGCCTCGATCGACCACCTCAGCGCGGGCCGGGCCGCCTGGAACATCGTCACCTCGGTGACGGACGCCGAGGCGCGGAACTTCAACCGCGACTCCCAGCCCGACCACGCCTCGCGCTACCACCGGGCCAGGGAGTTCATGGAGGTCGTCACCGGGCTGTGGGACAGCTGGGACGACGACGCGTTCGGCTACGACAAGGAGTCCGGGCGCTACTTCGACCCCGACAAGCTGCACGTCCTCGACCACAAGGGCGAGCACTTCTCGGTGCGCGGACCGCTCAACGTGGCCCGCTCGCCGCAGGGTTACCCGGTCCTCATCCAGGCGGGCGCCTCCGCCGACGGCCAGGACTTCGCCGCCCGCTGGGCCGAGGTGGTCTTCACCGCCGCCCAGACCCTGGACGAGGGACAGCGGTTCTACCGCGGCATCAAGCAGCAGGCCGCCGCCTACGGGCGCGACGCCGACCAGATGAAGGTCATGCCCGGCCTCTTCCCCGTGATCGGCCGCACCCGCGCCGAGGCCGAGGACAAGTACGCCGTCCTCCAGGACCTGGTCGACCCCGTCGTCGGACTCGGGCTGCTCACCCAGCTCCTCGGCGACATCGACATCTCCGGCTTCCCGCTGGACGAGCCGCTGCCCGAACTGCCGCCCACCCAGGGCAGCACGAGCCGCCAGCAGCTCGTCTACGACAAGGCCCGCCGCGAGGGCCTCACGATCAGGGAGCTGTACCAGTCGCTGACCGGGGGCCGCGGCCACCGCATCGTCATCGGCACCCCGGACGACGTCGCCGACCTCATGGAGGAGTGGTTCACCGGGGAGGCCGCCGACGGCTTCAACGTCATGCCGCCCGTCCTGCCCGAGGGCCTGGACGACTTCGTCGACCTCGTGGTGCCCGAGCTGCAGCGCCGGGGCCTGTTCCGCACCGAGTACGAGAGCACCACCCTGCGCGGAAACCTCGGCATCGACCGGCCCGCCCGCGGCGCCGCCGCCGAACTCCCGCTCGGCACGGGCCCCTTCCAAGTCCAGGAGTGAGCACACCTCATGCCGTCCTTCGGTAGAACCCTCAGCGAGATACCGCCCTCCCCGCTGGTGGCCGTCGACCGGCTGCTGCGCTCCGGCGCGCACGCCGAACCGGTGCCGCTCCAGCAGGGCAAGACCGTCTTCGAGCCGTGCGTGCGCCCTGCCGCCTGGGAGCGCGCCGAGTTCGGGATCGCGGCCCACGAGCACGCGCCGCCCGCCGGAGTGCCCGCCCTGCGCGAGGCCTTCGCCGACGCGGCGAGCCGGCGCCGGGGCACCCCCGTCGACCCCGGCCAGATCCTGGTGACCAGCGGCGCCACGCACGCCATCGCCGTGACCCTGCACGCGATCCTGGCCCCGGGGGACGAGGTCCTGATCCTCTCCCCGCAGTGGCTCTTCGCGACCGGCCTGGTGTGGGCGGCCGGCGGGACGCCCCGCGAGGTGCCGGTCTTCCTGGAGCTCAGCGAGGACCCGGACTTCGACTTCGTCGCACGCATCGAGCGGGCCGTCGGGCCGCGCACCCGGGCGATCTACTTCAACAACCCCAACAACCCGACCGGCTTCCGCCTCGACGAGCGGGCCCTGGGCGCGCTCACCGCGCTGGCCGAGCGGCACGACCTGTGGCTCATCGCCGACAACGCGTACGAGAACTACGACTTCAGCGACGACGGCTTCCTCGACACCGCGACCGTCCCCGGCGCCGCCGAGCGCACCTTCTCGGTGCACAGCTGCAGCAAGACGTACGCGATGCCCGGCGCCCGCGTCGGCCATCTGATCTCGCCGCCCGGCGCGGAGGAGATCCTCACCAAGTGGTCGCTGCACACGCTGTACTCGGTCGCCACGGCCGCGCAGTACACCGCGTTCCGCGCCCTCGCCACCCCCGCCGACGAACTCGCCCGGCGCCGCGCGGCGGCCGAGCGCGCCTGGCACCTCGCCGACGCCGCCCTGGAGATCCCGCACACCCGCATCGCGGGCGGCCTCTACACCTTCCTCGACCTGGCCCGCTACGGCGACGGCGAGGAGTTCGTGCGGCGCTGCGCCGAGGCCGGGGTGGGGCTCGCGCCGGGCCGGGTGTTCGGCGCGCACTGCGACGGCTGGGCCCGGCTCTGCTTCACCGCGGCACCCGAAGAGGTCGTCGCGGACGCCATCGGCCGTATCAACAAGATCTACTGGGAGGGCGGCCGTGACCGTTGACACCACCGTGGCCAGGCCGGCCGCGGCATCCGCGCTGGCTCCGTACCTGCACCGGTACGACAGCCCGGCACAGCTCGGACTCAAGATCAACGCGTATCGGGGCTACGAGGTCGAGGGCCTCGCCGAGGCCCTGCGCGCACCGGACCTGCAGGGCGCCCCCGTCGAGTGCGTGATGGTCGGTGACTCGTACTTCATGACCCACCTGGGCCGCGCCGGCACCACGCTGACCGGCGCCGACGAGCAGGAGTGGGGCCTTGCCACCCTCACCGGCCTGGTGGCCGAGGTGCGCAAGGCGCTCGACGCCGAATTCCCCGCGGAGCGGCGGCCGTTCCTGCTCGCCGACCTGCCGGACGGGACGACGCTCGGCCCCGCCACGGCGCGCGCCGCCGCCGACCGGTTCGTCGCGGCCGGCGCGGACGCGGTCAAGATCGAGGTGGCGGGCGAGGGCGAGTTCGCCTGCATCGAGGCGGTGGCCGCGACCGGCACCCCCACCCTGGCGCACCTCGGCTACACCCCGCAGAGCGGCGGCCTGACCCGGCACGGCGACGCCCTCGACGGCGCGCTCGCGCTCTTCGCGCAGGCCCGCAGGGCCCGCTCGGCGGGCGGCTGCGGACTGATCGTCGAAATGGTCAGCGAGGCCGTGAACCAGGCGCTCAGCCGCCCGCACCCCGAAGGGCTGCCGCTGTACTCGGTGTTCAGCGGACGCGCCCGCTGGGGCGGCCAGAGCCTCAACCTGTGGGACGCCGTCGTACGCCCCGTGCCCGGCGGCCGCTACTTCCCGCCGACCCCGGTGATCGACGCCGCCGAGGTGGCGGACCGCTACACCCCGGAGCTGATAGCCGACCGCATGCGCGCACTGCTGCGGCTCAGCCTCGCCGGCTGGTTCCCGCTCTCCCCGCGCACCGCCCTGACCCCCCGTGAGACGGCCGAGATCACCGGCATCGACCCCTGGAGTGCCTCATGACCACCGCCGAACCGGTCGCCGCGCGCGCGACGACCCCCGGAACGGACACGGCCGTCTTCGACGAGCTCGAATCGGCCGTACGCACCTACTGCCGCCGCTTCCCCGCCGTCTTCACCCGCGCCTCGGGGCACCGGATGTGGGACGCGGACGGCCGCGAGTACGTCGACTTCCTGTCGGGCGCGGGCGCGCTGAACTACGGGCACAACCCGCCCGAGGTGCGCGCCGCCCTCATCGACTACCTCCAGGCCGACGGACCGGTCCACGGCCTCGACCTGCACACCGGCGCCAAGGCCGCGTTCCTGCACCGCTTCCGCGAGGTGGTGCTCGCGCCGCGCGGGCTCGACCACCGGGTCCAGTTCACCGGGCCCACCGGCACCAACGCCGTCGAGGCGGCCTTCAAGACGGCCCGCCGGGTCACCGGACGCACCGACATCATCGCCTTCACCGGCGGCTTCCACGGCCTCTCGCTCGGCGCGCTCGCCGCGTCCGCCACCTCGTTCAAGCGCGGCGCGGCCGGTGTACCGCTCGGCCACGTCACGCGCATGCCCTACGAGGGGTACGCGGGCGAGGGCGTCGACACCATCGACTATCTGACCCGGATGCTCGACGACCCGGGCAGCGGCATCGACCTGCCCGCCGCCTTCGTGGTGGAGACCGTGCAGGGCGAGGGCGGCCTCGCGGCGGCGAGCGCGCCGTGGCTGCGCAGGCTCGCCGAGGTCGCGCGCGAGCGGGGCATCCTGCTGATCGTCGACGACATCCAGGCGGGCTGCGGGCGCACCGGCACCTTCTTCAGCTTCGAAGAGGCGGGCATCGTCCCCGACCTGATCTGCCTGTCCAAGTCCATCAGCGGCTTCGGCCTGCCGATGGCCCTCGTCCTGGTCCGCCCCGAGCTCGACCAGCTGGGCCCCGGTGAGCACAGCGGCACCTTCCGCGGCAACAACCTCGCCTTCGTCACCGCCACGGCCTGCCTGGAGCGCTGGGCGGACCCGGAGTTCGGCGCGCGCGTGCTGCGCAACGCCGCCGCGTTGGAGGAGCGGCTGACCGAACTGGCCGCCACGTTCGCCCACCTCGGCTGCACCGTCGTGGGCCGCGGCCTGATCCGCGGCCTCGCCTTCACCGACCCCGCGCTCGCGGACAAGGTGTCGCACGCCGCCTTCACGCGCGGGCTCCTGGTCGAGACGTCCGGTGCCCGCGGCCAGGTCCTCAAGATCATGCCGCCGATCGTGGCGGACGCCGAGGAACTGGCCCCCGGCCTCGCCCTCCTCGCCGAAGCCGTCGAGGCGGCCGCGGCAGACCACGTATCCGAAGGGGACCAGCGTTGAGCATCGCCGAGCACGAGCACACCATCGAAGGCGGCCTCGCAGAAGGCTACGAGGACGGCCACGAGCACGGCATCGACGAGACCGTGCTGCGCCGGATCGCCGACTCCTGGCCCCGGCGCGCCACGATCCGCACCGACCTGGACCAGATATCGGAGCCGGAGGAGTACGACGAGCTGCTGCCGGACTACCCGGAGCGCCTGCTGCCGTTCGCCGAGCACCCGCTGTACCTCGCGGCCACGCCCGAGCAGCGCCAGAAGGTCCTCACCATGGCCTGGCTGGTCTACAACGAGCGGGTCATCGCGGCCGAGGAGCACGTCGCCAACCCGACCTTCGCCATGATCATGCACGGCGCCTTCCCCGGCGCCGACAGCGTCCAGCTCAAGCGCGCCGTCCAGCAGACGCACGTGGACGAGGTCTGGCACACGTACATGCACATGATCGCGATGCAGCGCACGCGGGACGTCCGCCAGGTCACCGGAGAGCCCTCCTACCCGCACACCGTCACCTATCGCCGCCTCCTGGAGGCCGACGCGAAGGTGTCGGAGCGCTGGGAGCGCGACCTGCTCAAGCTGGTGTGGACGACCGTCTCGGAGATCAGCGTCAACGCCTATCTTGAGCTGCTCTCGCGCGACAAGACCGTCCAGCCGCTGCACGCCCTGGTGCCCCGGCTGCACGCCCGCGACGAGTCCGCGCACTCCTCCGTCATGGTCGAGGTCGCCAAGGCCCTGTACGTGCACATGAACACCGAACAGCGCCGCGCCTTCGTCGACTCGCTGCCCAAGGCGCTGCACGCCTTCGTGGAGCAGGACTTCGCGGTGTGGCCCGGCATCCTCAAGGCGGCGGGCTTCGAGAAGGCCGACGAGATCGTCGAGGACTGCCGGCGCCAGGCCGGCGCGGGACTGCTGGTGCGCGACTTCTCCGGGGTGCGGCGCATCGTGCGCGAGATGGAGCTAGAGGACCAGGTCGACTTCGACTTCGGGACCGAGTGACATGAAGCTCACCGCGGGCGGCCGCCGACTCGCCGCCGCAGCCCTCGTCCAGTCGCTCGGCATCGGCCTGTTCATGGCGAGCTCCATGGCGTACTTCACCCGGCAGGTCGACCTCTCGGCCAACCAGGTGGCCTCCGGGCTCGCCCTCGCCGGGATCGTGGCGCTGGGGATCTCGCTGCTCGGCGGGGTCCTCGCCGACCGGTACGGGGCGCGGCGGGTGCTCGCCGCCGTGTACCTGGGGCGCGGGCTGTGCTGCGCGGCGTACGTCCTCGTCACCGACTTCTGGCAGTTCATGGTGGTGACGCTGTGCGCGGTGGCGTGCGACAGGGCGGGGCCGCCGGTGCTCCAGGCGCTGGTGGCCGTGGCCGTGCCGGAACGCCAGGAGCGCACCCGGCTGCTCGCGGTGGTCAACGTCGTACGCAACTGCGGACTGGGGGTCGGCGCGATGGCGGCGGGCGTCGCGCTCGCCAGCGACACCCAGACCGCCTACCGGGTCACGCTGATCGCCATCGGGCTCGCCTTCCTGGGCGGCGCGGTGCTCGTGCTGCGGGTGCCCGAGCCGGCCGCCCCCACGGCAGGTGGAAGACCGGCGGAGGGAATCGAACCGGCGGCGGCCGAGGAACGCCCGGCCAGGAGCCGGGTGCTGCCCGACGCGCGCTATCTGACGCTGACCGGGCTCAACTTCCTGCTGTTCTTCTTCGACACGATGCTGCTCGTCGCGATGCCCGTGTGGATCCTGGAGCACACGGACGCGCCACGGGCCACCGTGTCGGTGCTGTTCGCGCTGAACACCGTGCTCGTCGTGGTGCTGCAGATCCCGGTCAGCAAACTGGCGACCGGCCAGCGGCGCACCACCCGGATGCTGACGTGGACGGGCGCCGTCCTCGCGGTGAGCAGCCTGTGCTTCGCCGCGTCCGGCTCCGTCGGGGGAGGGCCCGCGGTGGCGTGGCTGGCCGCCGCCGTGGTGACGCTGTCCCTGGCCGAGGTGATCGCCAACTCCGCGGTGTGGGACCTGTCCATCGCCCTGGCCCCCGAGGAGCAGCGCGGACGCTATCTGTCCGTCTTCAACCTGAGCGTGGCCGGCCAGCGGGTGCTCGGCCCCGTAATGGTCACCGGGCTGCTGCTCGGTTCGGGATCGCTCGGCTGGGTGGTGGCCGCGGGAGTCCTCGTGGTGGCGGGCGTCGCGGCCGAGCGGGTCGCCCGCGCGGCCGGGGAGCGCATGCGCACGGCGGTGCCCGTCGATGCCTGAACTGTCCGTGCTCGCCTGCGCGTCCGTCGCCGTGTTCGTCGGCGCGCTCGTCCAGGGCAGCCTGGGCGTGGGCCTCGCCCTGGTGTCGGCGCCGGTGGTGCAGATCGCCGCGCCGAGCCTCATGCCGGGCTCGCTCCTCGTGGTCGCCGCGGTGCTGGCCGCGCTCGGGGCGGTCCGGGAGATCTCCCACACCGACTGGTACGGCGTCTCCTGGGCGATGGCCGGGCGGATCGCGGGCACGGCAGCCGCCTCGTACGTGATCCTCGTCGTGTCGGTGCCGACGCTCGACCTGCTCTCGGCGGGCATCACGCTGGGCGTCGTCTCGCTCCTGGCCTTCGACCCGGCCCGACTGCCCAGGAACCGGGGCACGCTGATCGCCTCCGGCGCGGTGGCGGGCCTGACCGGGACGACGTCGTCCATCGGCGGGCCGTTCATCGCGCTCGTCTACCACCGGGAGCCCGGACCCACGGTCCGCGGCACCCTCAGCGTCTTCTACACCGCAGGGACGCTGCTCTCGCTCGTCTCCCTCACCGTCGTCGGCCGCCTGCCGCGCGAGCAACTGGCCTTCGGGGCGCTGCTGCTGCCCGCCGTGGTGGTCGGCTTCGCGCTGTCGGGCCCGGTGCGGCGCCGCGTGGACGGCAGCGGCCGGATGCGCGGCGCGGTGCTCGTCCTCGCGGTCGTCGCGGCGCTCGTCCTCATCGTGCGGGGGCTGGTCGCCCTGAGCGCGGGATGAGAGGCGTACGCCACGGGCACCGCGGGACACGCACCGAGAGCTGAGCACAAGCACCGAGATCTGAGCACAAGTACGGAGAAAGGAACGGAACATGCGGGTGGGGTTTGCGGGACTGGGGTCCATGGGCGGGGGCATGTGCCGCCGCCTCGCGGAGCGCGGCTTCGACGTGGTCGCGTACGACACCGACGCGGGCGTCGCCGCGGCGGCCGGCGAGCACCCGGGCGTGCGCGCGGCGGCGTCGGTCGCGGACCTGGCCGCGCCGGTCGTGGTCACCATGCTCCCCGACGGCGCGGCCGTGCGGCAGGTGGCCGACGCGCTGCTCCCGCACCTCGCCGCCGGCTCCCTCATCGTCGACACGGGTTCCTCGGCGCCCGAGGACACCCTCGCCCTCGGCCGCGCGGCCGCCGCGCACCGGGTGGCCGTGGTGGACGCGCCGGTCTCCGGCTCCCCGGCCGCCGCGCGCGCGGGCGAGCTGACGCTGATGGCCGCCGGTGAACCCGACGACGTGGCGCGGGCGGAGGAGGTGCTCGCGGCCCTCGGCAGGGTGTACCGGGTGGGCCCGGCGGGCGCCGGTCACGCGCTGAAGGCGCTCAACAACCTGCTCTCCGCGGTCAATCTCGCCGCGGTCGCCGAAGTCATGCTCGCCGGGCGGGCGTTCGGCCTGGAGCCCGCGGCGATGCTGGAGGTCATCAACGCCTCCACGGGCCGCAACCACGCCTCGCAGACCAAGCTGCCCGACCACGTGCTGCCCGGCACCTTCGACTCGGGCTTCGCGCTGCGGCTGATGCTCAAGGACATCCGCATCGGCACCTCGCTGCTCGACTCGGCGGGCGGCCCCGCCGCCTTCGGGCACGCCTGCCAAGATCTTTGGGAGAAGGCGCACGACGAGCTGCCCGAGGGCGCCGACAACGTCGAGGTCGTGCGCTGGCTGGAGAACGCATCGGGACGGGAGCTGCGCGCATGACGCACGGGAACACACCGCGGATCGCGGTCATCGGTGGCCAGGTCGCCACCCTGAAGAAGGCACGGCAGGCAGGCTTCGACATCGTCTGGGTGTACGGCCCGCACGAACTCGACACGGCGGGCCTGGAGTTGGTGGCCGAGGCCCACCTCACGGACTACCGCGACCCGCGGGCGGTCGCCGATCTGCTGGCCGCCGTGCACCGGCACCGGCCGCTGGACCGGGTCATCTCGATGATCGAGGACGGCCTGGAGTCGGCGGCGGCCGCGACGACGGCGCTCGGCCTGCCCGGCACCGGTCTCGACACCGTCCGCGTGCTCCAGGACAAGCTCGCCTTCCGCGAACTGCTCGCCGAGCGGGGCATCGAAGGGGTCGCATCGCGCCTCGGGCACGACGAGGCCGACATCCGCGCCTTCGTCGCCGAGTTCGGGCCCGCGGTGATCAAGCCCCGGTACGGCTCCGGCAGCCTCGGCGTACGGCTCGTGCACGGCCCCGAGGCGGTCGCCGAAGTCGCCGCCTGGGCAGCGGAGTTCGGGCTGCACACGTTCGTGATGGAGCAGTATCTGCGCGGCCCCGAGTTCAGCGTGGAGGCCTTCAGCTTCGCGGGCGAGCACGCGGTCGTCGCGTACACCGCCAAGGAGAAGCTGGACTCGTTCGTCGAGGTCGGGCACATCCAGCCCGCGGCCCTCGACGCGGACACCACGGCCGCGATCGCCTCGCTGGTCGGCCGGATGCTGGACGCCGTCGGGGTCACGGACGGCCCCTCCCACAGCGAGGTGATCGTCACCGCCGACGGCCCCCGTCTGGTCGAGTCCCACAACCGGCGCGGCGGCGACCGGATCGCCGACCTGGCCACCGAGGTGTACGGGACCGACATCGACGCGCTCGCCTTCCTCTGGTACGCGGGCCGCACCGACCCCGTCGTGCCGGGACCGGCCAGGGGAGGCGGCGCCATCCGCTTCCTGACCGCCGAACCGGGTGTCGTCGAGTCCGTCACCGGTGCCGACGACGTACGCGCCGATCCGCGCGTGGTGGCCCTCCAGCTCTCCGTCGCCCCCGGCGACACGGTGGACCCGATCGCCTGGTCGTACGACAGGTCGGGGCTGCTCATGGTCCGTGGCGAGTCGGCCGACGACGCGCGGGCGCTGGCCCACGAACTGGCCGACCGGATCACCATCAAGACCCGGCCCGCGACGACGCCGGACGCCCCCCGCTCCATCACGGCCGTGGCCCCCCGCCCCGAACGGCTGCTCGGCACCACGCCCCCGGGGACGGCTTCGTGACCACCGCGGCGCCCACCGTCGGCGCCCGTGAGCTGCGCACCGCGCTGCGGGGGCACGCCTCCGGCGTCGCGGTGCTCACCGCGGCCACGCCGGCCGGACCCGCCGGGGTGACGATCACGTCGTTCACCTCGGTGAGCGCGGAACCGGCGCTGGTCTCCTTCGCGCTCGCCGAGTCGTCCTCGACGTGGGCCAGGATCAAGGACTGCGAGAGGTTCGGGATCCAGCTGCTCGGCGCCGGCCAGCGGGACGTGGCCGAGCGGTTCGCGGCGCCGGGCGTCGACCGTTTCGCGCCGCCCACGCGCTGGCACGAGGGCCCGCACGGGGTGCCGCTGCTCGACGGCTGCGCCGCCTGGCTCGTCGGTTCGCGCCACCACCGCCTGACGCTCGGCGACCACGAGCTGATGGTCTGCGCGGTGGAGCACGTACGGATCGGAACCCCGGGCGACGGCCTGGTCCACCTGCACGGGGCGTTGCACGCGGCCCCGGCGGGCCCCCGGAGACCGGAAGACCCACAGGCTTGAGACAGTCGAGAGAGGTGACCCCATGGGCAAGCTCTACGAAGGGCTGACCCCCGCGCTGCGCGAATTCATCGCGCAGGCCCCGATGTACTTCGCGGCCACGGCGCCGCTGTCCGCGGACGGACACGTCAACGTCTCCCCCAAGGGCGGCATGGACACGTTCGCCGTCCTCGACGACACGACGGTGGCCTACCTGGACCTCATCGGCTCCGGGGCCGAGACGATCGCGCACGTGCGCGAGAGCGGCCGGATCACCTTGATGTTCTGTTCGTTCACCCGCCGCCCCAAGACCCTCCGCCTCTACGGCACCGCCCGCTGCGTCTTCCCCGACGCCCCCGAATGGGACGCCCTGATCGGCCACTTCGGCAAGCACCCGATCCCCCGCTCCATCGTGGTCGTCTCCCTCACCCGCATCACCGACTCCTGCGGATTCACGGTCCCGGAAATGACCCTGGTCCGCGAACGCGACCTCCAGGACCAGTGGGGCATGCGCAAGTCGGACCAGGCGCTGGAGGACTACATGCGCGAGAAGAACACGTCGAGCATCGACGGGTTGCCGGCGCGGCCGGTTCGGGCGGTGCGGGCGGCGGATCCGGCCGAGGACGTGCCGACCCCGACGGGAGTGGCGGACAGAAGCTGACCGCATCGCCTGGGACCGTGGCCCTCCGTCGGTGTCGGTGAGAGAGCGGGAGCAGTCCTCCATGGTGTTGGTCGTTTCGCCCGGTTCGGGGCTTCAGTCGGCTGGTCGGTGCCCGGCGGTGGTCCGATGACCGTGCTCACCGTTCGCGCGCTGGGACGGGCCGCGCTCGCCCGGCAGCTGCTGCTCGACCGCGCCGGTCTGCCGGTCCTCGACGCCGTGTCGCACCTCTGCGGGCTCCAGGCGCAGGAGCCGCAGGAGCCCTTCGTCGGGCTGTGGACCCGGCTGCGCGGGTTCGAGCCGGGGGCGCTCGACGCACTGCTCGTCGAGCGGCGGGTCGTCCGCACGCACCTCATGCGCCGGACGGTCCACCTCGTCACCGCCGACGACGTACTCGCGTGGCGGGCCCGGCACGATCCGATGCTGCGGCAGCGCGTGCTCGGGGTCTACCGCCGCGACTTCGACGGCGTGGACCTCGACGAACTCGCCGCGGCGGGGCGGGAGGTGCTGGCCGACGGCGAGCCGCGCTCCATGCCCGAACTCGCGCGGGCCGTCGCCCACCGCTGGCCCGACGCGGCGCCGCGCGCCCTGGGGGAGATGCTCGTCGCCGGGCTCGTGCCGATGGTGCAGCTGCCGCCGCGCGGCCTGTGGCGAACCAAGGCCGGCGTACGCAATCTGCCGCTCGCCGCCTGGCTGGGGCGCGAGAGCGACCCGCCGGCCGAGGACGGCGCCGACCCGGTCGGCCGGGCGCTGGTCCGCCGCTACCTGGCCGCCTACGGCCCCGCCGCCACCGCCGACCTGCGGGCCTGGAGCGGACTCGCCGGGCTCCCCGCCGCCGTCGCCGCCGTCCGCGGGGAACTGGTCGCCTTCCGCGACGAGCGGGGCCGCGAACTGCTCGACCTGCCCGACGCGCCGCGCCCGGACCCCGACACCCCCGCGCCGGTCCGCTTCCTGCCGGCCTTCGACAACGCGATCCTCGGCTATCACGACCGGAGCCGGATCATCGACGACGCCCACAAGGGGCTCTCCGTCGCCGGGGAGCGGGCCGTCCTGGTCGACGGCCGGGTCGCGGCGAAGTGGACCGTGCAGGAGGGCACCGTGACGGTGGCCCCGCTGCGCCGCCTCTCCCGTGCCGAGCGCGCCGAGGTCGCGGAGGAGGGCCGGGCGCTCGCCGCGTTCCTCTCGGAGGGGGAGAGCGAGCGAGTCCGGGTCGGGGAGTAGCCGCCCCTCTGGGCTGAGTTGACGAACCCTCAGGCGGTGCTCAGTCTGCGGGTCAAGAGGGCGAGCAGACGGTCCCAGTGGCGCTGCGTTCCCGAGGGGCTGAACGCGTCGGTGTCGGACATCGTGAAGCCGTGGACGGTGTCCGGGTAGATCTCGCACGTGTGGGTGACGCCCGCTGCCTCCAGGGACCGGGTCACCTCGGCGAGGGCCTCGGGCGTCATGTCGTTCGTGGAGAGGCCCAGGTGGACCTCGGCGGTCAGCGCGGGGAAGGCGAGGTGCGGGCTGTCGGGTTCCTCGGTGACCAGGAAGCCGGGGTGGAAACCGGCGACCGCGGCCACCCGGTCGGGATGGGCCGCCGCGGTGCGCATCGCCAGGGCGCCGCCGATGCAGTAGCCCAGCACGCCGACCGGCCCTTCGCTCACCTCGGGCCGGGACGCCAGGAACGCGAGGTACGCCCCGGCGTCGCTCAGGAACCGTGCCGTGGTGAGCTCCCCGAGGAACGGCATCAGCCGCTCGACGACCGCGGGGCGGATCTCCGCCCCGATGTGCTCGGGGAGCTCGATCAGCGGTGCCGTGCCGTGGCGGTAGTAGAGGTGCGGGACGAGGACGTAGTAGCCGTGCCCGGCCAGTTCGCGGGCCCGGGACTCCAGCTCGGGCCGCACGCCGAAGGCGTCGCTGTACAGCAGCACGGCGGGGTGGCGCCCGCCGCCGTCGGGGAAGGCGGCGTAGGCGTCGGCGTGACCGTCGGGGGTGGGAACGCGCAGTGTCGTGGTGGGAATGGCGGGTCTTCCTTCCTGGAGTTCGCCGATCAGCGTTAGTGCCACTAACGGTGTCGGCGGAAGGAACGTATATCGTTCGTCCCGCTAACGCAATGGAGGGGATCGGAGCCATGACCAGAGCCGAAGCCGCCGGCCTGCCCGACGACGGCGTACCTCAGGTGCCCGACCGGCTGCGCCGCCGCGCGAGCCGGCAGCTGTCGCAGCTGACCACGCGGTCGGACCGGCTGATCAACGAAGGGCTGGCCCGGGTCGACGCCCGCAAGTGGCACTACGCCGTGCTCGCCTCGCTCCAGGACCACGGCCCCGGCAGCCAGGCGGAGCTGAGCCGGCGCACCGGCATCTACCGCAGCGACATGGTCGGCGTGCTCAACGAACTCGCCGGGCGTCAGCTCGTCGAGCGCGCCCCCGACCCCGCCGACCAGCGCCGCAACATCATCACGATCAACACCCGGGGCCGCCGTCGGCTGAGCCGCCTCGACCTGGTCCTGGACGAACTCCACGACGAGCTGCTCGCCCCGCTGGACCCTGCCGAGCGCGAACAGTTCATGGGGTTGCTCACCCGTCTGCTGGATCACCATGAGAGGGCCACCTGACCGCGGGACCGCCGGGCCGCCTGATCGTCGTCAGGTGTTCACACTCGTGATCATTCGCTCCGGGAAATCCGTCCGTGAAGTGGCCAGGCGGATCGTTACGGCGTTCACGTACGGGTGATGTGGTGATTGTCGAGGGGCGGGGCTGGGGAGCCACGGATCGGCTCGCGTTGTGTGTCGAGTCGCAAACGAAATCCGTTGACGCAAAGGAGAGTTCACATGCGCCGCTCCGCCGCCCTCATCCTCGGGACCGTCTCACTGCTCGGGGTGCTCGCCGTGCCCGCGAGCGCCGTGCCCGATCCCGTCGGCACGGTCGACTGCCTGACCCAGTCGGCCGGTGACGTCACGTCGCTCGTCGACCCCGCGAGCCCCGGCGTGCCGTCGGAGGTCCCGGGCGCGGCGTGCCTCGCGCCCTGAGCCGACCGGTGCGGTGCCCCGTGGGCTGACCGGCGCGTCGCCCTGACGCACGTGCGCGGACCCCGGTGCCGGGGTCCGCGCGCAGGTGGGTCGAGGAGAGGGGGCCGGGGACGTCAGTCCCACCGGTACCCGTCGCCGAAGTTGAGGGTGTGCTCCAGCACGTCCTCCAACGGGTCGTCGATCTGGCCGGTGTTGATCAGGCCGACCCTGGGGGCGTTGTGCGCGTTCGTGTGGGTCTCGTCGGCGTGTGCCGTGCCGGAGCACAGGACGGCGGGCGCGGCCGCCATCGCCGCGACCAGCGCCCAACGGGACATTGCCTGTACCCGACTGCCGTTCACTGCGGCCTCCTTGGACGATGTGCGTCCGGGCCGCCGGTCGCGGCCCGCTCACGGGGTGTAACCCCGGTGAGGCCAGGAAGTCACCGACGATCATACGAACGGGTTGTCGCGGGCCCGTCGGCCGGACAGCTCCGAGATCCGCCCCTCCCCGTCGAGAAAGAAGAACGCCGCATGCGCCCTCGCCGCCTCCGTCCCCGTCCCGCCCTCGCCACCGCCGTCCTCGGCGCCCTCGCCCTCGCCGCCGCCGTGACCGCCCCGGCCAACCCCTCGCCGCTCCCCGTCACCGACTCCCTGATCAGCGAGGGAATCACCGTCGAGGGGCCCTTGATCAACAACGTCGTGCTGCCGCGGCTCGCGTGACTCACGCCCCCTGCCGCGCCGCCGCGTCCGGCTCGCACGCGCGGAACTCCGGCGGGAAACCCGTCCAGCGCAGCTCCCGGGGCAGATGCCCCATGTCGTTGTAGAAGACGATCGAGGCGGGGCGGCCCGGGGCGTAGCGGATGACGGTCAGCGCGGCGTTGCAGTGGTTGAGGCCGAGCCAGCGCCAGGGCGGGGCGTCGAGCGCGTCCCGGACCAGCCAGCCGATCAGGAAGTTGTGGGTGACGACCAGTTCGTGGCACGGCTCGTCGCCGGACACCGGTCCGGTGAACCGGGCGAGGGCCTGCTGGGCCAGCGCGGGACCGCCCTCGCGCTCCGCCGCCGGGAACCCCGCCAGGTGCCGCAGCGTCGACTCGGCGCTCTCCGGCGGGAGTTCGTCGGCCTGCGGCAGGTAGGGGAGGTAGTCGCCGACGATCGCCGAGGGCCGCACGGGGACGCCGTCGAGCCGCTCGCCGATGAGGCGGGCGGTCTCCGCGGCCCGGGGCAGCGGACCGTGGTGGACCGCCGACAGGGGCGCCCCGCGCAGCCGCTCGCCGAGCAGGACGGCCTGGCGGCGGCCCGCTTCCGTCAGGCCGCTCTCGTCGGCCGTGGCCTCCCCGTGCCGGGCGAGATAGAGGTGCCGCGTGGCGGTTCCTGTGATCATGGCGGGCGTCCTTCTCCGTCTGCTCCGAGCTGCTGATCCCACGTACAGCCTGGAGGGACGCCCGCCCGGTCGGGCCGGTTCCGCCGGTGGCTCAGCCCTCGTCCTCCAGGTTGCCCTCGGTCTCCAGGTACGCCTGGCGCAGCGCTTCGAGCACCGCCGGGTCCGGCTTGGCCCACATGCCGCGCGACTCCGCCTCCAGGAGGCGCTCCGCGATGCCGTGCAGCGCCCAGGGGTTGTTCTCCTGGAGGAACTGACGGTTGGTCGGGTCCAGGACGTACGTCTCCGTGAGCTTGTCGTACATCCAGTCGGCGATGACACCCGTCGTGGCGTCGTACCCGAACAAGTAGTCCACGGTCGCGGCGAGTTCGAAGGCGCCCTTGTAACCGTGGCGGCGCATCGCCTCGATCCACTTGGGGTTCACGACGCGGGCGCGGAAGACCCGGCTCGTCTCCTCCACCAGCGTGCGCGTGCGGACCGTCTCGGGGCGGGTCGAGTCGCCGATGTACGCCTCGGGGGCCGTGCCCCGCAGCGCGCGCACGGTCGCCACCATGCCGCCGTGGTACTGGAAGTAGTCGTCCGAGTCCGCGATGTCGTGCTCGCGGGTGTCCGTGTTCTTCGCGGCCACGGCGATGCGCTTGTACGCCGTCTCCATCTCGGCGCGCGCCGGGCGGCCCTCCAGACCGCGGCCGTAGGCGTAGCCGCCCCACACCGTGTAGACCTCGGCGAGGTCCGCGTCGGTGCGCCAGTCGCGCGAGTCGATGAGCTGGAGCAGGCCCGCGCCGTACGTGCCGGGGCGCGAGCCGAAGATGCGGGTGGTGGCCCGGCGCTCGTCGCCGTGCTCGGCCAGGTCGGCCTGGGTGTGGGCGCGCACGAGGTTCTGCTCGGCCGGCTCGTCCAGCGAGGCGGCGAGCCGCACCGCGTCGTCGAGCAGGCCGATCGTGTGCGGGAACGCGTCGCGGAAGAAGCCCGAGATGCGCAGCGTCACGTCGATGCGGGGACGGCCGAGCTCGTCGAGCGGCACGGCCTCCAGGCCGGTGACGCGGCGCGACGCGTCGTCCCAGACGGGGCGGACGCCGAGCAGGGCGAGGGCCTCGGCGACGTCGTCGCCCGCGGTGCGCATCGCGCTGGTGCCCCACAGCGAGAGGCCCACGGAGGTGGGGTAAGCGCCCTCGTTGTCCTGCTGGTAGCGCTCGACGAGGGAGTCGGCGAGCGCCTGGCCCGTCTCCCACGCGAGGCGGGAGGGGACGGCCTTCGGGTCGACGGAGTAGAAGTTCCGGCCGGTCGGCAGGACGTTGACCAGACCGCGCAGCGGCGAGCCGCTGGGCCCGGCGGGGACGAAGCCGCCGCGCAGGGCGTGCAGCGCGTGGTCGAGCTCGGCGGTGGTGGCCGCGAGGCGCGGCACGACCTCGTGGGCCGCGAACTCCAGGACGGCGGCGACCTGTTCACCCAGGTCACCCGTCACGGAGGCGACGGCGGCCGGGTCCCAGCCCGCGTCGTCCATCGCCTGCACCAGTGCGCGGGCCTTCTCCTCGGCCTCGTCCGCGCTCGTGCGCGTCGCCGCCGACTCGTCCAGGCCCAGCGCCTCCCGCAGACCCGGCAGGGCCGTCGTGCCGCCCCAGATCTGGCGGGCCCGCAGGATCGCCAGGACGAGGTTGACGCGGTCGGTGTCCGTGGGCGCCTGGCCCAGGACGTGCAGGCCGTCGCGGATCTGCGCGTCCTTGATCTCGCAGAGCCAGCCGTCGACGTGCAGCAGGAAGTCGTCGAAGCCGTCGTCCTCGGGGCGCTCCTCCAGCCCGAGGTCGTGGTCGAGCTTCGCGGCCTGGATCAGTGTCCAGATCTGCGCGCGGATCGCCGGGAGCTTCGCCGGGTCCATCGAGCTGATCTGGGCGTACTCGTCGAGGAGCTGCTCCAGGCGCGCGATGTCGCCGTAGGAGTCGGCGCGCGCCATCGGCGGCACCAGGTGGTCGATGAGCGTGGCGTGCACGCGGCGCTTGGCCTGGGTGCCCTCGCCCGGGTCGTTGACCAGGAAGGGGTAGATCAGCGGCAGGTCGCCGAGCGCGGCGTCCGGGCCGCAGGCGGCGGACAGGCCGGCGTTCTTGCCGGGCAGCCACTCCAGGTTGCCGTGCTTGCCGAGGTGGACCATCGCGTCGGCGCCGAAGCCGCCGTCGGACGCGGCCGCCGCGATCCAGCGGTACGCCGCCAGGTAGTGGTGCGAGGGCGGCAGATCGGGGTCGTGGTAGATCGCGATGGGGTTCTCGCCGAAGCCGCGCGGCGGCTGGATGACGACGAGGAGGTTGCCGCGGCGCAGCGCCGCGAGGACGATGTCGCCCTCCGGGTCGCCGCCCTGGCCCACGCGGGAGCGGTCGAGGAACATCTCGCCGGGCGCCGGGCCCCAGTGCTCCTCGACGGACTCGCGCAGCTCCGCGGGCAGCGTCGCGTACCAGCGCTTGTAGTCGGCGGCCGGGATGCGGACCGGGTTGGCGGCGAGCTGCTCCTCGGTGAGCCAGTCCTGGTCGTGGCCGCCCGCGTCGATCAGCGCGCGGATCAGCTCGTCGCCGTCGCCGGAGACGAGACCGGGGATCTCCTCGGCGGGCCCGAAGTCGTAGCCCTCCTCGATGAGCCGGCGCAGCAGCGCGACGGCGGAGGCGGGGGTGTCGAGGCCCACCGCGTTGCCGATGCGGGAGTGCTTGGTCGGGTAGGCGGAGAGCACCAGCGCCAGGCGCTTGTCGGCGGCCGGGACGTGCTTGAGGCGCGCGTGGCGCACGGCGATCCCGGCGACGCGGGCGGCGCGCTCGGCGTCGGCGACGTACGCGGGAAGCCCGTCCTCGTCGATCTCCTTGAAGGAGAAGGGGACGGTGATGAGGCGGCCGTCGAACTCCGGCACGGCGATCTGGCTCGCGGCGTCCAGCGGCGAGACGCCCTCGTCGTTCTCCTCCCAGGCCGCGCGCGAACCGGTCAGGCACAGCGCCTGGAGGATCGGCACGTCCAGGCCGGTCAGCGCGCCCGCGTCCCAGGACTCGTCGTCGCCGCCCGCGGAGGCCTCGGCGGGCTTGGTGCCGCCGGCCGCGAGGACGGTGGTCACGATGGTGTCGGCGGCGCGCAGCTCCTCGATCAGCTCGGGCTCGGGGGCGCGCAGCGAGGCCACGTACAGCGGGAGCGGGCGGGCGCCCGCGTCCTCTATCGCGCCGCACAGCGCGTCCACGAAGGCGGTGTTGCCGCTCATGTGGTGGGCGCGGTAGTAGAGCACCGCGACGGTCGGCACGAGCGTGCCCTCGACGGTGCGGGCGGTGCGCTCCAGCGGGCCCCAGGACGGCGCGGCGGCCGGCGGTTCGAAGCCGTGGCCGGTGAGCAGCACGGTGTCGGAGAGGAAGCGCGCCAGCTGCTCCAGGTTCGCGGGGCCGCCGTGCGCGAGGTAGGCGTGCGCCTCGGCGGCGATGCCGACGGGCACGGTCGAGGACGCCATCAGCTGGGCGTCGGGCGCCTGTTCGCCGGTGAGCACGACGACGGGCAGCCTGCTGGCGATGAGCTGGTCGAGGCCCTCCTGCCAGGCGCGGACGCCGCCGAGGAGGCGTACGACCACGAGCTCGACGCCGTCGAGGAGCGCGGGCAGCTCGGCGAGGTCGAGGCGGGACGGGTTGGCGAACCGGTAGTCGACCGGGCCTCCCGCCGCGCGGGCGCTGAGCAGGTCGGTGTCGGAGGTCGACAGCAGCAGAAGCATGCGTGCGCAGGCCTTCCTCGGGGTGTCCGCGCCCCGGGTGGTCGAGTGGACGGCAGGAGTTCCTGGCTCACCCCACACGGGTGGGGTTCACAGTGGCGGGACCGCGCCGGATTCTCACCGGGCTTCCTCCCTCGGGTCCTGGTGGACCCACGCCGTCGCTGGCGTTCGACGGACCTGGCGGCCCGCCGCCTGCATAGTAAGTCCTGCCCACGGTCGACCGGGCGGCCACCTGCCACAACGGCCGGTCTCGGGAGGCGACCGGCCGGATCCGCGTGGGTATGCTCGCCGCCATGCCGCCCACCCGAGCAACATCCCCAAAACAGGGCGAACCTCCCATACGTGACCGAGGCGACGCCTGCCCCGGGGCCCTGCGCCTGCACCGCGCCGACGACGGCCTGCTGGCCCGACTCCGCCTGCCCGGCGGCCTTTTGACGTCCCGTCAGGCCGAGACGCTGGCCACCGCGGCGGAGCGCCTCGCCGACGGGAACCTCAGCGTCACCTCGCGCGGCAACATCGAGCTGCGCGGCCTCGGCGAGAGCTGCGGCGGCGCGCTCTCCGCGCTGCTCGCGGACGCGGGCCTGCTGCCCTCCGAACGGCACGAGCGCGTGCGGAACGTGGTGGCGTCGCCGCTCGCCTCGATCGACGGACTCGGCCACGCCGACGTGCAGTTGTGGGCCCGTGAGCTGGACGGACTCCTCTGCGCCGAGGAGTGGACGACCGAGCTCTCCGGCCGCTTCCTGTTCGCCCTGGACGACGGGCGCGGGGACCTCGTCGGGCTCGGCGGCGATGTGACCTTGATCGCACAATCGGGCGGGACGGCGGTCGTCCGCCTCGGGGGCCGCGCCTTCCGGGTGCCCGCCGAGGCCGCGCCGCGCGCCGCCCTCGCCGTCGCCGGGGCCTTCCTGGCCGCCGCGCGCGCCGCGGGCAACGGCGCCTGGCGGGTGGGGGAACTGCCCCGCGACCAGCACGTGGACCTGTCCGGAGCGCTGGAGCGGGCGGGCTTCGACGCCGATCCTGCCGATCCGTGGGCCGTGTCCCGCAGCGCCCCGCCGGCCCCCGGCGTCATCGGCCGCGCGGTCGCCGTCAACGCCCCCCTCGGCCGCGTCACCGCCGCCCAGTGGCGCGCCCTCCTGCCGCTGCCCGCCGACGAACTGCGCGTCACCCCGTGGCGCGGCTTCGTGCTCCCCGGCTTCGCGGACGAGGCGGCGGCCCGCGAGCGCCTCACCGCACTGGCCGACGCCGGGCACATCACCACCGCCGACTCGCCCTGGCTGGGCGTCGGCGCCTGCACCGGGCGCCCCGGCTGCGCCAAGTCCCTCGCCGACGTCCGCGCCGACGCCGTGCCCGGCCGCGGCGGGCTGCCCGTCCACTGGTCCGGCTGCGAACGGCGCTGCGGGCACCCGCGCGGCGACTGGGTCGACGTCCTCGCCACCGGGGACGGCACCTACGAGGTCACGGTGCGCGTCCCCGGCGAGGAGTGGACGCCCGTGACGGGCAGGACCTTGACCGAGACGGTCACCACGGCACGTACCACCACGAAACCCACGGCCACGAGATGAGCGAGAGCACAGTGTTCGACTACGAGAAGGACGGCGCGGCGATCTACCGCGAGTCCTTTGCCACCATCCGCGCGGAGGCGGACCTCGGCGGTCTGCCCGCCGACGTCAGCCAGGTCGCGGTCCGGATGATCCACGCCTGCGGGATGGTCGACCTCGTGCGCGACCTCGCCCACAGCCCGCGCGTGATCGCCGACGCCCGCAGGGCGCTGCGCGACGGCGCGCCCATCCTGTGCGACGCGAACATGGTCGCGAGCGGCGTCACGCGCAAGCGGCTGCCCGCCGACAACGACGTGATCTGCACGCTGGCCGACCCGTCCGTGCCCGACCTCGCGGCACGCATGGGCACCACGCGCAGCGCCGCCGCCCTGGAGCTGTGGCGCGACCGCCTCGAAGGCTCGGTCGTCGCCATCGGCAACGCGCCCACCGCGCTCTTCCGCCTCCTGGAGATGATCGAGGAGGGCGCGCCCCGCCCGGCCGCCGTGCTCGGCATCCCGGTCGGCTTCGTCGGCGCCGCCGAGTCCAAGGACGCGCTCGCCGAGCACTCCTCGGGTCTGGAGTACCTCGTCGTACGAGGACGTCGCGGCGGCAGCGCGATGGCCGCGGCGGCGATCAACGCGATCGCGAGCGAGGCGGAGTGAACACCGAGCAGCAGCAGGGACGCGACGTGGACACCGCGCAGCAGGGGCAGGAGCAGGGGCGGCTCTACGGCGTGGGGCTCGGGCCCGGCGACCCGTCGCTGATGACCGTGCGCGCCGTCGAGGCGATCGCCGCCGCCGACGTCGTCGCCTACCACTCGGCGCGGCACGGCCGCTCCATCGCCCGCTCGATCGCGGCCGCGCACATCCGCGCCGACCACATCGAGGAGGCGCTGGTCTACCCCGTCACCACGGAGACCACCGACCACCCCGGCGGCTACCGGGGCGCCCTCGACGACTTCTACGAGGAGGCCGCGGCGCGCCTGGCCGTCCACCTCGACGCGGGCCGCACGGTCGCCGTCCTCGCCGAGGGCGACCCGCTCTTCTACGGCTCCTACCAGCACATGCACAAGCGGCTCGCGCACCGCTACCCGACCGAGGTCGTGCCCGGCGTGACGTCGGTGAGCGCGGCGGCGGCCCGTCTCGGCGAGCCGCTGGTGGAGGCCGAGGAGGTCCTCACGATCCTGCCGGGCACGCTCCCCGAGGAGGAGCTGGCCGCGCGCCTCGCGGCCACGGACTCCGCGGTCGTCATGAAGCTCGGCCGTACGTTCGGGAAGGTGCGCGGCGCCCTGGACCGCGCGGGCCGTCTGGAGGAGGCCCGTTACGTCGAGCGCGCCACG
The DNA here is from genome assembly GCF_040680155.1 of Streptomyces sp. NPDC052114. Lineage (NCBI taxonomy): Bacteria > Bacillati > Actinomycetota > Actinomycetes > Kitasatosporales > Streptomycetaceae > Streptomyces > Streptomyces sp. NPDC052114. The sequence goes on along the minus strand of NZ_JBFAWC010000029.1, from coordinate 38,208 downwards.
ATGAAGGGCGAGCGCACCGGACGGCTGGCCGACGTGGACCCGGAGTCGGTGCCGTACTTCTCCGTGGCCGTGCTGCCGAGCCGGGTGGCGCCGCTGACGGGCGGCCCCGCGCCGGAGCCCGCCGCGGAAGCACCCGGCGAGGTCGGCGAGGTCGTCGTGGTCGGCACCGGTCCCGCGGGCCCGCTGTGGCTGACCCCCGAGACGCGCGGCGCCCTCGCCGCCGCCGACGACCTGGTCGGCTACACCACCTACGTCGACCGCGTGCCGCACCGCCCCGGACAGCGGCGGCACGGCTCCGACAACCGCGTCGAGTCCGAACGCGCCGAGTTCGCCCTGGAGCTGGCGCAGCGGGGCCGGCGCGTCGCCGTCGTCTCCGGAGGTGACCCGGGAGTCTTCGCGATGGCCACGGCCGTCCTGGAGGCCGCATCGCAGGACGCGTACGCGGACGTCCCGGTGCGGGTGCTGCCCGGGGTGACCGCCGCCAACGCGGCCGCCGCCCGCGTCGGCGCGCCGCTCGGCCACGACTACGTGACCCTCTCGCTCTCGGACCGCCTCAAGCCGTGGGAGGTCATCGCCGAGCGGCTGGCCGCGGCGGCCGCGGCGGACCTGGTCATCGCCATCTACAACCCCGGCTCGCGCAGCCGCACCTGGCAGGTGGGCAAGGCGCGGGAACTCCTCCTGGAGCACCGGGCGCCGGATACGCCGGTGGTACTCGGCCGCGACGTCGGCGGCCCCGCGGAGAGCGTGCGGGTGGTGCGCCTCGGCGACCTCGACCCGGCGGAGGTCGACATGCGGACGCTGCTGATCGTCGGGTCGTCGCAGACGAGGGTGTCGCGGCGGCGCGGGGGCGAGGAGCGGGTGGTCTGGACGCCGCGGCGTTATCCGGAGGCGGAGTAGGGGCTCTGCGGGCGAGTGTCTTCCGCGGGTTCGTCGTGGCTTGTCGCGCAGTTCCCCACGCCCCTTACGGGGCCCGCCTCAGCCAAGCCACGGCGTCCTCCGGAGCAGATGCCACCGGCACCCCCTCCGGAACCGGCGGGCGTTCCACGACGACGACCGGAATGCCCGCCTCACGCGCAGCGGCCAACTTCGGCGCGGTGGCCGAACCCCCGCTGTCCTTCGTGACCACGACGTCGACGCGGTGGCGGCGCAGCAGTTCCCGCTCCCCGTCGAGCGTGAACGGCCCCCGGTCGAGGAGCACCTCCATGCGCGCGGGGCACGGCGGCTCGGGCGCGTCGACGGAGCGTACGAGAAACCAGAGATCAGCCAGGTCGGGCCCGGCGAAAGCGGCGAGCCCCATCCGCCCGGTGGTCAGGAAGACCCGCCCGCCGAGCGCGGGAAGGGCCCGCGCCGCCTCCTCCAGGGAGCCGACCGGGTGCCAGTGGTCACCCTCTTCCGCGACCCAGCCGGGCCGGCGCAGGGCGAGCAGGGGAACATGGGCGAGCGCGGCGGCCTTCGCCGCGTTGAACGAGATCGTCCCGGCGAAAGGGTGGGTGGCGTCGATGAGCGCGTCCACGCGGTGCTCCCGCAGCCACGCCGCCAGCCCCTCGGCCCCGCCGAAGCCGCCGACGCGGACCTCGCCCGGCGGCAGCCGGGGCGCCGCGACCCGCCCCGCAAGGGAACTGGTCACCCGCGGCCCCGCCTCGGCCACGAGGAGCTCCGCCAGACGGCGGCCCTCGGTCGTTCCCCCCAGAATCAGTACGTGCACGGAGTTCGGTTTCCTTCATGAGTGAGGCAGCTAAGGCCAAGGGCGGGCGCAGCGCCCAACTCAAGCACACCGGTCTGCGGCCCGGCTGGACGACCGGCGCCTGTGCGACCGCCGCCACCACGGCCGCTTACACGGCGCTGCTCACCGGCGACTTCCCCGACCCGGTGACCATCACGCTGCCCAAGGGGCAGACGCCGGCGTTCGCGCTGGCCGTGGAGGAACTGGGCGAGGGCCACGCGACGGCGGGCGTCGTGAAGGACGCGGGCGACGACCCGGACGTCACGCACGGGGCGCTGGTGCGGTCCACGGTGCGGCGGCTGCCGCCCGGCTCGGGCATCGTCTTCAGGGCGGGCCCCGGCGTGGGCACCGTCACCCGTCCCGGCCTGCCCCTGGACGTCGGCGAGCCCGCGATCAACCCCGTGCCGCGGCAGCTGATGCGCGACCACGTGACGCTGGTGGCCGGGCGGGCAGGGACCGCGCCGGACGTCGAGATCACCGTCTCCGTCGACCACGGCGAGGAGATCGCCCGCTCCACCTGGAACCCGCGCCTCGGCATCCTCGGCGGCCTGTCGATCCTCGGCACGACCGGGATCGTCGTGCCCTACTCCTGCTCGGCGTGGATCGACTCGATCCGGCGCGGCGTGGACGTGGCGCGGGCGGCCGGGCGCACGCACCTCGCCGGGTGCACGGGATCGACGTCGGAGAAGACGGTCGTCGCCGCGTACGGACTGCCCGAGGACGCCCTGCTCGACATGGGCGACTTCGCGGGCGCGGTCCTCAAGTACGTGCGCCGCCACCCCGTGGACCGCCTCACCGTCTGCGGCGGCTTCGCCAAGCTGTCGAAGCTCGCGGCGGGCCACCTGGACCTGCACTCGGCGCGCTCCCAGGTCGACAAGGGCTTCCTCGCCGAACTGGCCCGCACGGGCGGGGCGTCCGACGACCTGGCCGCCCGGATCGCCGCCGCCAACACGGGCCTGGAGGCCCTGAGGCTCTGCGAGGCGGCGGGCGTCCCGCTGGGCGATCTGGTGGCGAAGAGGGCGAGGGACGAGGCACTGGCGGTGCTGCGGGGTGCCCCGGTCGCGGTGGACGTCATCTGCATCGACAGAGCGGGAACGGTGGTGGGCCGGAGCGATTTCCCCGCCTGAGGAGCGCCCCGAAGGGGCACGGGGAACTGCGCGACCAGCCCGGGACGACCCGCACCCGAAGAACTCAGCAGACGTGCCGATCCCGCTCCGCCGAGTACAGATGACTGTCCCGGAACTGCTCCGCGCCCAGCGTCCGCCCCACCATGATCACGGCGGTCCGCACGATCCCCGCCGCCTTCACCTGCCCGGCGATGTCCTCCAGCGTGCCCCGCAGGATCACCTCGTCGGGCCGGCTGGCGAGTGCGACGACGGCGGCCGGGCAGTCCGCGCCGTAGTGCGGCAGCAGCTCCTCGACCACGCGGTCGACATACCCCGCGGCGAGGTGCAGCACGAGCAACGCCCCACTGCGCCCCAGCGTGGCGAGATCCTCGCCCTCCGGCATCGCCGTGGCCCGCTGCGCGACCCGCGTGAGGATCACGGTCTGCCCGACGGTCGGAACGGTGAGTTCCCGCTTGAGCGCGGCGGCCGCCGCCGCGAACGCCGGTACGCCCGGCACCACTTCGTACGGAATGCCCGCCGCGTCGAGCCGCCGCATCTGCTCGGCCACCGCGCTGAACACGGACGGGTCGCCCGAGTGCAGCCGCGCCACGTCGAGCCCCTGCTCGTGCGCGCGGACCAGCTCGGCGGTGATCTCGTCCAGGTTGAGCTGCGCGGTGTCCACGAGCCGTGCCCCGTCCGGGCATTCGGCGAGCAGCTCGCGCGGCACCAGGCTGCCCGCGTACAGGCAGACCTGGCAGGCGGCGAGCGTCCGCGCGCCGCGCACCGTGATCAGGTCGGCCGCGCCGGGCCCCGCACCGATGAAGTACACGGTCATCGTTCTTGATCTCCAGACTTGGTGACGGACCACTGGGTGACCGGCATGGCCTGGCGCCAGCCGGTGAAGCCCCCGACGGGGACGGCCTGCGCGACGGCGAGCCGCACCAGCTCGCCGCCGTGGCGCCGGTACCAGTCGGTGAGCAGCGCCTCGGACTCCAGCGTCACGGTGTTGGCGACCAGGCGCCCGCCGTCCGGCAGCGCGGCCCAGCAGGCCTCCAGGAGGCCGGGTGCGGTGAGGCCGCCGCCGATGAACACGGCGTCGGGCGTGGGCAGTCCGGCGAGCGCGGCCGGGGCCGCGCCGGTGACCACGCGCAGCGCGGGCACGCCGAGGCGCTCGGCGTTGCGGGTGATCCGCTCGGCCCGTACGGGGTTCTTCTCGACGGTGACGGCCCGGCACGCCGGGTGCGCCCGCAGCCACTCCACGGCGATCGACCCGGAGCCGCCGCCCACGTCCCAGAGCAGTTCGCCGGGTCCGGGGGCGAGCGCGGCGAGCGTGGCGGCGCGGACGTAGCGCTTGGTGAGCTGCCCGTCGCTCTCGTACGCCGTGTCCGGCAGCCCCGGCACGGTGCCGAGGCGCGGCGCGCCGGGGGCCCGGCGGCACTCGACGGCGACGACGTTCAGCGGGTCGCCGGGCAGGTGCGACCAGGTGTCGGCGACGCCCTCGTGCGCCGACTCGCCCTTGCCGCCGAGCTGTTCGAGGACACGCATCCGGCTCGGTCCGAAGCCGCGCTCGCGCAGCAGGGCGGCGATCTCGCCCGGCGTGGCCGCGTTCGCGCTGAGCACGAGGACGCGGCGGCCGTCGTGCAGGGCGGCGGCGAGCCGGGCGACGGGGCGGCCGACGGCGGTGACGACCTCGGTGTCCTCGACGGGCCAGCCCAGGCGCGCGCACGCGAGGGAGACGGACGACGGGTGCGGCAGCACGTGCAGCGCGGCGGCGCCGAGCTCCTCGCTCAGGGCGCGCCCGATGCCGTGGAACATGGGGTCGCCGCTGGCGAGGACGGCGATACGGCGCCCCGCGTGGGCGGCGAGCAGGCCGGGCACGGCGGGCCGCAGCGGCTTGGGCCAGGCCACGCGCTCGCCCGGACAGTCGCCGAGCGGCAGCAGGTCCAGCTGACGGGGGCCGCCGATGAGCACCTCGGCGTCGGCGAGCGCCGCGCGCGAGGGGGCCGGGAGCCCGTCCCAGCCGTCGGCCCCGATCCCGACGACGGAGACGGCCGGTATGCCTGCGGGGGATGCGGGGGTCACTTCTGGTACCTGACCTCGGGGTTCGGGAAGGGCTGCGCAGCCGCACTCTACTGGTGACCGGGCGGCGTACCCTTATTGCGCATTACTTGCAATAAGCCGTGCGGGGTGTCCCGCACGCTCCCCGGTACGGAAAGGCCAACGCGCGATGGGCTCTGTGGTGGTGCTCGGCATCGAGTCGTCCTGTGACGAGACGGGCGCGGGCCTGGTCAGGGACGGGCGCCTGCTCGGCCACGCGGTCGCCTCCAGCATGGACGAGCACGCCCGCTACGGCGGCGTCGTCCCGGAGATCGCCGCCCGCGCCCACGTCCACGCGCTCACCCCGGTCGTCCGCCGCGCCCTGGACGAGGCGGGCCTGCGCATGTCCGACATCGGCGCGGTCGCCGTGACGACGGGACCCGGCCTCTCCGGCGCGCTCCAGGTCGGCCTCGCCGGGGCGAAGAGCCTCGCGTACGCGCTGGACGTGCCCCTGCACGGCGTCCACCACCTCGCCGGGCACGTCGCCGCCGACACCCTGGAGCACGGCCCGCTGCCCGACCCGTGCATGGTCCTGATCGTCTCCGGCGGCCACACCTCGCTGCTCCTCGTGCGCGATCTCGCGCGCGACCCGATCGTCCACCTCGGCGACACCCTCGACGACGCGGCGGGGGAGTGCTTCGACAAGGTCGCGCGCGTCTTCGGGCTGCCCTACCCGGGCGGACCCGCGATCGACCGGGCCGCGCGCGACGGCGACCCGGCCGCCGTCGCCTTCCCGCGCCCGCTCACCGGAGCCCGCGACGCCGCGTACGACTTCTCCTTCTCCGGCCTGAAGACGGCCGCCGCGCGCTGGGCCGAGGGGCACCGGGGGCGGGCGCTCCCGGTCGCCGACGGGGCCGCCTCGCTCCAGGAGGCCGTCGCCGACGTGCTCACCCGCAAGGCGGTCGCCGCCTGCCGCGAGCACGGCGTCGGCACGCTGGTCGTGGTCGGCGGCGTCGCGGCCAACTCCCGCGTGCGCAGCCTCGCCGAGGAGCGCTGCCGGGCGGCGGGCATCGCGCTGCGCGTCCCGCCGCTGCGGCTGTGCACCGACAACGGCGCGATGATCGCGGCGGTCGGCGACCTGCTGGTGCGCGCGGGCGCCGAGCCCGCACCCCTGAACGTCTCCATCGACCCGTCCGCGCCCCTGGAGTACGCGGCGCTGCACCCGGTCGGCTCCTTCGGCCGGCCGGTCGCCGCGTGAGCGGAGTGCCGGTGGTCCGCCGGGTGACCGGAGACGGACTTCGCGCCCATGCGCAGGGCGTACGGACCGTCTACGCGGAGGCGTTCGCGCTGCCGCCCTGGCACGAGGACCCGGCCGCGGCCGACCGCTACCTGACGCGGCTCGCGGACGACGCCGCGCGGCCCGGGTTCACGGGAGCGGTCGCGCTCGGCGGCCCGTCACAGGCGGAACCGCGCGTCCTCGGCTTCGCCACCGCCTGGCCCGCGGACACCCCGCTGCCCGACGTCCGTTCCTACCCCGCCGTCACCGAGGCCCTCGGCGCCCGGCGCGCCGAGGAATGGCTCTGCGGGGCCCTCCAGGTCGACGAACTCGCCGTGCGCCCCGGCTCGCACGGCCTGGGACTCGGCCGGGCGCTGCTCGCCGCCGCGACCCGGGACGCGGCGGATGGCCGCTGCTGGCTCCTGACGTCACCGCGCGCCACCGACGCCGTGCGCCTCTACCACCGTGCGGGCTGGCACCAGATCGCGCTGCCCGCCCTGGAGGACCGGGATCTGACGCTCTTCCTGGGCCCCGCTCACCCGTCCGCGATTCTTACTTAGCTTAGGCTAAGCTAAGTTGACGTTGGTGCCTCGGGGATCCTGAACGGAAGGGGTGGTGACGCATGCGCACCGGACCGGGAGCCGGAGGAGGCGCGGCCGTGCGGCGCGCACGGGATGCGCGGGATGCGCGGACCGCCGGGAGGCGTGGCGCACTGGACGGACGCGGCGCGCGGGACGGTCGTGACGTACGCGACGAACATGGCGTACGCGAGGGGCATGGCGTATGGGATGGGCATGGCGTACGTGGCGGGCGCTCGCCGGAGGCCGGCCCGTCCCGCGAGGCCGGGCGGGGCGCCGACTTCCTGCCCGTGCCGGGCGCGAGCCCCGCGCTCCAGGCCCTCGCCGCCCGTGTGTCCACCGCGGCCGAGGCCGAACTCCCCGCCCTCCTCGACGCGTTCTGGCAGGACGTCGACCGGCGCGGCGGCACCCCGCTGATCGAGGAGATCGACGGCGAGCCCGGGTTCCGTGCCGTCACCTTCCTGTGGCGCGGCGACCGGGCGACCCGGCAGGTCCTGCTGCTGGCCCCCGGCCTCGCCGACCGCGACCGCCTCGCCGACTCCCTCCTCGCGCCGCTGCCCGGCACCGACGTCTGGCACCGCACCTACCGGCTGCGCGCCGACCACCGCGGCTCGTACCGCATCGCCGCCGACCTCTCGCCCGGCGACGTCCCTTCGTCCCCCGAGGCCCAGCAGCTCCGGCTGCGCGCCCTGTCCTCGTACGCGGCCCCCGATCCCCTCAACCCGGCGCGCCTGGAGGCCCGTTGGGGTCTTCCGGAGGGTTCCCTCCTCACCCTTCCCGGCGCGCCCGCGCAGCCCTGGGCCGAGCGGCGCGCGGGCATTCCGCGCGGCCGGACGGAGCGGCACCGCCTGCCCGCGGGCGCGCTCGGCGCCGAGCGCGGACTGTGGGCCTACCTGCCCCCGGGCGGCCCGCGGCCCGACAGCCCGGTGGTCGTCCTGTGCGACGGCGACATGTGGTTCGGTGCGCTCGCCTTCCAGGACACCTTGGACGCCCTCGTCGCCGACGGGGCCGTACCCCCGCCCGTCGTCCTCGCCCCCGACGCGGTCGATCTGCGCACCCGCTGGCAGGACCTCACCGCCCGCGACGCGTTCATCGGGTTCCTCGCCGACGAGGTACTGCCCTGGGCCGCCGGGCACTGGCCCCTGACCGCCGACCCGGCCCGCACCGTCGTCGCCGGGCAGAGCCTCGGCGGACTCACCGCGCTGTACGCGGCCCTGCGCAGGCCCGAGCGGTTCGGCGCGGTGCTCGCGCAGTCCGCCTCGCTGTGGTGGCGGCCCGGACTGCCGCCCGGCGTGCCCGACTTGACGGCCGACGACGGGACGCCCTGGCTCGTCGAGCGCTTCGCCGAGCACCCGGACCACCCCCGTCTGCGGGTCCACCTCGACGTCGGACTCCACGAGGGCGCGATGGTCGACCACAGCCGCCGCATGCGCGAGACGCTGGCCGCGCACGGCCACACGGTCGCCCTCACCGAGTACAACGGTGGCCACGACTACGCCTGCTGGCGCGGCGGTCTGGCCGACGGCCTGGTGAAACTCCTCACGCCCTGACCCGCGCCCGCCGCGTGGTGAAGAAGGTGGCGAACCCCACGCACGCGGTCCTCCGGGGCGTCGGCCGAGCGCTCGCCGAGGGCCGGTGACGAGGGCGCCGCCCGTGTCGCTGTTGGGCTGAACGGGTGACTTGGCGTAAGAATTGCCCGGTGCAGACAACAAGGACGAGCCAGGACGGGGTGGGCCAGTGAGCAGCAGTCAGCGCCACGACGTCACCGATGAACAGTGGGAGGGGCTCGCCCAGGTCGTACCGCTGCGCAGCCGCAACGAATGGCCCTCGTGGCCCGGCCACCGCGCGCTGCCCGACGCGGAGACCGAGACGCGCCGCCGCTTCGTGGTGATGCGGGTCAACGTCTTCGCGGACGCCCGTGAGGTCGCCGAGACCGTCATGGCGCAGATCCCGGTCCTGCTCGACCTGACCGGTGCGGAGACCGAAGTCGCCAAGCGCGTCCTGGACTTCAGCAGCGGCGTGGTCCTCGGCCTGGGCTGCGGCATGCACCGGGTCGACAAGAACGTCTTCCTGCTGGCGCCGCCCGGCACGGAGGTCCAGGGCCTGGTCGAGGCGGTCGCCCAGCCGTAGAGGGGGCGACCGCGGCTCCGGCGGCCGGGTCGCTCTAGCCGCCCGGCGGTCGCGAAGAGGCCGCTTCGGGGGGAATCCCCCGATCGTAGGAAGGTCCGTTGGGCGGAACGGTTCCCCTGTGCGGGGGCCGCATACCTTCCGATCATGACGGTGCAATCCCCGGTGACGGTCGCGGAGCCGCCGGCGGTCCCGGACCGCCCGCAGGTCACCGAACTGAGCCTGTCCGCCTTCGCGGGACACCGGGGCACGGTCCTCCCGCTCGGCCCGCTGACCCTGGTCACGGGGCCCAGCGGCAGCGGCAAGTCCAGTGCGCTGCGTGCCTACGAGGCCCTGGCGCGGCTCAGCGCGGGAGCGGAACTGCCCGACGTCTTCCCCGACCCGTCGGCCTGCGTGCCCGAGCGCGCCCGCGCCGACCATCAGCGGCGGCGCGGCTTCCGCATCGGCTGCACGGTCGACGGACCCGCCGGGCCCGTCCGGCTCGACCTCGCGGTGCAGGCCGAGCCCGAACTGCGCATCGTCGGCGAACGGCTCGCCTGCGGCCCGCTCGTCCTCCTGGAGACGGCGCTGCGCGACCCCGGCCGGCGCGTGGTCCAGGCGGCCTGGCACACCGCGGGCACGGCGCCGGTCACCCGGGCCCCGATGCCCGACGACCGGCTCGGCACGGCGCTCGTGCCGCTGCGCGTGGCGGGCAAGACCGACGGGCAGCGCCTGGTGCTCGCGGCGGCGGAACAGGTCGTGGTCGCGCTGCGTTCGGCGTTCGCCTGCGACCCGCGGCCCGGCCGGATGCGCGCCCCGGTCCCGGCCGGGCGGATCGGCCCCGGCCGTCTCCTGGGCGGCTGCGACAACCTCGCCGAGGTCCTGTGGCGTACGCGGGCGGAGTGCGCGGGACGCCACGCACTGCTCGTCTCCGCGCTGCGCGAAGGGTGCGCGGGGCCGGTCGTCGACGTGCTCGCCCAGGAGGCGCGGGACGGCACGCTGTACGCCTGCGTCGACCGCGGCGGCGGCATGCGCACCCCGCTGGGGCGGCTCGGGGACGGCGAGTTGAGGTATCTGGCCCTTGCGCTCGTCCTGCTCACCGGACCCGGCGTGCTCGCCGTCGACCCGGTCGCCGAGGTGCCGGAGGCGTACCAGACCCTCACCGTCCTCGCCGACGACCTCGACCGCCGCCTCGACGCCCGCCAGGCGCGGGCCCTCGGCGAGCTCGCGGTACGCATGTGCGCGCGGGGGCACATCCGCCTGGTCGGGACGGTGCGGGACGCGTCCTGGGCGGCCGACGCCGCGGGCGTCTCGGTGGTAGACCTGGAGCCGTGACGGAACGACTTGACGTGGCGAAACTGCAGCGCAGGCTGGCCGAGTTCGCGGCGGCCCGCGACTGGGAGCAGTACCACACCCCGAAGAACCTGGCCGCCGCGCTCAGCGTGGAGGCGTCCGAACTGGTCGAGATCTTCCAGTGGTTGACCCCCGAGGAGTCGGCGCGGGTGATGAAGGACCCCGCGAGGGCCCCTCGGGTCGCGGACGAGGTGGCGGACGTCCTCGCGTATCTGCTGCAGTTCTGCGAGGTCCTGGGCATCGACGCGCTGGCCGCGCTCGCGGCGAAGATCGACAGGAATGAGCAGCGGTTTCCGGTGCCGGGGGGATCTGACGGGCCGGATGGGCCTGACGGGCGGGACGGGGAAGCGGGGGCTCATGGGCCTCATGGGCCTCATGGGTCTAACGGGCCGGACGGGGAAGCGCGGTCTCGGGCGGGAGGGGCCTGAGAGGGCGACTGGGGCTGAGGCGGCGGTTGGGGCCGAGGGGACGGTTGGGCCTGAGGCGGTCGGCCGGTGCCGATGGGCCGAGTGGCCTGAAGCGAGGGGGCGGGACCGGCCCGGTCGGCGCGGCCCGAGGCCGCGGGGTGAGACTGACGTCGTCGACGCAGCTCGAGGCGGTGGGGTGCGATGGGCGTGGTCGGCGCGGCCCGAAGCCGTGGGTAGGGCTTACCTGGCCGTAAGCGCCTGACACGGCCGGTCGGACTCGACGCGGCCGGTCGCACTGGACGTGGTCGGAGGGGACTTGCGTGTCTGGAGAGGCCCGGCGGGAAGCCGGTGGATCCACCGAGTGCTGCCCGCGGCCCGCTCGTCGGTGCTCGCTTCGGCGGCAGCTTTTCGGTCTTCCTCCACGCCTCCATGCCTACTTTTCCGGCCGACGGAGTCCCCCATTCCGGTACTTTCGTCACTCTCCGGAGTGGATGGCTTGTCCAAACTCGATTGCTTGTCCACAGATTTCCGCCCTCCCCTGGCTTTTCGCCCGCAGGGGTATCACTCTGGGTAGTGGACAACGGAGTTCGGGCGAGCGTGCGGCGAGGGCGCGCGGGATGGAGAGGGCCGGGCATGAACGCGAAGCGGCTCATCGAGGCGAACCGCCGCGCGCTGGCGCGGAGTCAGGACCCGGCGGACATCGTCACGGAGGTATGGCAGTCGCAGGCGCTCGCCCAGGCGATCGGCAGCCGTCTCGCGGTGAGCGGCCCTCCGGAGTTACGCGGCGAGGCGCTGGGCCTGAGCGAAGTGGGCGGCAGAGCCTGCGGGCTGCTGGACGCCCCGCGGTTGGGGACCGAGAGCATAAGGGCCGCGCGGCTGACGGAGACCGGCGACGCCCAGGAGGTCCTGCTGGGCCTCGGCAGACTCCTCGGCGAGGTCGCCATCGCGCTGGTCGGCGTCGCCATGGAGGCAGCGGACGAGGGGGTCTACTGGCAGTGCATGGAAGCGATCGACGCCGCCGACGAGTCGCGTGACCGGGTGATCGAGATGCTGCGCAGGCTCGCGGTGCGGGAGCAGAGCCTGCCCGAGCCCGACTCGGCGGCGGGGCCGTCATGAGGCGGCGCCGTGCCGACCCCGCCGGACGGCAGGGTCGGGGAGGCCTTGGGGGAGCGCGTCCGCCGTCAGAGGCGGCCGGTCTCGTCGCCGCTCTGCGGACGCGTGCCCGTGGATGTGGCGCCGGTCGAGGCGACGCCGGTGGACGGGGCGGTCGACGCGCCGGTCGACGAGGGCGCGCCTCCGGGGGACGCGGACTGCTGAAGATCGGCGTCCAGTTGGGTCAGATCCGCGTTGAGCGCTGCCATCAACTCCTCCATCTGCTGCAGCAGGCCCTTGGGTGCACCCTGCTGGGCAGGCACGGGCGAATCGTGCGCGGCCTCCTGCTCGGGCACGGCTTCCTGGGACATGACGGCCTCCTCGGCCCTCGCCCTCCCCGTGGGGGAGAGCAGTTGATGCAGGCGGCGCACCGGCATGGGCCGCCGGCGCGGGTGCCGGGCGGTCCGGCTCCGCCCCGGCCAACGATCACCCGACGTGCGGGGTCACTGGGCCGGGACGGCGCCGGTCGCCGTGTTGACGGATTTTCACCCGACCGGGGTGGCGGGGGATCGGCGGGACCGGTGGGGTTGACGGGCGTTCGAGCGTGCAGGATGGCGACATGGATCTTCGAATCTTCACGGAGCCCCAGCAAGGGGCCACCTACGACACCCTGCTCACCGTCGCCAAGGCCACCGAGGACCTCGGCTTCGACGCCTTCTTCCGGTCGGACCACTACCTCCGGATGGGTTCCGCCGACGGACTGCCCGGTCCCACGGACGCGTGGATCACGCTGGCCGGTCTGGCGCGCGAGACCCAGCGGATCAGGCTGGGCACGCTCATGACCGCCGGCACCTTCCGGCTGCCGGGCGTGCTGGCCATCCAGGTGGCGCAGGTCGACCAGATGTCGGGCGGCCGGGTCGAACTGGGCCTGGGCGCGGGCTGGTTCGAGGACGAGCACAAGGCATACGGCATCCCCTTCCCCAAGGAGAAGTTCGCCCGCCTGGAAGAGCAGCTGGAGATCGTCACGGGCCTGTGGTCGACGGAGGTCGGCAAGACCTTCAGCCACGACGGCACGCACTACCGGCTCACCGACTCGCCGGCCCTGCCCAAGCCCGCGCAGGCCAAGGTCCCGGTGCTCATCGGCGGCCACGGCGCCAAGCGCACCCCGCGCCTGGCCGCGCAGTTCGCCGATGAGTTCAACATCCCGTTCGCCTCGATCGAGGACAGCGAGCGGCAGTTCGGCCGGGTCCGTGCCGCCGCCGAGGAGGCCGGACGCAAGGGCGGCGACCTGGTGTACTCCAGCGCGCTGGTCATCTGCGTCGGCAAGGACGACGCGGAGGTCGCCCGGCGCGCGGCGGCGATCGGCCGTGACGTGGACGAGCTCAAGGCCAATGGCCTCGCCGGATCCCCGGCCGAGGTCGTCGACAAGATCGGGAGGTATGAGGAGATCGGCGCGAGCCGCGTCTACCTGCAGTTCCTGGACCTGACCGACCTCGACCACCTGGAGCTGATCTCCTCGCAGGTGCAGTCGCAGCTCTCCTGACCGCGCCGTCCCGGCTCGACGGACGGCCCCGGATCGTGGCCGCCGGGCTCACCCCTCCGGTGCCCGGCGGCCACTCCCCTCATGGAGCGGGGGAGGCAACGTCACGCGGCGTGCGTGACGTTGCCTCCCCCGGTGCGGCGGTCCGGCCCTACTGGGTCGACCGGCCGAAGTACTCCAGCTCTGCGATGGCCACCTGGCGGTCCTTGCCCGCGCCGTACGCCGAGCGCACGATCAGCCGGGCGCTGACCGCGTCGCGCACGCGCACGTCGACCTTCTGCACACCGCCGTCGTTGATCCGGCGCTTCATGATGTGCTCCTTGCCCGCGGAGTCGTTGACCACCAGGTCGAACTCCATGGGCCGGGCCTGCTCGGCGGCCTGCGCGCTGCGCCCCGAGGTGCCGGGCGTGATCAGCAGGTTGAGCAGGTCGGTGGGCTGGCCGAAGTCGGCCTGCAGCCACTGCCCGGCCGAGTCGCCCGCGTAGCCCGTCCCCCACCAGGTGTTGGAGTAGCCGTCGAAGGCGAGCTTGGCGGGCTGCTTCGGCGCGGCGTGCGAGGCGCTGAACTTCGTGGGGTGCACGGGCACCCGCTTGGCGAAGTGGTCCTGCACGGCCCGCGCGGCCGGGGGACCGCCGAAGATCCCGCCGACGATCAGGCCCGCGACCACCGCGATGCCCACGGCGCGGGCGATCCACCGGGTGCGGTCGCGGTGCAGCCGGGGCCGCTGACCGGCGTAGGGGCCCTCGGCGTTCTGGGCGACGGCGTCCTTGAGCGGGTTCGCGCAGCTGCGGCAGAAGTGGCGGCGGGGCGCGTTGGGCGATCCGCAGCTCGGGCACGGCACGCCGTACTCGGGGTCGGCGGGGGCGGCGGCCTGCCGGACGCGGGGCCGCGCGGCCTCCGGCCTGCCCGGCAGGACGCTGCCGGGTGCCCCGGGCGGCGCGACGGGCTCGGCGTCCGGCACCGGCACCAGCAGCGAACGGATCGCGGTGTCGGAGGAGGACGAGGGCGAGGAGGCGGGCCGGGCCGGGGAGTCGGCACCGGCCGGCTGCGCGGGCGGACCCGAGGGCAGCGGCACGGTGGTGTCCGTGGCACCGGGCACCGGACCCTGCTGGGCGGCGCCCGGCAGGTCGGGGGTGGCCGCGGCCTGGGGGCGCGGCGGGACCGGCGCGCCGTACGGGGCACCAGCTCCGGCCCCCGCCCCGCCGGGCTCGGGCGCGGCGTCGGCGCCGGGAGCCGCAGGGCTCGGACCACCCGTGCCGGGCGCGGAGTTCGACCCGCCCTCCGCCCCGTGCGTCGGTCCCGCCGGGGTGTCCCAGCGCATGAAGGCGCCGCACGAGTCGCAGAAGGACTGGCCGTGCTGACGGGTCGGGGTGCCGCACTCGGGGCACGGGGGAGTGGCGGACGAGGAGCGCGGCTGGTCGTGGGCGCCGCGGCTGTCGTGGGTGTCGGGCTGCTCAGGCATCTCTAGGTTCCTTCAGGGGAAGGCGTGGTGGTCACCTCGGCCGTGAAGGGGAGGTGGGCGGGACGGGCGGCGGCGACGACGGACCGCAGACGGTGCTGGTCCACCGACGCCGGGTCGCGCACGCGCAGCGCGACGTGCAGCGCGGGACGCGGGTTTCCGGGGAAGGCGCCGAGCGGACGGGCGGACCAGGCCGCGCCGCCGCTCTCGGTGATCTCCGGGCGTACGCCGAAGGCGAGTTCGACGGCGGCGGACAGTCCGCGCAGGGTGCCGCGGACGCGGTGCAGGGCGACGGCGGAGCCCACCGCGTGGCGGCGCACCACCACCGGCTCGGTGCCGTCGAGCTCCGTGCCGACCCAGTCCGTCAGCCAGTCGACGAAGTCCTCGGGCGCGAGGGCGGGCGTGAAGTACGCCTCCAGGCAGTCCAGGACGGTGAAGACGGGCGCGAGCACGACGTCCAGGCCGGAGACGAAGCGCTGCACGAAGTCGTCGTCCGCGAAGACGCCGGGCAGCGAATCGCCGAGCGGATGGGCGGACGCCAGTGCCGGCAGCGAGCCCCGGGACGTGGGCATCGGCGCCGACGACGCGGCCTTCGAGAAGGACATCGGTGACATCGGTGACTTGAGGGTCTTCGTCGTCTGCACGGCGCTCCGTGCGGTCGGCTCCGTCATCGTGCCTCGATGACGCGGACGCGGTGGTCGAAGGGGAACAGCAGCGCGGACGGGCCGAGTTCGATGCGGTCCGTGGCGTCGCCGCGCCGGGCCGTCAGCGGGTCGGCCGGGTGCAGGAGCACCTCGTCGACCAGTTCCACGCCCGGCACCCGTTGCAGCGCCGCGAAGATCTCGCCGGCCCGCAGCGGACGCCCGAACGGCCAGCCCTCGCCGTGCGCCCCGCCGGTCAGCGGGTCCAGGTAGGCGTAGAGGGCGTCCAGGGCCTCGGCCCGTACGCGCTCCGCCTGCGCGGCACGGAAGGAGTGGAGCGTGGCGACGACCGTGACGCCCTGGTAGAAGGGCGGGCCGACCGCGAGCCGGGTGCCGATCGGGCGGCGCTCGTCGAGGAAGTCGGTGACGCGGGAGAGCAGTTCCTCGCCCGGGACGAGCTGCTCGAAGCGCAGCCGGCCGCCCCGGTCGGGCACCGCCTGCGGCACGACCAGGACCCGCACCGCGTTCTCGCCCGCCTCCGCGGCGTCCGCGGCCAGGCAGTGGATGCGGGCCGTCTCCGGCGCCGCCCGCCTGGCCAGCTCCTCGTAGTCGCGCGCGGTGACCGCCCGCTCCTGCGCACGCAGCGCGATCGGCGCGCGGACCTTGGCCTCCTGCACCGTCTCGCCGTCCACCCCGCCGCGCGCCGCCTCGCGGTTCTCCACACGGGCGACGTAGGGAATGGAGCTGCGCAGGACCTGGATGGCGCCCCGGGCCACATTGCCGGTGCGGCCGCCGCCGGTGCGGTAGCGGGTCGCGCGGATGGCCGCGCCCTTGGCGGGCACCGCGCCGAACTGCCGCAGGGAGCCGTCCGGTTCGCGCACGGCGGGCCCGAAGGCGAGCTCGCCGGTCGCCGCGTCGAGCGTCACATGACGGTCGTGCGGTCCGGAGGACGCGAAGTTGTCCACGACCTCCCAGCGCACCCAGCCCGACCCGCCCCGGCCGTCACCCGAGCCCTCGCCGTCACCGGAGCCCTCGGAGTCGTCGAGACCCTCGGGGTTCTCCGCGATCTCCAGGATCAGCGGCGGCCGGTCCGCGACCACCGGCGCGTGCGCCAGACGGACCCGCTGACCGGGCACGCCCGAGGAGTCGCCGAGGAGTTCGTCGCGCACGACGTCGGCGTGCGAGACGGTCGTCGTGCCGCCGATGGTGAACGCGGACGAGGACCGCACGGTCGGCGAGGAACTGTAGAACGGCTGGCCCGGCGCCGCCTCCACCACCCGGCAGCGCACCCAGCCCGCGTCCTGCCGCCCGATGCGCGAGACGAGGTGCCCGGCCGGGATGTGCAGGATGACCTCGCCGGGCCGGTTGAGGCCACCGGTGGTGTCCTCCGCCACCTCGCACATGGTCCAGCCGTCCGCGGTCCACGCCTCCCACACCAGCGGCGGCTGACGCGGGTCGACGCCCACGCCGTCGACGCGGCTGTCGAGCTGGAGGACGGCGGCGCACCGCGGCACCGCGGCGCTCAGCCCGAACAGGAGGGTGTCGCCGGGCCGCGGGGACGCCCCGAACACCGACACGTCGTTGCCGCCGAAGATGTCCTGCCCGCAGTCCTGCGGAGTGCCGCCGGACTCCTGCCGCAGCACGGCCGCCAGCTCGCAGGGCACCACCGTCAGGTCCGCCTCGGTCGCGAAGGCCACCGCCTCCTCGGTCTCCGTGCGGCTGGTCGCCACCTCCGTGCCCGCGGGCAGGACGACCGGCTCGGGCTGCGGCGCGGAGAGCCAGAACGTGACGTCCGCGCGGGCCGATGACGGCGGGAAGAGCGTGACGCCGAGCAGGTCGAGGAAGGCCAGATGGTTCTTCTCCGGCACGCGGTTGAGGCGGTAGACGACCTGGTCAGCCATGTGCGCGACCGCCTCGACGAGGGTGACGCCCGGGTCGGAGACGTTGTGATCGGTCCACTCCGGGCAGCGCTGCTGGATGTGGCGCTTGGCGTCGTCGACGAACTGCTGGAAGCGCCGGTCGTCGAGGTGGGGTGCGGGCAGGGCCATCGGACTTCAGACTCCGCTCTCTGATTCCGTGGACGGGATCACGTAGAAGGGAAAGACGAGACTGCGCGGGTTGTTGGTGCCGCGCACGGTGTAGCTCACGTCGATGAACAGGACGGACGGGTCGTCGGGCGCCGGGGTGACCTCGACGTCCAGGACCTCGATGCGCGGCTCCCAGCGGTCCAGCGAGGAGCGCACCTCGTACCGGATCCGGCCCGCCGTCGCCTCGTTGACCGGCGCGAACACCAGGTCGTGGACGGCGCAGCCGAACTCGGGCCGCATCGGCCGCTCGCCCGGCGCGGTGGCGAGCACGAGCCGGATCGACTCGTCGATCTCGCGCTCGCGCCGCGCCAGCGCGATGCCGCCGCCCGCGTCGATGCGCAGCGGAAACGTCCAGCCCGCGCCGACGAACTGTTCACTCATGTCCGGTGCTCCCCTTGAGACGCATGTCGCTCAACTCCCTCAGGCCGCCTAGAAGGGCAGGCCGTTGCGCAGCACGGCCGGTGCCGTCAGCGTGACCGTGGCCGCCGAGCTGACGGCCGCCGGGCCGACCGCCGTGGCGGTGAGCGCGCCGGCCGCGTTGAGGGTGACCGCGCCCGCCGCGGTCAGCCCGACGGCACCGGCCGCCTTGACGCTGACGGCGCCGGTCGCGTTGATGTCCGCCATGCCGCCCGCGTTCACCCCGAACTTCGCGCCCGCCTTGATGTCGACCATCCCGCCGGCGCTCATGGTGAGCGAACCGCCCGCGGTCAGCGACAGGTTGCCGCCCGCCCTGATGCTGACGTTGCGGCTGCCGGAGATGGACACGGTGCCGTCGCTGCGGATGGTCACGCTGGTCTTCGTCTCGTCCATGTGGACGGTCAGCCGGCCGTTGCCCGTCTGCAGCCGGATGCCGCTCTTCATGCGGGACTTGGCGTCGACGAGCTCCATGGTGTGGCCGCTGCGCGAGGACACCGAACGCCAGTTGACGCGCCCGCTGGTCGGGTCGATCGGCTGCAGCCCGTCCGTGTTGGGCGTCGGCTTGTCCCTGCCGTTGTACAGCCCGGCCAGCACGTACGGGTGCTCCAGGGACCCCCGGTCGAAGGCGACGAGCACCTCGTCGCCCACCTCGGGCATCATCAGGCCGCCGCCGCGCACCCCGCCGAGCTGCGCGATGCGGCACCAGTCGCTCTCGTAGGTGTCCGAGAGCCACGGGAAGCGCAGCTTGACGCGGTGCATCTTGAGCGGGTCCTTGGCGTTGCTCACCAGCGCCATGGCGACGCCCGGCATCGGCGGCGCGGCGTCCGAGCCGCCCGAGGCGAGCCCGTACAGCGAGCGGAACTGCCGCCCCGAGACCGTCAGCCAGGTCGTGAACTGCCGCCCCGACTCGAAGAGGTGCCGCACGCCGGTCGCCGTGTACTTGCCCTCGAACGGGAAGCCCGCCCCCTTCAGCGCCACCGGCTGCCCCGGCCGCAGGTCCGGGTTGCCGGTGACCGCGACCTCGATCTCCGCGAAGGAGCCCGACACGTCGTCCGCCAGCGACCGCGCGGCATGCGTGACCTGGGCCTGCGTGGTGTACGGCGTCTGCGTGCTGGTCAGCTCGGCCTTGCCGAACGGCTTCGAGAGCTGCGCGGGCGTGATGTCCGCGACGATGTCCTTGCTGGTCACGGCGGGCGACTTCGCGGACAGCGCCCGCTTGGCCCGCATGTCCCAGCCGCGCGCCCCGGCCGAGTCGACCTGCCCGGCGGAGGTCACCGAGACCCGGCTGTGCAGCGCGTTGTGCCCGAACTCCAGGACGTAGGGACTCTGCGCGGCGGGCGTCGTGTCGGACGGCGCGCCGGCGGCCGGGGCGAGCTTGGCGAAGCAGAGCTTGCCCTTCTCGTCGAACGACAGGTGGGTGTCGTTCTCCTGGGCGAGCCGGGACAGGAAGTCCCAGTCGGTGATGTTCGGCTGCGTGGCCAGCTCGTAGACCGTGGGAGTGGAGTCGATCTTGCCGAGTTTGAGGCTGTTGAGACCGGCGATGCGGCGCACGATGTCGGAGGCCGTCATGTTCGGGTAGCCCTGCACGCGGCGGTTGCGCATCAGCCGGTGCCCGGGGTCGTAACCGCGCACGACCAGCTGCTTGCCGCCGCCGTCCGCGTCCACCTCCAGGGCGGTCACCTCGCCCGTCAGCATGGGCTTGCCGCGCACGCCGTCGGTGAACGGGCTGAGCACCGCCTTGGCGCCCACCTTGATCTGCGGGAACTTCTCCAGGATGTCGCCGCCGCTGTCGACGAAGGTCAGCTGGAACGCGGACGGCACGTTCACGCTGGAGTCCACCCAGCCCTCGACGAGCAGCACGGCCAGCTTGTCGGGCAGGCGGGAACCGCCGATCTCGGCGTGCAGGACGCTCGTGTACGTCTTCTCACTCATCAGGACTCCACGTGCGCGGGGCGGGTCTCGTCGGCGGCGGGCAGCAGCAGTTCGGTGCCGGGTCTCAGCCGCATCGGGTCGTCGATGTCGTTGGCCTCGGCGATCAGCCGCCAGCGGGTGGCGTCGCCGTACTCGCGCCACGCCAGCGAGGCCAGCGAGTCACCGGCGACGGTGCGGTGCACCCGGCGCGCCGAGAGCGCGCCGGACGTCGGGTTCTGGCCCTTGGTGGGCATCGCGACCTCGGTGAGCGAGAGCGCGCAGGTGGCACGGATCGGCTCGCCGGTCGGATTGAAGAGCGTGTACGTGGCGCTGACGCTCGTCACGTACGCCACGAACTGCACGGTGTTGAACGACCCCCAGGAGAACCGCACCCAGGGCGGCGAGGGCCGCTTGGTGGTGACGCTCTGCGGTGTCACCTCGCAGCAGGACAGGAGCAGTTCCACCTGCTTCTGCACCTTGCCCGAGTTGGGGGTGCCGGAGGAGTCGAGGAAGACCTCCAGCTGGAGCGTGGCGGGCACGGACCCGGTGAACTTCGGCGGGGCGCCGCGCGTGTAGGCGACCGCCGGCTGGGTGCGCCACTCGGCCGACCGCGCCATCTGCAGCTGCGTCGGGTTGAACTGGAACTCCACCTCTCCGATCCGCCCGCCCATCGAGCCGCCGAGGTCGGTGGGCGGCTGGTGGATGGCGAGCGCGGCGCGCACCAGGCTGGCGCCCGCCTTGCCTCCGGTCGGCGCGGCCATCTCAGGCACCTCCGGCGTCGGTGAAGCCGTGGTGCGCGATCTCCAGCGTCTCGGTCGCCACGGAGGGGCTGTCCGGGCTCAGGCTCGGCCCCTGCCAGCGCACGGGCAGCACCTCGACGAGCCCCCACTGCGCGACGATCGACCCGTCCGCGCGCAGCGCGGCGATCTGCGCGGTGGGCCGCTGGATCCCGGTCGCGATGGACGAGATCCACGCGGCCACGCGGGAGGTGTCGGCGGTCAGCGGCCGGGTGAGACGGATGGTGGAGAAGGTCACGCGGGTGGGCAGCTGCCAGACGAATCCGTTGTTGCCGCCTTCCTGCCGTTGCTCCACCTCCACCTCGGAGGAGAGCCCGTCGCAGCCGTTGAACAGACCGAGGTCCTGGCCGTCGATGGTGAGCTTGAAGAAGACGGTCGAGCCTGGGTCCAGGGTCGAGGGCATGGGTTCTCTTCCGGGTTCGTTCCAGTGGTGGCGGTGGGCGGGGGTCAGCGGCCGTGGTCGCGGAGCCTGCCGATGCGCTCGCGGTCGCTGCGCAGTTCCGCGCGCAGCAGCCGGGAGAGCGGGGCGAGCAGCCGGCGGGCGAGCTCGTCGAGCTCGGAGGGGCTGGACTCGGAGGCGGGGGCGGATCTGGCGGCCGGCGCGTCGGCGGCCGGGGCGGGCGCCTCGGCCGGTGCGGGGGTCCTGGCGACCGTGGTGCGGGCCGGGGCCGCCGGGGCGGGTGCGGCCGGAGCCGCCGCGGGCGGTGCGGCGGCCGTCTGCCGCTGGACGGCGGGCGGCGGCGCGGCCGGAGCCGGGGCGGCGGTCTGCGCCGGTGCCGGGGGCCGGGCGCGGCGCACGGTGCGCAGCGGAGCGGCGGGCGGCACGGCCGCGGGTATCGGCGCGGGTGTCGGCATGCGGTGGGACGCCCGGGGGCCGGGCGGGGAGAGAGGTACGACGACGGGGGCGGCGGACCCCGCGGACGGGCCGCCGCCGCGCGGGGGCCGGGCGGCGGCGGAGGACCGCTGGAGCGGGACGGGTGTGGGCGCCGGTGCGGGCAGGGCAGCGGGCGTCGCCGCTGCCGCTGCCGCCGCTCGGGCGGGTGCGCCCGCGCCGGTCGTCCGGGGCGCTCCCGCGTCGTTGGCCGCCTGGGTCCGGGCCGCGAGGCCTCGGGACGGCGTCAGGGGGCGGGGGCTCGCGGCGGCCGTGCCGGAGGCGGGCTCGGGGTGATAACCGCCGGGTGCGAGACGGCGGTTGACCGGGACGACGGGCAGCGGCCGGGCCGGTCCCTGCGCCTTCGCCTGGGGCGCGGCCGCCTTCGCCCGCGGCCGGGCTTCCTGCGCGCGGGCGGGCTCGGGCTGCGGCTCGGGCTCCGGCCGGAGGGCGAGCTCGGGCGTCGGAGGTGCCGGAGGCACGGTGGGCGCCTTCGCCGTGGCGGGTGCCTGGGGCTCGCCGGGTACGGCCCGCTGGAGGGGCGTGACCGGCGCGCCGATCGGCGTCGAGCGCGGGGTGCCCTGCGGCGCGGGGGCCGCCGGGGGCGTGGGCGCCTGGCTGAGGGGCTCGCCGAGTCCGGTGCGGGGCCTGCCGGTCGGCGTGGCGGCGCCGTCCGGCGCGCGCCGGACCCGGCGTACGAGAGGCCGCCGCTGTACGGGCTGGACGGGGGAGCCCGCCCGCACAGCGGCGGGGTCGGCAGCCCCTGGTCCGGTGGGGGGCACCGGACCAGGGACGTCGGTGGTCCGGACGCCGGAGGGGGCGTCCGGGGCGGGCAGCGAGCCGGTACGAGGGCTCGGCGTGCCCGGTCCTGAGGTCGGGGCCGGGGCGGGCGCGGCGCCGTCGGCCGCGGCGGGGGACGGCGCCGGACGCCTGGTCCCCACGGGGAAGAGCTGCCGCTCCGGCACGACGGCGGGCTTCGCGGACACGAGCGGGGAGCGCCCGGCCCGCGACCGCTGCACGACGGGCACGACGCAGTCGGACGACACCGCGCCGCGAGAGCCGGTCAGGGGCGCGGTGCGGTCGGGGGTGCCGGTGGGCACGGGGGCCTTGGCGGGCGCGGCGGCCGTCGTGGGTGCGGGGGCGGGGGCGGGGGCGGGAGCCGGGGCGGTCCGGGTACCGGGCGGCGGCGTACCGGCGCTCTCGGCGGGGGCGGTGGCCTTGCGCTGCACGGGCGGGGTGCCGGTGGCGCCGGGCGCGGTGGCGCCGGACGTGGGGTTTCCCGTGGTGGCGTTCGGCGCGGCCGGCCGGCCGGGCGTGCCCGTCGGCCGTTGCCGGGCCGGGGTTCCCGCAGGGCCGGGCGCGGACGGGGTGTCGGCGCCGGGGCTCGTGGTGCCGGTGTCGGCGGGCGTGCCCTGGTGCGTCGTGGGGGCCTTGCGGGCGCCGGTGAGGGGGGCGGTGGGCTCCGCGGCCGACTGCGTGGAGGAGTCCGGCTGTGTACGCGTACGGGGCGGCTGTCCGCCGGACCTGGTCGCACGCTGGACGGGCCGGTCGGCGGGGGCGCCGGGCCCGGCGCCCGTGGCGGCCGCCGGAGAGGGCGTCGTACCGCTGGGCGCGGCGGAGCGCGGAACACCGCTCCGGGCAGGCGGAGTCGACGCACCGCGCGAGGGGCGGGGCGCGTCCGGGCCCGACGTGCGGCTCGGCGTCCTGCCCGTGTCGCTCGCGTCGCCCACGGGCTTCGACGCGGGGCGCGTACCGCTGCTCGGAGCGGCGGAGGAGCGCTGAACGGCCGGTGCATCGGGCGGAGTCGACGTGCGGGGGGAGGGGCTGTCCGCTCCGGTGTCCGGCGTCGTGCCGACGTCACCGCCTCGGCCCGCGGTGGGCCGCGTGCCACCACTGGCCGCGGTCGAGCGCTGCACCCCGGCCGTCGGAGGGAGAGCGGCGCCCTGCGCGGGGCGGGACGCCTCCGGGCCCGGTGCGGCAGGGCTCGTACCGCCACGGGAAGCGGCCGCACGCCGAACACCGGGCACGGAAGGCGGAGTCGACGTGCCACGAGCGGGCCGGTCCGCACCGTCGCCGGGCTGCCCGGGGGCCTCGACCTCCCGGCCCACCGTGGGCCGCGTACCACCGCTGGAAGCGGCCGAGCGCTGAACACCGGTCGCGGGCACCAAGGGTGACGCACTGTCAGCGGATTTCGACGCACGAGACCCACCAGGTGCACTCGGCGCACTTGATGGACTGGATGTACTCGATGAACTGGGTGTACTCGGCGTACTCGATGGACTGGGCGCGGACGCCGCCGTACCCGGCGCGGGGCGTCGCACGCCCGAGTCCCGCGCCGCCTCCGTCGCGGGGGAATCCTTGGCGCCCCCCTGGGACGCGGGCGCCCGCTGGACACCCGTCCCCGGCGCCGCGGTCGACGCGCCCGGCTCGCCGCCCACCGGACCGGAGGTGGTCCGCGCACCCGAGGCACCGCGAGGCGACCCGCCGCTCCGAGGAGCGCGCGAGCCCGACCGCTGGACGTCCGCGCCCGGAGCCGACGCACCCCGAGCGGACTGCCCGAACCGCGGTCGCGGCAGGGCGGCGTCGCCCTCCGCGTCCGCGCCGGTGGTCTCCGCCACGCCCCGCACGGGCAGCCGCAGCGAGGGCAGGTCGAGGCTGCCGGGGCGGCCGGCGACCGGGGTGAGGACGTCGCGCAGCAGGCCGCCGGGGGCCGAGGAACGCACCGCGTGGCCCAGCTCACCGCCGAAGGACGGGTTCTGGTGCGTGGCGAGCGTCGAGCCGAAGCCGCGTTCGGCGACCGTGCGCGGTGCCGCGAGGACGCGCTGGACCGGCGGCGCGGCGGCCCAGCCGCCGTCACCGCCCCGCCCGGGGGCGGCGGTCCCGTCGCCGGCGTCGGTGCCGCTTCCGGCACCGGCGCCCGCGTCGGCCCGCGCCGACTCCGCCGCGCTCGGCGCGGCAGCGTCCTCCCGCGGCCCCCGCCGCCACCTGAACAGACCCATCACTTACCTCGACTCAGCTGCACACCGACCTGCCGATCCGCCGACCCCCGGATCCACGGACCCAACGCCCCGGCGCCTCACTGCCTCGCCGCCTCCGCCTGCTCCACCAACGTGGCGGTCCGGGACACGTACGCGCGCCGGTCCGCGTGTTCGAGGTCGAGGATGTCGTCCATGCCCCAGTGGAAGTGGTAGGCGAGGTACGCGACTTCCTCCTCGATGCGGTCGGCGGCGTACGTCACGATTCCCCCAGGCGGCTCCCGGCCAGCTCCACCTCGAAGGACTCCTCGCAGTGCGGGCAGGCGACGGCCGCCCGCGTGTGCCCCTCGGCGTTGATCTGCCGGTAGAAGTCCTGGAGGAAGGCCAGGTCGGAGGCGAACATGTTCTCCACCGTGCCGTCGTGGACGGTGCCGAGCGTGCCGAGCCGGGTGATGACCCGGCCCAGCAGCACGACCGACAGATAGGCGGGGTTCTCGCGGACCCGCACGTCCCGCAGCGGCACCAGTTCGTCGCGGGCCGTCGCCAGCCGCATCGCGCCGTTGCGGTGCACGGTGCCGGACTCGTCGACGTACCCACGAGGCAGCTCGAACTCGAACTCCGTGCGCAGCGGTTCGCGCGCCGCCGCCGTGCCGGGCGTACCCGCGGCACTCGCCCCCGCCGGGCCTTCGCGCCGCATTACTCGATGACCAGCTCTTCGAAGACGATGGTGACCTGCTCGGTCAGCGCGGCGGCGTCGCCCGCCTTGACCCCGCTGGTCTCCACCTTGCTGCACCAGGCGTTGCGGAGGTTGTACCGCTTCACCGGGTTGTTCTGGTAGTCCATCATCATGATCGTGGCGTTCTTGCGCGCCGAACCCATGTCGCCCTGAATGGACTTGTTGATCCACTCGCTGAAGACGGGGCTCTGCGTCATGCCGCGCGTGACCGTGCACTCGCCGGCCTTCTTCACGCCGGGCATCTTCTTCACGACGGGCTTGCCGTCCGCCGAGACCTGCTGGTACTCGATGACGTCCTGCTCCATGGACAGGCCGCTGACCTCCTGCAGGTACTCGACCATCACGCCGTCGATCTGGAGGCCGAAGTTGTGTGTAGTGAGCGCATCACCGGGCTGAAGGGACAAGGGAGTTCTCTCCTGTACTGCTGCTGCTTGTTACTGCGATTGCGTGCGGGTTCGGGCGGTCGGGGCCGGCCCTGGGGCCGGCCCCCGCCTCTCGGCTACTCCTCCAGCTCGCCGCCCCCGCCGGAGAACTGCGCGAGACGGAACACCACGAACTCGGCCGGCTTGACCGGCGCGATGCCGATCTCGCAGACGACCCGGCCGACGTCGACCGACTCCGGCGGGTTGGTCTCCTCGTCGCACTTGACGTAGAACGCGTCCTCGGGGCGCTGGCCGAACAGGGCGCCCGAGCGCCACTCGTTGACCAGGAACGCCGAGACGTTGCGCCGGATGCGTGCCCACAGGGCGTGGTCGTTCGGCTCGAAGACGACCCACTGGGTGCCGATGAGGATCGACTCTTCGAGGTAGTTGAAGTAGCGGCGCACGTTCAGGTAGCGCCAGGCCGGGTCGGACGCCATCGTCCGCGCGCCCCAGACCCGGATGCCCCGGCCGGGGAAGGCGCGGATGCAGTTCACGCCGATCGGGTTGAGCAGGTCCTGCTCGCCGCGCGTGATCTGGAGGTCCAGGTCGACGGCGCCGCGCACGATCTCGTTGGCGGGCGCCTTGTGCACACCGCGCTCGGCGTCGTTGCGCGCCCAGATGCCGGCCATGTGGCCGGACGGCGGGACGGTCACGGCCTGGCCGGTGGCCGGGTCGAAGGACTTGATCCAGGGGTAGTAGAGCGCGGCGTAGCGCGAGTCGTAGCCCGCGAGCTCCTGGCGCCACTGGCGCACCTGGCGGGCGTTGAGCGACGGCGGCGGGTCGATGATCGCCATCCGGTCGCCCATCAGCTCGCAGTGCGAGATGAGGCCGAGCTGGACCGCCTTGACCTGCTCCGCGTCGATGAGGCCCTGCTGGTAGGCGCCCATCAGGTCGGGCACCGCGACCATGTTGACCTCGTCGAGGGCCTCCAGGCCGCCGAAGCCGGTGCGGTCGGCGGAGTCGCCGATGAACTGGGCGGTCTCGACGTGGGCCACGGCGCCGTTCGAGGCGGGCACGGCCGGGGCGGCGGGCGCGGGCGGCGCGAGCGTCACGGACTGCGCGTCGGGCTTGGCCACCGTGCCGCCGGCGGCGGCCTCCTCCAGGACGATCGCCTTGGAGCGCTGCTTGACCTGGGTGACGACGTAGTTGCGGGCCGTCTTCTTCGAGCTGACGTCGAAGCTCTCGACGACCTTCTCGCCGTCCTTGACGATCAGCTTGAAGCGGTCGGCGGCGCCCTCGCCCTCGCCGTCCTGCACCTCGACGGTGAGCGCCCCGCCGTTCGTGCTGCCCGCGGTGATGGCGGCGACCTTGTAGCCGCCGAGCGCCACCGGCTCGCCGGCGGTCAGCTGCTTGGGCGCCTCGGCGGCGGGCGCGGCCGGCTCGCTGCCGTCGGTGCCGCCGACCCGGACGACGTAGGCGGCGGAGCCGCCGTTGTTGAAGAAGCCGTACACGGAGTGCGCCAGGTAGTACCCGTCCGTGAACTCGCCGAACGCGGCCACGTACTGGGACCAGTTGGTCACCAGCGTGGGCTCGTTGAGCGGTCCGTGCGGCGCCAGACCGACGAAGGCCGCCACGGAGGTTCCGACGCCCTCGATCGGGCGTGAACCGCTGGCGACTTCCTCGATGTAGACGCCGGGGGACAGGTAGTTAGGCATTTTCTTGGTTCTCCTCGGGAGGACAGGCCGTGGGGCCGCGCGCCGGCGGGACCGCGCGCCGTCGTACCCACCCGACGATGTCCCATGGACGAACCGGCGAGTAGAGACGGGCGGACGCAGTGGAGGGCAGAGGGAGCTGCCCGTTCGGCCACCGGCGGTGGCGCGGGCGGGTCCGGACCAGGCAGGTCAGGTGCGTTGTGCGGGGTCCACGTCCGTGACGGCACGGGCGGTGGAGGGGGCGGGGCCACAGGGGAGGAGGCCCGGGGAGGGGGAGCCCGTCGCCCGCTCCGGACGCGCCGCCGCCGGGAGGTCGCGTCCGGCGTCGAGGTGCCGGTCGGTTGAAGGCTTGACGGAAACTCCCCCCGGTGGGCCGCTTGACCTGTTGGTCCCCGGACCATCCTCACCGCCGCGGTGGCGGTGCCCCAGAGGCGTACGGGCTTGACGGAGGGCAGAGCCGACTGCCCCTTCGGCCACGGGAGTGGAGCACGCCGTCCCATCCGGCTGAATGTGAACGTTCGGTGGCGTATATGTCGCCTATCGGTGTGGAACGTCGTCAATACCTGGTCAACATGCCGGTGCATGTTCCCCGTGTGCGGCCGGTGCCGCTGGTGCTGACGTAACGTTTGGTGCGTACGGACCTTCGTGGTCCGTACAAACGGGCAGGTCGGGGTGAGTGATGGGGCAAGGAGGCGCGGGCTGACCATGCGGGGCGACGCAGGCGGCGATCCGGAGCGGCACGGCGGCAGGGGAGCCGGGCCGGGCGAGCCGGGCGGTGCCCTGCGGTTCCAGGTCCTGGGGCCGATGCGCGCCTGGCGCGACGGACGGCCCCTCACGCTCGGACCCCCGCAGCAGCGCGCCACCCTCGCCGTACTGCTGCTGCGCGGCGGCCACCCGGTCTCCGCGTCGGAGCTGGTGGACGCGCTGTGGGGCGAGGAGCCGCCGCCGCGCGCGGTGGGCGCCCTGCGGACGTACGTCTCGCGGCTGCGCGCCCTCCTCGAACCCGACCGGCGCGCCCGCGAACCCGCCCGCCTCCTGGTGTCGGCCGGCGACGGCTACGCCCTGCGGACGCCGCGCGGCGCCCTGGACGCCTGCGAGCTGGAGGACCGCGTCACCGAGGCGCGACGGCTGCGTGAGACCGGTCAACACGCCCGCGCCCACGCGGAGTTGGCGGCGGCGCTCGCGCTGTCCGACGGCGCCCCGCTGGCCGGTCTGCCCGGACCGTACGCCGGACGCCAGCGCGACCGGCTCACCGAGCTGTCCGTCACCGCGCAGGAGGAACTCTTCGCCTGCGCCCTCGACCTGGGCTGCCACGGCGAGAGCACCGCGCCGCTGCGCGTCTTCGCCGCCGAGCACCCGCTGCGCGAACGCGCCCAGGCCCTGCTGATGCTCGCCCTGCACCGCGGCGGCCGCCAGGCGGACGCCCTCGCCGTGTACGAGGCCACGCGCCGCACCCTCGCCACCGAACTCGGCGTCGACCCCGGCAAGGAACTCACCGTCCTGTACGAGGGGTTGCTCAGGGGCGCTCCGCTGCCGGGCGCGGCGGCGGCGCGGACCCCGGCCCCCGCCCCGCCCGAGCCGCGCGTCGCCGAGCAGCGCCGCCGCACCCTCGCGGCGCCGCAGGCCGCCCCGGCGCGCCCGGAGACACCCGTGGGTCCGGAGACGTCCGTAGGCGCGGAGATATCCGTACGGCCGCTCATGCCCGTACGCCCGGACACCCCCGTACGGCGCGAGCCGGGTGACGGGGCGACTCCGACGCCGTACGCCATGGACATGGCCCCGGGCCGCGCCGGGCCCGCACCCCGCAGGCCCGCGCCCTTTCTCACGCCCGCCCAACTCCTGCCCGACGTGCCCGACTTCGCCGGGCGCGAGGCGGAGGTCGCGCTCCTGACCGAGGCGCTGCACGCCGCCTCGTCCGGCGACACCATGGCCGTCGCCACGCTCACCGGCCTCGGCGGCGTCGGCAAGACCGCGCTCGCCGTGCACGCCGCACACGCCTTACGAGAAGAGTTCCCCGACGGACAGCTGTACGTGGACCTGCGCGGCGCCGACCCGGCGCCGGGCGTGGACAGCGGCAGCGCGCTCACCGGGTTCCTGCGCGCGCTCGGCGTACCCGAGAGCGCCGTGCCCGACGGCCTGGACCAGCAGACGGCCCTGTACCGCTCGCTCCTGTCCGGGCGCCGCGTGCTCGTGCTCCTGGACAACGCGCGCGACACCGCCCAGGTGCGGCCGCTGCTGCCCGGCGCGCCCGGCTGCGCGGTCCTGGTGACCAGCCGCTCGCGGACCATCGCGCTGCCCGGCGCGCGCCTGATCGACGTCGAGATGATGGACGAGCCGCAGGCGCTGGGGCTGCTGTCCGCCATGGCCGGACCCGAGCGCGTCGCCGCCGAACCGGACGCCGCCCGCGAACTGGTCGCCATCTGCGGCGGGCTGCCCCTCGCGGTCCGTATCGCCGCCGCCCGCCTGGCCGCGCGCCCCGGCCGTTCCGTCGCCGACCTCGCGGCCCGGCTGCGCGACGAGCACCGCAGGCTGGACGAGCTGCGGATGGACGACCTGGGCGTCGAGGCGACCTTCCGGCTCGGCTACGAGGCCCTCGAACCGGACCTCGCCCACGCCTTCCGGATGGTCTCGCTCTGCTACATGCCCTCGTTCTGCCGGGGCGCCGCGGGCGCCCTCCTCGACGTGAGCGAGGAGGAGGCGGAGTACGCGGTGGAGCGCCTGGTCGACGCGGGTCTCATGGAGCCGCACGGCGAGGACCGCTACCGCTTCCACGACCTGGTGCGGCTCTTCGCGCGCCGCCAGTGCGAGCGCGAGGAGAGCCCTCGCGAGCGCGCCGACGCCCGCCTCCGCTTCCTCGACTACGTGCTGGCCACCGTCATCACCGCGATCCGCCGCACGAAGCCGAACAGCGTGCTGCCCCAGCTGCTGCACCGGCCCGCCTCCGCGGGCAAGGCCCTGCCGGACGAGGCCGCCGCGCGCGACTGGCTGGTCGTCGCGCACTCCCGGCTCTACGCGGCCGCGGAGAAGGCGCTGGAGCACCTGCCGGACACCGCCGACGCGACGGACGCGGCCGACGCGCCCGGCGGCGGCCCGCCCGGGCTGCGCCCCGTCGTCGACCTGCTCACCGCCTGGTC
Organism: Streptomyces sp. NPDC052114; assembly: GCF_040680155.1. Lineage (NCBI taxonomy): Bacteria > Bacillati > Actinomycetota > Actinomycetes > Kitasatosporales > Streptomycetaceae > Streptomyces > Streptomyces sp. NPDC052114. The sequence goes on along the minus strand of NZ_JBFAWC010000029.1, from coordinate 7,888 downwards.
CCACCTCCTGGTCGGCACCGCCCGCCACCGTGACCTGGAGCCACTGGCCGAACTGGCCCTGCGGACCGCCCGGCGGCACGGCGACGACCAGGCCGCGGCCCGCGCGCTGCGCCTGCTCGGCACCCCGCACTTCGGCACCGAGACCTACGGCAGGGCCGAGCGCGCGCTGCGCGAGAGCCTGCGCCTTGCCGAGTCGGCCGGTGACCCGCTGATCGCCGCCGAGGGCAGCCACGAACTGGGCATCGTCCTCATGGGCACCGGCCGCCACGAGGAGGCCCTGGAGCAATTGAGCCTGGCCTACGACCGGTTCGGGGCGCTCGGCGGGCACGGCGACCGGATCCGCATCCTGTCCCACATGGCGCGCGTGTACGTCACGCTCGGCCGGCGCACGGAGGCGGACGCCGCGCTGGCCCGCGCGGTGCGTCAGGCACGCCGGTCCGGGGGCACGTCCACCCTCGCGCACGTCCTCTACCAGGCGGGCTGCGCCCTCCTGAGGGACGGCCGCGCGGCGGGGGCCGCGGATCTGCTGCGCGAGGCGCAACGGCTGCACGGGCGCTCCAGCAATCCCCGCTGGGAGGCGCTGTGCTGGGCCAGGCTCGCCTACTGCGAACTGGCGCAGGAGCGGCCCGGCGAGGCCCTGGACTGCGCGGACGCCGCGCTGGCCGTCGAGGGCGAGCTCGGCGACGCGTTCTGCCACGCCCTCGCGATGGCCGCGCGCGGCCGGGCGCTGCTGGCCCTCGGCGACCTGGAACGGGCCAGAGGCGCCCTGCGGATCGCGCACCGCGTCATGGCCCGGCGCGGGGCCATGGAGGCCACGGGCATCGCCGCGCTGCTCGCCCAGTGGGAGGCGCGGCCCGGGGCGCCCAGACCCCTGCTCCCGGCCCACGGCTGAGCGTCGGCGGAGGTTTGGGGAGCGGTCCGAGAGGGCAACGTGGGCTGCCCTCAAGGCCGCCCTTTCGTACAAGGAGACCAGGGGGCGCACCCCCTACCGTGCCCGTATGACGTGGTGGAACTCCCTGGACCCGGCCGCGGTGACCGTTGATCCTGGTGGCAGTGCCACCGTGCGGCTCCGTGTGCGCAACACCGGCGACACGGTCGAGGAGTACCGCCTTTCCCTGGTCGGCGCCCCGGCGGGCTGGTCCCGCGTCGAGCCGGACGTCCTGCGGCTCTACCCCGGCAGCGAGGGCACCGCCGAGGTCTCCTTCGCGCCGCCCCGCTCGCCGGACGTCCCGGCGGGCCCCACGCCGTTCGGCATCCGCGTCGAGCCCCGTGAACAGCCCGAGTCCCGCGACGTCGTCGAGGGGCAGGTCACCGTCACGCCCTTCACGCAGATCCGGGCCGAACTGCTGCCGCCCACCATCGTCGGACGCTTCCGCGGCCGGGCCTCGGTCGCCGTGGACAACCTCGGCAACACCCCGCTCACCGCGACGCTGACCGCCCGCGACGACGCCGACCGGCTGGTCTTCGACGCCGACCCCACCAGCATCCAGGTGGCCCCGGGGCGCGCCGTGTTCGCACGGCTCACCGTGCGCCCGCAGCAGGTGCGGTGGACCGGGCAGGCGCAGCCGCACCCGCTCACCGTCTCCGTGCGCCGCTCCGGCGACGAGAACGCCCATGAACTGCCGGGCAGCTTCGACCAGCGCCCGGTCCTGCCGCGCTGGCTGCTCACCCTCGGCAGCGTGCTCGCGGCCCTCGCCGTCGCGTTCGTCGTGTTCTGGTTCTCCTTCGCGCCCAAGCTCAACGGCTCGGCGCGCGAGGACATGGCGGCCGCCGCGCCCGACCCGGCCCCGCAGGGCGGCGACAAGGACGAGCTCGCCGACGCCCCGCCGCCCCCGAAGGACAAGGCGGGCGGCGGCGACCTCGGCGGCGACGGCGGCACGGGCGCCGGCGGCGGCGAGGAGAGAAGCGGCACCGGAGGCGGCGGCACCTCCCGCGACGGCGGGGGCGACGACGGCGGTGACGCCACGAAGGACGAGCCGGGCGGCGGTGACGACGCCCGCACCGGACCGCCGTGGAAGCGCGGCTACGCGTCGGACGTCGTCGTCCAGTACGCCCAGCTCCGCCTCGCCGCCCTCGGCTCCAAGAACCCGTGCACACTCACCGGCGACTACACCCCCGGCGTCATCGACGCCAAGACCGAGGACAAGCTGATCTGTTACCAGAGGGCCGTGATCCGCTCCGGCCAGACCTCCGGCCACAACACCGCGCAGATCTTCGCGACGGACGACGAGGGAGAGCTCGGCCGCGCCACGCTCACCTCGCTGTGGGCGCAGGGCATCCGCCCCGACGACGTCCGCTCCGGCGCCGACACGTGGGAGGTCGTGCAGCTCCAGGCGGCGTTCTGGTGGGCCTCGCAGGCCGGCATCAGCGACGACGACCTGGCCCGCGACCGCGCGTACGCCGAACACGGCGTCTCCTACTTCGAGAACGGCCGCACGCCGCCCACCACGGCGAGATACAGCAGCAACACGGCTGCGCACATCAAGGACTATCAGGCGTCCGTCGGCCTGCCGGCCACGGGCGTCGCGGACAGCAGGACACTGCAGGCACTCGTCGGTGGAAGCGTCACCAACCCCGGCGTGAAGGGGCGATGAGCGACATGTGGACCGCACTCGAACCGACCGCGACCACCGTCGAGCCGGGCTCCAGCGCGAGCGTCCGGCTGCGTGTGCGCAACACCGGCGACACCGTGGAGGAGTACCGCCTCCAGGTCGTCGGCGCGGCCGCGGGCTGGGCCCGCGTACAACCCGACGTGCTGCGCCTGTACCCGGGCGCGGAGGGCACCGCGGAGGTGCAGTTCGCGCCGCCGCGCACGCCCGACGCGCAGGCGGGCCCGACCGCCTTCGGCGTCCAGGTCAGGCCCCGCGAGACCCCGCAGGCGGCGGACGTCGTCGAGGGCCAGGTCACCGTGGGCCCGTTCGCCGAGCTCCGTACCGAACTGCTTCCGCTGATCGTCCGCGGCCGCATGCGCGCCAAGGCGTCGGTGGCCGTCGACAACCTCGGCAACCAGCAGCTGACGGCCTCCTTCTCGGGCCGGGAGAACGGCGAGGAGCTGGAGGTCGAGGCCGAGCCCGGCTCGGTCCAGGTCGCCCCCGGGCGCGCCGGCTTCGCGGACCTGAACCTCAAGCCCGGCGCGATCAGCTGGGTCGGCGGCACCACCAAGCACCCCTTCACCGTCTCCGTGGTCCGGGCCGGGGTGCCCGAGCCGGTGGAGCTGCGCGGCACCTACGTCCAGCCGTCGGTGATCCCGCGCTGGGCGATGGCGGTGCTCTCGATCCTCGTCGCGCTGCTCGTGGCGTTCGCCGTGGTGTGGTTCCAGCACAAGCCGACCATGGCCACGGCGGCCAGGGAGAAGCAGGGCAAGCAGCAGCAGCTCCCGCAGGGCGACGGCATGAAGGAGGCGCCGACCCCGTCGCCGAGCGCCTCCAAGGAGGAGAAGAAGGAGGAACCGCCGCCGGAGACGGGTCAGGACGACAAGCCGGGCGGCGGTGGTGGCGGTGGCGGCGGTCAGGACGACAAGCCCAAGGGCCCCAAGACCCACACCATCCGCAGCGCCGAGGGCGGCGGCTGGTACCTGGAGGTCAAGGAGGGCAAGACGCGGGACGAGACCTACGTCGGGCAGAACCCCGCCCTCACGGACAAGTTCGGGAAGAACCAGGACTGGATCCTGCACCACTACCCGGAGTCCGACACCTACTCCCTGGAGCCGGCCAACGCCCCGGGCAAGGTCCTGGACCAGAAGGCCAACACGAACATCGCGCAGATCTACAACGCGCCGCCGGAGAACATCAAGTCCGGTCAGCTGCCCGGCAACCAGAAATGGAAGCTGGAGAAGCGCCCGGACGGACTGACCCGCATCGTCGCCGTCGGTTCCGGTGAGTGCCTCGTCGACATGCAGAACGACAAGAGCGCCATCACCTGGCAGTGCGACGACAACAGCAAGGCCATGGGCTGGACGATCTCGGACTGGAACGGCTAGCGGAGCCGAAGCGGTTCCGTACGAGCGAGGACCGCGCACGAGTGGAGGGCGGGTCAGTCCGTCCGGGCGCTTCTCCAGCTTCCATTTCTGGTTGCCGGGCAGCTGACCGGACTTGATGTTCTCC
>NZ_JBFAWC010000029.1:0-3775 GCF_040680155.1 Streptomyces sp. NPDC052114 | reverse complement strand
CAAAGAAAGCCATAGACTTTTAATTTTTTTTTTTTTCTTTCTTCTTTTGTTGGGGGGGGGGGGGCCCCGGGCCGGGGGGGGGGGGGGGCGCCCCCCCCCCCCCCCCCCTCCACTGTTCCGTCCTGCCGCGGCTCACTGCCAGGGCAGGGAACTTCCCGGTTCGAGACGCCCCATCTTGCGGTACTCGCGCCGCGCCCCGGCCCGCACGTCCGCGCCCGACACCGGCCCGCCGTGCCCCGCCGCCAGATAGGCGGCGGTCACCGCGGCCGACCGGATGGCGCCGCCCGCGAGCTCGAACTCCTTCGCGCAGTCGGCGAGTTCGCCCTCCAGGTCCGGCGCGCACGGCGTGCCGGACAGGCAGGTGCGCCACAGGGCGACGCGCTGCTCCACGTCCGGGAAGGGGAAGTCCACCACCAGGTCGAGGCGCCGCGTGAACGCGTCGTCGATGTTGGCCCGCAGGTTGGTGGTCAGCACCGCGATCCCGTCGAAGGCCTCCAGGCGTTGCAGCAGATACGCGCTCTCCAGGTTGGCGTACCGGTCGTGCGAGCTCTTGACCTCCGAGCGCTTGCCGAAGACCGCGTCGGCCTCGTCGAAGAGGAGCACCGCGTCGGTGCGGTCCGCCTCGACGAAGATCCGCTCCAGGTTCTTCTCCGTCTCGCCGATGTACTTGTCGACCACCGCCGACAGGTCCACCACATAGAGGTCCAGGCCGAGTTCACCGGCCACCACCTCGGCCGAGAGCGTCTTGCCGGTGCCGGAGTCGCCGGCGAACAGCGCGATCACCCCGCGTCCGCGGCCGCCGCCGGTACGCAGCCGCCACTCGCCGAGCACCTTGTCGCGGTGCCGGGCGCGCAGCGTCAACTCGTGCAGATGGCCGAGCGGTTCGTCCGGCAGGACGAGATCGCCGAAGCCGACCGCGGGCCGGATCCGCCGGGCGTGCTTGTCGAGCAGCGGCGCGGACTGGAGCCGGGCGCTGTGCTGGAGGTGCGCGGCGGTCGGCGGGGTGCCGTCGAAGGCCGCGTGCCCGGCGGCGCCCCGGGCGGCACGCCGGATCTGCTCCTCACCGAGCCGGTACGGCGCGACGGCCTCGCCGAGATCGAAGTCCGGCGCGAACTCCGGTGCGTGCCGGGCGAGTTCGGTGTGCCAGGTGCGGGCCGCGTCGACCTTGTCGTACGGCGCGTCCAGTGAGAGCAGCCCGGCGTCCGGCGCCCAGCCGGAGTCGTACGGCTCGCTCCCGAAGAACACGACGGGCACGTCACCGGTCGCCAGGGACCGGAACAGGGGGCCCGGTTCGGCCGGCAGGGGTCCCACGACGAGTACGGCCCGCCGCAGCCGTGCCTCCCGCACCAGGGCGCGCGTCACGGCCGTGGCGTCCGCCGTGGACGCCGCCGGGCGGTGGCGCAGGACGGGCAGTCCGGCCGCCCGCAGCGCGTCGGCCACCGGGGCGGCGGCCGTGCCCTCCCTGCGCTCGCGCAGATGGACCAGGAGCGGCAGCCCGGCGGCGGCCAGCGCGGCGATCCGGCCGGCCGGGGGCGGAGCGTCCCCGGCCGTCGCCGGGGCGCCGGACGCGTCGGCGGGCAGCAGTTCCACGCCCTGGTCGACGAGTTCGGGATCCAGCGCGTCGTCGCCGAGCAGATGGGCGACGACCCGCTCCGGCACCCGCAGCGCCCGCCCCGGCAGCGGCCGGTCCTCGTCGTCGAGGGCGATCAGGCCCCCGGCGCGCAGCGGCGCCCGCGGATGGAAGCGGGCGCGGGCGAGCGGGTCGTGGGGTCCTGTGCCCGCGAGGTCGAGGGCCAGCGCGACGCAGGCCCTGCGCCGCCCCACGTCGTCGTTGAGGAAGCCGTACAGCGGCTCGAAGCGGCGGTCCACGTCGGGCGCGAGGGCGGCGAGGAGCACCTTGCGGTCGAGCGTGCTCAGCCCGAAGCCCCGCGCCAACGCGTCGAACGAGTCGACCGGTTCGGCCGGGAACACGTCCGTGCCGGGCTCCGGCGGGGGAGTGGTGGCCAGCCGGTGCGCCGTCTCGGCCGTCACGTACAGCCCGCGCAGCGGATCGGCCGCCGTGGGGTCGTCCGCGGCGCGCCGTTCCACCAGCTCGGCCACGCGCGTGCGCAGTGACTCCAGGTGCGCGGGCAGCGTCGTCCCGCTCACGGGGCCTCCGTTCCGGCGTCCGGCTTCGGCGCGCCGTCCTGCCGCGTGGTCCGCATCATCCGGGGGCGCGAGTCGCCCGGCTCGCCGTTCTTGCCGCGCACGGTCACGACCCCCTCGATGACCGGCGGTGCCACGTCGTACACCGGCGAGACCGGGAACGGCACGGTGATCACCACGTCCAGGGACGGCTTGAGCTCGCCGCCGAGCGCCGACCAGATGTCCGCGATGGAGCGGGATTCGGGCGGCGGCACGGCGACGGACAGCGGCAGGGTGGCCCGCAGCGCGGCGAGCGCGGCCGGCAGGTCGTCCGGCGGCAGCAGCTCGTGCGCGAGCAGGGTGCCGAGGGCCGCCGAGAGCAGCCGGTGCTCGTCCTCGGGCCGGTTGGTCCAGGCGGTGAGCAGGTAGGAGAGCCGGAACCAGCGCGGCGGCTGCCGTCTGCGCAGCACCGTGCCGTCCGGGCCCCGCTCGGCGTACGCGCCGCGCTCGCGGCGGGCGACGTCCTCGCGGATGTCGTACAGGTACGAGTTGAGCGTGGGCGCGTTGCGCCGGGCCGCCCAGTCGCGGGTCGGCGCCTCGAAGACGACCTCGCCGGTCCCTTCGGGAAGCGCCCCGCGCAGCAGCGCCCGCAGTGCCTCGTCGACTTCGTGGATCACGTACGTACTCCCCCGGTGGTGCAGGGGAGTCGGTTCGGCGACATCAGATGTATCCCTCCCGCAGCGCGTACGCGACGGCATGCGCGCGGTTCTGCAGCTGCAGGCGCGTCATCAGCGCGTGCAGGACGTTCTTGACGGTGCGTTCGGAGTAGGCGAGCTTCTCGGAGATCTGCTTGGTGTCCAGGCCCTCCGCGATCAGCCGCACGACGTCCACCTCGCGGGGCGCCATGCCCAGCGTCGGTACGAGCCCGCCGGACGCGGACGGCGAGCCGTCGAGCGCGGAGAGCCGGAGCCTGCCCAGCTGGGTCATGAGCCGGTTGATGAGGTCGGGCGGCAGTTCCCCCTCGCCGCGTGCCGCGCTGTGCACCGCGCGCAGCAGCTTCTGCGGGGTCGCCTGGTGCCGCCACAGGATGGCCCGTACGCCGTACTCGACGACCGCGAGCAGCTCCGGCTCGCGCAGTTCGCTCGCGATCAGTACGACGCGGTGGTCGGTGGAGCGGGCCAGTCGGCGCAGTTCGGTGCCGGCCGGGTCGTCGAGGCGGTCCACGAGCATGACGGCGACCCGCTCGGAGGCGGGTGTCTCCCGTGGCGTCTGCTCCGGCGGGTCGTCGGCGCGGTCGACCAGCTCCACGGTCGGCTGGTGCCGGAGATGACTGATCACTCCGGCTCGGCTGAGGGGGTCGGTGGCGTGCACGGCCACCGATATTCGTGTATCCGACACTGAGCGTTTCCTGTCTTCCCCCGAATAGCGACGGGCACAGGGTGATCGGAGTCAATCAACAAACGATTGCCGACGGATCAACGCGCGTGTTCAGTGGCCCGGGTCACGCCCTGACGTGCGACGGAAGGCCCCGGTGACCACAAGCGCGTACCGGCCCGGCACGACGACGCGCACCGCGCCGGAGCGGGTCATGGTGGTCGGCGGATTCGCGCAGGCGCTCGGTCTGCTCTGCCCGGTGCTGCGGCACCTGGGC